>JAWOID010000100.1:0-36755 GCA_046484865.1 Candidatus Krumholzibacteriia bacterium
CCGGTTGGCCGATCAGCTCCTCGCGCGTATAGCCAAACAACCGTTCCGTCGCCATCCACGTGGCCTACGCCCACTTCCACCAGGCGCCCCCCATCGGCACCATCTTCAACAACTCCGACTACGACCGGCTGCGCAACCTGCAGGCCGGCGCCATCGACTACGGCGTGATGGGCAACCCGGACGTTGGACCCGAGAAGACGGTGCAGTACGAGATCGGCTACAAGCAGATCGTCAATCCCGACCTGGGGTTCGACCTGACCATCTTCTACAAGGACATCCGCGACCTGCTCGGCGTGGAGTTCATCGAGACCTACACCGGGGCCGAGTACCCGCGTCTGACCAACGTCGACTTCGGCAGCGCCTTCGGCGTGACCTTCGCCATCGACCACCGGCGCATCGGACCGGTGCGGCTCGCTTTGGACTACACGCTGCTGCAGGCGCTGGGCAACAGCAGCGACCCGCGCGAGACCGCCACGCGGGCCGCCGCCGGGGAGGATCCGCGGCCGCGGCTGGTGCCGTTCAACTGGGACCAGCGCCACACGATGAATCTCACCGCGGCGCTGTCGCGGCCGGGCGACTACTCCATCAGCACCGTCATCCAGGCCGGCAGCGGGCAACCATACACGCCGGTGATCGAGTCGGGCTTCGGCTACGGTCTGGAGACCAACTCGGGCCGCAAGCCGGCCGGGATCGTGGTGGACCTGCGCGCCGAGAAGACGGTGGACCTGGCCGTCCGCTCGGCGATCTTCCTGCGCGTCTTCAACGTGTTCGATGCGCGCTACGTGAACGGGGCGGTGTTCCCGAGCACCGGCAGCCCGTTCTACTCGCGCTTCCCGGGACCCGACCGCGTGGCCCTGGGCGACGCCACCCGCTACTACCCGCCGCGCCGCATCGAACTGGGCGTGCGGGTGGGCTGGTGAAGCGACCGGCAACCGGGGCGCCGCGGGGCGTCCCCTACAACCGCGACCGGAAGGACCTGCACACGTGGTGCGGAAGCGACGAACCCGGATCCTGATCGCCGTGGGGCTGGCCGTGGGGGTGCTCGTGACCGGACGGCCGAGCGCCGACGTGCCCACCCCGGTGCCGCCGGATCAGCGCGGCACCCACTTCGCCGAGCGGGCGGGCCAGCACGACGCCAACAACATGCGCACCATCTTCTGGAACTACGGAATGGTGGGCGACTATCCGCAGGATCCGCTGCGCGTGGACCTGTCGGTGTTCCACTCGGTGGAGGTACCCAAGGGCACGGGCATGAACTACAGCGACGGCATCACGCCGTTCGTGCTGGCCAAGATCACCCAGGCCCACGGCGCGGAAGCCTACATCATGGAGACCGGCTTCCGCGAACGGCAGGGCACCAGCCCCTACAACGCGCGCGTGATGCGGTTCGAGCCGCGCCCGGGCTACTTCGAGCCCGACCCCGCGCTCAACCCCGCCCGCTCGCCGGCCATCAGCAACGACCCGCGCACCTGGCCCGATTCGTGGCCGGATCGCCTGAACGACCTGGACGACCCGGGCTGGCCCGGCTCCTGGAACGGCTACTTCGGCAAGCAGATCGTGGCCGACCAGGAGAGCTACACGGTCATGGACGACCAGTACTACGACGCCTGGAACTTCTATCCCGACGCCCGCGACTCGACCCGCCGCGGACTGGGCCTGCGCATCGAGGTGCGCGGGTTCCAGTGGGCCAACCCGCAGGCGCGCAACGTGATCTTCTGGTACTACGACATCACCAACGAGGGCACCGTCGATTACGACGACAACATCATCTTCGGACTCTACATGGATTCGGGCGTGGGCGGCTCGGCGCTGTCCTGCGACAACATCCCCGAGTCGGACGACGACAACGCCTTCTACCGCGAGGTGTTCGACGGCCTGAAGATCAACCTGGTCTACACCTGGGACAAGGAAGGCCATGGCGTGGACCTGAACAGCTCGTGCGGGCAGACCGGCTACCTGGGCTACGCCTACATGGAGACCCCCGGCAACGCCACCGATCTCGTGGACAACGACCTGGACGGCATCATCGACGAACGCCGCGATGGCGGGCCGGGCGAGCGGATCGACGGCCAGGACCAGATCGCCGCCCGCGTGACCCAGGACTACGTGCTGGAGGACTTCGAGCGCAACTACGGCCCGCTGGAGGAGACGCCCGCTTACCTGGAGGGGGTCTGGTGGACCGGCGACGAGGACATGGACTGGGTGGCCACCGTGCACGACGTGGGGGCCGACGGACTGCCGGGGACCGGCGACACGGGCGAGGGCGACGGTAGACCCACGGACGGCGAGCCCAACTTCGACCGCACCGACCTCAACGAGTCGGACCAGATCGGCCTCACCGGCTTCAAGTTCAACCGCATCCGCGCCGGCACCGGGAACCCCGACCAGCGCACCGACAACATCCTCTTCTACACCGACACCCAGGAGTGGCCGCGGCGGCTCTACGAGCAGTTCACCGCGCCCAACCCGGAAGACCGGTTCGAGAACGAAGATCTGGCGGCCAACTACAACATCGGCTTCCTGTTCGCATCGGGGCCGTTCCGCCTGCGCGCCGGCCAGACCGAGCGCTTCAGCCTGGCGCTGGCCTATGGCGCCGACCTGGACCAGCTCTCGCGCACGGTGCAGACCGTTCAGCAGATCTACAACGCCAACTACCGGTTCGCCGTGCCGCCCAAGCTGCCCACCGTCACCGCCGACGCCGGCGACGGCTGGGTGCGCATCTCCTGGGACGACGAGGCCGAGCGCACCGTGGACCCGGTGACCGGCGAGCGCGACTTCGAGGGGTACCGCATCTATCGCTCCACCGATCCCGACTTCCGCGACCCGCGCGAGGGCGGCGACGGCGGGGGGATCGAGTCGCTGCTCAACGGCCAGTGGGTAGCTGCCTTCGACCTGGTGAACGGCCGCACCGGCTTCGCCGAGCACGACGTGGAAGGCCGCTCCGAGTATCTGGGCAACGACAGCGGCATCACCCATACCTGGACCGACCACAGCGTGGTGAACGGGCAGCAGTACTACTACGCCGTCACGGCCTACGACTACGGCTCGGAGTCGGACAGGTTCAACTTCCCGCCGTCGGAGAACGCGATCACGCCGTCGCGCAGTCCGCGCGCGGGGCTGGTGTTGCCATCCAACGTGGTGGCGGTACGGCCGAACCCGCGGGTGCTGGGCTTCGTGCCGGCCAGCGCCGACTCGGCGCGCCAGGTGGCGGGCCGGGGCGACGGCAGCGTGGCGGTGCAGGTGGTGAACTCGGGGCTGGTGCCGGACGAGCACGTCTTCCGCGTCACGTTCGCGCCACCGCACCCCGACAGCCTCCGCGCGGCGCGTTACATGCTCACGGACGCCACCTCGGACTCGATCCTGTTCGAGGCGGGACGGGACCTCGCGGGCCAGGGCACCGGCCCCGTGGGCGCGGGTCTGCTGCCGGTGGTGGACACTCCGGAGCAGGTGGCGGTGAATACCACGAGGACCGGCTTCCTGGCGGGCAGTTCCACCGACGTCGCTGTCGAAGTGAGCTACCTGCCCGTCCTGTCGCGGAACCTGATCCGACCGGGGTTCCCCGACGACCTCGTCGTGGAGTTCCACGACGAGGTGGTTGACACCTCGCTCAGCCAGGCGTTCCGGCCGGGGCGTCCCGCTCGCTTCCGGGTGCTGGCGCGGTCGCCGGACGGGCTGCAGCGCCTGGACTTCCTCTTCATCGACCTCGATCTCGACGGCACCCTGAGCCAGGTCGAGGAGCGCATCGACGTGGTCACCTACCACGAGAGCCAGGGCGACGTGGAGCAGCCCACGTGGCGCATCGAGGTGGTGCAAGAGGATCCGCAAGAGCCGCCCGCGGCGGGCGACGAGTTCCTGCTGGCCGTGACCCGGCCCTACGGCGCCGAGGACGTGTTCCTCTTCGCTACCCTGGGGGAGCATGTGAACCCCGCTGCCACCCAGGCGAAGCTGGAGCCCTACGTGGTGCCCAACCCCTACGTGGCGTCGGCCAGCTTCGAACCCGAGCGGTTCGCCGTCGCCGGCCGCGGCGATCGACGAATGGAGTTCCGCGGGCTCCCGGCCCGCTGCCAGGTGCGGATCTACACCGTGCGCGGCGAGCTGGTGCGGATCCTGGAGCACGACGGCTCCACGGACGGCTACGTGGCGTGGGACCTGCGCACCAAGGACAACCTGGACGTTGCGCCGGGCCTGTACGTCTTCCACGTGGACGGCGGCGACCTGGGCACCCATATCGGCAAGTTCGCCATCATCAAGTGAGAGCGGAGAGCGTGAACACGAGGCGGGACATGACGATCGGTCGGGCGACGCCGAGGCGGGCGGCGAGGGGGCAGACAGCGCTGCCCGCGGAGGCGACGGCCCTGGCATCGGCAGCGCGGCCGGCGACGCCGGTGCTGCTGGCCGTCGTGGTGCTGGTGGCGATGTTCGCACTGCTCGCGGGCGCCGGCCCGGCCCGCGGCCAGAGCAAGGTGGGAACCACGGTGGGCGGTTTCCTGCGCATCGAGCCGGGCGCGCGTGCGGCAGCCCTGGGGAATGCCGGCGCGGCCCTGCCCGGCACCATCGAGGCCGTGTACTACAACGCCGGCGCCATCGGCCTGCTGGAACGGCCGGCGGTGCAGTACTCGCACAGCTTCTGGTTCGCCGACATCAGCTTCGACTACGCCGCCTTCGCACTGCCGGTGAGCGGGAACAGCACCCTGTTCGCCAGCGTCACCGCGCTCAACTCGGGCGAGATGGACGTGCGCACGGTGGAGCAGCCGCTGGGGACCGGCGAGCGCTACACCGTGGCCAACACGGCGCTGGCCGTGGGCTACGGCGTGCGCATCACCAGCCGGTTCGCCGCCGGGCTGCAGGTGAACTACGCCACCGAGCGCATCTGGCACTCGTCGCTGCACATGTTCACCATGAACATGGGTACGATGTACCGACTCTCGGAAAGCGGCATCCTGCTGGCCTTCAGCCTGGCCAACGTGGGGCCGCGCGCCGGATTCGACGGCGACGACCTGGCCATCCGCTATGACGCCGATCCCGATCGGTTCGGCGACAACAGCTCGCTACCGGCGGAGCTGTGGACCGACGACTTCCCGCTGCCGGGGGTCTTCCGGTTGGGGCTGAGCGTGCCGTTCCGGCCCACGCGCGAGATCAGCATGCTGTTCCTGGCCGAGGCGCTGCATCCCAACGACAACAGCGAGTCGGTCAACGTGGGGCTGGAGTGGGCCTGGCGCGACCTGCTGGCGCTGCGCGCCGGCTACCAGACGCTTTTCCAGACCGACCGCGAGCTGGGCCTCACCCTGGGCTTCGGCATCCAGGGGTACCTGGGCAACAACCGCTACCACGTGGACTACGCGTGGGCGGACCACGACCATCTGCAGGACACCCACCGCGTGTCGGTGGTGCTGGTGTTCTGATGGACGCTGCGGGCGAGCGGCCGCGCGCGGCCGGCCCAGCGAGGAGACCACGCCATGAGAGAGCGCGACCATGAGCATGCCGTCCGGAAGCACCTTCTGCTGCTGGTCGCCGCCGCGCTGGCCGTGACCGGCGCTGCCGTGCCGACCGGCGCGGCCGGCACCCGCGCCACCGGCAACCACACGGGTGAGGCCACCGGACTCGAGACCGCGGCTGCCGCGGCCGCCGCGGTTCCCGGGCGGTGGGCCATGGCCGACGAGAGCGCCCTCACCACCGAGGCTTTGCTGGACTCGCTTCAGCGCACGGCCTTCCTCTACTTCTGGCGCGAGGCGAACCCGGTGAACGGACTGATCCGCGACCGCAGCCAGAACTGGTCGCCCTGCAGCATCGCTGCACAGGGGTTCGGGATCTCGGCCATCTGCATCGGCATCGATCACGGCTGGGTGACGCGGGAAGCGGGCCGCGACCGAATCCTGCTCGGCATGCAGACCCTGTGGAACGGTCCCCAGGGTGACGCGCAGTACGGCACGAACGGGTATCGCGGGCTCTTCTACCACTTCCTCGACATCAACAGCGGCGTGCGCACCTGGAGCAGCGAGTTGTCCACCATCGACACCGCTCTGCTCATGGCGGGGGTGCTGGACGCACGGCGGTACTTCGACCGCGCCGAGTCGGGCGACCAGGCGGTGCGCGCTCTGGCCGACTCGCTCTTCAACCGGGTGGACTGGCAGTTCATGACCGCCGGCGGCGGCGCCCTGCTCATGGGCTGGAAGCCGGAGACGGGCTTCAGCGGCTACAGCTACTGGATCGGCTACAACGAGGCCATGATCCTGTACCTGATGGCCCTGGGCTCGCCCACCTTCCCGGTGATCGACATCGTCTGGAACACCTGGACCACCGGCTACGACTGGCAGACGCACTACGGACAGACCTACGTGGTCTTCCCGCCCCTCTTCGGGCACCAGTACTCCCATTGCTGGGTGGACTTCCGCGGCATCCGCGACGCGTACATGCGGAACCGGGGGATCGATTACTTCGAGAACTCGCGTCGCGCCACCCTGGCGCAGCAGGCCTACTGCATCGCCAACCCGGGCGGCTGGGCGGGCTACGACTCGCTGACCTGGGGATTGACCGCCAGCGACGATCCCGACGGCTACTTGGCCCACGGCGCGCCGCCGGCCCAGAACGACAACGGCACCATCACGCCCACCGCCGTGGCGGGGTCAATCCCCTTCGCGCCGGAGATCGTGATCCCCACGCTGCACAACTTCTACGATGCGTTCGGCACCATGCTGTGGGGCGAGTACGGCTTCAAGGACGCCTTCAATCTCACCCAGTTCTGGTGGGGCCAGGACTACATCGGCATCGACCAGGGCCCCATCATCATCATGATCGAGAATTACCTCACGGAGTCGGTCTGGGACCGCATGATGCTGGACCCGGTCATCCAGACCGGCCTGCAGCGCGCCGGCTTCCAGCCGGTCACCCCGGTGCCCCCCGGCGGCGGCGTCTCATTCCTGAAGCTGGAGCAGAACACGCCCAACCCGTTCCAGGGCGCCACCACCATCGCCTACCGGCTGGACCGCGGCGGGCCGGTGAACCTGCGGGTGTACGACTTGCGGGGGCGGTGCGTGAGGACGCTGGTCGATAGCGATCAAGTCGAAGGGCCGCATCAGGTTACGCTTGAAGCACTGGGGTTGCCCAGCGGGGTCTACTTGTACGCCCTGGAGTCGCGCGGGAAGGTAGCCTGGCGGCGGTGCATTCTGGTACAATGAGGCGGCTATCAGGATGAGCCGTCAAGGAGGTGGTGCGTAGTACAAGGGAAACGTAGCTGACATCAAAGCCGAGCAAATCCTGAAAACATTGGGAGGGATGACATGAAGAAGTTCGTATGCCTGGGCGTCGCCACGCTGCTCATGGCCGGATTCGTGGCCTCGGCGCTGGCCACCACGGTCCCGACCACGGCCGTGATCTTCGAGCGCGTTTTCAACGACTGCCCGACGTCGATCCTGACGACGGTCAACAACTACCCCACGCTGATCTCGATCAACGACCAGAAGCAGTTCTGCGGCACGGCGGGATTCGCGAACCGGCACGCGTGGCGGTTCTCCACCGACGGCACGACCGCGCAGGAGTTCATGAACACCGACGGTTTCGCCTTCTCGGCCCAGGTGACCATCACCGGCACCGGTGATGGCGAGGCCGGCATCGGGATCTCGCCCTGGTGGTCGCAACTCGTGGACGGCATGTTCAACGTGCGCTCCACGGACGGCGAGATCGCCGTGTTCGGCGGGCGGCTGCCGTTCTACTCGTTCACGGCGGCCTATGGCGTGAACTACGTCAAGGGCGAGACGATCTGCCTGGAGATGATCTACACGCCCAACAACCTGACCCAGATCAACCCCGGCACCATCGAGTACCGCATCATCTACGACTCGATGGTCTACAGCAGCGGCCCCCTGCCGTTCGACGAAGGCAACCCGGCCGAGCCGTACGGGCTGTGGGGCATCCTCAACGAGGCCACGGCCGGCGGCTACACGCAGATGTTCATCCAGGAGGGCGCCGACGACGCCTACCTGCAGGTGGACTGGGGCACGATCTGCTTCTTCGACCTCGGCACGGTGGCGGCGAGCCCGTCCACCTGGTCGCACGTGAAGTCGCTGTACCGGTAAGGTACGCGAAGGCCGGGCGGCGGGGGAATGCCGTAGCCGGCGATGGTAGGCCGCCCGCGCGGCGGCCGGCACGGAGGAGGCCCGGGGCGACCCGGGCCTCCGTGCGTCCGGTGGAACGACGAGATCGAGGGAATGACGTTGCCCGGCGACTGGAGCGACCTCCTCCTCCCTTGCCGTGGGCCGTCCCATCGTACCGTGTTGGGTGTGCCGGCGGGGTCGTACACCTGCCGGACGCTCACACGTCAAGCTGCACGGTCGCGAGCGGCCCCAGCGGCCGGCACCTCACCTCTCAGGTCGTCGAAACCAACGCCCAAGCTCTGATCTCGACCATCGAAGCGATCCCCCGACAGCGTCGCCTCTGCCTCGAGGGAGGTGCCCTGGCCGGTTGGCTCCACGAGGTCCTGGCGCCTCATGTCCAGGAGATCGTCGTCACCTTCGCCTGGACGGCGGCGAAGTCGCCGGTGTCGAGGTCGGTGGCCGGGTGGAACCGGCGGTGCCCCGGGGCTGCGCTGCCGCAGCTTCGTCTCCACCCCGAAACGCCGCCGAAAAGACCTGCGTGAAGCCCGGCAGGCGGCCTTCATCCACTTCGCGCGATCCGCAGAGGTAGCCCGGGGAATCGGGGCCAAGGCCATCCTGGGCCAGTCGCTGTTCGGATTGGGCCGGCTTGAAGCCGCCGGAGGCGACCCCGAGCGAACCAGGCAACTGCTGGTGGACCTGAGCAAAAAATAGCGGCAGACCAGGGGCTGAGTCGGCATCCGCGTGGGCTCCGTGGCCCTCCTGCATCGGCGCGGCCGCCATCTCCAAGTCCACGTCGAACTCCATGCGCCGGAGGACGTTCTTCGTGATTCGTTCGGGAGCGGCGATGAGAGTCGCGACGATGATGCGCGGGAGAAGCTCGACTACCATGACTACCCACCTCCTGCCCGCGTCCGCCGTCGAGGCGCTGGCGGCCCGCTCTGGATTCCAGCGATTGAACTTGAAACTCCTATATCGCCGGCGCTACAATCGCATCAGCGCATAGTTGGGGGACTCTACAGCGCATAGTGGGGGACTATAGCAGTCGTGATCCCCGTTTTCGGCCGATTCGCACGCCCGTGTTCATTGAAGCATTGATGTCCGGCCGGTTTCGGGCAGGCGATACCACGGCCGCGCAGCGCGCCGACAGGCGCTTTGGCACGACATGTCCTCCGGTGGCGACGGGACTCGAAGCATCCCGGTGGAGGTTGGCCATGGCGCACCAAGAATTCTCGATATCTGCTGTCTGCGGATGCATCCCTGCATATCTGCGACACCCCCGCTCCGTTCTCCGGGGACGATGGTGCCGCAAGGTCGCTCCTCTCCCGCTCGCACTGGCCGCGGTCCTGCTTCCCTGGTCCGGGGCGGCCCAGCAGGTCCGTGAGGACCTGTGGGTGACCGACGGTCCCGTTCACGCCACCGCCTACAAAGGCGAGACCATCTACATCGGCGGGGAATTCCTGCATGTCGGGCCCGCCACGGGTGGGGGTGTTCCACTCGACGCCGGTGAGGGCACCCTGCCCGCAGACTTCCCCCGGGTGACGGGTTCCGTGCTGGCGGTGGTCTCCGACGGCTCCGGCGGATGGTTCATCGGCGGGTCGTTCACGCGGGTCGGCGGCGTCGCCCGCTCCAACCTCGCGCATATTGCGCCCGACCTTTCGGTCTCCCCGTGGGATCCCGGCGCCGACGGTACGGTCATGGCCCTCGCCACCGACGGGGCGCTCGTCTACGCCGGTGGCGCTTTCAACCACGCGGGCGGTCAGGAGCGCTCCTACCTGGCGGCGCTCGACCCGGTCAGCGGCGCAGCCAGCCCCTGGAATCCGCGGCCTGACGGCGAGGTCCGAGCGTTGCTCGTCAACGAATCGGTCGTGTACGCCGGAGGTGCATTCGTCGTCTTCTTGGACGGCGACGTGGGCGAGGTGCACGCCGGGCTCGCGGCGATCGACACCTCGACAGGTGTCCCACTCCCCTGGTTCACCGATTGCGATGGGCCCGTCCTCGCACTGGCGCGAGCCGGCGGGATCCTGTATGTCGGCGGCGAGTTTCTCTATGCTGGAGGATCGCCTCGCGATCACCTCGCCGCCGTGGACGAGACGACAGGCGCCCTGACCACCTGGAATCCGGGGGCCAACGGCCCGGTCCACTGCCTCGCGACCCACGGATCCACCGTCTATGCCGGCGGCGACTTCTGGCTCGTCGGCGGTATGTACCATTTGCGACTCGCGGCCATCGACGCCGCCAGCGGCAACCCTCTGTACTGGTTTCCGACCGCGGCCGGTCCCGTGCATGCGCTCGCCCTCGCCGGCGAGGTGCTCTACGTGGGCGGTGAATTCACGGCCTGCGGAAGCGAGCAACGGTCGAATCTGGCCGCGGTCGACGCGACGACTGCTGCCCTGCTGCCGTGGAACCCGACCGCCGGTGGATCGGTCGCGGCTCTCGCGGTTCAGGGCGCCACCGTCTACGCCGGTGGCCGGTTCCACAACATGGGCGGCGTGCTCCGCGGCAGGATCGCCGCCCTGGACGCCGCGACCGGGCGCGCCACGGACTGGGACCCCGGGGCGGACGACGCCGTGCTGGCGATCGCTGTCGCGGGTGAGCGGATGTTCGCGGGTGGCCGTTTCTCCTCGATCGGCGGACAGATGCGGAGCGGTCTGGCCTCGCTCGACCTGGACACGGGGGTGGCGGACGAGAACTGGGACCCCGATGTGGAGGGGTCCGTGCATGCGCTGGCCCTCTGTCGTCACCTGGTCTTCGTGGGGGGGCAGTTCACCAGTGTTTATGGCATCCCTCGCAACAACATCGCCGTCCTCGACACCGTGAACTATGCCGGCCCGGAAGCCTGGAATCCCGATGCCGACGGACCGGTGAATGCGCTCGCCATCGGCGGATCCCGGCTGTACGTCGGCGGGGCGTTCACGAGCATCGGCGGTCAACTCCGCAACAACATCGCCGCGCTGGATACTCTGACCGGGGTAGCCGCACCATGGAATCCCGGCGCCGACGGCGCAGTACACTCGATCGCCCACGACGAAGTTGAACTGTACGTCGGCGGTGACTTCACCACGATCGGCGGCCGTACGAGCCCCTTCTTCGGTGCACTTTCCCCGTTCAGCGACCTGGCCGAGGACTGGCCCTGGCATCCCAACGCCGGCGTCCTATCCACCCTCGTGAGCGGGGCCGTGATCTACATGGGTGGAGAATTCACTGCCGCAGGTATGCAACCACGCCGTCACCTGGCCGCAGCCGATAAGTATGATCGGTCGCTCACATCGTGGAATCCGGAATGCGACGGCATCGTACACGCGCTGGCGAGCGCAGCCGGCGCTGTCCAGGTGGGCGGCGGTTTCTCGACCGTGGATGGCACTCCCCGCTGTGGCATCGTGGAACTCGGGCCGGCGACCACGGGGGTCGCTCGACGAGGAGCACTGGCGCTGAGGATGGAGGCCCGACCAAACCCCGTGCAGACGCGCACGACCATCCGGTTCCATCTACCCGCAGCCATGGACGCACGGCTGGATGTTTTCGATCTGAGGGGGCGGCGCGTCGCCACTCCTCTGCGCGCCGGTCGACTGGCAGAAGGTGAACACGAGGTGACATTCGACGCGACGGGTCTGGCCAGCGGCATCTATCTGTGCCGACTCCAGGCGGCGTACGACAAGCTCGTCGGACGGCTGCTCGTGGTACGGTGAGGCGCGACCGTCCCGCTGATGACGCAGGGGCTGCGGCACGCGGCGCGGCACCACGAGGTGTCGCATGGCACCGACTTCAACTGCCTCCCCCAGCAGGTAGCTCGGTCCTCTCCGCGGAGTATTGGCCTCCTCCGGCTCGCTGTGCTAAGCTCCTGACACGGCGGCGCTGGTGGGGTGAGGGGCCACCAAGCAGTCCGAGTCTCAACTCGCCTAATCACCACAGATCTCGGCAGCGGACCCGGTCTACCCCGGTACCTGTTCTAGGAATCGTCTCGAACCGGGAGAATGGCGATGCGATATGCGGTGATCTTCTGCGTGGTATTCGGATTATCCGGCACAGCACTGGCGCAGACCGGCCCCTGCTCCGCGATCGTGAGCAACGGCTGGTCGGTCAGCGCCGTGACCGTCGCGGTAGACGGCCACAGCTACCTCCTCGAAATCGGCCAGCAGGTCGAGATCACGCTGGAGGGGCCTGAAGAGCTCTGCATCTGGGAATGCGTCGATCCGCACGGCTGTCGTTGGGATTGCGCGTATACGATCTGCCCGGGAGGCATCTATTCGGTCCACCAGGTCGGCGATCCCTACGATCTGACGCTCGTCGTCGACTCGCCCGGCAACTGCTCGGACGCGTCAGTCGAGGTCTCGGTCCCGCCGTGTCCCTATCAGACGATCTATCGCACCAGCGGCCCGGACGGCGAGGAGGTCGTCATAGAACTGCGCAACGAGAATCTGCCGCAGGGGCTCTTCCTGGGCTTCAGCGAGGTCCCCCCCTGCATTTGCGGTGGAGAATCGCCGCAGGCGGTTGACCTGGCACTCCGATCCCTGACCGGCCCGGTCTTCTCGATCTCGGGCGCGCAGACATACTTCTTGATCGACAACCTCACCTCGGAAGGGTACTACGACATCCGCGTGACGTGTCCGGACCTGAGTGAACGGTGGCTCACCGCGAACGTTCACTACGTCGGTTACCAGGGCTATCAGCCGTCCGGCTGGCTGGTGAACGAGGTCACCGGAAATGCCATCCGGGGGGCGGGGGTGAGCATCTGGCAGCAAGATGATCAGGGCGGCTTCAACGTGTACGACAGCATGATCGCCTCGGACGGCACCTACTTCTTCGACGTGCCGGCCGGGGTTTATCGGATCCTCGTCGAGTACGATCTCGACGGTGAATACTGGACCGATCCGTTCACCGTGAACTCGCCGATTCCGTCGAACATCGTCCCGCCGCTGCCCCCCATGAGCGATGACACCGCCGCACCCGAGATCACCGTCACCTCGCCCGAACCGGGCGTGGTCGCAGGTTCGGCTCAGGACGCCGGCGTGGGCATCGCCCTCCTGGAAGCCGATGCGGGCTCGCTTCAGAACGTAGAGATGGCCGTCGCGTCGTTCAGCTTCGGCGATGCTCAAGTCATCTTCCAGGCTTCTCTCCAGGACCCGGAGTCGCCGGGCGCCGTTGTGGTGATGACGATGGATCTGCTGGGGAACTGGGTCCGGCAGGAGATCGGGATCGACCCCGTCACGACAGGAATCGGCGGCGACATGACGCCCTCAGCACCTCTTCTTCGCGTCACTCCCAACCCGACGAACCCGCGGGCGACGATCTACCTCAGTCTCGTCGGTGCGGGGCGGATCGAACTGACGGTTCACGATGTCGCCGGCAAACAGGTGGCGCAGCTCGCGAACGGGTTCTTCACGGCCGGGAATCACCGGATCGTCTGGGACGGTTTGGACGACTCCGGTCGCCGCCTGGCGAGCGGTACGTATCTCGTGAACCTCCGCTGTTCCGGAAGCGTCGAGACGACCAAGGTCACCATCGTGAGATGACGGTCTCGGCACACCTCCGGAGCGCGGCTGGATCGGGCCCGCGACCTTTCGCAGCGAGTCGCGGGCCCGCAAAGCCCCGTCACCACCGCTCGGCGCCGCAATGTCGGTGCTTCTCCAGCCGGGTCGGTTCGGGCATGGTGTCCTCGGCTGAACGCCTTCGTCGCTTCCAGCCCGAAAGGCCCCACCGCATGCTCGGCTGTACGCTCGCGCACCCGCAGCGTCGTGTCGTCCGGGTTGACGGGTCGAGCGAAACGGATCACATCCCGATCCTCGCCAGGCCATAGCACCTTTGCATGGCAGCACTGATCCTGCGTCCGCAAGACACCTCCATGAACACCGGCGGCCCCTCGCGGGGCCGCCGGCCGTTCGATCATCCGCTGAACGCGGCTGGGATCGCGAAGACTAGAAGATCGCGTGGATCTCCCGCTTCTTGTTCTCCCACTCCTTGCTCTGCGGGTTCCAGGTCAGGTTCGCGAAGACCTTCCAGTTGGCCTCGTCCAGGGCCGGCTTGTCCTTGCGGAAGTAATAGCCGGGCCAGCGGGTCTCCTCGCGGAACAGCATCGTCTGGACGTGAGCCTCGGCCTGCCACATGCGGTGGATGTTCTCCCACACCCGCATGAGCTCGTGGAGGTTCTCGGCCGCCAGGTTCAAGCTGTCTTCCTTGAGGAACTCGAGCAGTTCCTGACCACGGGTCAGCAGGGGCTCGCTAGTGAAGAACTGGGCGCTCACGCCGCCGGCGTACTCGTCCATGATCTTCTGCAGCCGCATCATGAACTGCTTCGGACGGATGTAGTGCGGGTTGATGTTCGGGTCCGTCGTCTTGCCCTTGTGCTCCTCGTACAGGTCCATCGGAGCCAGGATGGTCTTCTTGAGCTCCTCGACCTGCGCGGCGTCGATCTTGGGCTCGACGTTGTTGTCCATGATGTAGGCGATGGCGGCCTTGCCGGCGATGCGACCCTCGGCATGCGAGCCCGAGCTGAACTTGTGGCTCGAGGCGCCCGAGGCGTCACCGGCGGCGAAGAGGCCCTTCACCGTCGTCATGTTCGGGTAACCCCAGAAGTAGTCGCTCTTGGAGCCGGCGCTCTGCAGATCCTCGGGACCGCACACCCAGGCACCGCTGGCGCCGGAGTGCGAGCCGATGAAGTACGGCTCGGCCGCGGCGATCTCGCTCGACCTCTCCTCCGGCTGCGTGTTCGTGGCAGCCCAGAGGATGGCCTGGGAAATCGTCATGTCGAGGAAGTCTTCCCACGCCTCGGACTCGAGCTCCTTCATCTTCTTCTTGAAGGCCTTCTCGTCGTCCTTGTACTC
The DNA here is from genome assembly GCA_046484865.1 of Candidatus Krumholzibacteriia bacterium. GTDB lineage: Bacteria > Krumholzibacteriota > Krumholzibacteriia > LZORAL124-64-63 > LZORAL124-64-63 > JAWOID01. The sequence goes on from JAWOID010000100.1 coordinate 14,909, forward strand.
GTTCGCGATCTTCTGGATGGCTTCTTCGGTCCGCATGTAGATCGGACCCTTGCCGTCGAGCACGTCCATCTGGCCGAGCCAGTTGCGCAGGTTGGCCGGGATCGGCTTCACCTTGCCGTACGCACCCCAGTTCTCCAGCTCCGGACGACGCTCCACCATGTACTCGCCGCCCTGGGCGTTGGTGGCGCGGCTCTTGAAGAGCAGGAACCAGGCGCCCACCGGGCCGTACGCGTCCTTGAAGCGCACGGGGATGAAGCGCACTTCCTGGCAGGTCATCTCGGCGCCGGCCTTCATGGTGAAGTAGGCGCTCGAGCCGCTGTTCCACGGCGGGTACCAGGCACGGCCCAGGCCCTCGCCGCTGCTGCGCGGCTTGAACACGTGCACGGCGCCGCCCATGGCGCACAGCACGGCCTTCGCCTTGAACACGAAGAACTTCTCCTCGCGGACGCTGAAGCCCACGGCGCCGACGCACTTGTCGCCGTCCATGAGAGGCTCCACGATGAAGACACGCTCGTAGATCTCGGCACCGGCCTCGTTCAGGGCGTTCTTGGCGGCCTCGGCCACCACGACCTTGTAGCTCTCGCCGTTGATCATGAGCTGCCAGCGGCCCTCGTGCACGTACGCGCCGTCCTTGTCCTTCCAGATGGGGAGGCCCCACTTCTCGAAGAGATGGACGCTGCCGTCGACGTGACGGGCGATGTTGGCCACCAGATCCTCGCGGGTGATGCCCATCAGGTCGTTGCGGACGTAGTCCACGTAGTCCTTCAGGCTGTTCTGCCCGTCCTTCAGACCCACGTACTGGTTGATCGCCGAGAGGCCCATGGCCACGGCACCGGAACGGTCCATGGCGGCCTTGTCGACCAGGGCCACGCTCAGGCCGTTCTTCTTGGCCCAGTACGAAGCTTCCACTGCGGCGCCGCACGACGCCATGCCACCACCGATGATCAGCAGGTCGGTGGAGACTTCGACTGTCTGGAAACGATCGGACGCTGCCATTGGCTCCACCTCCTTACTTCAGGGTACGCAGTGACTCGAGGCCGAGGCTCTCGGGTTCGGTGAACAGGTACGGCGACTTCAGGTCGTCCTTGGCGGTCGACCAGCCACCGTCGGGCTTCGCGGAGCCTTCGGCCGTCGACCGGATGGGGAACTTGAAACGCTTGATGTTGCCGTTGCGGAACTTCACGGTCCACATGATGGAGTCGGTGGAGCGCATCGGCGTCACGGCCGCGCCCATGGGCACGAAGTCGGCATAGCCGCGGACCTCGACCGCCTGGGTCGGGCAGATCTTCACGCAGTTGTAGCACTCCCAGCAGAGTTCCGGCTCGATGTTGTGAGCCTTCATCTGCTCCTTGTCGAGCACCATGAGGTCGTTGGGGCAGATGTGCTGGCACGCGGTCTTGTCCAGCGCTTTGCACCCATCGCACTTCTCGGGGTTCACGAAGCTGGGCATCCAGCGCCCTCCTTGTTGATTGTCCCTACCCTTCGCGGGTCGAAACTCGCGGCCAGGCCGCGGCGAAGATGGATCGGTCGGCTCCCACTCCTTCCTGACGGAGGGCGACTACTTCTTCTTGTCATCGCCAGTCGCCGCCCGGTGCATCTTGATCTCCACCTTGTCTTCGTCCTTCAGCCCGGCGTAGTACTCGCGCAGGATCGCGAGAACCTCGGGACGGCTGAACTCTGCGGGCACCTCGCCGCCCTCGCTCAGCGCCTTGCGCAGCGCCGTGCCGCTGAGGAACAGGCGGTCTTCCTTGCCGTGCGGGCAGGTCTTCATCGAGGCCATGCCGTCGCACTTGTAGCAGTAGAACGTCCAGTCGATGGGCAGCATCTTGATCTCGAGAGCGCCCTCGGGGATCTCGTGCCAGATGTCCTGCGCGTCGAAGGGGCCGTAGTAGTCGCCCACGCCGGCGTGGTCACGACCGATGATCATGTGCGTGCAGCCGAAGTTCTGGCGGAAGAGACCGTGCAGCAGACCTTCACGAGGACCGGCATAGCGCATGTCCAGCGGATAGCCACCGGTGAGGACCCGGTCCTTGATGAAGTAGTACTCTACCAGGGTGTCGATGCACTTCACACGCACGTCGGCGGGGATGTCGCCGGCCTTCAGCTTGCCGACGAGCTGGTGGATGTAGAGACCGTCGCTCACTTCCGTGGCGATCTTCGCCAGGTACTCGTGGCTGCGGTGCATGGGATTGCGAAGCTGCAGAGCGGCGATCGTCTTCCAGCCGCGGTCCTCGAAGACCTTGCGGCTCTCGGCCGGCCGCTGGTACAGGCCCGCGAAGTCGCGCGGGTAGTAGCTCTCGCTCAGCACCTTCACGGGGCCGGCGAGGTTCACCGGAGGCTGGGCCATGACCATCTTCACGCCCGGATGCTCGAGGTCGACGGTCTTGAAGACCTCGCTGCACTCCAGTTCCTTGTCGATGGAGTACTTCTCCTCCACCTTCATCGTGGCCATGATCTCGTCGGTGTCCGCCGAGCGCAGGGCGATGTCGTCGCCCTCCTTGATGGAACCGGCGAACTCGTCGCTCACCGAGAGCGTCACCGGGATCGGCCAGAAGACGCCGTTGGCCATGGCCATGCGCTTGCAGACGCCTTCCCAGTCCTTCTTGTCCATGAAGCCGGTGAGGGGTGTGAAGCCGCCGATGCCCAGCATCACGATGTCACCGGTCTCACGGCTCGACATCTTCCACTGGGGCAGGCTTTCGGCCCGAGCCGTCTCGGCCTTGCGGGCGTCTCCCTCCAGCAGGAGGGGCATCAACTCGTCGCTACCGTGAGGTCTGATCAGCTTCGCCACAGCGGGGTCCTTTCGAGAAAAGCCGTGATGGACGTCATGACGGCCAGCGGCCATATGATGAGCCGGGTCGAAACGTAGGATCTCGCCCCATGCCTGTCAAAGAAAAAACAAGCGCCCGTGCCGATCGCGTGGTTGGCGCGGGCCAGGCACTCCGTCGAGATACACGAGCGGTATCATCTTAATCTATTCACCGGCATGGGATTTCCTGGCCGGAGCGTGCGTTCGGACCGAGAGCGGCGGCGGTTCGGGCCCCCGTTGTGGCTCGGGTGCCACCCCTCGGCGAAAAGTAATCCTTTGGTATGCCGTAAGTTGCACGTGGGACCGCCGGAAGCGGACGCCCGGCGGACGGAACGCTCTGGGCGCCCTGGCCTTACGCGGACAGACGTAGTCCCGATTCGGGGGGCCGCGGGAACAAATGCGACCGTTCCTGCCCTGATAAAAGTTTGACATTCCGCGGGCGCGACGGTCCAGCGCCGGCGGGCGGCGCGACGACCTCGGCGGCGCCGCGCGGCCGACCGTCATGGTTCACCCGCGGGTTCCGACGGCGCTCAGTCGGAGTACTTCACGCTGCAGCCGTACGGACGGGTGGTGGCGGTCTTCACCGTCTTGCCCGCAACGACGGCCTGCAGGGCTTCATCCACGTGGTTGGTCTCGCCAAGCCGGGCCGGATCGCGATCGCTGTCGATGGCGCCTGCGTACCGCAGCACGCCCTCACGATCGATGACGAACATGTGCGGCGTGGTCTTGGCGCCGTAGGCGCGTCCCACGTCGCCCGATTCGTCGAGGAGCAACGGCGCGGTCATGGCGAACTCCTCGTGAGCCTTGCGATTGCGTTCGAGGCCGGCGCCCTGCTTGCCGGGCGCGCCCGAGTTCACCGCCAGCCAGGCCACGTCGTGGTCGGCATAGCGTGCCGCCAGCTCGTCCATGGTCTTGTGGGTACGATGGTGCTTCTGGACGAACGGGCAGTCGGGGTTGAACCACTCCAAAACCACCACCATCCCCTCGGCCATGTAGTCGCCAAGGCGGTGCTCCTTGCCCTCGATGTCGGTGAGGGTGAAATCGGGAGCCGCCTGCCCCACCTCGGCCGGCGTGGCCGCAGCGGGCGTGGCCGCCGCGGGCATTGCCGCCACCAGCGCCAGCGTCAGGATCGCCGCAACCGTCGTGGCCGCGTCGCGAGCGGAAAGTCGAAGGGTAAGAGGTGTCATCGGGAAGCCTCCTCCTGCTGTCGGTGTCGGGGCCCCTCGGGACCCGGGATGTCGATGCTCCAGAAACGTACCGGCACGTCGCCGGCGCCATGCACGGCCAAAACGCCGCGCACGCTGTCGTCGAGGGCATCCGCCGCGTTCGCCGTACCCGGGGCAGGACCGGTCTGCAGGCGCAGAACCGCGCCCTCCGCCTCGGCGTCGGCGAGCGGCCGGGTGATCTCCCGACCCTCGTCAGCCGGATAGAAGACGAGGCGATCGGCCCCGGGCACCTCGAGGACGAGAACGTCGCCCGCCCAGGAATGGCGCACGGCGCCGGCAGTCGGGGGGGTGGCCCAGCGCTCGCGCGTGCGCGCGAAGAGACTGTCCACGGCGGCACCGGCGGCCGGCGGTTCGGAACCCGGCGTCGCCACCGGCAGCGTGAGGGCCGCCTCGCTCGCTCCCGGCACGCAGACCTCCGCGCAGGCCAGCCACCGGATCCGCACGCGCAGGGTGACGCTGTCGCCGGCGGCGACGTCGGGGGGAACCGCCAGCGGCGCCAGCAGCACCAGCTCGTCGTGATAGACGTGGTCGAGGATGTCGCCGGGCGACACGTATCGATGCGGCACCGGCCACCGCTCGGTGCCGATGCCGAACCCTTCGGGAAGCTGCCAGGTGAGCTGCGGCGGCATTCCGGTGTCGTTCCGCGTGGGCCCGTAGAGGTGCCACGGCCGCGGGATGCGCAAGACCACCCCCAGCTCGGCGGTCGTGCCGGGAACCAGCGCCGAGGCGGTCGCAAGCAGCTCGGCGTCGATCTCCGGCCGGGCCGACGCCGGGCCGGCAGGGGTCGCACCGCCATCGCCGTCGCCGCCATCGCCGTCGCCGCCGTCGCCGCCGTCGCCGCCGCAGCCGGCGGCCGCCAGCGCCAGGACCGACAGCACGACGAGCGCGACCGGCCACTGCCGGCCGCGCGACGGGACGGCGCGCGCGGATCGCACCATAGACAACTGGATCAAAACGGGTTCTCCTGCGACAATCGAGACCTCCAGCAATCAAGAGGGCCGCGGCCCGGAATGTCGGCCATGGTAATCGCGAAGCGCCGCCGCCGCCGCTCACGATCGCTCGAGGGGATGGCTGGTGCGCGCCGCCGCGCCGTTGCGTTATCATTGGACTGGAGCCCCTCCCCCGCGCAAGGAGCCGAGATGCCTCGACGCATCCGATCCCTGACGGCGGCAGCCGTCCTCGCGGTCGGCGCCGCCCTGCTGGCGACCGGTCCCGCAGCGCAGGAAGAGACCACGACCGAGGGATCGGCCGGCGCAGCCGGCGACACCTTGTCGCGGTCCGACGACATGCCCCTGCGTCGCGATCCTCCCCTGGTCTGGGTGCTGCCTTACGACGGCCCCATCACCCCGGTGGCCTCGGAGTACCTGGGCGGCAGCCTCGCCCAGGCGGCCGCCAGCGGCGTCACGGCCGTGGTGATCGCCCTCGACACGCCGGGCGGCCTCGACACCGCCATGCGCTCCATCATCAAGGACATGCTCGCCGCGCCACTGCCGGTGGTGGTGTACGTGTCGCCGTCCGGAGCCCGCGCCGCCAGCGCCGGCGCCTTCATCACCATCGCCGCCAACGTGGCGGCCATGGCGCCGGGCACGAACATCGGATCGGCCAGCCCGGTGCAGATGGGCGGGGCGGAGATGGACACGGTCATGGCCAAGAAGGTGGCCCACGACGCCGCCGCCTACATCGCCTCGCTGGCGCGGCAGCGGGGCCGCAACACGGAGGTGGCGCGGTCGTTCGTGGTGGAAGCCGCCAATCTCACTGCCAGAGAGGCGCTGGAGGCCAACATCGTCGACATCGTCGCGCCGTCCCTGCCCGCGCTCCTGGACAGTCTGCAGGGGCGCAGGATCCGCGTGGCCGACGTGGAGGTGGAGCTGGACCTGGCCGGCGCCGTGGTCGAGGAGCGCGCGATGGGCTGGCGGCAGTCGCTGCTCAAGCGGCTGGCCGATCCGAACCTGGCCTACATCCTGATGCTCATCGGAATCTATGGTATCTTCTTCGAACTGAGCAATCCCGGCGCCCTAGTGCCCGGGATCCTGGGCGGCATCTGCCTGCTGCTGGCGCTGTTCGCCTTCCAGACGCTGCCGGTGAACTTCGCCGGCTTCGGCCTGATCCTGCTCGGGGTCATCCTGCTGATCCTGGAGATCAAGGTGACGAGTTTCGGTGCACTCTCGATCGGCGGCGTCACCTCCCTGGTGCTCGGCTCGCTGATGCTGTTCGATTCGCCCGAACCGTGGGCCCAGATCAGCCTGTCGGTGCTGATCCCGGCGGTCGTCGCGTTCTCGGGATTCTTCATCCTGGCCGTCTGGCTCGTGATCCGCGCTCAGCGGCGCCCAGCGGTCAGCGGACGCGAAGCGCTGGTCGGCGCCACCGGGCGGGTCGTGGTGGCCATCCCGGGCGGCTCCGGACGCGGCAAGGTCTTCTTCCATGGCGAGATGTGGGATGCCGAGGCATCCGAGGAGGTGCCGGCAGGCCACACGGTGGTCGTGACCGAGATCGTCGGGCGGGTGGCCCTGGTGCGCCCGACCGACCCGGGCGTGGAGCGGGTGCCTTCGAGCTGACCCGCTCGCCGGAAAGCCTTACCCCGAAAGGAGATCGCGATGCCCTACGCCGTTCCGCTCGTCTTTCTGCTGCTGGTGCTGTTCGTGCTCGCCAACTCCCTGCGCGTGCTCCGCGAGTACGAACGCGGTGTGATCTTCCGTCTCGGCCGATTCGTGGGGATCCGGGGGCCGGGACTGATCATCCTGGTGCCCTTCATCGAACGCATCGTGAGGGTGAGTCTGCGCACGATCGCTCTCGACGTGGAGCCGCAGGACGTCATCACCAAGGACAACGTCTCGGTGCGGGTCAACGCCGTCTTCTACTTTCGGGTGATCGATCCGGACAAGTCGATCATCGAGGTGGAGGACTTCATGTTCGCCACGAGTCAGATCGCCCAGACCACGCTGCGCAGCGTGGTGGGTCAGGCCGACCTCGACGAGCTGCTCGCCGAGCGCGATAAGCTCAACGCCGCCATCCAGGGCATCGTGGACGAGGCCACCGATCCGTGGGGCATCAAGGTGAGCATGGTCGAGATCAAGGACGTGGACCTGCCCATGGAGATGAAGCGCGCCATGGCCAGCCAGGCGGAGGCCGAACGCGAGCGGCGCGCGAAGGTGATCCACGCCGAAGGCGAGTTCCAGGCGGCCGAGCGCCTGGCCCAGGCGGCGGCCATCATCGAGCCGCACCCCGCGGCCCTGCAGCTGCGATACCTGCAGTCGCTGGTCGATATCGCGGCCGAGAACAACTCCACCACCGTGTTCCCGGTGCCGGTCGACTTCCTCAGCATGTTCATGCGGAAGGCCGGCGGGACGGCGACCGAGTAGGCACGCCGGCCCGGCAAGGGTGCCCCGAGCGGCCGTCGCGCACGTTCGCCGACGCGATGCGGCGGCCGGCCGGAGCGGCGGGCCGCATCGCGGCCCGCCGTTCTAGACATGCGGCTTGAACACCATCAGGATCAGGCTCACGATGGGCAGGGCCATCGCCACGATGCCCATCACGTACCAGCGGCGGGCGGCGGGCCAGTAAGCGTCCGGCACCGCATCGGACGGCGCGGCCGCGGCCACCAGCGCGCGCTGTCGGCGCAGCGATCGCTGCATGCCGATCAGCCACACCATCACCGCCAGCACGAACAACAGCGACCCCCCGCCCAGCCACAGGCTGGTGAAGAGCAGATGCACGCCGTAGCGGGCCGACTGGTGCAGTCCGGTGAGCAGGATCAGCACGGCCCCCGTGGCGGCGAACATGCTGTCGGTGGCTCCGACCGACCGGTGCGCCTCGGCGATCACCCGTCGGTCGCGGGAGCGATCGGCCCGCACCTTCCAGTGGAAGGAGATGATGAGGTTGCCCACGAAGAGGATGGCACCGAGGTGGTGCAGCGTGCGCATGATCTGATCCACGAATGCTTCTCCTTCGCCGGGGTTCAACACATCTGTAACGTTGAAAAAGCGTTGCGTCCACTGGCGATGCGTTCCGGTCGCGGTTCCCGGGAATCGTGGGTATCGTTTGCGGCACGACCGCACCGCCCGGCAGCCGACGAGAGGAGCCTGCGTTGGGCAAGACGATCCTGGTCGCCGTGGACAGCATCGAGACCGCCACGTTGCTCAGGCGTGCGCTGCAAGACAACGGCTACCGCGCAGTGGTCGTGGAGAGCGGACGGTCGGCCATGGCGCTGGCTCGCAGCGAGCACCCGTCGCTCGTGGTCATGGACCTGGGCCCGGCCGATCGTTCGGGCTTACGCTCGGGCACCGGTTTCTATCGCGGGTTGCGCGGCGATCCGGACCTGAAGGGTACGCCGGTGGTCATCATCGGCGACGTGCGCGGCCCCGATCTGGCGGTGGACGAGGCGACGGCGTTCATCGAGGAGCCGGTGGACCTCGACGAATTCCTGTCGGCCGTGGCGCTCACCGTGGGCGGATGATCCGGTTGGGACTCAGTCGATGGTTTCCGGCTTGCAGAGGTGCTTCCGATCGGCGGCGGCCCGCGCGCACTTGAGGCAGACGAATCGCGGCCGCGCGACGATCTTCCGCACCTTGTCCAGATCCTTCTCGATGCGGGCCGGCTTCCAGTTGCAGAGTTCCTTGCTCTTGTCGCCCATGATCTCGCCTCGACGGGGTGGTGATCGACCGGTTCGCCCGTCCCGCAGGTGCCGCGAACGATCGGGGCCGGTCCGGCACGGCTCCTGCTCCGGATTCGCGCGGGACGCGGTCCGGCCACAGTATGGATCATTCGCCGGCGTTCCGCCGCCCCTCGAGGGCGGCCGCACCCCGACCCATCCGGAGTCGGGATCCGACACAGGCTTCCGGCCACGTGGCCGGCAGCAGGAGGCCAGACCCCCATGGTCGGTGACCCGGCGCCCGAGCGGCTGCCCGCCAACGACAGAACGGCTGCCCCTCCGGTGGACAAGCAGAGCCGGCGCTCGGTCCGTCCGCACACCCTGACCGACCGCGAGCAGCTCTACATCAACCGTGAACTGAGCCTGCTCGAATTCCAGCGCCGGGTGCTGCAGGAGGCGACCTGCGCCGAGAACCCCCTGCTCGAGCGAGTCAAGTTCCTGGCCATCACGGGCGCGAACCTCGACGAGTTCTTCATGGTCCGCGTGGGCGGGCTGATCATGCAGCAGCGCGCGGGGATCGTGGACTTCTCGCTGGACGGCCACACCCCGGCGGAACAGCTCGCCGCCATCCGCAAGACCGCCGTGCCCCTCATGCAGGAGAGCGTGGCCCACTGGCAGAACGTGCTGCGCCCGGAACTGGCGCGGCGCGGCATCCACGTGCTCGAGTACCCCGATCTGAACACCAAGCAGCGCAAGCAGGTGGAGAGCTACTTCTATCAGTCGATCTTTCCGGTGCTCACGCCGCAGGCGCTCGATCCGGGGCACCCGTTCCCCCACATCTCCAACCTGAGCCTGAACCTCGCCATCCTCATCCGCGACCCGCGCGGAGAGGAGCACTTCGCCCGGGTCAAGGTGCCCGCCATCCTGCCGCGCCTGGTGCCGCTGAAGCGCTCGTCCGGCGGTACGCGCAAGGACGGTACCGTCCCCCACCACCATTACTTCGTGTGGATGGAACAGGTGGTCGCCGCTCACCTCGACGCGCTGTTCCCGGGGATGGAGATCCTGGAAGCGCATGCGTTCCGCGTCACGCGCAACGCGGACATCGAGATCCAGGAGCTGGAGGCCTCGGACCTGCTGGAAACCATGACCGAGAGCGTCCAGGAGCGGCGCTTCGGGCCGGTGGTGCGGCTGGAGTTGAGCGAGGAGATGACCGTCAAGGGTCGCGACGTGCTCGTCGAGAATCTGGCCGTGAACCGCAACGACGTCTACTCCTTCCCCTCGCCGCTGGGGCTCGGCGGTCTGATGGCGCTCTACGAGATCGATCGCTACGATCTGAAGGACACGCCCTTCAGCCCCACCGTGCCCAAGGCGTTGCGCCCGGAGCACCGCGAGGGCAGCATCTTCGCCGCCATCCGCCAGGGCGACATCCTGCTGCACCACCCCTACGAGGCCTTCGACCCGGTGACCGACTTCCTGAAGGCGGCCGCCCGCGACCCCGACGTGCTGGCCATCAAGCACACCCTCTACCGGGTGGGCGCCCGGTCGCCGGTCGTGAAGCTCCTGCTGGAGGCGCGGCGCGAGCACCGCAAGCAGGTGACCGTGCTGGTGGAGCTCAAGGCGCGCTTCGACGAGGAGAGCAACATCGGCTGGGCCAAGATGCTGGAGAGCGAAGGCGTCCACGTCATCTACGGCATGCTCGGCCTGAAGACCCACGCGAAGGTTTTGCTGGTGGTCCGCCGCGAGGGCGACGACGTGCGGCGCTACCTGCACCTGGGTACCGGCAACTACAACCACGTCACCGCGCGCCTCTACGAGGACGTCGGGGTCCTCACCTGCGATCCGGACCTGGGCGCCGACGCGACCGATCTGTTCAACTACCTGACCGGATATTCCAGCATCCGCGACTTCCGCAAGCTGCTGGTGGCGCCGCTGAACCTGCGCCGGCGCCTGGAGGACCTGATCCGGCGCGAGATCACGCACCGTGCCAAGGGCCGTGAGGCGCGCCTCATCCTCAAGTGCAACTCGGTGGTGGACGAGGGTCTCATCTCGCTGCTGTACGGTGCCTCCCAGGCGGGTGTGCCGGTGGACCTGATCGTGCGCGGCATGTGCAGCCTGCGCCCGGGAGTTCCCGGTCTCAGCGAGAACATCCGCGTGCGGAGCATCGTCGGCCGGTTCCTCGAGCACAGCCGTATCTACTGCTTCGCCAACGGCGGCCAGGAGGAGATCTATCTCGGCTCCGCGGACCTGATGACGCGCAACCTGGACCGGCGGGTGGAGAGCGTCTTCCCGGTGCTCGCCCCCGCGCTCGTCCGCAGGTTGCGGGACACGGTCCTGGCCGGCTACCTGGCGGACAACGTCAAGGCCCGGATCATGAAGCCGGACGGCAGCTACGAACGGGTGACCCGCGAAACCGGGGAACCGGCCATCGACGTCCAGGAGTTGCTGCTGCGGGATTCGCACCACAGCTGAGCACGCCGCCGCGCCGGACGCCGCCGGGCGTCGGGCGCGCGGGCGCGCGGGCGCGCGGACGCGCGGACCGCCGGACACGGAATGGACGCGCTGGATGCAAACGGAGGTACATCTTGAGTCACCGGCTCCGGATCCATTTCCTGCGCCACGGCCTGGCGGACCGGTCGGAGTACGAGGGCGACGACGACGACCTGCGCCCGCTCACCGACAGGGGCCGCGAACGCATGGCGCAGGAGGCCGCCGCGATGGCGGAGCTCGACCTGAGACTCGACGTGGTGATCACCAGCCCGCTGCTGCGGGCCCGTCAGACGGCCGAGATCGTCGCCGGCCATCTCGGCCTTGACGACCGCCTGCATGTCGACCGGGGGCTCGGCCCGGAGTTCAGCGTCCCGGAGCTCGCGCGCCTTCTCGCCCGCCACCCCGACTGCGAGCGCTTCCTGCTCGTCGGCCACGAGCCCGGCTTCAGCGAGGTGATCGGCGAGATCACCGGCGGCTCCCGCGTGGTCGTCAAGAAGGGCGGCCTGGCCCGCGTCGACCTGGAAGACCGCGGTGAGCCGAGCGGCGAACTGGTGTGGCTCCTTCCGCCCGGACTGCTGGCGGGATAGCCGAGCGGACCGCCGGCCGGCAGCGTCACTTGCCGGGCGGCTCGCCGGCAGTCCACATCACTGGCCGAGCGCCGACCCCAGGTAGTAGGGCCAGATCACCACGGCCCAGAGCGCCTTCGGCACGTTCAGACCGACGTAGCCGAGAGTGAAGAGCCAGCCCAGGATCCACAGCGGGCCCACCAGGCCGGCCACCTCCATCTTGCCCTGAACAACGCGCTCGTCGGCCATCATTTCCTCCTCGTCTGTGGTTCCCGTGCGGCGTTCTCCAGCATCATCATCAGTGTCGAGCTGCTCCCGGGCAAGCGGATCGACGCTCCTTCTCCAAGCCCGGCTGCTGGGCCCCTTGCTGGTGGGCGCCGCCATCGACGTCGCCCGGAGCTGGATGCCGGACGCGCAAGGGTATCCCGTCATCTGGCCCGTGGGAGGGGTATTCATCCTCCTGGGCGTCCTGTTCCTCTGCCTGGCGAACCGGGCCCGTGACGATCGAGACGACCTCTCATGACGGTTGACTTGCCCGGTCGGGTGCGACTCCTTTGCCCGGAGGAGGCAGCATGCAGCGACCGCGAGCCGGTTCGGAACCCCAGACACCGCCGCGCCCGGACGGCGCGGACATCGAAGACGTCCCGGCCGTGCGGCCCGCGACGACCGGCACCGCCGCCGCCGCTCCCGCAGCGGCCCCGACCCCGGACCTGATCGAACGCATGTTTCACAGTACCGCCGACGGCGTGTACGCGGTCGACGAGCGGCGGCGGATCGTCGCCATCAACGAGGCGGCCCTGCACCTGCTGGACATCACGAGGGAGCAGGCGCTGGGCCGGCCATGCCACGAGGTGCTGCGGCTGAACGTCTGCCGCGAGTCGTGCGCCCTGAGCGCAGCGCGCACCTCGGGGCAGCCGATCGTGAACCTGGCGGTGGACCTGCTGCGCCGCGACGGGCTCCGCACTCCGGCCCTCCTTTCCTCGGCGATCATGCATGACGATGCCGGGCGGCCCATCGGCGGCGTGGAGACCCTGCGCGGCGTCGGTTCCGTACCGGGGACCGGCGGGACGCTGGAACGTGGAGAACCGCTCGACGCGCTGTTCACGAACTCCGGGCAGCTGCAGAACCTGGTCGCGTTGCTGCCCACGATCGCCGCCAGCGACAGCTGCGTCCTGATCACCGGCGAGACCGGCACCGGTAAGGGGCTGGTGGCGCGCGCGATCCATGACCTCAGCCCGCGACGCAACGGACCCTTCGTGACCCTGGAATGCGCGGCGCTGCCGGAGGACCTGCTGGAGCCGGAGCTGTTCGGATGTGGGGCGGACGCCTACATCGGAGCCACGAGGGAACGGACCGGCCGCATCGCCAGGGCCGAGGGCGGTACCCTCTACCTCGACGAGATCGGCGCCATGCCGCTGCCGGCGCAGGTGAAGCTGCTCCGCGTCCTGCAGGACCGGCTCTACGAACGGTCGGGCGACGTGCAGCCCGTGGAGGCGGATGTCCGCGTGATGGCGGCCAGTTCGGCCGACCTGGCCCGATCGGTGGACGAAGGCCGTTTCCGCAGCGACCTCTACTACCGCGTGAACGTCCTCAGCGTCGACCTGCCGCCCCTGCGCGACCGCCGCACCGACGTGCCGTTGCTGGTGGACCGGTTCCTGGCGCGGCTGCGCGCCCGGCATGGCAAGCAGGTGGGCGGCGTCACCGCGCCGGTGCTGGACCTGCTGCAGGGACTGGACTATCCCGGCAACGTCCGCGAGCTGGAGAACATCGTCGAGCACGCCTACGTCCTCTGCAACGGTCCGGTGGTCGATCTCCAGCACCTGCCGCCACGTGTGCACGGGAGCCTGCGCAGCGGCGGCGAGCGGCGGCGGGCGAGCCTGGCCGAGGCCGAGGCACGGTTCCTCCGCGACGAGCTGGCGCGCCACGGCTGGAACCGCCAGGCCACCGCCGATGCGCTGGGCATTCACCGCACCACGCTGCTGCGGCGGATCCAGCGCCTGAAGCTGCGACTGCCCGCACGAGACGGACGCGCCCGTCCCCGTCGGGTCAAACCGGCGGCGAAGTCCCCGCGGCGTTAGCCCGCATTTGACCAGCCGCAGCAGACCGCTCATGGAATCATGCGGGTCAGGCACCCGCACCCCTGGATCCAGGTCGAGAGCGGCGCGCGGACGACATCCGTGTTTCCTTGGCTACGATGCCGTCCGTCCCCCGGCACGGAGAACTTTCCCGCCCGGCGGGGCCCCGCAGACCGGAGCGTGCCCTTGGACCTGATTCCCGACACCGGCGAGATCGCCCTGCGGCTGGCGCTGGCCATCGTCCTGGGCGGAGCGCTGGGCGTCGAGCGCGAGATCCGGGGCAAGGTCGCCGGCCTGAAGACCCACATGATGGTGGCCCTGGGCTCGGCCACGTTCACGCTGGTGGCGCTCGAGATCCATGCGCAGCTCGTGATCGACGATCCGTCCGTGACCCGGGTCGACCCCCTGCGGCTGCTGGAGGGCATCATCGGCGGCATCGGGTTCCTGGGCGCCGGCTCGATCATCCGCAGCGGCGGTTCGGTGGAAGGGCTCACCACCGCGGGCAGCCTCTGGTTTACCGGCGCCATCGGTGTGAGCGTGGGCGGCGGCCACTACGTGATCGCGGGCCTGGCGGTGGGGATGGGGCTGGTGGTGCTGATCGGGGTGCGGGTCCTCGAGAGGCGTATCCGCGGCCTCCCCGATCACCCTGGCTAGACTCTCTGAGACTCTCGGACCGAGCCTGGACCTCGGGATCTCCCGGGGCGACATGCGCAGGGTTGAGTTCCCCTGGTGAACGATCCATATTCGGGCCATGCAGCCCACCGCAGCGCAGCGCCAGCCGCAGTTCCCGCACTTTTCCCGTCGCCGTCGTCGGCTGCGCCGGTGGCGGCCGAGCGCCGTTCACCTGGTGCTGGTCCGGCTCGCCGCCGTCATCGCGCTCGGGGTGCCGGGCGCGTCCACGGCGGCTCGCGAGCCGGAGGCCGCCTCCCCGGCGATCGCCGGCGCGCCCGACGAGGCTGCGCCGCCCGGTTCCGGAATCCGTGACTACTACTTCTACGAGGGGCGCCGTTACGGTTCCGAGAGCCTGATCACGCCGCCGCGTCTGATCATCAACGGTGGGTTCGGCATCCTGCAGATGGAGAATCGCTCCAACAGGATCTCGGACATCGACTTCGAGCGCGGCTGGCGCGGCCTCTGGAACAACCTCGGCAACCCCGTCGCAGCCATCGACCACGTCGGCTGGTGGGATTTCCTGCACTCGGAGCTGATCCCCGTCAGCATCAACAGCGGCAAGGCCCAGTACTGGCCCAATTACATGAACCACCTCATCGGCGGCGGCATGAGCTACCGCATGATGCGCGAATGGTTCACCTGGCACCGGTATCCATGGCCGACGGCGTGGGCGCTCACCACGATCTGGTCCTACCACCTGCTGAACGAGACGGTGGAGATGGACGGACGCACCGGCTGGCGCGCGGACCCGGTGGCGGACGTCTACATCTTCGACATCGCCGGCATCCTGCTCTTCAGCTCGGATCGCGTGGCGCGGTTCTTCGGCCAGACCCTGAACATGGCCGACTGGTCCTGGCAGCCATTCTACGATCCCGAGCTGGGTACGCTGGAGAACGCGGGCCAGAACTACATGGTCCGCCTGCGACTGCAGAACGCGTCGCCCTGGTACATCTTCTACCACTGGGGCAACAGCGGCGAGTTCGGTCTCTCCCGCCACCTGGGCGACGGCTACCACCTGAGCGCGGGGGGCGGCTTCGTGGCCAAGAACCTGCGCGACGTGGACCGCTTCTCCGAGACCGCCAATCTCACCACCAGCGGCGGTCTGTTCCTCGATTGCGAGGGAAGCCTGCTCGCGTCGGTGCTCTATGCCAAGAACAAGGACAACCGGTGGCGCGTGAACCTGTACCCGGGCGTTTTTCGGGTGGGACCGTTGCAGCCGGGGCTGGCCGCGATCGTCACGCAGCAACGCCGCGTGATGTTCGGCGTCACGATCGGGATCCTGCCGCTGCCGGTTGGAGTCGGAGCCCGGGTGGGGCGGAGTTGACCGCCGGAGCGGGCACCCGCCGTCTCCGTGGACGCTGGTCGCTGCTGATCGTCATGACCCTGGCGGCATCCGTCTTATCCGGGGTCGCGGCCGCCCGTGCCGACGATGCTCTCGTCCGCCACCCCGCGCCCGCCCGGATCGTGGCCCTCGGCGACTGGCACGGCGATCTGGACGCCGCGCGTCGCGGCCTGCGCGTCGCCGGCGCCATCGACGCGCACGACCGCTGGTGCGGCGGCGATCTGGTGGTGGTTCAGACCGGCGACGTGCTCGATCGCGGCGACGAGGAGCAGGCGATCCTCGACCTGCTGCGGCGCATCGGCGAGGAGGCGGCCGCGGCCGGTGGCGCCGTGCACGCGCTGCTCGGCAATCACGAACTGATGAACGTGAGCGGAGACTTCCGCTACGTCACCGGCGGCGGCTGGGACGACTTCGCCGACGCCGGCATCGTCATCGACCCGGCTGACAGTTCCCTCACCGACGTGCCTCCCGCTCGGCGCCCCCGGGTCGTGGCGTTTCGCCCCGGCGGCCCCTACGCGCGCCAGCTCGCCCGGCACGATGTGGCCGTGATCATCGGCCGCACGGTGTTCGTGCACGGCGGGCTGCTGCCCGAGCACCTCGCCCACGGCGTCCAGCGAGTCAACGCCGAGACCCGGGCCTGGCTGCTCGGCACGGGGCCCCAGCCGGAACTGCTGCGGCGGCGCGACGCCCCGACCTGGGCCCGGCACTACAGCGACGAACCCGACGCCGGCGATTGCAGCCTGCTCGACGAGGTACTCACCGCGCTCGATTGCGACCGCATGGTGGTGGGGCACACGGTCCAGGCCGACGGCATCGCCCCGCGCTGCGACGAACGCGTCTGGTGCATCGACACCGGCGCCGCCGCGCACTACGGCGGCCCCGTGCAGGCGCTCGAGATCACGAGCGAGGGAGTCAGGGTGCTCCGCTGAGCCTGGGTGCGCCGGGGGCGGCCGGCTGCCTGGACGGCCCCGTCGCCCATTCTCGCCCGGGACGCCGGCCGACAGCGGTGGACACACAGGATCCGACCCCGACTCGGTCACCTGATCAGCATCATCTTCCCCGTCCACACGCCGGCCTCTCCGGCGTCTCCCGCCGGGATCGTCAGCCGGCTGAAGTAGACACCCGACGGCAAGCCGCGGCCGGAATCGTCGCACCCGTCCCACTCCAGGCCGGCTAGACCCGCCGGCAGCCGGCCGCGGAAGAGCCTCCGCACCTGACGTCCCATCGCATCGTGAACGGTCAGTTCCACGGGCCCGGTGCGGCCGACGAAGAACCGCACCTCCGTCCTGGGATTGAACGGGTTGGGAACGCACGGCAGCAAGCGCCCGGCGCCGGCCGGTGGTGACGGTACTCCGGTCGCGGCGTCCAGCCAGTAGCAGCCCAGATCGCTCACGGACCCGTCGGGATCGAGGTACGCCGGGTCGCCGGCGTTCAGGCAGGGCGAGCCCGGCAACAGGTGGTAGTCACCGACAGACGCATCGGCGAAGGCCGGATCCGCGGAAATATTGTAGTAGATGTCCGCCGGATCGCCGTTCGCGTTCACGGTGATGAAGGCACCGTAACCGAGAGGCAGGGCGGTGCCGGTGGCGTCGGTGGTGTTGCCCCACACGTCGTTGTACTCGAGGCGGTCCACTTGGTTGTCGATGACCAGCCCCATCCCGTTGTTCACGACGATGTTGTTGAATACGAGCGGGCCTCCGCCGGCGCCTGGGCCGTTGACCGACAGTCCGATACCGGGATTCGCGACGATCGTGTTGTTGCGGATCGTCCCGAGCACGAAGCCCATCTGGATACCTGCCTCGTTGCCGGTGATCAGGCATTCCTCGACGGATGTCATGCTCGTGCCCTGATTCAGTATGATGCCGGCGGACCGACCACCGCTGACGGTGCAACGCCGCACGATGACCGAGCTGCCGCGCGCATCGATCCCGTAGAGGCTAGGCGTGACGAACTCCTCGGCGCCGATCACGCAGTCGAGGATCCGCGGCCAGCCGGTGCTGCTCTGGACCAGGATCTGAGCCGCGGCGGTGTTGTCCACGATCCGGCAGCGATTCAGCACCGTGTTGCTGTCGGCCCCCGCCATGTACACACCGCTCTCTGCATTCCGGCGCATCAGACAGTCGTTCAGTTCCACCGGGCCCTTGCTCAACGCGAACCCGTAGGTGGTCCACTCGACGGTGCAGTGGGAGAACGTGAACAGGCGCTGGGGATTCTGGCACCCGCCGCCGGCCTGGACGGCACTGGTATGGCGGAAGACGCAGTACTCGGCCAGGCCGCCGGCGCACCCGTTCATGCTGATGTTGTTATAGGTGTTGGGTCCGGCTCCGGCGATCTCGGACTCGAAGACGATACTGTCGCCTTCGGCACCCAGGAACAACGCGGTGCCGAACACCGAAAAGCCGTAGTACCCTGCCCCGGAAAAGATCACGCGGACTCCCGGCTCGATCGTCAGCGTGTCGTACTGTCCAACCGTGACGTTGCCCACGACGCGGACGATCGTCCCCGTCGTCCAGAGCGCCGTACCGATCTCGCCGCTGACCTCGATGGTGGTGCCAGGCTCGAGCGTGACGTCGGGCAGCACGACAGGATCCACTCCGACGAAGATGGCATCGGGAGCGGCATGCGGGATGTAGCCGGGCTTCCCGTACTCCGCCGCATACACGCCGGCGGCCAGGCTCACCGAATAGGAACCGTCGGTGGAGGTGAACGTGCTGTCCGTGACCGCGGACGGCGAACCCGCCGTGAAGACGACGCGCGCTCCGGAATGATCGGTCTGCCCGGCGAGGAAGCAGGAGCCCGACACCTGAGCCAGGGCGGGAGCGGCGAGGACCGACAGCAACGGCAGGGACGCTACCACGAGAGCCACCATGACGGAGTGCCGCATTGGAAACCCCCCTTGACGCGACCAGGATGGGGCGAGCGTGCCCCGAACGCGAAATCCCCCGAAACAGAATTTTATGATATATGAATTTCAATTCGTAAGCGATCTCATTTCCGGGGGACTGCAGGCGCCGTCGAAAGCTGGCATCGGCCATTCACGCTGGTGACGCTCGAGCGCGCTACACGGTCCGGTCGGCGCCCGCCCCCGCGCAGGCAAGGGCGGGCGCGGCCTCGCGGACTCGAATCAGAGCCATGTCCACTCGTAGTCATCCTGGAGCATGAGGAGGTCGTAATAACACCTCAGCGCCCAGCCCCAGCCGCCTTGCTCGTCATACGTGTAGCAGGAAAGCGGGGACATCGGTTGCACGTAGGCGCCGGCGGCGTCCACGATACCCCGCTCGGCGGCTGGACCGCCGGGCAGCGGGAGCGACATCGCCATCAGGAAGATCGCGGTGAGAACCGAGGTCGTCAGGGTTCTCCTCATCTCGGAACCTCCCGGTTCGAGCGCTCGCACCGATGCGGTTCGCGGAGCCTGAGCCTCCTTTCTACTTGCTCGCCAGCTTGGTCGGCGCGACCTCGAGCTCGGCGAGCGTCCAGCCCCCGTACTCGTACGGCACTCTCAGCCATACCATCAGGGGACGTTCGTCGTAGGTGAGCTTCCACTCCTGGTTGCTCACGGTCACCGGCTCCCGGGACGTATCGTAGACGATCACGCGCATTTCGTCGGGAATCTCGCGCCGCAGCAGGGCACCCTGGTCGGTCACCCAGACGCGCTCGACGCCGTTCGCCAGGAGGAGCCGGAACGCGCCGGGATGCACGGTGACGGACTGCCTGGCGACGAGCCCCACGGCGCAGAACGAGTGGCGCTTCGCCTCCATCTCGTCGCACATGTCGAACTCGACCTGCCGCAACCGCCTCTGCATGGAGTCGAAGAGTCCGATACCCTCTCCGCTCCGGATCGAGAGCGCCACCTCCCGGGTGCGCTCGGCCTGGCGGCGGAACTCCTCGGGCGAGAACCAGAAGCGCTCCTGGTGGCGGAAGACGCGGCAGTCGTCATCGCGGTGGAGCTCGATCGCGTGACGGAACTCGCGATCGAATCGGCCGGGAGCCGCCGGCGGATAGTTCCCTTCCACTGCGCAGCCGGCCAGGAGGAGGAGAAGCAACCCGAGGTACGATCTCACGACCGCTCCTTCTCGGTGAAGACGATGACCTGGAGCTGGTCGGGATCGGCCCGGAGCCCGTAGAACCTGCGATCGTACTGTCCCTTGACGACCACGATGCACTGGTCGAAGAAGTACGCCTGGTCGCGGGGGTCGAATCCGTCGTAGGCCAGCTCGTACTCGCCCGCGAATCCCGCGCCGGTGAAGACGTCGTAGACGCGCGCGCCGCTCCGGTCGCTCCCGCTGGTGTGCGCCAGCACCCGGTTCCGGTAGGGGATCAGCTCGTAGACATCGGGCTCGACGCCGCTGGTGGCGACCGTGCCGCCCCACTGGTCGGCGGCGGTCCCGAGCATGCTCATGACCGCCGCCTGCCGCTCCAGGGCGGTCCGCGCCCGCGGGGGGCAGGCTCTCGGGAACGTCGCGTCCGGTGTCGTCACCCGGTAGCCGCCGTCGCCGTTGCGCGCGCCGACGTACCAGACCTCGCCGTCGCCGGTGACGCACCACGGCTTGCCGTCGATCCAGTACGAATCCCGGTCGTCGAGCGCCCAGTTCGCCACCTGCGAGTGCAGGACCGCTGCGAAGACCAACTCCCCGGCCGCTCCCCCGGGGCCGTAGCGCTGCAGAAACGCCTCGCCGTGCGCGCCGTCGGCGTCGCCGGCCGCGTCGCCGGCCGCGTCGCCGGCGGCGGCACCGCCCGCGACGGGCCGCACTCCCGCGACGACGAGGGTGCCGTGGTGATGGCCGGCCCCGGTGAGCCTGAAGAGGTCGGCGGCGGTGCGGTAGAACCGGATGGTGCCCCGGCCGGGCGCGGGTTCGCCCGTGGGAGTGACGACGACGAGCTCGGGCAGGTGGCCGTGGATGCCCAGGTGAGGATCCAGCGCGACCAGGCCCGTGGGAGCCGTGACCTGGCCTGGTCCTTCTCCCTGCACCGTGAAGGCGCCCCGGTACTCGCCGTCGACGGAGTAGGCGTGGACCGTGGCGAGCCGGCTGTCGAGGATGAAGAGCGTTCCCGCCACCACCTCGACGTCGGCCACCGAGCCGAGCAGCACGTCGTCCTCGGTCACGCGCCATCGCTCGACCAGTTCGCCCGCCGCCGCACCCGCGGCCGCGAGCGAGCCGGCGAAGCCCAGGACGACGATCGTGGCCCGTCTCACCGCTCACCCTCGCCTGGTCGGACGTGGGTCGCCGGCGAGATCCCGCCGGATGGTCTCCGGGCGGGCCGTCCAGCGACGTACGGCTCTCTCCCGAGGTGCGCACGAGACCGTGTTCCGATGCGGATCGTCAAGGATGCGAAGCAGGCGGAAGGTCCTCGTCTTCGCCATGATAACGCCAAAGCGGGGTGTTTGCAGAGGCATTCTTGCTCACGCGAGCACGCGCCACTCGCCACTCGCGACCCGGCGCGAAGCAGGTGAGCGATGATCACCGGGCGAGGGGCGAAGTCTCAGGCCCCGGGAACCGCCGTCTGGCCGCCTACGCGCCGCGCGTGGCGGCTCAGGAGGTCGTAGACGCCGGAATAGGCCGCCGGAATCACCACCAGGGTGATGAGCGTGGATACGGTGAGCCCCCCGACCACCGCGCGGGCCAGGGATGCCTGGATCTCGCCGCCGGCGCCGGCGCCGATGGCCAGCGGCAGCATCCCCAGCACGGTCGTGGTCGTGGTCATCAGGATCGGCCGCAGGCGCAGCCGCCCCGATTCGATCACCGCCCGCCTCACGTCCATCGCCCGCTCGCGGCGCATCAGGTTGATGTAGTCCACCAGCACGATGGCGTTGTTCACCACGATGCCGATCAGCATCACCACGCCCATCAGGCTCTGGACGTTCAGCGACGTGCCCGTCAACAGCAGCGTGGGCACCACACCCACCACCGCCAGCGGCACCGTGAGCATGACGATCAGCGGGTCGAGGAAGCGTTCGAACTGGGCGGCCATCACCATGTAGATGAGGATCACGGCCATGACAGCACGATCACAGCGCTGGCCGAACGCTACCAGGAGGCGCTCCAGGCGCTCATTGCACACTGTTTGTCTGTGGAAGGGAGTC
>JAWOID010000113.1:0-34151 GCA_046484865.1 Candidatus Krumholzibacteriia bacterium
AGGTCCATCTGGCGCTGGCCAACGCCGAATTTGCCCAGGGGTCTCTCTACAGCGCCCTGTACCCAGGCTCGCGCTGCAGCGGGAAGAACGCCAGCCCGTCCAGCCGCGGCCCGAGCTCGCCGTAGAGCCGCTCCAGACGCAGGCGCGAGAGCTTCAGCCCGAGGCCGTCGTTGATGAAGTCGTCGAGCTCACGCCCGAGGTAGTGCAGCTGGTTGTCACGGAGCTCCACGAGGTCACCGGTGCGCGGGAGCGACGGCGTGGGCGCTGGGGATCCTGCTGGTCGTGACCGCGACGGGCGTGGCGGCCCAGCCGGTTCCCGACACCACGGCGCCGGGGACGACGGCGGCGGGGATCGTGGGCGATCCCGAGCCGTACCACGAGATGGAGCGGAAGCAGGACCCCAAGGAGCTGAACTTCATCGGCTATTACTTTCTCAAGGGCACCTATTCCAACATCGCGCCGACCAACGAGTTCTTGAAGGGACAGGTGGTGGGCCGGCTCTTCGGCGGCAACACGACGATCACGAGCGACGCCACCTCGAGTTACGCAGAGCAGCGCTTCATCCCCATGTTCACCTACTCGCCGCGGCTCTTCGACGGCTGGGCCAAGATCCGGGCGAGCTTCGAGCTGGACTGGACCTGGGGCGACGCCGCCTACGGCACCGGCGGCAACTTCGGCGGCGGCTACGCCGCGGATTTCGTGAACGTCCAGACGCAGAACCTCTTCCTGGAACTGCGTCCCCGCCGGAACCTCTTCATCAATGCGGGACTGCAGCGGCTCTTCGACAACGTCCGCGTGCCCTGGTACACCTTCACCGATCATCTCACCTACAAGGGCTACCGCCTGGCCTTCTTCGGTTCGGACGCGACCGGCCTGTCGGCCCACTGGCTCTTCGACACCGACAAGCGTCTCACGGTGGGGTTCTATCAGCTGTGGGAGAACAACGTCGAGCAGGACGACGACGTGGTCCTCTACAAGGCGGAGGTGGAGAAGGACCTCTCGATCGACAGTTCGGCCGGCCTCTCGTTCCGCTACGTTCGCGACCATGCCAGCGGCGAAGGGGGCGTCTCGATCCTGGGACAGGGGCTCAACTCGGGTCTGAGCAACTACAACGGCGTCTTCAACTTCGACTTCGGCAACCAGACCTATACCGCCGACGTCTTCTGGCTCGGCACGCAGTTCCACAAGGACCCGCTGCTCAGCCAGGGCGACACCGGCTTCGGCGGCTTCCTGGTCTGGAACTTCGGCGAGGCGCGGACGGCCGTGCAGTCGGTGGACATCAACGGGCTGGCCGGCAACCTCCGGATCGCGCACCGCTACGGCCCCTGGGCCGAGGACCAGATCGTGCTCGACGCCCTCTACACGACCGGCGACGACGACGGCATCGCCGACGGCACCTACAGCGGCGTGCTCACGGGCAACAACTGGTCGTCGCCGGGCGCCGTCTTCATCAGCCACGGCCTGTATCTGCTCTTGCCCCACGGCAACGTGGTGAATCGGTTCGTGGCGGCGGTGATGGACATCCAGAACATCGGCTACGGCATGCAGGCGGTGTCGCTCGGCTTGTCCAAGGAAATGGTGCCCAACAAGTTCCGGGCGAGACTGGGCGGCGGCGTGGGTTACGCGTCGCAGACCGTCGCCGGCATGGGCGACCTGATCGGGACCGAGTTGAATCTGAACCTGCGCTGGCGGATGCGGGTGTTCATGGACCTGGAACTGCACGCGGCCTACCTGTGGCTGGGCGACTTCTACGACTCGCCCGAGGTCAACGGCTCCACCACCCAGAATCCCCTGGAAGGAAGGCCGCAGGATCCCTGGACCGTCTTCACCACCTTCAAGTGGATCGCCTTCTAGGGGGAGCCCATGCGTGAACTGAAGATCCTCGTGACGGGAGCGGTGCTGCTCGCGGCCCTGAACGGTTGCTCCTCCACGGCCGGCTGGTACCACCTGCCGCCGCTGGAGTTCGACGAGGTGGATTACGGGTACGACGTGGAGCGGACCCGCGTGCGCAACCTCGAGGTGGCGTACATCGACGCGGGCCGCGGCGACGTGCTGCTGCTGATCCACGGTCTCGGCAGCAATGCGAAGGCCTGGCTGCGCAATATCCCGGTCCTGGCCAGGGAACACCGCGTGATCGCGGTGGACCTGCCCGGCTACGGCAAGAGTTCCAAGGGGCCGTACCCGTACAGTCTCTCGTTCTACGCCCAGGTGCTCACCGAGCTGCTCGACGAGATCGGTGTGCCGAGCGCCACCTGGGTGGGCCACTCCATGGGCGGTCAGATCGCGCTGGTCGCCGCCCTGGAGCGCGCCCGGGCGGTGGATCGCCTGGTGCTGGTCTCGCCCGCCGGCTTCGAGCGCTTCACCGACGGCGAGGGCGCCTGGATGCGCGGCGCGGTGACGGCCGAGTTCGTCTGCGAGACGCCCATCCGTTCCATCGCCGAGAACCTGGAGGTCAACTTCCACCGGAAGCCGCCCGAGGCGGACTTCATGATCACCGATCGCATCCAGATCCGCGGCGCCAGCGACTTCGAACGCTACTGCTACGCCGTGAGCCGGAACGTGGGCGCCATGCTGGACCACCCCGTGTACGAGGAACTGGTCCACGTGCGGCAACCCACGCTCGTGCTCTTCGGCGAGCGCGACGCGCTGATTCCCAACTCCTACCTGCACGGCGGCTTCGCCGAGGACGTGGCTCGCGAGGGGGCGGAGCGTCTGCCCGACGCGGAGCTGATCATGGCGCCCGACACGGGCCACTTCGTGCAGTTCGAGGCGGCGGACCTGACCAACCAGGCCATCCTGGCGTTCCTGCGGCGACGGTGAGGCGACGGCGCCGCGCACCCTGAGGCGGCACCACCGCGCGCTGAGGCGACGGCGCCGCGCGGCGATGCGACGGGCGCCGCGCGGCGATGCGGCCTCGTCTCAGGTGACCACCACGTCCGGCTCCCGGCGCGTGCCTGCCCACCCGCCGATGGCGGCCGCGAAACCGCCCAGCAGCAGGACGGCGAACGCGATGATCGCGGCCGTACCGACGGCATCGGTCGCAGCCCCGGCAGTCTGCCGCGCCTGCCGGCCGATCCGCTGGCCGATTCGGGAGATGGTCTGCTCGGCGTTCCCGAACTCCTGTTCCCAGCGCCGGGCCAGTTGCTGTGACTCGGCCCGGGTGAGCGTCGTCTCCCGGGCCAGGACGTCCACGATCGTCTGACGGTCGAGTTCGCGCTGGTCGTCGACGGCGATCCGCAGCAGGCTCCTCAGGGCGTTCTCCACCTCGGCCATCTCCACCTCGATCACGTTCTCGGGAATCCCGGCCTCGCGCAGGACCTCCCGCGCCTCCTGCCTGAGCGTGGAGCCGATCTCCAGGTCGAGCTCCTCCACCAACCCGGACGAACCGGAGACCGCGGTGCTCGCGCCCCGGCCTGCCAGCTCCAGCACCTGCCGGGTGGTCTGAACAGTCGTGCTGACGACCGCGCCGATCCCCGTCGAGAGCCCCCAGAACACGATGATCGACACGAGCCCCCAGGCGACCACGCCGTGCAGCGCGCCCCCGAGCCTGCGCACCGGGCCGGAGAGGCGGCCGGCGATCAGGCCGCCGACGATGAGCGCGAGCAACCAGGTGGCGACCCACCAGATGACCGCGCCCGTGCCCAGACCGGCGAGCGGATCATCCTCCTGGGCCGGGTTGATGGACAGCAGCCCCACCCCCAGCCCCAGCAGGTTCAGGGTCATCATGACGGCCAGCGCCACGATGGTACCCGCGAAGATCGCGCCCCACGATGCGCGCGAACCCGACCGTCCGGTCTGCACGACGGTCGTCTGGTGGACGGGCTCGGTATAGCCGGGGTCGAAATCGGGTCCGGGAATGGGTCCCTCGGTTCTCCGCGGCGGCTGACGGGATCCGCTCTCCATGGCATGCCTCCATTGACTCGGGTCTGGCTGAATGCAGTGTCGCACGGGTGCGACAACAACCTGACCAACTGGCAGCTGTCCACCATCAGGAGGACCCCGATGTCTTCAGTCGGGGAGAAATCGTGTCTGCGGGTCGACCAGGCCGGGGAGCACGGCTAACCGGCGATTCTGACCGCCTGCCCGGTATCCGGCCGTCAGCGGGCGGCGGCTCCAGCCGGTCGCCAGACCAGGCGGGCGCGATAGACCTCACGCCGGTCCTGCCCGCGCAGCAAAACGTGATCGAAGGTGAGGGGCGAGTCGGATGCCCGGATGCGGCGGCTGATCACCACGTCCGGGTAGACGGCCTCCGCCAGGAAGTTCACCTCCATCTCGGCGATCTCGTGGCTGCGGAGGAAGCCCGGCTCGTAGGTTTCCAGCGCCAGGTCCAGGTAGCGGGTGTTGGTCACGTGGCCGAGCAGATCGATGTCGCTCCAGCGCAGCGGCACGTGCTGTTCCAGTTCGTGGTCGGCCATGGGAGGCAGCTTGTCGGTGTCACGGTCCAGTGCCCGATCGTCCCGCCATGGCCGATGCTGTTCGAACCGATCCAGTGACACCGCACGCCGCGATCGCAGGCTCATCAGGAAGTAGGCGCCGCTGGCCGCGGCGAGTTCCTCCCCGGCCGCGGAGAGCAGGCGGAAGTCACGCAGGCCGCGCAGGCCGGAGAGCGTGCGCGGCCACGTCTCGAGGACCACCTCGTCCTGGAACACCGGGTAGCGGTGCACGCGCACGAGCAGACCTCCCACCACCCAGGTCAGCCCCTCGCGCTGCAGCGTCTGGAAGCCGACGCCCAGCCGGTCGGCGTGGTTCACCGCCGTTTCCTGGAGGTACCGCCCGAGCGCCGCGGGAGAGAGCCGGGCGCGGGGGTCGGCGTCCCAGGAGGTGACCCGGTAGAGTTCGCGCAGGGTGAGTCCGTCGGGCGAGACGCCGGCGGTCGTCCCGGAGGTCTGCTCGTGGTCGGCGGCGGACATCGGTCATCCTCCAGCGATGATCGGCTGATGCAGGGCGCAGCCTGCGGTCGAGAGCGGGTCATCCGGCACGGTGGGGTCGATCGGCGCCGGCCGCAAGTCCGTTCTGCCGCCCCCGGGACGCGGGGCCGGGCGGCCGCGCACCATCGCCCGCGCCGCGGTGGGACCTGCTGCCCGATGCGCTGCACCTCGCACACCGCTCGGGCCGCGCGCGCCGCTCCGGGACTTGCTTGGCGCGATCGGCTCGACGATCATCCTTCCGGCGCATCCCGGGCCCGAGCCGCCAGCTGATTCGAAGGCGACCTGAGCCGCCGCCGTGAGGAGTCCGCATGTCCCTGCAGCCCCTGCGCATCGCCGTCATCGGCGCCGGACACCTGGGCCGCTGGCACGCCCAGCAGCTCTCCACGCTCCCGGACGTGGAACTGGTCGCGATCTGCGACCCGGACCCGCGGTGCCGCGAACTGGCCGACCGGTACGGGTGCGCGCTGGTGCAGGAGGCGGCGGACCTCGACGCCGGCGGGCTGGACGGCGCGACCATCGCCGCTCCCACGACGCTGCACCACGATCTCGCCCGACACTTCCTGGAGCGGGACGTGCCCTGCCTGGTCGAGAAGCCGCTGGCCGCCACGGTGTCGGATGCCCGCGCGCTCTGTGAACTGGCCGAGGGCCGCGGCGTGCTGCTGCAGGTCGGGCACATCGAGCGGTTCAACCCCGCCCTGCGGGCGGTGGCACAGCAGATCCGGATGCCACGCTTCCTGGAGGCGGTGCGGCTGGCTCCGTATCCCTTCCGGGCCACCGACGTGGGCGTGATCCTCGACCTGATGATCCATGACCTGGAGATCGTCATCGCCCTGGTGCAGCGGGAGATCCGGGTGGTGCGCGCCTGGGCGGCACCGGTGTTCTCGGACACCGAGGACCTCGCCGCGGCGTGGATCGAGTTCGAGGGCGGCGCCTGCGCGCAGCTGAAGGCGGTCCGTGCCGCCCTGCACAGCGAACGCCGCCTGCGGGTCTACCAGGACGACGGCTGCCTGGAGGTGGATTTTCTGGGCCGCACCGCGACCATGATCCGGCGCCGGGACGACGTCGATCCCGAGCTGGTGCCGTCCAGCTTGAGTCCGGACGATCTCGGCGGGATGGCCCCGGTCGACTTCGTGCGGGAACGGCTGGTGACCGTCGAACAGCCGGCCGTGGACGTCGGCGCCAACCCGCTGCGCGACGAACTGGCGGCCTTTGCGGCGAGCATCCGCCTCGGCACGCCGCCCCTGGTCGGCGGCCGGGACGGTCTGCGGGCCATCGAGGCCGCCGAGCGGGTTCGGACGGCGGCGGGCCTGGGCTGAGGGATGGCCACGGCGGTCGTGCGGAGGTTCCTGCGGCAGCCGCGCGGACGCACCCTGCCGGCCTCGAGCGCGTAATTCGGATGAATCAACATGTGAATCGAGTGGGGATCGCCACCATAGTCCGTTCTTTTTTGCCCCCGGCCCGAAAACCGCGTTGACATCCAACCGCGATCTCGTACTTTATCGCGCCACTACCGGGTGTGACCGGTCGGGAGGCCGGCCCCCGTGTCGTACCGACGGACCGTCCGGGCGCCGCCCCTGCGCGGCATCAGAATCCGGACGACCAGACCGCCGGCGAGGTTTGTGTGGTTGCCAGCCTTCGAGGAGGCGAACCGTGCAGAAGCACCTCGTGAGCGGTAGGGCGTACTCGTTCAAGGTTCCCGTGCGGATCCAGGAGGTCGAGTCGGACACGTCCGACGACCCACCGTCCGCAGGAGCTGCGCCCGCCGAAGACGAACACCACCCTCCCTCCGATGACCTCACCCACCTGATCGCCAAGCGACTGCCCGCTTCCGGGCCGCGGACCCGCGCCTTCCGGCGCGCGTTCCATCCGCGCGTGACGGACCGCGAGTGGAACGACTGGCGCTGGCAGATGCGCCACCGTGTCCGCTCCTTCGACCAGCTCGACCGGATGGTCCGGCTCTCGGACCAGGAGCGGCATGCGCTCCAGCAGGGCGGATCGATGCTGCCGGTGGCGATCACCCCGTATTACATGAGCCTGCTCGATCCAGACGATCCGCTGCAGCCCCTGCGCCGCACGGTGATCCCCGTGCAGTCGGAGTTCCTGCGCTCCGTCGGCGAGTCGGACGACCCGCTGGGCGAGGACGACCATAGCCCGGTGCCCGGTCTCGTGCACCGCTACCCGGACCGGGTGCTCTTCCTGGTGCACGACCACTGCGCCACCTTCTGCCGCTACTGCACGCGTTCGCGCGTGGTGGGACAGGGCGAGCTGAAGCCGGACAAGGAGCGCTTGGAGGCGGGGCTCGCGTACATTCGCCGCACGCCCGCCATCCGCGACGTGCTGCTCTCGGGCGGCGATCCCCTGAACGTGGCCGACGACCGGCTCGACTGGCTCCTGGGTGAGCTGCGGCGCATCCCGCACGTCCAGTTCCTGCGCATCGGCACCAAGGTGCCGGCGGTGTTGCCTCAGCGAGTGACGCCGGCGCTGGCGAGGATGCTGCGCAAGCATCACCCGCTGTTCCTGAGCATCCATTTCACCCACCCGGACGAATGCACCGTGGAGACGGCGCGCGCCTGCCGGCGCCTGTCCGACGCGGGCATCCCCCTGGGATCGCAGACCGTGCTGCTCAAGGGCGTGAACGACGACGTGGTGACGATGAAGCAGCTCGTCCACCGGCTGCTGGTCATGCGCGTGCGTCCCTATTACCTGTACCAGTGCGACCCGATCTCCGGATCGAGTCATTTCCGGACGAGCGTCTCCAGAGGGCTCGAGATCATCCGGGGCCTGCGCGGGTGGACCACCGGATACGCCGTCCCCACCTACGTCATCGACGCGCCCGGCGGCGGCGGCAAGATCCCGCTGCAGCCGGACTCGGTGGCCGGTCGGGAAGGCGATGATCTCCTGCTGCGCAATTTCGCCGGCGAGGTGTTCCGGTACCATGACCGCGGCAGCAGCGTGGAGGTGATGTGATGCGCATCGGCCTGACCTACGACCTCCGGGACGAGTACCTGAGCCTGGGCTACGACGAGGAGGAGACGGCGGAGTTCGACCGCATCTCCACCATCGACGAGATCGACGACGCCCTGCGGCGGCTCGGACACGTCACCGATCGTATCGGCCACGCCCGGCAGCTGGTGGAGCGCCTGGCGGCGGGCGAGCGCTGGGACCTGGTGTTCAACATCGCCGAGGGGATGCACGGGATCGGACGCGAGGCGCAGGTGCCGGCGCTCCTGGACGTGTATTCGATCCCCTACACCTTCAGCGATCCGCTGGTCCTCTCGCTGACGCTCCACAAGGGGATGACCAAGCGCGTCCTGCGCGACGCAGGCCTGCCCACCAGCGCCTTCGTCGAGGTGGCCGGCCTGGCCGACCTGGAGGGACTGAACCTGCCGTTCCCGCTGTTCGCCAAGCCGGTGGCCGAGGGGACGGGCAAGGGGATCGACGGCGATTCGGTGCTGCGTACGCCCGCCGAGATGCACGAGCGCTGCGCCCTGCTGCTGGAGCGGTTCCGGCAGCCGGTGCTGGTGGAGACCTTCCTGCCCGGCCGCGAACTCACCGTGGGCATCACCGGCACCGGCGACCGCGCGCAGGTTCTGGGCACCCTCGAGGTGGTGCTGCTCGACGGCGCCGAGGCCGAGGCCTACACCTACACCAACAAGGAGAACTGCGAGGACCTGGTGGAGTACCGCCCCGTGGACGGCCGCCTCGATCCGCAGGTGCGTCGCGCCGAAGAGGCCGCGCTGGCGGCGTGGCGCCTGCTGGGCTGCCGCGATGCCGGCCGGGTGGACCTGCGCGCCGACGCGCAGGGCGTCCTGCAGATCATGGAGCTGAACCCGCTGGCGGGGCTGCACCCCGAGCATTCGGATCTGCCGATGATCGCCACCGCTGCGGGCATGAGCTACGACGACCTGATGCGCCGCATCGTCGATTCCGCCCGCGAGCGCCTGGTGGTGGTGCCGCTGCGGGAGGTGACCGGCCATGCGTGTGCTGTTGCTGCACAACGCGGTGTCGCCGCACGCGGCGCCTGACGAGGCGGACGTCCTCGCTCAGGTGGAGGCGGTCGCCGCCGCGCTGAAAGGACTGGGGCACGAGACCGCGGCGTTCGGCTGCAGCCTCGACCTGCAGGCCGTCGCCGGCGCCCTGGCCGAGTGGCGCCCCGGCGCTGTCTTCAACCTGGTCGAGAGCCTGGCCGGCCACGGACGTCTGATCCACCTGGCACCGGCCGTCGTGGAGGCGTCCGGCGTCCCGCTGGCGGGCTGCCCGACCGAGGCCATCTTCCTGACCTCGCACAAGCTCGTGGCGAAGGAATGCCTCCAGCGTGCGGGGCTGCCCACGCCCGCCTGGCTCGGCCCGGACGGCTCGCCCGGCGGGCGGCCTCCGGCGAACGAACCGCGGCAGTGGATCGTCAAGTCCGTGTGGGAGGACGCATCGCTGGGCATGGACGACGGTTCGGTGATCACCGGTACGGCCGCCGCCCGCGATCTCCTGCGGCAGCGGTGCGGCACGGCCGGCGCCCCCTGGTTCGCGGAGGCGTTCGTGGAGGGCCGCGAGTTCAACATCGCGCTGCTCGACGGGACCGACGGCCCCCGGGTGCTGCCCCCGGCGGAGATGCTATTCGCGGACTACCCGGACGGCAAGCCGCGCATCGTGGGCTACGCCGCCAAGTGGCACGCCGATTCCTTCGAGTACGGCCATACCGTGCGCACCTTCGACTTCCCGTCGGAGGACCGGTCGTTGCTGGACGAGCTGACCGATCTCTGCCACGCCTGCTGGCGGTCGTTCGGGCTGCGCGGCTGGGCACGGGTCGATTTCCGGGTGGACGCCGACGGGCGACCATGGATCCTCGAGGTGAACGCCAACCCCTGCCTGGCTCCGGACGCCGGCTACGTCGCCGCCGTCGAGCGGGCCGGTTCGACCTTCCCGCGGGCCGTGGCGCAGATCCTCGCCACGGCGGCCGCCGACGGCCGCCGGCCCTGACGGGAGGAAGTCGCCGCATGTTCCGCATCCGACGCATCCATGACGACGCCCTGCCGGTGAACCTGGCCGCCCTCGAGCAGGTGCAGGCCATCCTGCGCGACCGCTTCCCGGACGCGCCCGACAAGGACGCCGACGAACTGCCGTCCCGCCTGCGCGACCCGTACCTGCACCGGTTCCACGGCGTGCTCTACGTGGCGGAGAAGCAGAGCGGGGGCGGGGTGCAGGGGTTCGCCCTGGTGCTGCACGATGCGCAGCTGCGGATGCTCTATCTCGACTACATCGCCGCCCAGGCGCGGCTCACGAGCCGCGGCATCGGCGGCGCCCTCTACCAGCGGGTCCGCGACGAGGGCAAGGCGCTGAACGCCCGCGGCGTCTTCTTCGAGTCGCTCCCGGACGACCCGGCCGACTGCGGCGACCGGGCGCTGCTCGTCGCGAACAAGGCGCGGCTGCGCTTCTACGAGACCTTCGGCGCCCGGCCGCTGGTGAACAACGATTACACCAGACCGGTGCGCCCCGACGACACCTGCATGCCGTATCTGGTCTACGATCCCCTGGACGGCAAGGCGCCGGGCCGCCGCTTCGTCCGCGAGGCGGTCCGCGCCATCCTGGAGCGCAAGTACGCCCACCTGTGCCCGCCCGAGTACGTGGAGGCGGTGGTCCGCTCCTTCAAGGACGACCCGGTGCAGATGCGCGCTCCGCGCTACCGCAAGGAACCGCGGCCGGTGGCACCCGCGGTGGTGGGCCAGGAGCGGATCGCGCTCATCGTCAACCAGAAGCACGACATCCACCACGTTCACGACCGGGGCTACGTGGAGGCGCCGGTGCGCGTATCCCGCATCCTGGCCGAGCTGGACCGGACCGAGGCCTTCGAGCGCCTGGAGGCGCGGGAACGCGGCGTCGAGCACATCAAGCAGGTGCACGACCGCGGCTACGTGGAGTACCTGCGACGGGTCTGCGCGGGGCTCGACGCGAAGCAATCGGTCTACCCGTACGTCTTCCCCGTCCGCAACGCCAGCCGGCCGCCGCAGGATCTGGCCGTGCGCGCCGGCTACTACTGCATCGACACCTTCACTCCGCTCAACCAGAACGCCTACAAGGCGGCGCGGGGGGCGGTGAACTGCGTCCTGGCCGGTGTGGAGGAGATCAGACGCGGCCGGCGGCTGGCCTATGCCCTGGTGCGGCCGCCCGGCCACCACGCGGAGCGGAGGTCGTTTGGCGGCTTCTGCTACTTCTGCAACGGCGGGATCGCGGCCAGCGAGCTGGCGCGCCTGGGCAAGGTGGCTCTGCTGGACATCGACTACCACCACGGCAATGGCCAGCAGGACATTTTCTATGCCCGCGACGACGTGCTGACGGTCTCGATCCACGGCCATCCGCGGTTCTCGTACCCCTACTTCTCGGGCTTCGCCGAGGAAGAGGGCGAGGGCGCCGGCCGCGGCTTCAATCTCAACCTGCCGCTGCCGGAGACCATCGATGCGATCCGCTACCGCGAAGCGCTGGAGCAGGCGCTGCGCCGGGTGCGTTCGTTCAAGCCGGCGGTACTGGTGGTGTCGCTGGGGCTGGACACCGCCAAGGGTGACCCGACCGGCACCTGGTTCCTGGCGGCCGACGACTTCTTCGAGAACGGGCGCCGCATCGGCGCCATGGGCCTGCCGACCCTGGTGGTGCAGGAGGGCGGCTACCGCACCCGCACCCTGGGTCGCAACGCGCGCGCCTTCTTCGAGGGGCTGCGCAAGGGAGAGCGCGAATCGTGAGCCGAACCGAGCGCAAGCAGGCAGCCGGGACGCCCGGCCGGGGTGGCGCGGCCGCCGGTGCAGCGGTCCTGCGGGACGACGTACGACCTTCGGACGTGGCCGCCGTCCGCGACCTCGTGGCCGCCACCGGCTTCTTCAGTGCCGAGGAGGTGGGAATCGCCGCCGAGCTGGTGCAGGAGCACCTCGAGAAGGGAGCGGCCAGCGGCTACGAGTTCCTCTTCGCCGAGGTGGACGGGCGCGTGGTGGGCTACACCTGCTACGGCTTGATCCCGTGCAGCACCGTCAGCTGGGACGTCTACTGGATTGCGGTCGACCCGGACCAGCAGGGGAGCGGGCTGGGGCGGCGGCTCATGGCAAAGACCGAAGACCGGGCGCGCGCACGCGGCGGTGTGACGGTCTTCGCCGAGACCAGCGGTCGCGCCCAGTACGAGCCCACGCGCGGCTTCTATCACCGCTGCGGTTACCACGAGGCCGCGCTGCTCGAAGATTTCTATGCGGTCGGCGACGCCAAGGTGATTTTCGCGCGCCGCCTGTGAACACGGTGGCCTCCTCCGGTCGCCGGCCTCCGGTAGCCTGCCGTGGGGGCCTGCGCTAAGCTGGCGGGCAGACGCCGGCCACCGCGCTCCCGCCGCCGCGCTCCCGAGGACCAGGAGGACCGCCGATGCCCGGAGCCAGCGCAGCCCTGCTCGCGAATCGCACGGCCCTGATCACCGGCTCCAGCCGCGGTATCGGCGCCGCCGTGGCCCGGCTGATGGCGCTGCACGGGGCCCGCGTGGCGGTGAACTACTGCCGCTCCGAGGCGAAGGCCCGGGTCCTGCGCGACGAGATCACCGAGGCGGGGGGCGAGGCCATCGTCGTCTGCGCGGACGTCACCAGTCCCGACCAGATCGAGTGCATGTTCGCCGAGGTCAAGGAAGCCTTCGGACCGGTGAACATCCTGGTGAACAATGCGTCCATCAGCTTCCCGATCACGTCGTTCGTCGAACTCCGGTGGGACGACTTCATCCGCAAGCTCACCGACGAGCTGCGCGCCGCATTCCACTGCTGCCGCCATGCGGTCGACCACATGACCGAGAGCGGTGGCGGCTCGATCATCAACGTGAGCAGCGCCCTGTCGCGGCATCCCGGCCACGGCTTCGCCGCCCACTCCAGCGCGAAGGCCGCCCTCGACGCCTTCTCCCGCGACCTGGCCGTGGAACTCGGTCCCCAGGGCATCCGCGTGAACGTGGTTGCGCCGGGGCTCACCCTGACCGACGCCACCGCCTACACCCCCGACGACCTGAAGGAGGCCATCGCCATGCAGACGCCGCTGCAGCGGCTGGGTCTGCCCGACGACATCAGCGGCACGGTGGTCTATCTGGCCAGCGACCTGTCGGCCTTCGTCACCGGCGCCTACATCCCGGTGAGTGGCGGCATCCAGATGATCTAGCCCGGGGGCGGCGTTCCGGAGGAGTTCCCTTGGAGACCTGGGATGTGGTGGTGGCGGGAGCCGGCGCGGCGGGCGTGTTCGGCGCCCTGCGCTGCCTGGAACTGGCGCCATCCGCCCGGGTGCTGGTGCTGGAGAAGGGACCGCGTCCGCTCACCAAGGTGGGGATCAGCGGCGGCGGCCGCTGCAACGTGACGCACGCTTGCTTCGATCCGCGTCTGCTGGTGGCGTCCTATCCGCGCGGCGGGCGCGAGTTGCTGGGGCCGTTCACCCGTTTCGGCCCCGCGGAGATGGTCGCCTGGCTGGCCGCGCGAGGCGTCGCGGTGAAGGCCGAATCAGACGGACGCATGTTCCCGATCTCCGATCGTTCCGATACCGTCGTGGAGACCTTCCTCGCGGCGGCGCGCCGTTTGGGAGCGACGCTGCGCACGCGAGTCGCGCTGACGACGGTCCGGCCGGAACCGCCGGGCGGGTTCCGCCTCGCGATCGGGGGCGGGAGCGAACTGCAGTGCCGCCGGCTGCTGCTCGCCACGGGCGGCGACCGCCGGCCCGCGGCGTACAGCGTGCCCGCGGCGCTCGGACACACCATCGCGCCCCCGGTGCCGTCGCTCTTCACCTTCAAGATCCCCGATCCGCGGCTGCGCGGTCTGGCGGGCGTGGCGGTCGAGAAAGCCGTCGTGGCGGTGGCCGGCACGTCGCTGCGCCAGCGGGGTCCGGTCCTCGTCACGCACTGGGGGCTGAGCGGACCGGCGGTGCTGGCGCTCTCGTCCCGCGGCGCGCGGGACCTGCACGCGGCGCGGTACCGCTTCGACCTGCAGGTGAGCTGGGTGCCGGCTCTCGGCACCGGACCGGGCCGGACCGAGACGGCCGGCGAGTTGCTGCGTGGCACGGCCGCCGCACATGGCCGCCGGCGCGTCCACGCCCACGTCCCCGTCGATCTGCCGCGGCGGCTCTGGTCGGCTCTCGTCGCCGGCGCCGGCGTGCCCGGCGACCGGGTGTACGCCGACCTGACCCGCGACGAGCGTCGCGCTCTGGCCGCCGAACTGACGGCCGGAAGCTACGCGGTGACGGGGGTGTCGACGCACAAGGAGGAGTTCGTCACCTGCGGGGGGGTGGTGCTGAAAGAGGTGGATTTCCGCAGCATGGAGAGCCGCGTCCAGCCAGGGCTGCACCTGGCGGGCGAGGTGCTGGACATCGACGCGTTGACCGGCGGCTACAACTTGCAGGCCGCGTGGACAACCGGGTGGATCGCGGGCGAGGCGATGGCACGGGCGATCTGAGGTCGCCGGCCGGCGCGCCGGTGGCGGGTGCTGCCGCCAGCCCAGGCGCGGCACGTGGCCGTCACCCGGTCCAGCGGACTGCCCGGCGGCCGGCCGGTCTCCGGTACCCCCGGCTCAGCGGAAGAGTCGCCTCACCGCCGACCAGCTCGTCTCCTCGGCCGTTACCCCACATGGTTCGAACTGCCCGCGGATCGCGCCGTTGGGGAACGCGGAAGTGTGGACCTGGACGTAGATGTTGCCCAGGAACAGCGCCTCCACCTCGGTGGCGGTGGGCATCCACGTGCCGGTGACGGACTGCCCGCTTTCGAGCGGGAAGACGACCGGACCGTTCTCTCCGAATGCTCCGATGTGCAGGTGAGCGCCGGTGACGTCCACGAGTCCCTGGTACTCGAGGTAATACGCCACCTCGGTCTGGGCGGCGTTCAGGAACAGAGCGGCATGACCGGTCCCCGTGACCGGGGTCGGCGGTACCACCTCTGTCCCGTCGAGTCCGGCCACGAAGCTCCATTCGAGTGCTGCGGCTCCGCCGGCCAGCAGCAGACTGAACGCTCCGATCAGCATGATGCGCCTAGCAATGCTCACGTGTTTCCCTCCCGTGACGCGAGACGTTCTGCCGGCCGCACGATATCGCACACCATATCGGCGATGGTGTCTGGTGCGGTTGACCGGCCCTTCCGTCGGCCGCGCGCGGGAGCGATCCTCATTCCCCCCACGGATCACGCGTCGAGCGACCGCATTCCGGTCTTGTCCGTGCAGAAACTGCTCTGTCAATAACAGTGGGAAGGAAAGGCGCGATCATCGGGGTGTCCCCGAACGGCGGCCCGAGAAACCCCCGATCCGCACGACCCCGCTGCCGGCGGCTCAGTGCCTGGCGCTGTCGCTCTCTTGCGCGGTCGGTCCGGAGCGCAGGCGCGGGAACAGGACATTGTTCTCCTTGTGGATGTGGCGGTGCGTGTCGCGCTCCAGCTCGGCGATGGCCCGGACGAGCGCGCGCCAGCTCTCGCAGGCGTCGTCCGGCGTGGCGTGGTCGCCGGTCAGTCGCCGCATCGTCGCCAGGAGCTCGCCCGCCTGCTCGTGTTCGGTCTCCATCACCCGGAGCGGACCCTCCAGGTGGTGCGCTCGTCCGGAGGCGCCGTCGTCCTCGCTGGCGCGGGCGAAGGCGCGGACGGCAGGGAAAAGGATCTGCTCCTCCTTCGCCAGGTGGCTCTCGATCTCGGCCCGGAAGCCGCCGATGACCCGTTCCAGCTCGACCAGCTCCGGGTGCCGGTCGCCATGGGCGTCGCGCACGCGGGCGGCGAGTTCGGTCAGGCGCGGCAGCTCCGACTTGAGATAGGCGTGGTGGAGGCCCTCGATATGATCGACCAGTTCCTGGAGGTCCATGCCCGCGACGTCCGACTCGTCGTCGCTCGCCGCGGCCGCGGGCATGCTTTCGAGCATGAGCGCGACGGTGTCGGCATCGAGCCCGCGCTCGGCGCAGGCGTCGGCCAGGGACCGCTGGCCGCCGCAGCAGTAGTCGAGCTGCAGACGGTCGAAGACCCCCGCCAGATGAGGTCGGGCGCGCACCAGCTCGCCGAGGGTGGTCCGGGTGTTCATGTCGGCAACCTCCTGATCGCAAGGAATCGAGGACGACGCGGTCCTGATGAGGCCAACGTAAGCGCACCGGCCCCTGAGTCAAGACTAATTTCGTCGTGTTTCCGTCCGGCGCCGGTGCGATTAGGTTGGGCAGCGGCAGCCGTATGCCGGACGGCGTGTGACGGCGCCCGGCCGACCCGATCGAGGAGGGGTCCATGACCGACTACCACGAGCCGTGGGACGCGCAGTCCGAGGAGGACCGGAACATCCACCGGGCTCTGATGAGCCTCAAGGAGGAGATCGAGGCGGCGGACTGGTATCACGAGCGCGCCGCCGCCACGCGCGACGAGTCCCTGCGCAAGATCCTCGTCCACAACCGCGACGAGGAGATCGAGCACTCCTGCATGCTGCTGGAGTGGCTGCGCCGCAGGATGCCGGCCTTCCAGGAGCAGCTCTCGCTCTACCTCTTCAAGGAAGAGGACATCACCGAGATCGAGGAGATGGCGGAAAGCGGCGACGAGGACGGGCAGGAAGTCGAGGCCGCCCCCGGATCGACCGGGCTCGGCATCGGCAAGCCGAAGGGGGATGAATGATGGATTTCCTGCGCAGAGGGCTGGCGCCGGTGGCGTCCGGAGCCTGGGGTGAGATCGACGAGACCGTCGCACGCGTGCTGCGCGCGCAGCTCCGCGGCCGGTCGGTGGTCGACGTGGAGGGTCCGTTCGGGCTGGACCGGGCCGCCGTGGGCCTGGGCCGCCTGAATTCGGTCAGCAACCCCGAGAAGGGTGAGGTTGGTTTCGGCGTGCACCGCGTCCAGCCGCTGGTGGAGACACGCGTGTCGTTCGACCTGGACGTCTGGGAGCTGGACAACCACGCCCGCGGCGCGGTGGACCTGAAGCTCGACGCGGCCGAGGAGGCCGCGCGCGCCATCGCCCGCTTCGAGGACGAAGCGGTCTTCAACGGTTTCGACGACGGCTCGATCGTCGGTCTGACCGAACTCCGGGAACACGACCCGGTGGCCATCGCCGCCGAGCCCGGATCGTTCCTCGACGGAGTGGCGCGGGCGCTGCTCACGCTCCGGGACGCCGGCGTGGAAGGGCCGTACGCCCTGGTCCTCGGCCCCGACCTCTACCGGCTGTACGCCACCCATGCCGCAGGCTATCCGCTGAAGAAGCAGGTCCAGAATCTCGTGGAAGGCGACGTGGTGTACGCGCGCAGTCTCGAAGGGGCCCTGCTGCTGAGCCAGCGCGGCGGCGACTTCGTGCTGACGCTGGGCCAGGACCTGGCGGTGGGCTACGAGGGCCATACCAACCGAACGGCCACCCTCTTCATCACGGAGTCGTTCACCTTCCGCGTGGTCGACCCGAACGCCGGGGTCGTGCTCCCGGTGAAGAGCAGCCAGGACGCTGTGCCCGGGTAAGAGCCGGCACGCGATGCCCGGGCCAGCGCCGGGTGTCCGGGGCCGAGCCGGGGGCCCGCGTCCCGCGCCGGGTCCCGGGTCCCGCGCCGGGCGGCTGGGGTCCCAGCGCCGGGGGCAGAGTCCCAGCGCCGGGCTCCGGGCTAGACAGCGTCCAGGTACTCCGCGACCGCGACGCGAGCGAACTCCGGCAGCGCGAAGGCCGCCCGGTGGATGTCGAGGTTGTAGTAGCGCCCCGGCAGCCCGGCGGCCACCGCGCGTTCGGGCTTCAGGTCGCCGACCGGGCGCAGCCCCAGCGACGCGAAGCTGAACGACCAGAGACCACCCGGATAGGTGAGGTTGGAGTAGTCGTAGAGGTTGAGCTGCGGGAACACATCCCGCAGCGTTCCCATCAGGCTGCGCTGGGCTGCGCCCTCGTACCACGGGTTCTCACCCTGGGAGACGACGATCCCCTGCCGGGTGAGCACCCGCTTCACGTCGCCGTAGAATTCGCGGCCGAAGAGCGGCTGGGCCGGTCCGATCGGGTCGGTGGAATCGACCAGCACCACGTCGTAACGATCGGCGGTGTCGCGGACGAAGGCCACGCCGTCGCCGATGGTCACCTGGACGCGAGGATCGTCGAGGGCGGCCGACGTCAGGCGCAGGTGCTCCCGGCAGGCGTCTACCACCATCGCGTCGATCTCGACCAGTCGCACGTGCTCCACCGACGGATGGCGGAGAACTTCGCGCACGGTGCCGCCGTCACCGCCGCCGATGACCAGGACGCGGCGCGGATCCGGGTGCACGCAGAGCGGCACGTGCGCGATCATCTCGTGATACGCGAACTCGTCGCGCTCGGTGACCATCACCAGGCCGTCGTTGAGCAGCATGCGACCGTGGCCGGCCGTCTCCACCACGTCGACGCGCTGGAACTCGCTGCGGCCGGAGAAGAGCACGCGGGTGACCCGGAAGCGGCTGGCGTAGATGTCGCGGAAGCGCTCCTCGATCCAGAGGTCGAGCGGCGCGCCCTCGCCGGCGCCGGCGGGCTGGGTCTCGTTCATGACGTGCTCCTCTCGACCCGCGGCTCGCGCTGCAGGTGGGCGTATTCCACGGCATAGCCGCAGCTCAGGACCCGCCCCGTCCGGTGGGTGACGGTCAGGCCTCCGGTCACGGCGCCGGCCTCGTCCGGGTCCAGCGCGAGACTCCTCTGGAAGATGAGCAGCTCCGCCCTGGCCGGGCGGAACGCTTCCAGCAGGCGGGCGACGACGGCCCGCTGGCCGGCCGCGTCCAGCTGCCGGTTGGTCTCGAAGCTCACGTACGATCCGATGCGCTGCGGGGTCACGTGCAGGGTGGCGTAGGTGGAGCCGCCGAGGGCGTTGTAGGAGTAGCCCTGCGGCGCGAAGATGTGGTCGTCCACCGCCAGGTCGCCGAAGAGGTCGGCCAGGCCCGACCGGCGCCGCAGCTCGGGAGCGTCGTTGCGGCCCGGGACGAACAGCCCGCCCACATCGTCGGGGATGCCGTGCATGAGCAGCTCCAGCGTCGTGTCGTCGGCGTCCGGTTGCCAGGCCCGGTCCAGATGGAACAGCGCGATGTGATCCCCGTCCGCATCGCCGAACACCTCGGTGGCGCCCGCGACCAGCGCCCGCAGCCGCACCACGTCGTCGTCGAACGACGACCGCTGCAGGTGGGGGAAGTTCTCGTTCTTGCGCTCGTAGATCACCGATGCCAGCGCGGCGCCGGTGCCCACCTGCCGCAGGATGCGCTCGGCCGCCACCGCCAGCGTGGTCCGGCCGCAGGTGATCATCAGCAGGCGGTCGTCCCAGACGAAGAGGCTCGACTCCGAGAGCAGGTAGGCGTCGCATTCCGGGCTCGAGAGCTGCGAGAGGATCTCGGCCTCCGCCGCGGCCACGACGCCCTCCCAGAAGGTCGGTCCCAGCCCGCGCAGAGGCGGCGCCGCGGGGGCGAGCAGCACCTCCAGCTTCTTCTCCGGACCCTCGAACAGCATCTCCACCTCCTCCGTCGTCGCGGCGGCCAATGTTAACGCCGGCGGGCGTCCCGGTCAAAAACCCCCCGGTTGCCGGTCGATGGGGGTATGCCTAGGTTCGGGAGGGAAAGAGCCACGGAAACGGGCGGGAGCGCGGGCGGACGGGGGGCGCTCGTTCGCCCAGGACAGGAAGGACGAGTCATGGCGAACGCCAAGCAGGGAGACCGGGTCAAGATCCACTACACGGGCCGCCTCAAGGACGGCACGGTCTTCGATACCAGCGAGGGACGCGAACCTCTGGAATTCACGGCCGGCAGCGAGGAACTGATCACCGGCGTGAGCCACGCGGTCATCGGCATGGAGGAAGGTCAGGAGCGGACGATCACGGTGCCCCCGGAAGAGGGGTTCGGAGAGCGGCGCGAGGACCTGGCCCAGGAGGTCCCCCGCGATGCCTTGCCGCAGGACGTGAAGGTCGGCGAGCCGCTGACGGCGCGCTCCGGCGAGCAGGAGGTCCGCGTCTGGGTCCGGGAGCTCTCGGACGACAGCGCGGTGGTGGATGCGAACCATCCGCTGGCGGGACATACCCTGGAGTTCGACGTCAAGGTGGTGGGCGTCGAGGAACCCGCCGATTAGTTCCGCCGACGATCTCGGTCCCGTCGTCGCCGCGCCGCGTCGCCGCCTCGCCGCTGCGTCGCTTCGCCGCTTGACCGTCCGCCGCCTCGCCGCCTCGCTGCCCTCGCCGCGTGGCGGAGACGCGACTACCGTTTCTGCGGGTGTCGATCGTCGCGATTTCCGACCGGCCGAAAGGAGACCAAGGTGCCGGACGAGATACGGATCAAGGTGGCGGAGTCCCGTCAGCCGGATGTCGGCAAGGGCCTCGTCAGGCTGTCGGTGGACGCCATGGCCACGCTCGGTCTCCAGGACGGCGGACTGGTGGAGCTCGAAGGCAAGCGGCGCACGGCGGCCGTCGTGCTCTCGGGCTTTCCGGAGGACGAGGGGCTCGACATCGTCCGCATGGACGGCCTGCTGCGCGGCAACGCGGGCATCGGTATCGGTGAGCAGGTGCTGGTGCGCCGGGCCGACGCCAAGGAGGCGCGCTCGGTCACGCTCTCGCCCGCCAAGCCGGGTGTGCGCCTGGGCGGATCGGGCGACGGTCTGAAGCCGACGCTGCTGCACCGGCCGCTGGTCACGGGCGACCTCATCTCCACCAGCGTGTTCAAGCGCATGCCCGACCAGATGCCGCCGGGCGCCACGCCGAACGAATTCCTGCGCGGCATGCTGCAGTCGCGCGCCTTCGGCCTGATGGAGATCCGGCTGGTCGTGATGAAGACGCAGCCCACGGGTGTGGTGCGGGTGACCGAGAACACCCAGATCGAGCTGCTGCCCGAATACGAGGGCGATCCCGAGCATGCGATCCGCGAGGTCACCTACGATGACATCGGCGGCATCCGCCCGGTCATCCAGAAGCTGCAGGAGATGGTGGAACTGCCGCTGAAGCATCCCGAGCTCTTCGCCAGGCTGGGCATCGATCCACCCAACGGCGTGCTGCTGCACGGCCCCCCGGGCACCGGCAAGACCCTGCTGGCGAAGGCGGTGGCGCAGGAATCGGATGCGGCCTTCTTCGTCATCAACGGCCCGGAGATCATGGGGAAGCACTACGGCGAGTCCGAGGAACGCCTGCGCGCG
The DNA here is from genome assembly GCA_046484865.1 of Candidatus Krumholzibacteriia bacterium. Taxonomy (GTDB): domain Bacteria; phylum Krumholzibacteriota; class Krumholzibacteriia; order LZORAL124-64-63; family LZORAL124-64-63; genus JAWOID01. Next base: position 20,998 of record JAWOID010000113.1, read on the forward strand.
GTGTTCGAGGAGGCGGCTCAGAACGCTCCGGCCATCGTCTTCATCGACGAGCTCGACTCGATCGCGCCCAAGCGGGCGGAGGTCACCGGCGAGGCGGAGCGGCGCATCGTGGCGCAGCTCCTGACGCTCATGGACGGCATGCGCGACCGGCGCAAGCTGATGGTGATCGGCGCCACGAACCGGGTGGACGCCATCGACCAGGCGCTGCGTCGCCCCGGTCGGTTCGACCGCGAGATCGAGGTGCGCATCCCGGACCGGGTGGGTCGTCTGGAGATCCTGCAGATCCACACGCGCGGCATGCCGCTGGAGAAGGATGTCGACATCGCCGACCTGGCGGAGCACACCCACGGGTTCACGGGTTCGGACATCGCCGCACTGGTCAAGGAAGCGGCTCTCGCCACCCTGCGGCGGCTCATGCCCACGATGAACCTCGAGGAGGAGACCATCCCGCCCGAGGTCCTGGAGCGGCTGATCGTGCAACGGCAGGACTTCGATCAGGCCCGCAAGGAAGTGCAGCCGTCCGCCCTGCGCGAGGTCATCGTGGAGGTGCCGGCGGTGCGCTGGGACGACGTGGGCGGCCTGCAGGACGTCAAGCGCCTGCTGCACGAGATGGTGGAGTTGCCGCTGCAGAGCCCGGAGGCCTTCGAACGCCTCGGCATCAGGCCGGCGAAGGGGCTGCTGCTCTACGGGCCGCCCGGAACCGGCAAGACCCTCATCGCGAAGGCGGTGGCCACCGAGGCGGGAGCGAACTTCCTGTCGGCCAAGGGCAGTTCGCTGCTCTCCAAGTGGTACGGGGAGTCCGAGAAGCGGGTGGCGGAGTACTTCGCCCGCGCCCGACAGGTGACGCCGGCCATCCTCTTCTTCGACGAACTCGACGCCCTCGCGCCGGCGCGCGGCGGCTCCCTCGGCGAGCCGCACGCCACCGAGCGGGTCGTGAACCAGCTGCTCGCCGAGATGGACGGCATGGAGGAGTTGCGCGGCGTCGTGGTGCTGGGCGCCACCAACCGTCCCGACCGCATCGATCCGGCGCTGCTGCGCCCCGGGCGTTTCGACGAGATGGTCTACGTGTCCATTCCCGACCTCGAAGCTCGCCGGTCCATCCTGGCGGCCCACACGCGCGAGATGGCGCTCGACGAGGATGTCGATCTGGAGAAGCTCGCCCAGATCACCGACAGGTTCACCGGCGCGGACATCGCCGGCGTCTGCGCGCGGGCCGGGATCTTCGCCCTGCGCGAGAACGTGGAAGCCGAGGCGGTGACGATGGACCACTTCCAGCGCGCGGTGAAGGAGACCATCCCGTCGGTCACCCCCGAGATGGAGCGGCAGTACCAGAAGGTGGCGCGGCAGGTGAAGCAGCAGGCCTCGCGGATCGGCTTCCTCACCGAGGAGGAGACCGCCGCCGCAAAGGCCGCCTCGGCCGCCGCCTCCGCTTCTGCGCAGCGCCCGGAAGAATAGGCGGTGGAGGCACGGGAGCCTGCGCACCGCGACGAGCCGCCTGCCGGACTCGCCGCGGGAGGGGTGCTGCGCGATCGCAACCTGCACCTCGTGTTCGCGGTGACGCTGATGGCGGTGCTCGGCGTCTCGAGCATCGCCCCGGCCCTGCCGAAGGTCGGTCGCGTCCTCGACCTCACCCCGCAGGAGACCGGCTGGCTGGTCACCATCTTCACCTTGCCGGGGGTGGCGCTGACTCCGGTCGCCGGCGTGCTGGCCGACCGGTTCGGCCGCCGGCGCATCCTCGTGCCGGCGCTCTGGGTGTTCGCACTGGCGGGCGCCGCCTGCGCGCTGGCCGGCAGCGTGCGCATGCTGCTCATCCTGCGGCTGATCCAGGGCATGGGAGCGGCGTCGCTGGGATCGCTGAACGTCACGGTCCTCGGCGATCTCTACCAGGGCCGCCGGCGAGCGGCCGCCATGGGCTACAACGCCGCCGTCCTCAGCGTGGGCACCGCGGCCTACCCGGCGCTCGGCGGGCTGCTGGCGCAGTTGCACTGGCGCCTGCCGTTCGCGCTGCCGCTGCTGGCCATCCCCGTGGCGCTGGCTGTACAGAGGCTGCTCCGCAACCCCGAGCCCGACGGAGGCGGTTCGCTGCGCGAGTACTTCGGCGCGGTGGGACGCGGGCTGCGTCACCGCGCCATCCTCGGCATCTTCACGGTGAGCGTCGTCACCTTCGTGCTGCTCTACAGCGCCATGATCATCTATCTCCCGCAACTCCTGGACCGTCGCTACCACCTCGCTCCCGCGATCATCGGGATCTTCCTGACCGGCTCGTCCGCGGTCACGGGCCTCGTCTCGTGGCACCTGGGCAAGCTCTCGCGCCGCCACGGCGAGGGGCGTCTGATCCGGCTCGGCTTCCTGCTCTTCGCGCTGGCGCTGGTGCTGGTGCCGGTGCTGCCCGGGCCGTGGGCCCTGGCTCTGCCCGCGGCGCTCTTCGGGGCGGGCATGGGTCTGACCATGCCCAGCCTGATGACCATGCTGGCGAGCCTTGCGCCGCAGGCGCACCGGGGCGCGTTCATGTCGCTCAACGGCATGGTCCTGCGGTTGGGACAGACCCTGGGCCCGCTGGTCGGCGGGCTGGCCTACGGTCTGGGCGGCCTCGATGCGCCCTTCCTGGCGGGCGCGGTCCTGGCGGTGATCACGTTCCTGCTGATCCTCGCGACGTTGCCCCGGCGGGCGGCGGCAGACGGGCCGGCGCAGGAGTCGGCCTGAGCAGTGCGTCCGCGAGGCGGCCGCTGGCGTCGGGCTCGAACGCGACGACCATGTGGAGACACGATTCCGCCGGCCCGGCGCCGTCAGACGCCGTCAGATGCCGTCAGCGGAGCAGGAGGCTGTCATGACCATCACGCTGCGCCCGGCCCGGGAGCGTGGCCACTTCGACCACGGCTGGCTCGACACCTACCACACCTTCTCGTTCGGGGAATACCGCGATCCCCATCACGTGGGGTTCCGGAGCCTGCGGGTGATCAACGAGGATCGTCTGCTGCCCGGCAAGGGGTTCCCCACCCACCCGCACGCCGACATGGAGATCGTCACGTACATCGTCTCGGGCGCGCTCGAGCATCGCGACAGCATGGGCAACGGCTCGGTGATCCGTCGTGGCGACATCCAGCGCATGAGCGCCGGCACGGGCGTGACGCACAGCGAATTCAACCCCTCCGACGTGGAACCCGTGCATCTGCTGCAGATCTGGATCGTCCCCGAGCACCGGGGGCTGCGGCCCTCCTACGAGCAGAAGAATTTCCCGGATGAGCAGCGCCGGGGGCAGCTGCGGCTGGTGGGCTCGACCGACGGACGCGAGGGCTCGGTGCGATTGAACGCGGACGTGCGCATCTTCTCCGGATTGCTGGAGGCCGGTTCGTCCGCCGCCCTGGACCTCGCGCCCGGACGCCAGGCCTGGGTGCAGGTGGTGGACGGGCGCCTGGAACTGAACGGGATCGAACTGGGCCACGGCGACGGCGCCAGCGCCAGCGACGTGCCGCGCCTCACCGGATCGGCCATCGGCTCGACGGAACTGCTGATCCTCGACCTGGGCTGAACCCGCCGCACGGACGGCCGGCGACCGCCCCGCCGGCGCTGCGGAACCGAGATCCCGTGCGGAGACCCGTCCCGGCCGCGCCCCGCGGGGCGCGTGGACCAGGGCTAGCGGCCGCTGAACGGGGCGGCGTCGTGCCGGGCCAGGATCTCCCGCCACTCCGCTTCCGGCAACACCTCGGATTCGTCCACGAGCATGATCGGGATGTCGTCCTCGATGCGATAGCGGCGGCGCGTGGCCGGATCGGTGGACACCAGCGTGTCGCCGTCCAGCACCAGGGGCGCCTTGCTCTCGGGGCAGACCAGGATGTCCAGCAGGTCCTTGTCGATGGCCATGGGCGGCCGTCCTCCGCGTTTGGGGGGTGATCCCGGCGTCCGGGCACTACGATAGCACCGCGACGGTCCGAGCGACAGGTCTCCGCGCCGGGCGACCCGTCGCGCAGCAGGCGCCTTGCATAATGTCGCGGGATGCTCTATCTTTCCCCGTCCGCACGCGCCGGAATCACGGTGCGGTGCCGTCGTTTGCGCCGCGCGACGAGAGCGCCCTGGCGCGCATCAGCGAGTTGTGGAGGAGAGCCGGCCATGGCCAAGAAGGGTCCGCGGAAGATCGTGATCCTGGAGTGTACCGAGGCGCCGGGGACGTCGGTCTACACGACCTACAAGAACCCGCGCAACGACCCGGACCGTCTCCAGCTCAAGAAGTACAACGCGGTGCTGCGCAAGCACACGATGCATCGCGAGAAGAAGTAGCCGTTGCGAAGCTGGCCGGCCGTCGAGGGCCGGACCCGTCGCGCTGTCCCGCCGGCGTCAGTGGCCGCGGTCCCAGGCGGCGCGTCCGGATCCTGGACCGTCGCCGTCCGCGGAACGAGGAGAACGACCGATGTCCCGTCGCTGCAAGCTGACCGGAAAGGGCCCGCTGGTGGGATACAACATCTCCCACGCCCACAACAAGACGAAGCGTCGCCAGCTGCCGAACCTGCAGACCAAGAAGATTTTCGTCCCCGAGCTGGGCAGGTCGCTCAAGATCAAGCTGTCCACGCGCGCACTGCGCACGGTGGACGAGGTGGGTCTGATGGCGTTCCTGCGCAAGAACGGGATGTCCCTACGCGACGTGAGCTAGGAATCGGCGGGTCCGCGCTCGAACCGCCGTCCGACCCGGGAAGCCCGGGGCCGGGCGCGTGGTCGGCGCCAGCATCTCGGCCGTCCGGCCTTCGCCCGGACGGCCTCTTCGTGCCCGGTTCGCGCCGCCGGACCGGCGCTCCGGCGACCTGCCGATTCTCGCTGGCGCGCTTAACGTGCCCTCCGGAGCCTGGACCCGGGAGGACGGGGCGCGAATCCCAACCGAAGGAGTGATCATGCGATTCTTGACAATGGGCGGAATCGTGCTGCTGGCCCTGAACCTGGCGGCCTGCGGCAACGACGCTGAGCGAACCGAGGTCACCAGCCTCGACACCGATGCGGCACGCCGTTCCTATGCCGTGGGAATGGACGTGGGCGGTTCGCTGCAGCGGACCGGGGTCGAGATCGACATGGCCGCTTTCGAGCAGGGCCTGCGAGACGGTTTCGCCGGCCGTGATTCGCTGCTCACTCGTCAGGAGATCCAGCAGACGCTGCAGGCGTTCCAGACCGAAGCGCGCGACGCCATGACTGCGCGGCAGCAGGAGCAGGCCGGCGCGGCGGAGGAGGAGGGTCGCGCGTTCCTGGACCAGAACCGCCAGCGCGAGAACGTGCAGGAGACCGAGAGCGGGCTGCAGTACGAGGTCATCGAGGAGGGCGAGGGTCCGCAGCCGGAACCCACCGACGTGGTCCGCGTGCACTACGAAGGCCGGCTCGTCAGCGGCAAGGTCTTCGACAGCTCCCGCGAGCGTGGCGAGCCCGCGGAGTTCCAGCTCAACCGGGTGATCCCGGGCTGGACCGAGGGGTTGCAACTCATGCACGTGGGCGGCAGCTACCGCTTCTTCATCCCATCCGAACTCGCCTACGGCGAGCGCGGGGCCGGGCCCGACATCCCGCCCAACGCCACGCTGATCTTCGACGTGGAACTGCTCGACATCATCGAGCAGTAGGGCGGCGCGTGACGGATGCGTGGGGCGTCCACCTCAGTGGTGGTCGCCCCACATCTTCTCGCCGGCGGTCACCGCGACCGGGAGCCGGTTCTCCGGGGGCGGCAGCGGACAGGTGGCGTACGGGGTGAAGACGCAGGGCGGGTTGGTGGCCCGGTTGAAGTCGAGCACGACCCGTCCTTCTGCGTCCGGCGCCGGCGCGGACAGGAACCGCCCGCCGGCGTAGGTGGTCTGGCCGCTGGTGGCGTCGGCGAAGACGATGAACAGCGGCTGGCCGGTCTCGCCCACGGGGGTCAGCTCGCAGCGCCGGCCCTCCAGCTCGAACACCAGGGTTCCGGGCGTGGGTTCACGGTCGACCTGGCCCAGGACGTTCGGCATCTCCACGGAGCGCGGCTCGGCGTCGGGCACGAGTTGCGCCTCCACCCGCCAGCGGATGTCCACCGGGAATCGCTCCACGCCCTCGAAGCCGCGTCGCACGGAACTCTCGCTGTCACGCACGCGCAGGAACCGGCGTCCGCCACGATCGATGACGTGGAAGCTGACGCTCCCGGTCCTCACCACCGTGGGTTCGGCGCCGGCATCGCTCGCGAGCGCGGTCACAGCGCCGCCTGCGAGCGGCATTCCGTTCGCCGTCACCTCCGCCCCGGGTGCGGCGCGCAGCAGCACCTCCTGTTCGTTCACCTCCAGCGTTCCGAGGTCGGCGGGCGCATCCGCAGGCAGGACGACAGCCGCGTCCGAACGCGATCCCACGGTGTGTTCGCCGGGGCTCAGCTCGTGCAGACCCACGAGGGTGAGCCAGCCGTCGGGCGCCGTGAGCCGGTCGATGCGTCCAGCGTGCCAGGCGTCCACCTCCGCCGCATAGTCCGCGGAGGTGACCGGCCCGCCGTCGCCGCAGCCGCCGGCGGCAGCCGGTAGCACGGCAGCCAGGAGCACGGCCGCCGCGACCCGCAGTCGGCGCTCCGGTTGTGCCAGCGAAAATGTGTCCGGGGTCGTCGCGGGCCAGAATGAGCGGAATCGGGCCATTATTTTGATCCAGACTCCGAAAAATTTCATCTCCAGTGCTCTCCTGAGGTGCGGTACGGGCCTGGACACAGTTTCCCTGGCAGAACCGATGTTACCGCGGTTGCATGGGCGCGGCGAGCGGAGATCACGCCCCGCCTCAGGCCGGCGCAGCCCCCGGCGCTGCCTCCGGCGCTGCCTCCGGCGCAGCCGTCGGTCCAGCCGCGGCGCCGGCACGGATCTGCTCCAGGTTCCAGAGCGCGTCGGCCGCAGCCGGCTCGCGGGCGAGCACCGACAGCAGCAGTTCCTCGGCGCTGGCCGCGTCGCCGGACCGCCAGCGGCAGACCGCCAGATTGCTGGCCGCCCGGCTCCAGCGCGGCCGATGGCGCAAAACGGCGGTGAACAGGCGTTCCGCGGTGCGCAGGCGCCCGGAAGCGAACAGGGTCTCGCCGGTGTCCAGCCAGTCGTGCAACTCGCCGTCGGCGGCCGGCACCGGCTCCCAGGCGGCCGCATCCAGGACGGGGACGAAATGCAGCGCCGGGTGGTAGCCGCCGGCAAGGACCGGCGAGTGCGCCATCGCTCCGGGTCCCCGAGCACCGGGCGGCAGTTCCCACAGGTCGCAGAGTTGACGCCACGCAGCAGCCGTGGCCACGTCCGCTCCCGGCACGGGCGTCGTCGCGGCGGCGGGGGTGGTGACCACTCCCAGGCCGGCCACCGTCGCGCGCAGGCAGAGGTCGGCCACACCCGCTGCGGCGTCGTCCAGGCCCGGTTGCCACCCGCCGGCGCGGGCCAGGGCGCGGGCGGTCACCAGCAGCAGGACGGGCGGCAGGATGAGCGCCCGTCCCGGGCCGCCGCCGTTGCTACCGTGGCCCACGATGCCGGTGCTCGGATCGGCCGTCGCCGCCAGCATCGCCGCGAGCCAGCCGGGCTGCGGACATGTCCGTGCGTCGAGCAGCGCGACGTGCCGGCCGTGCGATCTCGCCAGCGCGGCGTTCACCGCGGCGGCGAGGCCGGTCGCCGGCGGCGTCGGCGCGACGGCCACCGTTCCGGATCCTGCTCGGGCCAGCCGGGCGCAGTCCTCGCGAGCGGCTGCCGTGTCGTCGCGGGGCACCACCAGCCACTGCGCCGCGGCACCGGCCGCGCGCGGATCCGGGAGCGAGACCTGTGCGCCGGGCGACCCCGCCAGCACGATCACCGTGGCGGCCGGTCCGGCCACCGCGTCCACCGCTGCCGGTGCCGCCGCTGCCGTCGCCGTTGCCGTCGCAGCTGCCGGTGCCGCCGCAGCTGCCGGTGCCGTCGCAGCTGCCGTCGCCGCTGCCATCGCCGTTGCCGCCGCGGTCGATCCCGCCGCCGCCGGCGGCTGCTCGCGCCGGCGCCAGCGGGGCGGGACGTAGGGCGCGGGAGTGCTTGCGTCCGGGTGCGATTCGGCCACCTGCTCCGGCGTCTCGACGAAGTCCGGCACGACCCGGCCGCGCCAGCGCCGGTCGAGCAGCGCCATGTTCTCGCGCACCCGCGACCAGCGCTGGGTCCCGCTCTGCGACTCGTAGTGGATCACCACGCTCTCGGGCCGGTAGACGGTGCCGTATCCGGCCGCGGCGATCCTGAAGCAGAGATCCACGTCCTCGTTGCCGTTCCAGAAGCTCTCGTCGAAGCCGTCGAGCCGCCGGAAGAGCTCCGCCCGCACCAGCAGGCACGCACCGGTCACCGCCTGCAACCGCAGCGGCCGGCTGGCGCCGGGGAAGTCGGCCGGTTTGCGGTAGCTCAGATGGCGCCCGCCGAGGAGGTGGCCGGCACCCGTCCACTGGTCGATGACGGCGACTCCGGCGTGCTGGATGGTGCCGTCGGGAAACAGCAGCCGTGCTCCGACTGCCCCGATCTCGGGATCGTCGTCCAGGGTGACGATCAGCGGGGTCAGCCAGCCGGGCGTCACCTCCATGTCGTTGTTCAGGAACAGGAGGTGGCGGCCGCGACCGGCGGCGGCGCCCTGGTTGCATCCCCGGGCGAAGCCGCCGTTGGCGGGATTGCTCACGACACGCAGACGACCGCGGGCGGTCTCCTCCCTCAGGTACTCGGCGGTTCCGTCGCTCGAGCCGTTGTCCACCACGACGATCTCGAAACGGCCCGGTGGCGTGTGCCGGTGGATCGATGCCACGCAGGCCCGCGTCAGTTCGAGCCGGTCGAACACGGGGATCACGATGGAGACGTCGAGATGCGGATCGGTGGACATACGCGTGACCTCGGGTCGGGGGATGGGCGATGCCGACCATCCGCTTGCAAGCCGCCGACCAGCCGCGGACCTCCGGACGAGCGAACGTGAAGGCCGTAACCGAATGCCAGGATAGGGATTCCGGAGCTCGATGACCCCAGACGGCCGTGACGACCACCGGCGGGCGCCGGCGCCGGCGGATTCAAATCGGCCGCCGCCGGACGGGGCTCGACCAGCCCTTCCCGGGCGTCGCCCGCGGTCCTGACCGATCGTGATTACCTTCCCAGGTGCGGGTCGTACCGGCGGCGAGAGGCCGCGTCCGGCAAACGTTTCGACGGGATCGGAGGGTCCGCGATGGTGATCGGTATCCGTCTGCTGCTCGCGTTGATCGGCGCGGGTCTCGTCGGCATCGTCGCTCCGGCGCCGGCGCCGGGCCGAGTGGCGGCGCCGGTTGCGGCGTCGGTCGCGGCGGGTCCCGGGCGCTGCCTGGCCGAGGGCTGGAACCTGGTACAGGAGGCCACCAGCGACCGCCAGTGGACCGGCATCGCCGTGGCCGGCGACGGCCGCGTGTTCGTCTGCTTTCCGCGCTGGTCGCCGGACGTCCCGGTGAGCGTGGCTCTCCTCACCCGGGGCGAGCCGGTGCCGTACCCCGACCGGGAGTGGAACTGCTGGAACGCCGGCGACGAGGCCGATCTCGATCCGTCGCGTCGTTTCGTCTGCGTGCAGAGCGTGCACGTCGACGCCCGCGATCGCCTGTGGATCCTCGATCCCGCCAGTCCGATGTTCCAGGGCGTGGTGCCGGGAGGCGCCAAGCTGCTGGAGGTGGACCTCGCCGCCGACCGCGTCGTGCGCACGATCGTCTTCCCGCCGCACATCGCGCCGCCCGCGAGCTATCTCAACGACGTGCGTGTGGATGTCGCGACCGAGACGGCGTACCTGACGGACTCCGGCGAGGGAGCTCTCGTGATCGTGGATCTCGCGAGCGGCGCGATGACCCGCCGGCTCGCCGGGCACCCGGCGACCCGGGCCGACGGCATCGAGGTGGTCGTCGATGGACGTCGCTTCGACCGGCCCGTGCACGCCGACGGCATCGCCCTGGACGCCGTCGGCGGCTGGCTCTACTTCCAGCCGTTGACCTCCCGCACGCTGCGGCGGCTGCCGCTGGTGGCACTGCGGGACACCGGCCTCGATGACGAGGCGCTGGCCGCCCGCATCACCGAGGTGGCCGACAGCGGCGTGGCGGACGGTCTGCTGTACGCCTACGGTGGCGTGCTGTTGTCGGCGCTCGAGGCGGGCGAGGTGCGCCACGTCTCGCCCGGCGGTTACATGGTGACCCTGGTGCGGGATCCCCGCGTGTCGTGGCCCGACAGCTTCGCCCTGGGGCCGGATGGCAGCGTCTGGTTCACCACCTCGCAGATCCACCTCGGACGCAAGCCGGTGACCCCCTACCGGGTGCTGCGGCTGATACCCGCGAGCGCCCGCTGATCCGCGAGCACGCACCGCGGGCCCGTCCGGGTGCCCGCTGATCCGCGCCGGTGCGCCGGCCGGCCCTGCGTTCGGGCCCGGGTTTCGACTCCGGCTCCGCGCGATCGGGCGATGCTGGTGTCCGGACGGGGTCCGGTGGTATGGTGTCGTCTCAGGGGATACCCGCGCGAGTGCTGCCCGCGATGGCGCCGGCGCAGTCTGACGGCGAGCAAAGGATGGGGCCATGAGGTACAAGTACGAGTCACAGGGGGGCGATCTGGTCGTCCTGACCCTCTCCGGCAAGGTGATGGGTGGGCCCGATTTCGAGAAGTTCCACGCGGACGTCAAGAACCTGGTGGAGGAGGGACATCGCCGCTTCCTGCTCGACTTCTCCAAGGTGGACTGGATCAACTCCACCGGTATCGGCATCATGGTGTCGGCCTTCCACTCGATCAAGGCCGCCGAGGGGCGGATGGTGATCTGCGGGGCCAACAAGCGGGTGCGCGGCATCTATTACGTCTCCAAGCTGGACCAGATCTTCGAGACCTTCGACAGCTGCGACGAGGCGATGCGGGCCTTGCAAGCGTGAGTCGCGAACGCCCCGGCCTGCTCGCTCACGCCGACCGGGCGGTGCGCGCCCTGCGACGATGTCGCGAGCGTACCGCCCGGCTCTCGTTCGGCGAACCGGTGACCCACGTCTACCGGCCGCTGGAGTATGCGTGGGCGCCGCACGAGGAGTACCTGCGGCGCTTCGGCGCCGGTCCGCGGCGGGTTCTCTTCATGGGCATGAATCCCGGCCCGCACGGCATGGCCCAGACCGGGGTGCCGTTCGGCGAGGTGGCGGCGGTCCGGGACTGGTTGGGGATCGCATGCGAGGTGGGGCGCCCGCGGCACGAGCATCCTCGCCGGCCCGTGCTGGGCTTCGGCTGCGAACGCTCCGAGGTGAGCGGTCGTCGTCTGTGGGGGCTGTTCGCCGATCGCTTCGGCTCCGCGGAACGCTTCTTCGCCGACCATCTGGTGGTGAACTACTGCCCTTTGCTGTTCCTCGAGGAGTCGGGACGCAACCGCACGCCCGACCGCCTGCCGGCGGTCGAGTCGGACCCGCTGCTGGCGGCATGCGACGCGTTGCTGGCGGATCTGGTGGCCATCTACCGGCCGCAGTGGGTGGTGGGGATCGGCGCCTACGCCGGGCGACGCGTCCGGGCCGTGGTTGACGACCGGTCGGTCGAGTGCGCGCAGATCCTGCACCCGAGCCCGGCCAGCCCCGCCGCCAATCGCAACTGGAGCGCCGCGGTCACCGCGCAGCTCGAGAGCATCGGCGCGTGGGATCGTCGCGACCGCCACGCGGTGGGGTGAAGGAGCGTCGGCGACATGGTCCGTCCCGCCTTCCTCGATTTCGTCACCGGCCTGGTCCGCATCATCGCGGCCCGGCCCCGCGTCGCGCGACCGCTGGCCGGCAACCCGGTGCTGGCGGCCGTGCTGGGACGTCGCAGCGTGCGCGCGTTCCGCTCGCGGGAGCTGCAGCCGGACGTCTGGGAAGCCATTCTCGAGGCCGGGCGCCTCGCCCCGTCCACGGTCAACCTGCAGACCTGGTCCTTCGTGGAGTTCACGGCGGACACGTGGCGCACCACCTTCGGCCGGCCGCTGCCCTTCGGCGCGGCGCGCGCGGTGATGGTGCTGGCCGACGTCCATCGCGCGCGGCGGGCGGTGGAGGGCTTCCCGTACTCGCCGCTGTGCGAGTACACGGTCGGGGTGATGAACGCATCCCTGGCCGCCATGGCGATGACCATCGCCGGCGAGGGGCTGGGCGTGGCCTCGGTGATGCTCTCGGAGACGGGTCGCACCGGCTTCTACGACGCCGGCGATCTGGCTGGCCGGCTGGAGCTGCCGCCGGGCGTGGTGCCCATCATGAGCATCGCCTTCGGCTACCCGCGTCACGCGCCCCCACCGATGCCGCCACGCCTGCCGCGGACGGCGGTGGCGTTTCCGCCCCCCTATCGTGAGACCGAGCAGGACGTCCTGGACGCCTGGATGCAACAGATGCAGGCGGGCTACTCCGCCAGCAATCCGGGGCGGCGTTTCCGCAGTCAGATCTTGCACTACAATCGACGCATCGGGCAGGCCGAGCGCGATCTGCGACGGCTGGTCTTCTACGCGGGCGAACCGCACGACGAGAGGGAGGAGTCATGACGGGGAGGAAGACCGGATGGACGGACGCAGCCCGGAGCGGAAAGGCGCGCCGGTCCGGATCCCGGACCGTTGGCAGCGGCCGCCGTGCCGCAGCGGTGGCCGCGATCATCGTGACCGGAGCGGTGTTGCTGGGCGTCGGCGCCTGCGGCGATGAACAGGCGGAGCGACGGCCGGACGATCGGGTCGGTTCGGAGGACGCGGCCCCGCCGTCGGGGGATGTCGCCGATCTGTCCTCGTCCTCGCGGCAGACCCCTGCGGAGGAGATCGGAGGCGATCAACCCCGTCTGCTGCGCGGGACAGTCGTCCAGGAGGCGCGCGGGCTGGTGTTCACGCCATGCGGCAGTGACGATCGCTTCCTGCTCGCCGACAGGACGACCCTCGGTCTGGCCGGCCTGGTGGCCCGCGCAGCGGGAGACGACCGTCCCGTTTATCTGGAGTTCATGGGCGAGACGGGACCGGGGCCGGCGGGCGACGGCCTCCCGGGAGTGGCGGGAGTGATGCTGGTCAGCCACCTGCTCTTCGTCGCCTTCGGGGAAAGCCGCGGCTGCGAGGAGGATCTGGCCGGTGTGGAGATGGTCGCCCGGGGCCAGGAGCCGGGCTGGCAGGTCGAGATCCGCAAGGACAGCGCCGTGCTCCGCACGGCCGAACAGCCCGACGGGGTCCGGTTCTCCGAACTGACGGCGAGCCACGCCGGCGGGGGGCGGGTC
>JAWOID010000125.1:0-16351 GCA_046484865.1 Candidatus Krumholzibacteriia bacterium
TCATGGCCACCATGGCGCGCGCGGACAGCTCGCGGCCGAGCGCCTTGCTCCAGAAGTCCTCCACCACGGTGGAGGTGGCGATGAGCAGCTGGCTGTCGGCGGTCGACATCATCGCGGCAACGGCTCCGGCGATGAGGATGCCGGCGATCCACGCGGGGAAGAGCGCGCTGGCGAGCACCGGGAGCACGCGCTCGACGTCGGCTCCGGCACCGGTGAGCTCGCCGGTGGGCACCGCGGCGTGGTGCACCAGCGTGATGCCCACCACGCCCACCAGCGCTGCGCCGCCGTAGGCCAGCAGCGTCCAGACGATGGCCACGCGCCGTCCCACCCGCACCGACTCGGGCCGGTCGATGGCCATGAACTTGGTCACCAGGTGCGGCTGGCCCATGTAGTGGAAGCCCCAGGACAGCCCGCCGACGACGACGGCCGCCGCCGCCCAGCCCTCGGTGCCGCCGGTCCAGGAGGCGAGGCCCTCGCGGGCGGCGAAGGCGGCGCTCACCTCCAGCCCGTGGGTGGCGATGAAGACGAAGCCGATGATGGGCATCACGACCAGGGTGACCACCATCAGCACGGCCTGCACCACGTCGGTGTAGCAGACCGCGATGAAGCCGCCCATCAGCGTGTAGACCACGACCACGGTGGCCGCCAGCGGCATCCCCAGCGACTCGTCGAGCCCGAACGTCACCTCCAGCACCTTGCCCGCGCCGAGGAACTGCGCCGCCACGTAGAAGGCGAAGAAGAACGTGATGATCAGCATGCTGAGCACGCGCACCGTCTGGCCCTGGTCGCCGGAGAACCGGTAGAAGTACTCGGGCAGCGTGATGGCGCCGTACTGCTCGCTCACCTCGCGCAGCTTGCGGGCGACCACGTACCAGTAGAAGATGATCCCCGAGACGCAGCCGAGCACCGTCCAGTTCTCCAGCAGTCCCTTGGCGTAGAGCGCGCCGGAGAGCCCGAGGATCAGCCACGACGACTCGCCCGCGGTGCGTTCGGAGAAGGCGATCACCCAGGCGCCGAGTCGGCGGCCGCCAAGGATGAAATCCTCCTTGGTGCGGTTCTTCCCCCACGTCCACACCGCCACCGCGGCCATCATCGCGAGGTAGAGGACGAGTCCCAGCAGGGGCGTGTTCATCGTTGCATCACCCCCGCAGTTGCAGGACCAGGAACACGACGCTGAACCCCGCCAGGTAGACGATTCCCGCCACCGCCAGCCAGCGCAGCCAGCGCGGCGGGCGGTCCGCGGCGGGCATGCGCCGCGAGCGCATCACCGCCACGTTGAGCGCCGCCACGAAGGGACCGGTGAGGAACGCCAGGATCGTCGCCACGTCCATGAGGGCGGTGAGTCCGCTCATGAAGAAGACGATGACCGCCAGTCCGCTGAGCATCAGCGCCGGCAGCAGCCAGCCGTAGAGGCGCCGGCCGGCGGTCACCGGCGCATCCAGCTCGTCGGGGCGGCGGCGCAGCAACGCCCAGCATCCCTCCAGCGTGCGCGTGTAGCCGTCGCAGACGGTCAGGGTGGTGGAGAACATCGTGATGAACGCCACCAGGGCGATGATCCAGCGGCTCCATTCGCCCAGGGCGGCGGTGTACATGCTCACGAGCTGGTTGCAGAAGGGGACCCCCGCGCCGGAGAGCGCCTCGCCGGTGCCGAACATCAGCAGGGCGCCGAAGGAGAGGAAGGCCAGCGCCAGCACGCCGGTGGTGACGTAGCCCACGTGGAAGTCCACCAGCGCCTCCCGCACGCTGGCGTGATGATGGGTGGTGCGCTCCTTCTCCAGCCTCCAGAGCGACGGCCAGACGGCCACGTCCACCGGCGTGGGCATCCAGCCCATCAGCGCGAGCAGGAAGGCGATGCCGGCGCCGGTCCACAGGGGCGGCCGCACGAACTGCGGATCGCCCGCCGGACCGTGGACGGCCGCCACCGACACCGCCACCAGCGTGAGCACCGCGAGCACCGCCACCATCGCCTTCATCACCACGTCCAGCGTGCGGTAGCGCCCCAGGCCGAGGATGGCGCCCACCACCAACAGCACGCCCGCGGACAGCCACTCCACCGGCCAGGTCAGCTGCAGCAGGGCGCCCGCCAGCCCGGCGGTGACCAGCGTCACGGCCGCCGTGGTGATGAACGATGAGACCATTACGATCACCGTGAACAGCGCCAGCGCCCACAGACCCAGCCGCCGATAGCCGTGCAGCAGGCTCTCGCCGGTGGCCGCGGTGTAGCGGTGGGAGAACTCGAAGAAGGGGTACTTGAACACCATGGCCAGGACCACCACCCAGACGAGCGCGAAGCCCCAGCCGGCTCCGGCCCGGGTGGACTGGACCAGGTGCGAGCCGCCGATGGCGGCGCCGGCGAAGAGGATGCCGGGACCGAGGGCCCGCAGCGCTCCGCCGCGGTCGCGCCGGCGGCCGCCGGCGGTGGGGGCCCCGGCGCCGGCACCGGTGCCCGCTCCGGCACCGTGGACGGGCGCCCCGGTCTTCCGGACGCCGGACGTCAGGTCTCTCGACGTCAAGCTGCTTCTCCTGGGCTGCCGCCGCCGGTCAGGATGCCGGCCGGGTGGGCGGGACACCGGCGGCCGACGCCGCCTCCTGGGCGCGCTCGAATTGCCGGCGGACGGCTCCCTCCAGCGGCACGGCCTTGCCCTGGGCCAGGTCGAGGACCACGAAGGTCATCTCCGCATCGGCCACCAGCTCGCCGCCGTCGCGACGGTGGACGAACTGCTCCACGACACCGCTGCGGCCGCCCAGGTGCTTCAGCTGCGAGCTGACCGCGAGCACCTCGCCCAGCGCCGCCGGCCGCCGGTAGTTCACCGCGATGCGCACGGCCACGAAGCCGAGCCCCTGGTTCTGGAACGCCTGCACGTCGAGGTGCTGCTCGAGCCAGGCCCAGCGCGCTTCCTCGAAGAACTCCAGGTAGCGGGCATTGTTCACGTGACCGTAGAGGTCGAGGTGATAACCTCTTACTTTGATTTCCGTTACATGTGCCACGTCGCTCCTTGGGCGGGCCTGCGGCGGCCGATCCCGGCCCCGACGTCCGGCCGCCGTGCCGGAGGCCGCCCGCGGCGCCGTCGCGGGCCCGGCGCGCGGCGTCCCGCGGCGAGGCGACGCTCGGGCGAGTCGCCGCTCAGGCGAGGCGCGCGATCAGTTCCCGCTCGGCCGGGAACGCCGCGCGCAGGACCTCGGGTCTGGCCAGCGCGAAGTCCGCGAAGTCGAACCCCGGCGCCATCGAGCAGCCCACCAGCGCGTAACCGTCGTCGCCGGTGCCGTCGTCGGCGAGGGTGGCCCCGAACCAGCACCCGCCGGGCACCAGCACCTGCGGCGTCTGGCCGCGGTTGCCGTCGAGCCCGAGTTGCAGCTCCTCGTGACGCGCGAAGGAGGTGTCCGGTCCGGCCGGCCAGAAGAGGTGCAGGTGCAGGCCGCCGCCCGCGTGGTGGAACCACATCTCGTCGCCACGCAACCGGTGCAGCCGGCTGACCGCGTCCCCCGCCAGCAGGAAGAGGATGGACGTGCCGAGCGCACGCGGGCCGTCGTAACCGGGCGGCAGCGCCGGCACCGGGATCTCCCACCCGCTCCGGTACGTCTCGCGGAACCACCCGCCCTCGGGGTGCGACTGCAGTCGTAGATCCTCGATGAGCTTCTGCGCCTCGGGGTGCACGGGCTCTCCTCGCTTCCCGCCGGGACGGCGCCTCAGCGGTTGCCGCCCGCCATCCGGAGCGCCTCCGGCCTGGCGCGCAGCCGCAACATGCTCGTCGCTCCCAGCACCGGCCCGAGGGCGAGAACGGGAAAAACGTACCCCCACCCGCCCCACTGCACAAGCCAAGGAACGAGACGGATGCTCACCATCGTGAGCAGGAAGCCGACGCCCGTCTGGACGGTGAGCACGGTGCCGATGTAGCGCGGGTCCGCCAGCTCGCTCAGGGCGGCCGAGAACTGCGCGCTGTCCGCCACCACGCTCACTCCCCACACCAGCCCGATCACGGTCAGCAGCAGCGGCGAATCGAGCGCCAGGCCCGCGAGCAGGCAGCACGTGCCCGACACCGCCAGGGCACCGGCGGTCACGGCGGTGCGCCCGACGCGGTCGGCCAGGCGTCCCGCCCACAGCGAACCGGCCGCACCCACCGCCACCACGGCGAAGCCGGCCACCCGGCCCCACGCCGCGCTCGCGCCGGCCTCCTGGTAGCTGGCCAGCAGGAGCAGCGGCATCCAGGCCCACATGGCGTACAGCTCCCACATGTGGCCCAGGTAGCCGAGATTCACCAGGCGCAGGTCCGGCCGGCGCCAGAGGTCGGCCGCGTGGTTCCAGGCGAACGGCGCGCGCTGGTGGGCGAACGGTCCCTCGCGGATGGGGCCCAGGGCGAGCACGGCCGCCACTCCGCCCAGCAACGAGGTCTGCAGCAGGACCGTGCGCCACGGCGGCAGACCCAGCACCACCCCCTCGCCGCCGGCCGCGTTGAGCAGGTGCGGGGCCGCCGCGCCCAGGGTGATGGCGCCGACCAGGAAGCCCACGCCGAAGCCGCGGTCGCGGTCGTACCAGGTCACCACGAGCTTCATGGCCGTCGGGTAGACGCCGGCGATCCCCACCCCGGTGAGCCCGCGCAGCACCAGCACCAGCGCCAAGGGCGGCTCCAGCCAGACGATCGCCGCGTTCGCCAGCGCCGCCAGCGCCGCGCCGCCGGCGAGCACGTGTCGCGGATCGAAGCGGTCGGGGAGATTCAGCGCGCCGGTGACGATGGCCCCCACCGCGAAACCGAGCTGCACGGCGTTGGTGAGCCACGCCTCCTGGCCCGGCGTCAGCTGCCAGGTATCCCCGAGCTGCGGCACCACCGCCGAGGCCGAGAACCAGAGCGTCTTCGCGAACAGCCCGGCGAGCGCGATGAGCACCAGTTGCACGGCCCGGCTGCGTCCGTTCACCTCGTCACCCACGGCAAGCGGTCGAGGTCCACGTTGCCGCCCGAGAGGATGAGACCGACGCGGTGGCCGGGCACCTCGGCGCGGCGCTCGATCAGCGCCGCGAGCACCACCGCGGCCGACGGCTCCACCACGATCTTCATGCGCTCCCAGATCAGGCGCATGGCATGCAGCACCGCGGGATCGCCGGCCGTCAGGATCGCGCGCACGTGCCGCTGGATGATGGCGAAGTTCAGCCGGCCCAGCGAGGTGAGCAGCCCGTCGCAGACGGTGCGCGGGTTCTCCGAGGGCAGGATGCGGCCGGCGGCCAGCGAGCGAGCGGCGTCGTCGGCGCCGGCGGGTTCGGCGGCGATCACGGCCAGTTGCGGCCGCAGCCCGGCGGCGACCACAGCCGTGCCGGCGAGGAGACCGCCGCCGCCCACGGGCGTCATCACCGCGTCCAGATCGGGCACGTCCTCCAGCAGTTCCAGCGCGGCGGTGCCCTGGCCGGCGATGATCCGCGGATCGTCGTAGGGCGGCACGAAGTGGGCGCCGGTCTGCGCGACCACCCGCCGCAGCGATTCCTCGCGCGCCGCGAGGGTGGCGGCGCAGGTGTAGACGACCGCGCCGTAGCCCTCCACCGCCGCGCGCTTCACCGCCGGGGCGTTCTCCGGCATCACCACGTGGGCCGGGATGCCGCGCTCGCGCGCGGCCAGGGCCAGCGCCTGCGCGTGATTGCCGGACGAGTGCGTGGCCACGCCCTGCCGCGCCGTCTCGTCGTCCAGCATGAACACCGCATTGGTGGCGCCGCGCATCTTGAACGCGCCCACCCGCTGCAGGTTCTCGCACTTGAAGAACAGCTCGGCGCCCGTGAGAGCGTTCAGGCTGCGGCTGGTGAGCACCGGCGTGCGGTGCACGTGCGGCGCGATGCGGACGGCGGCGGCGCGGACGTCCGCCAGCGTCGGCAGGTCGGGAAGCGTCCCGGGCGAGCGGTCGGTCATCGTCTCCTCCGGCTGCGGGCGCGCGGCCCGCTCACGACAGCAGATCCGAGAGGGCGCCGGCGAGCACGCGGTAATCCTCGCGGCGGTTGTAGCCCTGGGCCGACAGACGCAGGAAGCGGTGCTCGCCCACGCGCGTCACCGGCACCTCCACGCGGTGCCGCGCGAGCAGCGCCGCCTGGAGCGCCTCCCCGTCGACCCCCGCCGGCAGCCGCAGGGCGAGCATCTGCCGGTGCCAGCGCGCGTCGTCCGGGCAGACCGCCTCCAGACCGCGATCCAGTTCCAGCAACTCGGCACGAGCCTCGCTCAGCAGCCGCCGGCAACGCTCGCGCACCTCCGGCCACCCGTGCTCGCGCTGGAACTCGATGGCCGCCGGCACGCTCAGGGCCGCGGCCGGATCGCGGGTGCCGGTCCACTGCTGCTCGTCCACGAAGCGGCTGGCGCCGGGCGACTCGCTCTCCCAGCCCCAGCTCACCACCAGGGGTTCCACGAGCGGCTGGGCCTCCGGCCTGGCGTGCAGGAACGCGGCGCCCTTGGGCGCCATGAGCCACTTGTGCGCGTTCCCCGCGTAGAAATCGGCGCCCAGCGCCGAAAGGTCCAGATCCAGCTGCCCCGGTCCGTGCGCACCGTCGACGACGGTGATCAGGCCGGCGTTGCGCCCCCGGCGCACCAGTTCCGCCACCGGCAGCACGATGCCGGTGGGCGAGGTGACGTGGCTGACGAAGAGCACCCGCGTGCGTTCCGTCAACCCCGACCAGATCGCATCCGCCACCTCCGCGGGATCGCGCACCGGCAGCGGTAGTGGACGCCGCACCAGTCGAGCGTGCCGCCGCGCGCAGACGAAGCGCCAGGTGCGGTCCATCGCGCCGTACTCGTGGTCGCAGGTCAGCACCTCGTCGCCCGCTTCCAGGGGCAGCGACCGCGCGACCACGTTGAGAGCGGTGGTGGCGTTGGTGACGAAGACCAGATCGTCGGGTCGCGCGCCCACGTATCGCGCCAGGGCCGCGCGCGCCTCGTGCAGCAGGCCCGGCAGACGTCGCCCGAGGAACTCGACCGGCTGCGCCTCCAGCTCGCGCTGCCACCGCTGGTAGCGCTCGAAGACCGGACGCGGGCAGGCGCCGAACGAGCCGTGGTTCAGGAAGACCACGTCGTCGCGCAGGAGGAAGAGCGAGCGCAGGTCGTCGGGCATCGCATGGTCCTTCGGCAGGCGCGTCCGGATCGCCATCGACGTTGATCGCGCCGGGGCCGGCGGCACCGGGCCGGTCGCGCCGGCGCCGATCGCGCCGGTGCCGGGGCCGGTCGCGCCGGCGCCGATCGAGGGCCCGCCGCTTGTGGACGTTCGCCGGGCTGTCTATCTTCGCCGCGGCGCCGCGGTTCACGGCGCCCGGACACGAGCACGGCGGTCGTCGTCCGCCCTCGCCTCGAGTCCGCCGTCATTCCGCCGTGACTCCGCCGCCATGGCGCCGCATTGCGCCGCATGGCGCCGCATGGCGCCGCTAGCCGAACCGGGAGACCATGATCGCCTACGCCGAGTGGGTCAATGCCCATCCCCTGCTCTCGGCGGCCGTGCAGTTCGCCATTCTCGGGACCCTGGGCGAGGTGATCTCCGCCTCGGTCCGGGCCCGCCGACCGGCCCTGCCGTGCGGGATCGGACAACTGGCGGCCAAGGTGGCGGCGTGGGCGCTGCTGGGCCTGGTGATCAAGGCCGGCTTCACCGGCATGAAAGGGTTCACCCGGGCGCTCATCGAACACGGTTTCCTGCCGGCGCGGGCGGCGTCCGGCCTCGGCTGGGCCGTGAGCGTCAGCGTGCTGACGAACCTCTTCTTCGGCCCGCAGATGATGGCCTTCCACCGTCTCGAGGACAACCTCATCCTGCGCCGGCGCGGGTTCGCGGGCATCGAGCGCGCCTGGTGGACGCTGGTCTGGTTCTGGATCCCCGCCCACACCCTCACGTTCAGCCTGCCGCCGGAGTACCAGATCGGGCTCGCCGCGCTCTGGGGCCTGGTGCTCGGGATCATCCTCGGCCTGACCACCCCGCCCACGCCGCGACCGTCAACCGTCGTGGACACCCGCCGCCGCGACGTCGCCGCGCGCTGACGCCCGGCTCGCGGTCGCGCCCGCCCCGGCTCGCGGTCGCGCCCGCCCCGGCTGCCAGGACGCGCCGCCGCCCCCGATCCGGCGGCGCCGATTCCCCGCGGAGAACGCATCTCGATCGAGGGCGCGATGGTGGTATACTCCGCCATGGTCGCCGCGGCCGGTGCCGCCGCGCTCCAGCGCTCGCGCCGGTCCGGTTCCTCGCGGAGGTTCCGCAGTGGAGAAGTGCACGCGCTGGGTCACCCGACACGTACGCTGCCCCGAGAACCCCGTCTTCATCGCTTCGCTGCTCGTGGAGCGGGACGGCACCAACGGCCGCCTGATCCTGCACAGCATCAGCTGCGACAACCCTCGTCTGACCGGCGATGACGACTGGGAATGCCGCTGGCGCTGCTGGGATCGGATCCGCGAGAATCCGCTCGTCTGACCGCCGGCCGTCGCCGCCGGCGCTCAGCCGTCGCGGTCTCGGTCCTCGCGCTGCTCCGGCCGGTCCCGATCGGCTCCTTCGGATTCCACCCGCACGTCGGGCGCTTCCTGCCGCTCGGGATCGCCCTCCTGCAGCGCCTCCTCGATGGCACCCTCGCGCACGGCCTGCCGGGTGCCCTCGGCATCCTCCTCGTCCACCCTCACCGTGGGGCCCTCCTCCCCGGCCGGTTCGTCTGCGCCGAGCAGCTTCTCCAGCGGTCCGGGCTCGGCCTCGTCCTCGTCCTTCTCGCGCCGGATCTCCGCCAGTGCCGACGGGTCGATCCAGCCGTGCTCGGCGGCGTGCTCGGCCATGCCCAGGCTCGTCGCCGACAGCACCAGGTCGCTGCCGGCGCCCACCGTCTCGTCGGCCAGCGCACGGATCGCGTCGGCGCGTTCGGGCTTGCGGCTCACGTTGCGGATGTAGACGGCGAGGATCCGGTCGGGGAATTCGCGCACGATGGTGTGATAGATCTCGGGGTCCTCCTCGCCGCTGTCGCCCACGAGGATGAAGGGCAGGTCGTGGTAGGTCTCCAGGAGGCGCCGGATGGCGCGGGGCTTGTGCCGCGGACGCGCCAGCGGCACCACCCGGCCCTCCTCGGTCACCCCCCAGTTGCGCAGGAACGGCACGCCCGGCGGGAAGCCTTGCAGGCGCAGGTAGTGTTCCAGCAGGTCGTACAGGTTCCAGGGCCCGTTCGACACGAAGAAGAGCGGGTTCGGACCCCCGGTGGCGCCACCGGCGTGCAGTGCCCGGTAGAACGCGGCCGCGCCGGCGAACGGCAGGCGGGTGCGGGCGTTGTTCAGGAACGTGGTGCGCGCCATGCGCAGGAGGTTGGTCGCGTCGGTCTTGATCACGGTGTCGTCGATGTCGCTGATCACGCCGAAGGAAGCCCGGGGCGTGGGTACGAGCACCTGCGCGGTGGTCGTGATGGGCCCCTGCCATTCCTTGCCCGACGGCAGCGGATGGATCAGCTCGAGATCCACCTCGTGCCAGATGTCGTCATCGGGCAGCAGCACGGTGGGAACGAAGTCGAAGTCGAAGTGCCCCTCGGCGTCGCAGAGCACCTCCTGCTGCTGGCCGCGGAACTGCGCGAGCAGGCGCGCGTGCGGCACCTCGTCGCTGGCCATGCGCTTGTAGGTGTCCAGAAGGTTGCGCCAGACCGAGTTCTCGTCGGTGGCCGCGCGCACGCCCTGGTCCTCCAGGACGCGCCCGCTCAGATGGATCCGCTCCCGGGTCCCGAAGCCGCGGTACGCCACGATCTTGATCGGGTCGGGACCCCAGAGCGCATAGATCAACCGGTACTTCAGGCGGTCGAACGCGCGCTCGCCGTCGCGCAGAGCGTGCTTGAGGATCGTCTTGAGGCTGCTCATCGAGTCTCCCCGGGAGAGCGCCCGACCGGCGCAGCGTGGCCGGCCGCCCCTCCGGCTCGCCGCGCTGTCCGCAGCGGCGCCGACCGCCGGTGCTCAGCCGCCTACCGCGGCCGCAGGCAGCCCAGCGTGCTCGCCACGAGGGCGCCGATGACCACCAGCTTCAGCCCCTCGGCCACAACGTAGGCGAGATGCGCTCGAGAGGCAGGCGGCTCGCCGCCGGCGATGACGGCAGCCGCTCGCTCGGCGAGATCCGGGAGCAACACGAACAGCTGGACGAGCACCGTCGCGAACGCCAGCGCGGCGAGCAGGGTGCGCCGCCCGGTCCAGCCGGACGCCCACACGGCGAGCGCGGTCACCGCCAGCGCCAGCACCAGTTCCACCCGCAGCACCACCGGGAAGACGTGGCGGCCCACGTCGAGCGCGGCGTCGCGCGTGAGCGTGGGCGCATCGAACTTGAGGCGGGCGTTCAGCGCGTTCGCGACCACGAACCCGACCCACGCGCCCTGGAGGACGAGACCGAGAGCGGCGGCCTTCACGAGCGTGACGACCGGCCTAGAAGGGCCGGCGCGGCGCCGGGGCGCCGCGGTCGCGAGCCTCGTTGACGCGGATGGTGCGGCCACCGAACTCGGTGCCGTCCAGCCCCTCGATCGCCTGCCGCGCCTGGGCGGGCGGCATCTCCACGAAGCCGAACCCGCGAGGCAGGCCGGTGTCGCGATCGGTGATGATGTTCACCGACGCCACCTCGCCGTAGGACTGGAACAGCTGCGTGAGCGAGTCGTCGGTCACGCCGTAGGGGAGGTTCCCCACGTAGATGGTCTTCAGTACCGTCGTCATGTTTCACTGCACCGTGAGCTTGAGGTGGACGGGGATCACGGCCGGAGCCAGACAAATCTTGTCGTCGCAGGCCTGCACCGTCAGGCCGAGGGCGAGGTCGTGTTCGCCCGCGGCCATGCCGTCCGGCACGACGGCCGAGGCGTGGATGGCCTCGTCTCCCTCGAGCACCAGCACCTTCTCGCCGAAGAATTCCCCTTCCTTGCCGGGTGGATAGACCACCTGCAGGTCCTGCAGCGCGAAGTCCTCGGCCGGGAGCAGATCCACGCCGATGAACATGGTGTCCTCGTGCGCATAGAGATGCCACTTCCGGTCGATGCTGAGATCGAGGCGGAACGAGACGCGTTCGCCCGCGGCGCCCGCCAGGCGCGCCGGAACCGCGGCGAAGGTGACGACGTCGGCGGAGCCGCGCATCACCGCCTTGCCCGTGTCGGGGCCGCCGGCCGAGGCCGCGGCTGCCAGGGCGAGCAGCGCCGCCACCGCCAGCGCCGCATGCGAGGTTCGCTTCATCCGGTTCCTCCTTTTCGCGTGGGTGCGACCGCGCTCGCTCCGGGCTGCGCTCCGGGTTGGGCTCCGGGCTGCGCTCCGGGTTGCGCTCCGGGCCGGGCGGCGAGGATGCGGTCGGCGGTGCGCCGCACGACCCGCACCAGCCGTTCGATGTCCTTGCGGCGCATGCCGCGGTTCTCGACGTTCGCCCGCAGGACCACCCGCCCGCGCAGGACGGTGTAGCTGAACCAGGCGTCACCCTCCTGCTCCACCAGACCCTGCAGGTCGCGATTGAACTGATCCACCAGCTCGTCGTCGCCGAGCGGCCGGCCCTGTTCGTCCCGTGGCTCCCAGCGGAACGTGCAGATGCCGAGGGTGTTCGGGCCGATGGGCACGAAGTCGGGCTGCCGCCGCAGGAGCCCCGCCAGCAGTCGCGCCAGCTCCATGTCCTTCTCGATCCAGGCCGCGAACTGGCGCCGCCCGGTGGCCTTGAGCGCCAGCCACACCTTGAGGGCGGTGAAGCGGCGACTGCCCTGCAGGCCGTACTGGAAGAAGTTCACCTTGTCGCCCATGTGGAACCCGCGCGGGTCGGGCAGGTCGCGGGGGCCGCCGCTCTCGCCCTCGGCGTCCCTGAGCACCTTCTCCATGTAGTACTCGGCGTGCACCAGGAAGCTCTTGCGCAGGAAGTCGCCCTCGCGGACGAGGATGCCGCCCGCGGCGAACGGGATGTAGAACCACTTGTGGGGATCGACGGTGATGGAATCGGCCCGCTCGATCCCCTGCAGCATGGGCGCGTAGCGCTCCGAGAGGATCACCGCGCCGCCGTACGCAGCGTCCACGTGGTACCAGCAGCCGTACTCGTGGGCGAGGTCGGCCAGCAGGTCGAGCTTGTCCACGCTGCCGGTGTTGGTGGTGCCCGCGATGCCGATGATGCAGGCGGGCTGCAGCCCGTCCGCGCGATCCTGCCGCAGGGCCGCGGCCAGGGCGTCGAGGTCGACCCGGAACAGGTCGTCCACCGGCAGCTTGCGCAGCTGCGCGCGGCCGATGCCCAGCAGGTCGACCGCCTTGTCGAAGCTGTAGTGGGCCTGGTTCGAGACGTAGAAGCGCAGCCGCGCCATCTCCGGCCCGGGCGACTCGTCCCGGCCCACCTGACCGATGTTGCGACCGAGGGCGCGATTGACCGCGAGCTTCAGCCCCGTGAGGTTGGCGAGCGAACCGCCCGGGACGAAGGTGCCGAAGCTGCTGTCGGGCAACCCGAACAGCGCGCAGAGCCAGCGGATCACGCGCTTCTCGATGGCGGTGCCGGCCGGCGCGTGCCGCCAGGAGGCGACGTTCTGGTTCAGCGCGGCGGTGAGCGCCTCGGCGAAGATGGCCACGGGCAGCGGCGCCGGGTTCATCATGCCGAAGTATCGGCGGCTGCCGATGGCCATGGTGTTCGGGAAGACCTTCGTGCGCAGTTCCTGCGTCAGCTCCGCCAGGCCGGTCCCGTCCTCGGGGAGGTCCTCGCTGAACAGGTCGTCGAGACCGGCGGGCGACACCGGGCCGTAGACGCGACGCCCTTCCAGCCCCAGCAGGTACTCCACGGCCAGATCGACCCAGGCGTAGCCGATCTCGCGCAGCGGCTCCTCCTCGAGCCGTGGCGTGCCCTGGAACGCCTCGGGGCGGGCGCCGTCGCCGTCGTCCGGACCCGACTTGCCTGCGGCAGGCAGCCGCGGATCGCTGTCTCGGAAACGCGTCACACCCTCTCGCTCTCTCGCTGCGTCGCGCCGGCGGGCGGGTAGCGCCCCGCCGCGATCTCCTCCAGGACCTCCGCCGCGCCGCCGTCCTGCACCCGTCCGGCGATGCGGTCGGCGCGGGCGCGCACGTCGGCCGGCGCGCCGGCCATCGCCACGCTCCAGCGCGCCGCGGCGAAGAGGTCCAGATCGTTGTAGTTGTCGCCGATCGCGACGATCGCATCCTCGCGGATCCCGTGCGTCCGTGCCAGCAGCCGCACACCCGCGCCCTTGTGGCACCCGGCGGCGTAGACTTCCGCCCACAGGTACTCGCCGCGGCCCAGGAGCGACCGCGTGTTCACCACCGACACCACTCCGTCGAGCTCCGCCCGGATGGCGGCGGTGAGCGGCTCGATGACCTCGCGCCGGTCGATGGTCCCCACCTCGAGCGCCGCGTCCGGGGCTTCCGCCAGCAGGTCGTCGACCTCGCGGATGTACCCCACGGTGCGCCTGCGGATCTCCAGGTAACGGCCGAGAACCTCGTTGACGGCGCGCCGCTCGTGATGCACCACCCCGCCCATGTCCTCGGTGTCGTAGACCATGGCCGCGGCGCCCTGCGCGTGGAAGATCTCCAGCAACCGCCGCACGGTGGTGGCGCCGAGCACGTGGTGGCTGAGGCGCCGCACCGGCACCCCGCCCTGCACCACCGCCCCGTTCAGGAGCACGAGCGGCAGATCCGACGGCTGCCATGCCGACCGCTCCAGCAGACCGGCCGTCGAGCGACTGTTCCGGCCGGTGCAGAGCGCGAGCAGGTGCCCCGCCGCCCGCACCGCGTCGAGCGCGGCGATCTCGCGCGGACGCAGCCGATCCTCGAACTCGGTGTCCAGCAGCGTACCGTCCACATCGACGGCCACCAGCAGACGGTCGGCCGGAGGTCTGGAGATCATGCTGTCGTCATCCCGTGATGCGGAATCCGTCCGTGTCGCCGGTGGCAGCCGACCAGGTGGGTTCCGCGTGCTCCACCCGGGCATGGGCCGGACCCTCGCGGACCCAGGACAGGAATTGCTCGAGACGGTCGCGCGGCCCCTCCGCCACGATACGCACGGTTCCGTCGGGCCTGTTGCGCGCCCAGCCGACCAGCCCCAGGGCGACGGCTCGCTCGCGCGTGTGCCAGCGGAACCCCACCCCCTGGACCCGCCCGGAGACGCGGATCTCCAGCCGTTCGGCCATCCGGAGCCTCCCCGGGAAAGCGCTCTGCCGTCGGAGCGCCGGTTCAATGATACGCCAACGCTGCGGCGATGACCAGCCGAGGTCGCCAGGGCTCCCCCGGGAGCAACGGCCCGGTGCGCACCGCCGGCTCCGTGCCTCGCCGCGCTCGACGCGCGAGCGGCGGCCCCGTGAGGGACCGCCGCTGCGGATTGCGGCACCGGGTGCCGCTGCTGGATCGCAGGACTACCAGTCGCCGCCGTAACGGCGACTCTCCCAGTTCGGCCGGAAATCCTCGTCGCGGACCCGGAGGGTGGAGCGCGCGGTCTGCGCGCTGCGGGCGATGTAGACCTCGGGCTGACCCGGGCTCGCCACCTCCATGCCGGTGACCGTGATCTCATCGCCCCGGCGGATGTCGAAGTTCTGCTGCTCGACATACCAGTTCGGCCCCAGGCGCGCGTAAGCCACGTCGCCGTCATGGGTGCGAAGCTTCACGACCATTTCATCGATGTTGCCGACCGGACGGGTCATGATCTGCTCGACGGTGCCGCTGACGACCTTGACCGTGCGGCCCGCCGCGCGACCTCGATCCTGCTGCGACCAGCCGTACCGGTCCTGCGGCTGCGACCGGCCGTACCGGTCCTGCGGCTGCGACCGGTCGTACCGATCCTGCTGCTGCGACCAACCGTACTCGTCCTGCTGCTGCGACCGGCCGTACCGGTCCTGCTGTCGCTCGGGCGCCCACCTGCTCCGGCTGAACTCGTGGGCGTCGGCGAAGCGTTCCTGCATGCGCGGGTCCTGCCAGTAGGGCTGGACGTTGACGGCGCGGTGCACGTGCAACGCGAACTCGGAATCCTCGAGCTTCGAGATCCCGACCTTCTTGTAGTCATAGGTCAGCTTGTTGAGGTTGCGCTCGTCGGTGACGAGGACGAAATCCTCGCCCTGGGTGTCGAGCGCCTGCCAGGGCGCCACCACCTTGTCCCGCTTCATGCCGTGCCGGTCGCGCGTGTCGTCGTTGAGATCGAGCACCGCGTAGACGATCTGGCCTCCAGCGGCCTCGACGATGAGATCCTCGACCTCGCCGATCTCCTTGCCGTCGCGGCGCACGAGGTCCGTATCGATGAGCTTGTCGACCTTCCGCTGATCCATATCGGGCCAGGCGCCGAACCGAGCCTGATCCGTGTAGTGCTTCCGGTACTCGCGCTCGAACTCGGGGCCGAAGGCCTGGTAGACGTCGCGGATGAACATGGCGTCGCCCACCAGCTCGTCATCCGAGAAGTCGGCCGCGTCGATGAGCCTCGACTTCGGGACGTTCAGCACGACGGTGACCTTGTCGTCGGACTCGCGCTTGAACGAGAACGCCGGCCAGGGGACCGCCTTCTTCATGTCGTCGCCGAAGACATCATCGTCGGTCTCCACCACCAGGTAGGCGATCGAACGATGGCTGGGGTCGAGGATCAGGGCCTTGATGTCGGCCAGCTCGTTGCCCGCCGCATCGCGCACGACCTGATCGAGGACGGCATCCGCGGAGACCAGATTCGGCTGGTAGGAGAAGCGGTCCGGATATGGTCGGTTCAGGTCCATGTCCTGGGCGACGGCCGGCAGGACCAGCAGGTGCACCAGGATCACTGCGAGAGAGAACTTCATGTCGAACTCCTTTCTGACCGGTTGACGAGACGAGACGGAGGACGTCCGGCCCGGCCCCCGCCAGACCGCCTCCCTCCACACCCCCTCAGCCTAGACACGTCCGGCCGCGCCGGAAGCAAGGGCTGGCTACCACGGCGGCTGGGGCCGCTCCGCAGTCGACCCCGGGGCATCCCGGGTAACCGGGGCCGCCGGCGCCGGCGGCTGACGCGCATTCCGGTGCCGGCTCTGCTATGATGGGGAGTTCACGAAACGTGCGGCGCACGTCCGGGGAGGACATCGCATGACACTCGACCGTAGCCGCTGGCTCATCCCGATCGTCGCGGCCATGCTCGCGACCGGCCCCGGGGCGCGACCCGCGGCCGCCGAAGTGGAGCCGGCCATGCCGCCCGACCGGCTGGCCGGCGAGGTGATGGCCTTCCTCCTCTCGGACGTGGGCGAGGGAGGCATCCGGACCGACGGGGACGATCCCCAGGGCTACCCCGTGCCGCCGTACTTCTATCACTACGCCATCCGCGACTCGAACAGCCTCTGGTCGTGGGGCCCCGGGTACCCCGGCTACCTGGCGGTGAGCTATCCCGCCTACACCGCGTCCGTCGCCATCGACGCCTTCCTGGACCACCGGCGCTGGACCGGCGATCCCGAGTTGCTCGCACGCGC
>JAWOID010000010.1:0-4207 GCA_046484865.1 Candidatus Krumholzibacteriia bacterium
ACTCCTCG
The DNA here is from genome assembly GCA_046484865.1 of Candidatus Krumholzibacteriia bacterium. Lineage (GTDB taxonomy): Bacteria > Krumholzibacteriota > Krumholzibacteriia > LZORAL124-64-63 > LZORAL124-64-63 > JAWOID01. Next base: position 9 of record JAWOID010000010.1, read on the forward strand.
TCGGGAAGGGATGGCGGGACGCCGGGACGGCGCACCGCACACCGGGCGCCGCTCGCCGGGCGCCGCTCGCCGGGCGCCGCTCGCCGCTTGCCGCTTGCCGCTCGCCGGGCGCCGCGCGCCGCCGTGGTGGCTCGCCGATCGACGTCGGCGCGGGATCAGACGTGGTTGCCGGCCACGTCGAGAGCGGCCCCGTAGTCAGGCTCCTGGGTGGTCTCGGGGACCAGCTCGGTGTAGGCCACGTGCCGGCTCTGGTCGATGATCACCACCGAGCGCGCCAGCAGCCCCTCCAGCGGCCCGTCGGCGATGCGGATCCCGTAGGTGCGGCCGAACGATCCGTCGCGGAAGTCGGACGCGTGGATCACGTTCTCGATTCCCTCGTGATCGCAGAAGCGCTTGGCCGCGAACGGCAGGTCCATGGAGACGTTCACGATCTTCGCCCGCGGGAACCGGCTCGCCTCCTCGTTGAATTTCCGCACGCTGGCGGCGCACACGCCGGTGTCGAGGCTGGGGAAGATGTTCAGGACCAGGCGGTAGCCCTCGAAGTCCGCCAGCGAGACGGCCTCGAGGGCGGTGGTCACGAGCCGGAAGTCGGGAGCCGGGTCGCCCGGGCGGGGCAGCTCACCGTTGGTGTGGAACGTCTCGCCCTTGAATGTGAACGTCGCCATGAGCGGCACCTCCGGTCCATTGAGAGCGCCGGCCGGTCCGCTCGACGTGGACTGCGGCACCTCGTCAGTGATCTCCTGCTGGACCCCCGCCGGTCGATCCGAGCCCGCCGGCGGCGCCAGCACCTCGCGGGCGCGCCCGACATCCTCGGGGCGCACCCGCACGCTCGCACCCATCTGGAGCTGGTAGTCGGGATAGGCGCCCCCATCGTGGCTCTCGACCATGGCGTCGATTCCCGCGGCGTCGAGTCGAGACCGGGCGACCAGCGCCTCCGACTCGCTGCCGTAGCTGGCCACCGTCACCAGATCGCTGTCCTGCCGTCCTGCCATGTCCGCCTCCTGGTCGGGTCGAGATGCGCTGGCGGGCGCCGGAGCCCGCGCCCGTGCGGGGCCCGGAGCGTTCATCGCGGGGGCGTGCGCGGCTCGTCGCCGCGTTTCCCCGGCTTACCCAGGTCGGGGTAGTTCTGCTCGAGAGACTCGTCCCACTTCCGCAGCTTGCCCTGCTGGGCAGCGAAGAGCTGGTCGACGTCGCCCTCCACGGTGATGCTCTTGATCGTGTCGCCCTGCTCGATGGCCTCCACCACCTCCTGGTCCTCGCTCGTCTCCACCTTGCCGAAGACGGTGTGCTTCCCGTCCAGCCAGGGCGTGGGCACCGTGGTAATGAAGAACTGGCTGCCGTTGGTGCCCGGTCCGGCGTTCGCCATCGAGAGGATGCCCTTGCGGTCGTGCCGCAGCTCGGGATCGAACTCGTCCTCGAAACGGTAGCCGGGGTCGCCGCGGCCGTCGCCGATCGGACAGCCGCCCTGGATCATGAAGTCGTCGATCACCCGGTGGAACGTCAACCCGTCGTAGAAGCCCTTCTGCGCCAGGTTCACGAAGTTCGCCACCGTGATCGGGGTCCGCTCGTTGAACAGGTCGAGCTTGATGGTCCCCTTGTCGGTCTCGATCCGCGCCTTCAGGTTCGGCATGAAGCCTCCTTTCGTCCCTTCTTCGTTCCTCGTTCATTAAAATGGCGACGCGGCCGAGATGCCACGGGGCACGCCCCCTTTGTGCGGTCGCGCACCCGTCCGCCGCACGCAGGAACCGTCCCGGCAGCGGGCGGGTCCCTCGGACGTTGGCCGGGCGGGGCGCGCCGGCTAGTTGTCCCTGAGGATCAGCTCGTCGTATTCGATCTCGAAGCGGAGCTTGTGCTTGGCCTCCTCCATGGCGAGGCCGCGGAAGAGCTGCCGGGTCTCCGGATCATCGACCCGCTCGGCCAGGTCGGTGTACAGGCGGAACGCCGCCTTCTCGCGCTTCATCGCGACGATGAGGATCTGCTGATAATTCATCGCCTCGCCGACGTCCACGTCGGCGAGATAGTCGGCCATCTTCATGTCGGCGATCTTCCCCCTCGCCGGCAGCACCCGCTCACCCTCCTTCACCGCCTGGAGCTTGGCCTCGTGACCCCGCTCCTCGCGGGCGAACTGCTCGAAGATCTTCCTGGCCCAGTCCTGACCCGTCCGGGCCGCGGCATCGGTGTAGAAGGCCGCCGCTTCCCGCTCGCGCTCGATGGCGAAGTCCAGGATGTCGTCCACGGATTCCCAGTCCTTCAGCTCGGCCATGTTCTTCTCCCCCTGGATGATCGTATCTGCCCGGCGCTGCCGTCATCGTGTGAGCGCTCGCAGGCCCCGCTGGTGGGGGATCAATGTACTCCGCAACCCGATCGCGCTCCACCCGCAATCGCGGCATCGTGGTGGCCGGACGCGACCGTCGATCCACGACGCGAGTTCGATTCGTTGCCGTCGCGGGCCAATCCGTCTAGCATGCGCATTGCCCGTCTTCCAGCATGCATCGCCGGAGCATGGCCCATCGCGGCCCTTGGAGGAGGAACAGGATGCGGAAGGATGTGGTCGGTCCCATCGTCGTCCTCGTCCTGGCGCTGGTCATCAGCGCCTTCTTCCTCGTGATGATCCGGCCCTTCCTGACGGTGATCCTGCTGGCGGGCATCTTCGCCGCCATGTTCCATCCGCTCTATCGCCGGTTCGAGCGCTGGACCCACGGCCGCCGGGCAGTGTCGTCGCTGCTCACGATGACCGTGATCCTGCTGGCAGTGATCCTGCCCGTGGCGGGGCTGGTGGGAATCATGACGCGCCAGGCCATCGCCATCAGCGACGCCGTGACGCCTTGGGTGCGCGAGCAGCTCGCCCGTCCCGACCGGATCGACGAGTGGCTGGTGCGACTGCCGTTCTACGAGCGGGTCGAGCCGTATCGCGACGCCATCCTGCAGAAGGCCGGCGAGCTGGTCGGCGGGGCCGCCGCGTTCCTGATCGACAACCTGCAGGCCGCCACCGCCGGCACGGTCCAGTTCCTGTTCCTGCTCTTCGTCTTCCTCTACACGATGTTCTTCTTCCTCATGGACGGCGGCGCGCTGCTGCGTCGCATCCTCTACTACCTGCCCCTGGAGGATCAGGCCGAGGAGAGGATGCTCGAGCGCTTCACCTCGGTCACCCGCGCCACCCTCAAGGGCACGGCGGTCATCGGCGTGCTCCAGGGCGGTCTGGCCGGCCTGGCGTTCTGGGTGGTGGGGATCGAGGCCTTCATCTTCTGGGGCGCCATCATGGCGGTGCTGTCGATCATCCCCGCCGTGGGAGCGGCGCTGGTCTGGGGACCGGCGGTGGTGATCCTGGCCAGCTCGGGCGCCTGGGGCAAGGCCATCGGCCTGGGCATCTGGTGCGCCGCGGTGGTGAGCAGCGTCGACAACGTGGTGCGCCCGCGTCTGGTGGGCCACGACACGCAACTGCACGACCTGCTGATCCTCTTCTCCACCCTGGGCGGCCTGATGCTGTTCGGCGTGGCGGGCTTCATCATCGGCCCGATCGTCGCCGCTCTCTTCGTCGTGATCTGGGATATCTACGGGGCCGTCTTCAGCGAGGTGCTGCCCTCGGTGCACGGGTGGCGACCAGACGTGGCCCGGAACGCGGACGCGCCGCATGCGGACGGAGACATCGAGACGTTGCGCCAGCGCGAGACCGATCCGGCTCCCGCCGTCTCGGATCCGCACCACGGAGGCGATCCGGACCGGCCGCGGGGCTGACGGCGCCGGCCCAGCCGCAGAACTGACAGCGCCGGGACAGGCCCCCCAGGGCCGGAGACCTCGGGCGCTGGGGCACCGGGGCCGGAGACCTCGGGCGCTGGGGCACCGGGTCCGGAGACCTCGGGCGCTGGGGCACCGGGTCCGGGTTCGGCCCAGCCGTCAATCCGTCAACTCCGCCGTGGTGACCTTGATCAGGTTGGTGGTCCCGCGAGCCGCGAACGGCATGCCGGCGGTGATCACGAGCTTGTCCCCGGGGGCCACCGTGCCGGCCTCCAGCGAGGTCGCGATGGCGTCGCGCTCGATCTCCTCGAATGCCTCGCGTGCGGGAATCTTCGGACGGCCGATATCCTTGGTGCCGTGGATGACCTGGCGCTGGAGGTTGGATTTGTCGACCACGTCGAAATCGACCAGGCCCAGCCGGCCGATGCCGGCCGCGGCCAGGTACATGGCGAGCGGCGAACCGA
>JAWOID010000014.1:0-22378 GCA_046484865.1 Candidatus Krumholzibacteriia bacterium
GCGATCTGGCTGTTGCACATCCCGCCGGTGACCTTGGTCATCAGCTGGGGGAGGATCTCGGGTTTCTTCAGCCAGTAGGTGGTGGCGAAGGTCTGTGAACTGAAGGTGACACCGCAGTCGAGGCAACGAAACCTGCGGATACGGGTGGGTTCGGCGACGCGGCGGTATGAGCCCATGCGCTTGAACCGCCAGCCCGGCTGTAAGGGGTTGTGGTACTTGCAAGTAGGCGCAGGGCAGTGGGGAGGAGTCCAGCGGGGATGGTCGAGTTCATGGGTGTCCATGCCCGCCGGATTGCAGGACCGGGGCCGGAAACATTCTTCGTGGAATAACTTAAGGAGAGGTCCGGAACGCCGAAGGCGCTGTCTTGGGCGCCAGCGCCGCCTCCACGCGAGAGAGTCCCGCGAACAGCCAGGCCACCGACCAGCGCATGAACACCTGCCGGTTCTCGCCGCGAGCATGCAGCTGGTACTTGAACGCGCCGTCCGGAAGCGCCATCCGGTCCAGGCACCAGGACGCCACCCGCGCGGCGCGGTCGAGTTCTCCGAAGCGGACCAGCGTCAGGAGCGCCTGTCCACACGCGGTGGCGTCCACCGGGAACGTGGCGTGGGCGTAGTAGCGCGGGACGACCCCGTCGGCGAAGAAGTGGTCCAGGTAGTAGCGGAATCCGCGATCACGCGCCTCCTGCAGGCCTCGGTCGCCCGTCAGCCGGATGACCTCGTCGAGGCTGTCGAGCACGTAGCCGGTGTGGAAGTGATCGACCCACCCGCGGTCGTCGCTGACGGAGTAGGGCCACGAGCCGTTCGCACGCTGCCGTCCGGCCAGGAAGCGCGCTGCGGCCACCGCATCCTCGCCCGCGGCCGCCGGTGCGCCCAGCGTCCGGGCCTGGGCGCAGATGCGCGCCCCTTTCCCGCTGGCGTTGAGGACGGCCTGCCGGTCGGTGGGCGAGTAGGACCAGCAGAACCCGTCGGGAAACTCCACCCGCTGCAGATCCTGGCGCACGAAGTCGGCGGCGCCGCGCACCAGCGAGGCCGCCCTCGGTGTCCGCCAGATCTCGTGGGCGGCCCACAGGCCGGCGGTCACGAAGCCGGTGGCGACGACGGTCGGGTGGCGGGCCGGTGTGGAAGCGAACCGGCCTTCCCAGGGGAAGTCGTACCCCCAGCAGGGGCCCGACCAGCCGGGCGTCGCCAGCCCGGCCAGCTCTGCCACCAGCCCCTCCGCCCGCTGCCTCCGCCGCGGCTCCCCCGCGGCACGGTCCCGGTCGGCGTAGGCCTGCAGACACAGGGCGAGCGTCACCGGGTTGCGACCCGGTCGGATCCCGAGCCATCGCCGCGGGTCGACGGGGCTGCGCTTGACCAGTTGCTGCCAGGCCCACCGGAGCCGCCGTCGTGACCTCAGGATCGGCCAGCCGCAGCACGGGGCCGTCAGGCCGTCGTACGGGTCCCAGCCGCGGTAGTCCCGGGCCAGGATGTACTCCTCGGTGCGGTCGAGGGCGCTGGCGAGCGTCAATCGGAAGTCCATGCCAGGTCCCGCAGATCGACCTCGAACGGCGTGCCGGCGCGAAGGCTCTCCACCGCCTGCAGGGTGGCGAGCGTCGTCAGCAGCTGGCTGGTGAGCGGGATCGGAGCGACTCCCGATCGCAGCCCCCCCACGAACGCCGCCACCTCCTCGGCCTGCCCCTTGCCCGGACACCGCACGCGCTTGCGCCCGCGGCTGCCGTGGAGATGGACCGTGGCGAAGTTGTCGAGGACGGCGCTGCGCCCGCTGCCATGCACTTCCAGCAGCTCCTTCGGCACCGAGCGCGCGCCCTGCGCCGTGTAGGCCACGGTGCCGACGCTCCCGTCCGAGAAACGGATCGTGAGCACGCAGTCGTCCTGCGGAGGCGCCTCCGGCGCTGCCACCAGCCGCTGCGCCGAAACCAGAACGGGTTCGGCGCCGGTCAGCGACTGCATGACGTCGACGAAGTGGCAGACCTCGCCCACCAGCCGGCCGCCGCCCAGCTCGGGATCCTGCGACCAGTGCTCCTGCGGCAAAGGGCCGGCACTGACGCGATAGACCATCATCAGCGGGCCCGGCTCGCTCCCGAAGTGCTTCCGCAGACGACGCAAGCCGGGACTGAAGCGTCGATTGAAGCCGGTCTGCACCAGGGGCAGGCGGTCCTCGTCCGCGAGTCGCCGGGCGAGCGCAGCGATGCGCTCGAGGTCCTGGCGGGTGATGCAGAGCGGCTTCTCGACGAAGACGTGCTTGCCCCGCTCCAGGGCGGCCAGGACCAGAGGACCGTGCTGGTCGTGTCGCGTGGCGATCAGCACGGCGTCCGTCTCGGGGTCGTCGAGGACGCCGGCCGCGCTGTCGACGGCGCGCGAGAAGCCGAATCGGCGCCCCGCGTCAACCGCACTCAGACCCGTACGCGTGAAGATCGCGGTCAGACGCACGCCGGCGCTTCGCCGCAGCGGCGGCAGCAGGAAGCTCTGCGCATACGATCCCGCTCCGATGCAGCCGATCCCGACCGTCTCCCGCGCCACCTTGGCGTCCGGCTTCAGGACCACGGTCGGCAGCGGGCTGGACTCCCCGGCTGGATAATCGAGCAGGATGCCGGCGAACGGCTCGGCGTGCCCGGAGATCAGCTCGTAGGCGCGCGGCGCCTCCGCGAACGGGAAGCGGTGCGTCACCAGGGCCAGCGGCCGGAGGCTGCCGGCGGCCATCATGTCCAGGACCGCCTCGAGATTGCGGCCCTCGGTCCAGCGAACGAACCCCACCGGATAATCCAGGCCCTTCTCCTCGTAGTCCGGATCGTAGCGCCCCGGACCGTACGAGCAGGAGACCGAGAACTGCAGTTCCTTGGCGTAGTAGTCGTCGCGCGGGAGGTCCATGCCCACCGCACCGACCACGACCACGCGCCCGCGCTTGCGGCATACGCGTCCGGCCAGTTCCACGGGCTCGTTGCTCGAGGTGGCCGCACAGATCAGAACGATGTCGGCGCCCCGGCCGCGGCAGAACTCCTGGATCGCGGCTTCCGCGGGATCGCCGCCGAGCCGGGCGGCCGCGTCGACACTGCCGGAGCGTCGCGCCAGTTCAAGGGCCGGCTCGGAGATGTCCGTTCCGAAGACCCGGCAGCCGGCCGACTTGAGCAACTGGGAGGCCAGGAGCCCGACTACCCCGAGTCCCACCACCACCGCGTTCTCGCCCAGGCTGGGCGAGGCGAGACGCACGCCCTGCAGCGCGATCGCGCCGAGCGTGGTCAGCGCCGCCGCGTCGGCCGACACGCCGTCGGGCACCCGCGCCACCAGGTTGCGCGGTACCACCACCTCGTCGGCGTGGTTGGCGTAGCCGCCGCCGGCGCATGCCACCAGGTCCCCCCGGCGGAGGCCGGTCACCCCGGGGCCCACCTCGCTCACCGTCCCGGCGAGGCTGTAGCCCAGCGGCTGCGCTCCCTCGAGCTTCGCCCGCACCTTCTGCAGGGCTCCGGCCACCCCTACCGAGCGACCCATCTCGATCACCTGGCGCACCTGATCCGGCCGAGCCAGGGCCTTCCCCACCAGGGACTTCTTGCCCGCGGTGATCTTGCCCCCCTCGGTCCCGGGACTGACGGCCGAATGAAGCGTCCGCACCCGGACGAACCCAGGCTCCAGCAGGGGCGACGGCGCCTCGGTCAGCGTCACCGCGCCGTCGCGTAACCTGAGGGCGAGGATCTTCACGCCCGTTCACCTCCGCTGCCGGCGCAGTACCGGGCCACGATGTCCACGATCCGTTCGGCCGTGCGCCCGTCCCAGAGCTCGGGCACCCGGCCCTTCTTCCAGTGTCCGGCGATCGCCCTGCCCGCCAGGTCGGGCAGCGTCTCGAGCGTCGCCAGCTCGTTGGTCCCCTGCGTGATCGTCACCGGCCGCTCGGTGTTCGGTCGCAGGGTCAAACAGGGGATGCCGAGATAGGTGGTCTCCTCCTGGATCCCGCCCGAGTCGGTGATCACCAGTCGGGCATGCACCATCAGGTCGAGGAATTCGTCGTAACCCAGCGGATCGCAGAGCCGGACCGGACCGCTGCCGTTTCCCCACCGTTCCCACAGGCCGTGCCCCTGCATGACCTTGCGCGTCCGGGGATGCACGGGGAAGAGCAGCGGGAAATCCAGGGCGCCCAGCACCTCGCAGAGCCTCCGCAGCCGGTCGGGTTCGTCCACGTTGGAGGGACGGTGCAGGGTCACCAGCCCGTAACCGCCGTCGCGCAGACCGTGGGCGACGTGGCGCTCGGAGCCCTTGATCCGGTCGAGAGCCTCGACCAGGCTGTCGATCATCACGTTGCCGACCCGGTGGATCCGCTCGGCCGGCACGCCCTCGGCCAGGAGGTTGGCGTCGCCGTCGACCGAGGGCGTGAACAGGAGATCGGCGATCGTGTCCGTCACCACCCGGTTCACCTCCTCCGGCATGGTGCGGTCGCGGCTGCGCAGACCGGCCTCCACGTGACCGACCGGGATCTGCAGCTTGCGCGCGGCGAGGGTGGCCGCGAGCGTGGCGTTCACGTCCCCCACCACCAGCACCAGGTCGGGGTGCTCGGCGCGGCAGACCGCCTCGTACTTGACCAGCACGCCGGCGGTCTGCTCGGCGTGGCTGCCGCTCCCCACGCCCAGGTGCAGGTGCGGGCGCGGCAGCCCGAGGTCGGCGAAGAAGACGTCCGACATGTTCGCGTCATAGTGCTGGCCCGTGTGGATCAGTCGCGCGTCGAACTGCCCGTCGCGCCGCTGCATGGCTCGCCAGATGGGCGCCACCTTCATGAAATTCGGACGTGCGGCGGCGATGAGATGAATGCGTGGTGGCATGAGGTTGTTCCTGTCGTGTCGCTGCGAGTCGGGGTTGTGGCCCGCGGGAGTGTACTCCCCGGCGCCGGTGAAAGCAACGAGCGCGGGAATCCGCCCGCGCGTCGCCCGGGCCGACGGCGGCGGCGCCGCCCGGTCAGCGCAGGGCCTCCTCGCTGCCGCGGCCGTCTTCCCCGGCAGCCGGCGGTCGACGCGTGGCATCCGGATCCGAACGACCCCTGCGGAGCTTCTGCGCGAGACGCCGCCCTACCGTCCGGTAGTAGGCCAGGATCTCCCGGGGCGACACCAGGTACGGCAGCCGCTCGCCCGTGATCCGGTTGAGGGCCGCCTGGCATGCCAGGCGTCCGGCGATCTGGATGGCGGCCTGGCCCGCGATCACGCCGATCATGCCCCAGAGCTGCAGCATCCCCCAGAGGAGGAAGGGCGAGACGGCGAGTTGCGCCCCGTAGATCTTGAGGGTGACGTCGTTGCGATCGATGGCGCGCAGGACGAGCTGCGCATTCCAGATCATGCTGAGCTTCATCAGGGTGTTGACGCGGAAGATCCCCACCGCGTCAGCATACTGCTCGGTGAAGAGCAGGATGACCAGCGGCTCCGCCAGCAGCGTCAGCACCACCACGAACGGCACCACGACGCCGAGCATCGCCGCCAGGATGTCGCGCCAGAGCCGGCGGATGGCGTCCCAGTCGCCGGCCTTCTCCAGCACGGCGAACCGGCCCAGCGCCACGGCGGCCAGCGACTGCAGGTAGGCCTGCACCACGGGCAGCTCGGTGATCCCCACCGAGTAGACGGCGAACGCCTCGACGCCCAGCCCCTTGCTGATGATCAGCGGATGGATGCGCAGGGAGAGCGACCAGGCGCTCCCGCCCAGCCCCAGCACGAGGCCGTAGCGGACCTGCGTCCAGATCCGGTAGAACGGCTGCGCCCCGCGCAGCCCGCCGAGCCGCAGGTGGATGTATCCCGCCATGAGCGCCAGGTGCAGCAGACGACCCGCCACCATCGCCAGGATCACGGCCGGCACGCTCCGGGTCGTGAACGCCGCGGTGAGGGTGGCGGCGCTGACGAGCAGCTGCCCCCCGATCTCGAAGGCGGCCGACTGGCGGATGCGCTTGCGCGCGCAGAGATAGCAGTCCCCCGCGATCGTGAGCATCAGCGCCACGGTGTAGACCACCAGCTCGACGTAGTTCTCCACCAGCGGCACCATGTTCAGCCAGGCCGCGAGCTCGTGCCGGAACGGCGTGACGAGGCCGAAGGCGAGGCCGTAGGCGGCGAAGTTCAGCAGGATCGTGTTGGCCAGGTAGCTGGGGGCGCGCCCCTCGTCGCGCGGCACGAAGTAGAACAGCGACTGGTTGATCCCGAACTGGAAGAGCGTGGCGATGGTCGCCTCGATCAGGAAGAACTGGCGGTAGATGCCGTAATCGAGCTGGGTCAGGACGCGCACGAGGAAGATCGGCAGCAGGATGCGGATGGTGTATCCCGCGATCTTCGACGCGAAGATGTAGATCGACTGGCTCAGCATGCTCGACGCACACGTGCTGCGGCCAGCTCGGCGTAGATGGTGCCGAGCCTCTGGTCGAGCCGTTCGAAGGAGAAGCGCCGTTCCACCGTGCGTCGGGCGCCGGCACCGTGGAGCTGCCGCTGCCCGGGGTCGTCGAGCAGGCTGCCGATGGCCGCGGCCAGCGCCGCGGCGTCACCGGGCGGCACCACCAGCCCGGCCCCGCCCTCTTCCACCAGATCGCCGACGCCGGCGATCCGGGTGCACACCACCGGCAGTCCACTCGCCATCGCTTCCAGCAGGACCAGCGGCAGCCCCTCCCAGCGGGAGGACAGGACGAAGACGTCCGCCGCCAGCATCTGCTGATCGAGATCGCCCAGGTTGCCGGGGAGAGTCACGACGTCCGCGAGTCCCAGTTCCTGCACCCGCCGCTCCAGGTCGCCTCGCAGCTCGCCCTCGCCGGCGATCACGAGCCGGAATCGGCGGCCGGAGCGGGCCAGCCCCGCGGCCGACGCCACCAGCGCGGCGAAGTCCTTCTGAGCGGTCAGGCGACCGGCCGCGAGCAGGAACGGCACCCCCGGCGGGATCCCGATTCGCTGCCGGATCCGTTCGCGCCGGGAGGGGTCGGGGAGAGCGGGGAGGGCCACGGCGTTCTCGACGACCTCCAGTCGACGCGCGGCGGTCGCCTGGAGGCCGAGTTCGGCGAGCAGGGCGTCGCGGACCTCGCCGCTGACCGCGATCGTGGCGTCGCACCGCCGCAGGATGCGCCGGTAGGCGAGCCGACGCAACCGGCGGCGTACGGGATGGTCCTGCTGCCCGTAGTCGAATTCCCGCGTGTTGTGGACCGTCGCCGCCACGGCGCACACGCGGCGCTCGGCCACCAGCAGGCCCCAGAAGTTCGCGCCCGGGAGATGCGTCTGCAGGACGTCCACACCGTCCTGGCGGAGCTGCTGGGCGAGCCGGCGGTAACCCGCCACAATCGACGCGGTGAACGGTCCCAGCGACCTGACGGGCGCCCTGGCGATCCCGAGACGGCGCACCGCGACCGCCGCATCCACGCGGCTCGCGAGCGGTCCCTGCGCTTCGCCGAGGACGTACAGCAGCGCCCGGTCGCCCGCCAGCGCCCTCGCGTTGGCGATGCGCACCGCCAGTTGCTCCGCACCGCCGAACTCCAGGGTCTCCACCAGCTGCGCGACGGCGAGAGGCATGCCGGCTCCTAGCGGCTCTCGAGGTTCACGAGCTGCGTGTATGCAATCATACCCTCCGCTCTGAGACGGTCCTCGGTCCCTTGCGCCGTCTGCCGGTCCGTGAAGGGACCCACGTACACCCGGATCCATGGCTCGCCGTCGAGATCGGCCACCATCGTGAACGCCGGGTAGCCGTTCTTCGCCATGGCCGCGACGAGCGTTTCCGCGCGTTCCACGGTGCGAAACGAGGCGACGTGCACGGCGATCCTGGCCGCGGCGGCGACCGCGGGAGTCGGCTCCGCGGCAGCGGCAGCGGCGACGGCGGCCCCGGGCTCGCCCTGCTCGCCGCCGGAGGCGCTGCCCGCCGGGAGGGCCTCCGCCAGCATCGGCTCGAGCGGCGTCACCGGAGCGGTGTCGGCCCGACCGGTCTCCGGCTCGATCGTGCGCCGGACCGCGGGCCACTGCCACCAGATCACCGCCAGGAGGGCCAGGGCCAGCAACCCCAGCATCGCAGCGCGCACCAGACGCCGCCCGCCCGAGCGCTCCCGTTCGCGTGCGCGGTCGCCCTCGGCTGCGAAGTCCCGGTCCGGCAGTCCCACGACGGTCGCGACCGGGCCCGACCGCACCGCTCCGGCCGGGGGCGACGCACCGGCGCCGCCGAGTCCGCGCGGCCCGGTTGCCGAGGGGAATCCCGGAGGGGGCTCGGGAGCGGGTTTCGGCGTCGGTTCGGGGACACGCCTCGAGGCCGGCTCGGTCGACGGCTCGCCCTGATCGTTCACCGGCAGGTCGCTGGCACGGACGTGCTCGGCGTCCACCTGCGGCTTGCCGGCGACGTAGGCGGCGAGCAGCGCCCGTTCCGCGAGGATGTTGACCACCCGCGGTATGCCCTGGCTGTAGCGAGAGATCCGCTCCACGGCGCCCTTCGTGAAGAGCCGGCGATCGCAGCCCGCGACCCTGGTGCGGTGGTGGAGGTAAGCGTCCACCTCCTCGGCGGTCAGCGGCTCGAGGCGGTACCGGACCCGGATCCTCTGGCTCAGCTGCGCCAGGTCAGGTGCCGCGATCATGCGCTCGAGCAGCGGCTGGCCGACCAGGACCAGCTGGAGCGATTGCTGCTCGGGCGGGGACAGGTTGAGCAGGAGCCGGACCGATTCCAGGGTGACCGGATCGAGGTTCTGCGCCTCGTCGATGATGAGCAGCACCTTGCGGCCGGCGCCGCGACGCTCCTTGAGCTCGCGCTTGAGCCGCAGCAGCAGCTCGGGCACGTCGGGCTGTCCGGGCACGTCGCAGTCCAGCTCGAGCAAGATGTACTTGAGCAGCTCCGGGAACGTGAGCCTCGTCATGTTCACGAGGACCGGCTGCAGGGACCGCGAGAGCTGGGCGAGCAGGCTCTGCAGCGCCAGCGTCTTGCCGGTACCGATACCTCCGCTGACGAGCACGATGTCCTCGGACTGCTCGATGCCGTAGACCAGGTGGGCCATGGCCTCGCCGAAGGCGCGGCTCTGGAACACGAAGGCCAGCCGCGGCGAGAGCGGGAACGGATCGGTGTGCATGCCGAAGTGCTGGTGGTACATTCAGGGCCTCCGGGCCACCTTCCTCACCTGCTCGACGACGAACTCCACTTGCTCGTCGGCCAGATCGCCGTGCATGGGCAGGCTCACGAGCTGGTCCTGCATGCCGACGGCCACCGGAAATTCCTCCGGCCGGAGCCCCAGGTGAGCGAACGCCGGCTGGATCGGGCAGGCCACGGGATAGTGGATCCCGCAGCCGATGCCCTCGGCCTGCAGGTGCCCCATCAGCTCGTCCCGGTTCGCCACCCGGATGACGTAGAGATGGTACACGTGACGGCGCTCGGGAAGTTCCTCCGGCACCGCGCAGACGTCGGCCAGCGACTCGCCGTACCGGCGGGCCACCGCCCGGCGGCGCTCGGTCCAGGCGTCCAGGTGGCGCAGCTTCACCTGTAGCACGGCCGCCTGCAGGCCGTCCAGACGGCTGTTGGTGCCGACGAACGCGTGCTCGTACTTTCTTTCGCTGCCGTGATCCGTCCACATGCGCACGCGATGCGCGAGGTCGGCGTCGCCGGTGGTCACCGCCCCGGCGTCGCCGTAGGCCCCCAGGTTCTTGCCCGGATAGAAGCTGAAGCAGGCGACCTGGCCGAGGGTGCCGACCTTGCGGCCGCGGTATTCGGCGCCGTGCGCCTGGGCCGCGTCCTCGATCACCAGCAGGCCGTGCCGGCCGGCGATCTCGAGGATCGGGTCCAGGTCCGCCGGCTGGCCGTACAGGTGCACCGGCACGATGGCGCGCGTGCGCGGGGTGATCGCGGCCTCGATACGGGCGGGGTCGAGGTTGTATGATCGGGGGTCACAGTCCACGAAGACCGGGGTCGCCCCGGCGAGCGCGATCCCCTCGGGTGTGGCCACGAAGGTGTTGGCCGCCGTGATCACCTCGTCTCCCGGACCGATCCCGGCGGCCCGCATGGCGAGCTGCAAGGCGTCGGTCCCGTTGCCCACCCCGACGCAGTGCGCCGCGCCGAGGTACCGCGCGAAGTCCTCCTCGAAGGCTCGCGCGTACTTCCCGGCGATGAAGGCGGTGTCAGCGATCACCGCCGCCAGCGACTGGTCGATCTCGTCTCGGATGGTACGATACTGCGACTTCAGGTCGACGAACGGCACCTGCATGGCCAGCTCCTTGCTTGGTCCACGATGTCACGCACTGGGATTCGGCGGACGTCTCGCCGCGAAAGCGCTGGGGCACGGTCTATCATGATAACAGTCTCCAGCGCCGATGCATAAAATCTTCGTCAGCGCCCCGGGCGGGTGTACCTTTTCCTGGAGCCGTCACCCGGGAGAGAACCATAGCATGCGCCGTCTCCGTCCAGCCCGATTCCGCACCGCCGCGCCCGATACCGCCACCGCGCGGACGTGGGCCGCGGCCCCGCACCACCCCCGGCTGCGGCCGGCGGTGCTGGCCGGCGTCGTGCCGCTGGCCGTCCTCCTGACCATCGTCCTGACCGTCCCGGGAGCCCCGGTCATGGCCGAGCCGCTGCCGTTCGCCGCCGGGGACAAGGTCGTCAAGCCGGCCGTCGCGCCCGCGGCCCCGGCGCGGGTGGTCCTCGACTGCTCGGTGGCCGTGGACACGATCACCGTCACGGCCGCCCTGGTGGACACCCTGCGCGGCGACACGTCGGGCGGCGCCTCCCAGGCGGACGGTTATCCCTGCTCGCCCTGGCAGGAGACCGGTCCGGAGCACATCTACCGCCTCGAAGTGGCCGAGGAGACGGAGCTGCGCGCCACCCTGCTGGACCTCGGCGGAGTCGATCTCGATCTCTTCCTGCTGGATGCCTGCAACACCGAGGGATGCATCGGCCACGCCAACGAGGAACTGGCGGGCCGGCTGCCGGCAGGCACCTACTTTCTGATCGTGGACGGCTACCTGGGCGCGGAGGGGAGCTACGGCCTGGCCCTCGAGGGGCGCCACCCCGGCGTGCCGCCGGAGATCTGCGCGCCCAACGACTTCGTGGTCGTCGTGGAGGAGACGCAGAACCAGACCATCGAGTGGGCCGGCGATCTCGCCGGGCAGCCCAACCGCATCCAGGTCGACTCCTGCAGTCCGACCATCTTCGCCGGCGGCGAGGAGTGGTTCGCCGTGACGCTGCCGGACAGCGGTTCGCTGTCGGTGAACTTCACGGAGATCTCGCCCACCCTGGACGTGGCGCTCTGGCTGTTCGACGATTGCGGAACCGATGCCGCCTGCCTGGCGTTCGCGGACCGACACGCCGCCGGTACCGGCGAGACGCTGGTCTGGCGGAATCTGCTGGGGCGTCGGACCACCGTCTACCTGGCGGTGGACAGCTTCCGCAGCCCCCAGCCGGGAGCCGGCGCCTACCGGCTGGGACTCGGACTCGTGGCGGCGAAGCACCGCTCATTCAGCGACGTGAGGGCCCTCTTCCGCTGAACGCTCCTCGGCCCCCGCCGGCGCCGGCGACGCCACGGGGGCTTCCCGGACCGTGACTTGATCCCGGGCGGCGCCTGGCTTAGGCTACGTGCGCGCCGCCCGGCGCCCGACCCTCCGCCCAAGGAAGGAACCGCACGGATGGCCGTTCCCGAGAAGAAGCGCGCTCGCCCGAAGCGCGAACGCACGCCCGGCGGCGTGGATGCCGTGACCCTCGCGGGCAAGCAGCGCGAGATCTCGATCAGCGAGTTCTTCACCAAGAACCGCCACCTGCTGGGCTTCGATTCGCCTGCCAAGGCCCTCCTGACCACCATCAAGGAAGCGGTGGACAACAGCCTGGACGCCTGCGAGGAGGCCGGCATGCCGCCGCGGATCCGGGTGGAGATCCGGCCGGAGGCCGATCGCGCCGGCGCCCGGGTGAACGGCAACGGCGACGCCGCCGGATCCGACACCCCGCGTCCCGGCGGGCAGCGCGAGGAGAGATTCCGCATCATCGTGGAGGACAACGGGCCCGGGATCGTCGCCGAACAGGTACCGCGGATCTTCGGCAAGCTGCTCTACGGTTCGAAGTTCCACTCGCTGAAGCAGAGCCGCGGCCAGCAGGGCATCGGCATCTCGGCCGCCGGCATGTACGGGCAGCTGACCACCGGTCGGCCCGTCACCATCTACAGCCGGCCCGGCTCCGGGCAGAACGCCCGCCGCTACCAGGTCATGCTCGACATGAAGACCAACGAGCCGGTGGTGCTCTCGGACGAGGAGACCATCTGGGAGGGGGTGGAGCACGGAACACGCGTGGAGATCTCGCTGACCGGCGTCTACAAGCGCGGCCAGCACTCGGTGGACACCTATCTCGAGCAGACCGCGATCGCCAACCCTCACCTGCACCTCACCTACGTGAACCCGAGGGGTGAGGAATTCGACCATCCCCGGGCCACGGAGGACTTGCCGGTGGAGGCGGCCGAGATCCAGCCGCATCCGTACGGGGTCGAGCTGGGGCTGATGGCGCGCATGCTCAAGGAGACGCGCTGCCGCAACATCAGCGCCTTCCTGCGGGAGGAGTTCTGCCGGGTGGGACCGAAGACCGCCGACAGCATCCTCGAGCGAGCCAAGCTCCCCCCGCGCAAGAACCCCAGGCGGCTGGTGCAGGACGACGTGCAGGCGCTCATGAACGCCATCGCCGAGACCCGGATTCCCGCGCCGCCCACCGACTGCCTGTCGCCCATCGGCGAGGAACTGGTGATGGCCGGGCTGCGGCAGGGCGTGGAGGCCGAGTTCCACACCGCGGTCACCCGTCCGCCGGCGGTCTACCGGGGCAATCCGTTCCAGATCGAGGTGGGGATCGCGTACGGCGGCGATCTGCCCGGAGACGACCTGGCGCAGGTCATGCGGTTCGCCAACCGGGTGCCGCTGCTGTACCAGGCGTCCGCCTGTGCGATCAACCGGGCCATCCTCACCAGCAACTGGCGCAGCTACGGGCTGCAGCAGAGCCGGGGCGCGTTGCCCACCGGGCCGCTGCTGATCCTGGTGCACATGGCGTCGGTCTGGGTGCCGTTCACATCCGAGAGCAAGGAGGCGGTGGCCCACTACCCGGAGATCGTCAAGGAGATCCGCCTGGGCCTGCAGGAGGCCGGCCGTCAGCTGCAGCGCCACATCCGGCGTCAGGCGCGGGAACGCGACGCCGCCAAGAAGCAGAATTATATCCAGAAGTACATCCCCCACATCGGTGACGCGCTGCGCGAGATCCTCGGCCTGGACGCGGCGGAACGCGACGAGGTCGTGGTTGTGCTCACGGATACCCTGGAACGCAGCCGCAAGATGTGACCAACCGGAGCGCGCCGCGGCGTTGCCCGGCGCTGTCCAGCGAGGAGAGTGGCATGCCCCGCCAGTCCACCAGCCCGGCCAGCACCGGCGACCTCCGCAGCCAGTACCGGACGCGGGTCGCGGAGATCCACAGTCTGGGCAGCGTCCTCAACCTGCTGAGCTGGGACCAGGAGGTCTCGCTGCCGCGCGGCGGCGTCCCGGCGCGGGCGCGCCAGCGCTCGGCGCTCGCCACGGTCGTCCACCAGCGCCTGACCGATCCGGAACTGGGCCGGCTGCTGGACGAGCTGGCGGGCGGGAAGCACGAGCCGTTCCTCGCCGCCGACCTGCGCGAGATGCGGCGCCAGCGCGACCGCGCGGTCAAGATCCCCTCCGCGCTCGTGGCCGCCAAATCCGAGGCGGAGAGCCACTGTCACCAGGCCTGGGCCGACGCCCGCCGCGACGACACCTGGTCGGTCTTCGAGCCGCATCTGGCGCGGCTGCTCGACCTGAAGCGCCAGGAGGCCGAGGCGGTCGGGTACGAGACGGAGGCGTACGACGCGCTGCTGGACGAGTACGAGCCCGGCGCCACGGCGGCCCAGCTCGCGACGGTGTTCTCCGAGTTGCGGCGCGACCTGACGGCGTTGCTGGCGGAGCTGGGTCCGGCCGCTCCCGGCGACGGCGCCCTCCTGAGCCAGGGATTCGCCGAGGACCGCCAGCAGGAGCTGAGCCGGCGCGTGCTGCGCGCCGTCGGCTACGACTTCGAGCGCGGCCGCCTGGACACCTCGCTCCACCCCTTCACCGAGGGGATCGCGCCCGGCGACGTGCGCATCACCACGCGCTTCCACCCGCAGGAGCTGGGCGCCGGACTGTACGCCAGCCTGCACGAGGGAGGCCACGCGCTCT
Source organism: Candidatus Krumholzibacteriia bacterium (assembly GCA_046484865.1). Classification (GTDB taxonomy): domain Bacteria; phylum Krumholzibacteriota; class Krumholzibacteriia; order LZORAL124-64-63; family LZORAL124-64-63; genus JAWOID01. The sequence continues at coordinate 14,135 of JAWOID010000014.1, forward strand.
ACGAGCAGGGCCTGCCCCCGGAACACGAGGGCACCGCGGTGGCCCAGGCTGTGAGCGTGGGCATCCACGAGTCGCAGTCGCGGCTCTGGGAGAACCAGGTGGGGCGCAGCCGCCCGTTCTTCACCTACCTGCGGCCCATCCTCGTCGAGCTCTTCCCGGACCAGCTGGGCGCGGCGTCCGAGGAGACGCTCTACCGCGCCGCCAACGTGGTCCGACCCGGCGCCATCCGCATCGAGGCGGACGAGGTCACCTACAACCTGCACATCATCCTGCGCATGGAGATGGAGCGCGCGCTGCTGCGCGGCGACCTGCCGGTGGCGGAGGTCCCCGGGGTGTGGCGCGAGCGCATGCGCGACTCGCTGGGCGTGGTCGTGCCCGACGACCGCAACGGCGCCTTGCAGGACATCCACTGGGCCGTCGGGGTGTTCGGCTACTTCCCCACCTACACGCTGGGAAACCTGTACTCGGCGCAGTTCTTCGCCGCCGCGCGGCAGGCGCTCCCGGAACTGGACGCGCAGATCGCTCGAGGCGACTTCCAGCCGCTGCTGGCGTGGCTGCGCCGCGAGATCCACGCTCGCGGCAGCCTGCTGCTGGCGGACGACCTCTGCCGGCAGGTCACCGGCAGCGGCGTCAGCCCGGCGCCGTTCCTCGACTACCTGCGCTCGAAGTACCGGGCCCTGCGCGGCGACTCCGGTGGCCGGGAGATCCGCTCGTGAGCGTGCTGCCCCTGGACGACGCCGAGCGTCTCGTCCAGCAGCTAAACGCCGAGCGGGGGCCGGGACTCGAGATCCTCGAGGTCGGCTGCGGCCGCTTCCGGCAGTTGCGGTATCCCGGCACCGCGCGCCTGACCGGACTCGACATCAGCGAGGAACAGCTGCGGCACAACGACCGCCTGCAGGAGAAGATCCACGGCGACGTGCAGTCGTGGACCACCGATCGGCAATGGGACGTGGTCGTGAGCATCTTCCTGCTGGAACACGTGGACGATCCGCGACGGGCGCTGGAGAACATGCTGAGCTGGACCCGTCCCGGCGGGTTGCTGGTGGTGGCCGTGCCCAACGTCATCTCCCTCAAAGGGCTGGTCACGCGGTTGACACCGTTCGCCTTCCACCGCTGGTTCTACGAGCATGTGTACCGCCGACCCTACGCCATCTTTCCGACCACCATGCGGTGGAGCATCGCTCCGAGGGCGATCAAGCGCCAGCTCGCGGGCCACCGCATCGCGCACGAGCAGTACGCGCAGGAGACGTTCGCCAGCCCCTTCCGCGAGACCTACCTCGCGCTGATCTGGTTGCTGAAGGCGGTCGCGCTGGGCCGCTGGCGTCCCGAGGATTCGAATTACCTGCTGGTGGTGCAGCGCAACGCCACGGCGCCGGCCGGCGCCGTCGCCCCGCACGAGACCTGAACCGAGGACCCGACCCGTGGCACGACCGAAGGACAGAGACGACCAGGGAACCGCCGGGAAGAAGCCGCCGCGAGCCTCGCGCGGCAAGACCGGCGCCGGCGCCCGCCAGAGCGCCCGCTCGCCGGGGCAAAGGGACTCCGGCCCGGCGACGGCGCAGGGAGAACTGGGGTTCGGCGCTCCGCCGGCTGCGGGCGACCGCCCCCGGCGAGACGCCCCCCCCGCCGCCGGCCCCGGCGGTCGCGGCGCCGACCGCGGCGCCGGCGGACCGCCGCGAGGCAGCGGCCCGGCCGGAGGTCCCGCACGCAACATCTCGTTCAGTCCGGTGGCGCGACGCATCCGCACCGAGGCCACCACCATCCGCACGTCCATCCTGGCGGGCCAGAAACCCGGCCTGAAGATGCCGCTGCGCTCGCTGCAGAACGTCACGTATCAACCCCAGACGGGCTACTTCAAGCTCAAGGGGCGGCTGAAGGAGCGCACGCTCACCGTGAGCACGGTGAAGACCTTCGCCCAGACCCTCAAGATGATGGCGCTGGCCAAGGAACTGGTGGACACCGACGACATCGCCACCAAGCGAGAGGCGTACTACGTCTCCAAGAACTGGGCCGAGGCGCGCTTCAGCGAGCAGCCCGAGAGCGACACGGTGATGGAGGACGTGGAGGCCATCTTCGGCGTCAACCGCGAGCAGCTGGGCTTCGTGCCGGAGGAGAAGGGCGGCGACGTGGCGGGCCGCCTGGTGGTGATGGACCGCGACCGCGACACCGGCGAGGAACTGGAGATCGACTGCACCCGGTTCGGCAGCGGCGCCTACAGCATCCCCATCTCGGTGGAGGATCTGCAGTTCCAGACCGACGCGGAGTTCATCCTCTGCATCGAGACCGCCGGCATGTTCCAGCGGCTGGTGAAGCACAACTACTGGAAGCAGGCCAACTGCATCCTCGTCTCGATGGGCGGCGTGCCCACCCGCGCCTGCCGCCGCTTCGTCCGCCGGCTGGCCGACGACAAGGGGCTGCCGGTCTACGTCTTCGTCGACGGCGACCCGTACGGGTACAGCAACATCTACCGCACCCTGAAGGTGGGCAGCGGCAACGCGGCGCATCTGAACGAGTACTTCTGCGTCCCCCAGGCGCGGCTGATGGGGATCACCCCCCACGACATCGTGGAGTACGAACTGCCGACGCACCCGCTGAAGGACGTGGACATCAAGCGGGCGAAGGATGCGCTCAAGAACGATCCGTTCGTGCTGCACCACCGACCCTGGCAGAAGGCGCTGCAGCAGATGATCAAGATGGGGGTACGCGCCGAACAGCAGGCGCTGGCGAAGCACGGCCTGAACTACGTGATCGAGGAATACCTGCCGCGCAAGCTGGCGGAGGTGGAGCGTTTCCTGCCCTGATGCGCGCGCTCCCGCGCCTGCTGCTCGAGGCGACTCTCCTGCACGCAGCGAGGCCGCGACCCGGAGGTCGCGGCCTCGTGCCTCGGCGGGATCGGTCGCGCTAGCCGCCGAAGTTGCGGTCGTATGTCCAGTCGTCGGCCGGGGAGCAGCTCTGTCCCGCCAGCGCGGCGGCGGTGTCGGCGTCGGCGTCGCAGAACCAGGCCTGCCCGCTGGCATCCACCAGGTAGCGCAGGTTGGGCTTGCTCTCGGCGGCGTCGTACTCGCTGTGAAGTTCCCTGTTCATGGTCGCTCCTCCTTCGTCCCCCCGGCTCGGCCGGTCGGGCGTCGGTCCGGTGAGGCGGCGGTGCCGCCTGTCTTGCGTCGACTGACAACAGGATAATATCGGTTTTGTTTAATGTCAAGGGTATTTTATGGACATTTCCACTACAAACTCTGCTCAGCCCGCTTGCGGATGCCGGTGAGCATGCCCCGGAAGACCGGCGTATGCAGGGGAGTGACGAGGAACCAGTAGACGAGGCCGGCGAGTCCGCGCGGCCGAAAGCGCGCGGTCTGCGTGAGGAGGGATCGGTCGTCCGCCAGCGGCTGCACCGTGAAATCCAGTTCCGCCTCGCCGGGCAGCCGCATCTCGGCCCGCAGCAGCAGCCGCCGGCCGGGGACCACCTCCATGACGCGCCAGAAGTCGAGCACATCGCCGTACCCCACGCGATCGGCGCGACGGCGGCCCCGGGCCAGACCCGGGCCGCCGACCAGGCGGTCCAGCAGGCCACGCAGCCGCCACAGCGAATCGGCCGTCAGCCACCCGTGCCGGCCGCCCAGCCGGCAGACCTGGGCGAAGACCCGCTCGGGCGGTGCGTCCACCTCCACCGCGCGCTCGTCGGTGTAGACGGTGCCGCCGGCCCAGTCCGGATCGCCCGGCAGCACGCCGGAATCGAGCCAGCTCGACTCCGGGTCGCCGTCCGCCTGGCCTCCCAGGGCGGCGGCGATGGCCTCGTCCACCGTGAGGAGCTGCTGCGGCATCAAGCGCTGGGCACGATCGTCGCGGCAGACCACCCGGTTGCGCAGGCCCTCGGCGAGCGGCCGGGCGATGCGGTGGTCCGCCGGGGTCACCAGGTGGATCCAGTAGGAACTGAGGCGCGGCGTGAGCACCGGCACCGGCAGGACGAGCCTGCGGCGCAACCCCAGGTTCCGCGCCATGATCTGCATGATGTCGCGGTACGGCAGCACGTCCGGCCCGCCGATGTCGAGAGTCTGGCCACGGACCTCCGGCCGCCAGATGCTCTCTTGCAGGTAGCCCAGAGCGTTGCGCACGGCGATCGGCTGGCTCTCGGTGCTCACCCACCGCGGCGTGACCATCACCGGCAGGCGCTCGACCAGGTACCGGAGGATCTCGAACGATGCGGAACCGGAGCCGATGATCATCGCGGCGCGAAGCACCGTCACCGGCACCGGCCCCGAGGCGAGCGCCCGCTCCACCTCGCGCCGGGAACGCAGGTGCTCGCTGAGGTCGGGGCCGGTCTCGCCCAGTCCGCCCAGGTAGACGATGCGCTCGAGACCGGCCCGCTCGGCGCCGGCGGCGAAGGCTCGCGCCAGCTCGAGATCGCGCCGCTGGTAGGAGCTGCCGGCGGCGAGCATGCTGTGCACCAGGTAGTAGGCGGCGCCGCAGCCGGAGAGCGCGCGGTCGAGGGCGGCGGCATCGCCCACGTCGCCCGCGACCACCGTCGCCCCGGGATGGCTCCGCCAGGGCCGCTGGTCGAGCTTGCGCGGGTCGCGGACCATGCAGACGACCGGCCGGCCGGCCGCCAGGAGCCGCGGCACCAGACGTCCGCCGATGTAGCCGGTGACGCCGGTGACCAGGACCGGCGCGGCGCTGACAGGCGAGGTCGACATGAGGTCTCCCACGGCGCGACTGCGGCCGGGACATCAGGTCGACAGTCGCGTCAGCCAGACGTTCAGGTCCCCGAGGTCCTCCACGACGACGGCGTCGATCTCGTCGAGCACCTCGCGATAGGAGCCGACCGCACGCCCCCCCACGAGCAAGGGATACCCCGTCCCCAGGTAGCGGCGTACCTGTCGGAGCTGATCGGGCAGGCGAGGATCGTTGGCGGGATGGACGATGCTGAGCATGACCGCGCGCGCGGCCCGCTGCACCGCCGCCGCCGCGATCTCCTCCGCCGGCAGGTCCGGGCCCAGGTAGAGGACGTCCCAGCCCATCTCGCTGGCGGCAGCCGCCGCCAGCAGGGCGCCGATCTCGTGCCGCTGCCCCGCCGGGGTGGTGGCCACCACCACGGGTGCCGCGTCGGCGGCCTGCCGCTGGGCGATGGAGGCGAGGATCGTCCGCACGATCGCGGACGCCATGTGCTCGTGCACCACCCGCAAGCTGCCTTCCTGCCAGCGATCGCCGATGCTCTCCATCAGCGGCACCAGCAGCTCGCGGCGCACCTGGCCGGGAGCGAACGCCACCGCCGCGTCCTGCAGGACCTGCTCGAGGCGCTGCCGATCGAGCGCCACCGCGGCGTCGACCGCGTCCTTGAGCAGTTGCTGCAGCGTCCCGACCGGGGGCCGGGGCCGCGTCCGGGCGGGAACCACCGCCTCGCGCTCGTCCTCGCGGACCAGCGCCTTCAACTCGTCCAGACCGAGCCGCGCCACGTCCGAGATGCGCCGTCGCCCCTCCACCAGTCGCTTCATGAGCCGCAGTCGCTGCACGTCGAGGTCTGAGTAGAGCCGTCGCCCCGTCTCGGTGCGGTGCGGTCGCACGGCACCGTAACGCTTCTCCCATGCCCGCAGCAGGTCCGGTGGAATGGCGGTACGCCGGGCCACCACGCCGATGGGATGGCCACGGCCGCGCTCAGTTCCCGTCCTTGCGGCTCCAGCCAGATCGTTGCCATTGCCATCCTCGTCGCCCATGCGCGCGGTCATGTCAGGGGTTCGCTCCCGGTCGAATATGGCCCAGGTGGTCGTCGCAAGGTCTCGACCGGCACAATAATTGTCTGTCTAGTTTATGTCAATAGACGAGCCGGGGGTCTGGCGGCTTTTCATCGGGGTCGAGCGGGTGCTATGATGCCGCCTCTTCACCCTTCCGGAAGGACCGATCGTGCGCTTCATCCTCGTCGTCGAACGCAAGCACCTGTTTCCCGGACTCAGCCCCCAGGGGTTCCTGCCGGCCGCGGCGGTGGACCTCGATGGCCTCGCCGCGCACCTCTTCTTCGCCGAGCGCGGCTACATGGAGCGCAATTCCCACTACAAGCAGATCATCCCCTACCTGATGCTCGAACGGGGCGCCGACGATGACGCCCGCCTGCTGGTCTACCAGCGCCGCGCGGCCCACAGCGAGCGGCGCCTCGGCGGACTGTGGTCGGCTGGTTTCGGCGGACACGTGGAGCCTCTCGACCGCACCGACGAGCTGGTCCGGGTGGCGGGCCTGGTGCGAGCGGCTGCGCTGCGCGAGCTGGAGGAGGAGACCGGCCTCGTGCGCAGCGCCGACCAGGTCGAGCGCATCGGCTTCCTGAACTCGGACCGGGAGGAGGTCTCCAGCGTCCATTTCGGCGTCGTCTACCGGGTCCGGCTGGACGACCTCCCCGACGACGACGAAGTCCTCTGCCGGCGCGTGTGCGATCAGGTGGAGCCGCACCGTGCCCTCTGGCTGCCGCGACGCCAGCTCGAGGCCATGACAGCGTCCGGCGACGCCCCGGACGGAGGCACCTTCGAGGACTGGACGCGACTGGTCCTGCAGGGCCTCGCCTGACGGTCGCCCGCCTGCCGGAACTCGTCGTAATCGCTTGGCCTGTGCGCCGCCGGGGTGCTAAAGTGCGCGTGCTCGTCGCGGAGGGGCGCCGGCCACGACCTGCGGGAACGCGGAGTCGCGGCCGGCGTGCCATGGAGCCGGACCTCTCAACCCTGAAGGAGAACGGCACGATGATCAACAAGATCGGTATCGTCGGTGGCGGAAACATCGGCGGCGTTTTGGTGTCGGAGATCGTCACGCGTCGTCTGGCACGCAACGTGGGGCTCGTGGACGTCAAGCCGCCAGAGCTCGCCAAGGGCAAGTGCCTGGACATCGCCGAGGGCACTCCCACGATCAGCCGCGACGTGGCCTTCCAGGCCGGCAAGGGCTACGAGGTGCTCGAGGGGTCCGAGTTCGTCATCAACACCGCCGGCGTGCCGCGCACGGTCCGCCCCGACGGAACGTTCCCGAGTCGCGAGGAACTGCTGGCCACCAACCTGAAGATCACCGACGCGGTGGCCGACGGCATCAAGAAGTACTGCCCCGACGCCTTCATCATCTCGGTGGCGAACCCCCTCGACGCCATCGTCTATCGCCTCCTGAAGAAGCTGAACCATCCCCCGCGGAAGATCATGGGCATGGCCGGCGTGCTCGACTCCGGCCGCTACAAGTACTTCGTGGCCGAGGCCGCCAACGTCTCGGTGGAGAACGTGGAAGCGGTGGTTTTGGGCGGCCACGGCGACACCATGGTTCCCATCCGCAGCGCGTGCCGGATCTACGGTCTGCCGGTGGAGGAGTTCGTCCCCGCGAAGAAGCTGGAGAAGATCGAGGACCGCACCCGCAAGGCCGGCGGCGAGGTGGTCAGTCTCCTGGGTTCGGGCTCGGCGTTCGTCAGCCCGGCCTGGTCGGCGCTGGAGATGGTCGAGTGCATCGCCTACGACAAGCGCAAGATCGTCCCGGTGGCTGCTTACCTCGACGGTGAGTACGGTGTGAAGGGACTGTTCGTGGGCGTACCGGTCATCCTCGGCAAGAACGGTGTGGAGCAGATCGTCAAGATCAAGCTCACCCCGGAGGAGAAGGCCGCCTTCAAGAATTCGGTCAACGCGGTCAAGAAGACCAGCGCCGAGGTGGACAAGATGAAGTAGAAGCCGGGAGGGGCCCGGCTCCGGTGGAACCGGACCCCGTGCCGGCGGCCGTCCGAGCGAGCTCCCGTCCCCGGCGGGAGCTCGTCTCGTCGGCGAACCTCGCGCCACCCGCGACGCACCGTCTCAGGAGGACCGATGGCCGGCCGCGACTCGCGTTCGCCTCTGGACCGCTTCCTGTCGCTGTTCACCGAGGTGCGTGCCGGCGAGGGCGTGGCGGTGGTGTTGCTCGCCACCAACGTGTTCCTGCTGCTGACGGCCTACTACCTGATCAAGCCCGTGCGCGAGGCCCTGATCCTGGCCGACGGCGGCGCCGAGGTGAAGGCCTACACCTCCGCCGGACAAGCCGTGCTGCTCCTCTTTGCGGTGCCGGCGTACGGAAAAGTGGCGAGCCGCTTGTCGCGGCTGCGGCTCATCGGCACCGTCACCGTCTTCTTCGCGGCGTGTCTGGCGGGGTTCTACCTGCTGGCGCTGACCACGAACCTGCCGCTCGGCATCCCCTTCTACCTCTGGGTGGGCATCTTCAACGTGATGATCGTGGCCCAGTTCTGGTCGTTCGCCAACGACCTCTACACGCCCG
>JAWOID010000074.1:0-33562 GCA_046484865.1 Candidatus Krumholzibacteriia bacterium
GCGATCTGGCTGTTGCACATCCCGCCGGTGACCTTGGTCATCAGCTGGGGGAGGATCTCGGGTTTCTTCAGCCAGTAGGTGGTGGCGAAGGTCTGTGAACTGAAGGTGACACCGCAGTCGAGGCAACGAAACCTGCGGATACGGGTGGGTTCGGCGACGCGGCGGTATGAGCCCATGCGCTTGAACCGCCAACCTGGCTGCAAGGGGTTGTGGTACTTGCAGGTAGACGACGGGCAGTGGGGTGGCGTCCAGCGCGGGTGGCTGAGTTCGTAGGTGTCCATGCCCGCCGGACTGCAGGACCGGGGCCGGAAACATTCTTCGTGGAATAACTGAAAGGCTGGTATCCTATCCTGTTCACTCCGGAACCACCTGCCCGCGCGGGGTGTTTCCGGCGTTTCGCGCCGCAGCCGACGGCTCGCCGGCTGCCGGCGCCGGGCCGGGGCCCCTGCGCCGCGTCGCGAGCCGGCCGCCCGGCTTCCACACGAGCCCAGCCAGAGGACGACGCGTGACCGAGTGGATCCGGATCCGGGGCGCCCGCCAGCACAACCTGCAGAACTGCGACGTGGACATTCCTCGCGGTCATCTCACCGCGGTTTCGGGTCTGTCAGGCTCGGGCAAGTCGTCCCTGGTCTTCGATACCGTGTACGCCGAGGGGCAGCGGGCCTACGTCGAGTCCCTTTCGACGTACGCGCGCCAGTTCCTGGAGCGACTGCCCAAGCCCGATGTCGACTGGCTCGACGGCATCAGTCCCGCCATCGCCATCCAGCAGCGCAACGCGGTGACCAGCGGACGTTCCACCGTCGGGACCGTCACCGAGATCAACGATTACCTCCGCGTCATCTTCGCCCGCACCGGCAAGATCGTCTGCCCGGCCTGCGAGCGGCGTGTCACGCGCGAGACCCCCGAGTCGGTGTGGCGCCACGTCCGGGCGGCCTGGCCGGAGGGCAAGCCCGTGCTCGTGGGCTACCCTCAGGAGGTGCGCGCCGACGGCGTCGGGCGGCGCGGCGGGGCGACCGACGAAGGGTGGGCCGAGAGCCTGCGGGCCCAGGGTTTCCGGCGGGTGCTGCTGCGCGGCGAACTGGTGCGTCTGGACGAGACGGCGGGCGTGCCGCCGCCGGCGGCGGGCGACACGCTGGACGTGGTGGTGGACCGGCTGAAGCTGGAGCCGCGCAGTCGTGGCCGGCTCCTGGAAGCGGTGGAACTGGCCTTCCGGCAGACCGGGGGCTGGGCCGTGGTCGTGGAGCCCGAGAGCGGCGAGCGCCGCGAGTACTCCTCGGACCTGCGCTGCAACGAGTGCAGCCGCGTCTTCCCGGAGCCCACGCCGCAGCTCTTCTCGTTCAACTCGCCGGAGGGCGCTTGCCCGGCCTGCAAGGGGTTCGGGAACAAGCTGGAGTTCGACGAGGACCGGATCGTCCCCGATCCCGGGCTCACGATCCGCGACCGCGCGATCAAGCCCTGGAGCACCGAGAGCTTCGCCAAGGAATTCTCGGCGCTGCTGCGGTTCTGCACCCGCCGCCGGATCCCCGTGGACGTGCCGTTCGCGAAGCTCCCGCGCAAGCAGCAGCTGCTGGTGCTCGAGGGGTACGAGGGGACATTCCTGGGCGTGATCCCCTACCTGGAGCAGATGCGCCGCGAGATGCGGAAGGGCCATCACCGGTTCTTCACCCGGCGCTACATGGGCGACACCCTCTGCCGGGCCTGCGGCGGCAGCCGGCTGCGCGGCGAGGCCCTCGCGGTGCGGGTGGGCGCGCTCGACATGGGGCAGGTGGCGCGGATGTCCGTGGACGAGGCCCTGCGGCGGCTGGCCGCGGTGCGCCTCACCCGGACGGAGGAGGCGGTCGCGGGCGAGGTGCGCCAGGAAGTGGTGGACCGGCTCACGTTCCTGCAGCGGGTGGGGCTCGGCTACCTGACGCTGGACCGACTCACCCGCACCCTGTCCGGGGGCGAGGCCCAGCGCATCCATCTGGCCAACGCGCTCGGCTCACGGCTGGTGGACACGCTCTACGTGCTGGACGAGCCCACCACGGGCCTGCATCCCGCCGACATCGAGCGCCTCACGGAGACTCTGCAGGACCTGGTCGCCGGCGGCAACACGGTGGTGGTGGTGGAGCACGACCTTTCGGTGCTGCGGGCAGCCGACCACTTCCTGGAACTGGGCCCCGGCGCCGGACGTCTGGGTGGCAACGTGGTGTTCGCCGGGAGTCTCGCCGAACTGCTCTCTGGTGGCGACACGCTCACAGCCCGGTACCTGCGCGGGGAGATGGCCATCCGGGTGCGTGACGAGCGCCGCGGCGGGTCGCCGCGCCATCTGCTGATCAAGGGTGCGCGGCTGCACAACCTCCGCGATCTGGACGTGCGGATCCCCCTGCAGCGGTTCGTCGCGCTCACGGGCGTCTCGGGCTCCGGCAAGAGCAGCCTGCTCGGCGGCTGCCTGCACGCCGGCCTGACCCGCAAGGTGTCGGGCGGGCTGGGCCGCTCGTTCCCGTTCACCGCCATCCAGGGCGAGCACGGGCTGGACAAGGTGGTGCGGGTCGACCAGACTCCGATCAGCAAGACCAGCCGGTCGAACCCCGCCAGCTACCTGCAGGTGCTGGCGCCCATCCGCGACCTCTTCGCCGGCACGCGCGAAGCGGTGGCGCGCGGCTACCCGTCAGGTCGGTTCAGCTTCAACACCGCCGGCGGGCGCTGCCCCACCTGTCAGGGGCTGGGGTTCCACCGCGTCGAGATGCAGTTCATGGCCGACATCGAGGTGCCCTGCGAGGACTGTCACGGCAGCCGCTTCGCCCCCGCCACCCTCGAGGTGCGCTACCGGGGCAAGAACGTGGCCGAAGTGCTGGCGATGACGGTGGACGAGGCGCTGGCCTTCTTCGGCGGCCAGGCCGCGATCGCCGACCGCCTGTGGCTGCTCAAGAAGGTGGGGCTCGGGTACCTCACGCTCGGCCAGCCGGCGCCCACGCTCTCGGGCGGCGAGAGCCAGCGGCTGAAGGTGGCGCGAGAGCTGGCGCTGCCGTCGGGCAAGCGCAATCTCTATCTCCTGGACGAGCCGACCACCGGCCTGCACGTGCACGACGTGCAGGCCCTCGTCCGCGTGCTGCACGACCTGGTGGACCACGGACACACGGTCGTGGTGATCGAGCACAATCTCGACCTGATCGCGCAGGCCGACTGGATCATCGACCTGGGACCGGGCGGCGGCGAGGCGGGCGGCCGTCTGGTGGCGCAGGGCACCCCCGAACAGGTGGTGGCGGCGCCCGGGTCGGTGACCGGGCGCTACCTGGCGGAGCGACTGGCGGCGGAGCCGACGGCGCGGGAGCGCAGCGCCGGCTGAACGACGCGACGGCGGAAAGGACGCACATGCGGATCCTGGTCACGGGCGGCGCTGGATACATCGGCAGCATCACCGCGGATCACCTGCTGGAGCGCGGACACGAGGTGGAGATCCTCGACAGCCTGGTCACCGGCCATCGTGACGCGCTGCCGGCGGTCACCTTCCACGCCGTGGATCTGCGCGACCGCGCCGCGCTCGACGGGGTGTTCGATCGCCCCTTCGACGCCGTGCTCCACTTCGCGGCGTTCAGCCTGGTGGGCGAGTCGGTCCAGCAGCCGCTGCGTTACTGGGACAACAACGTCGGCGCGATGCTGGCGCTGCTGGACCGGGTGGCACGCGGCGGCGCCAGCCGGTTCGTCTTCTCGTCCAGCGCGGCGGTGTACGGCGAGCCGGATCGGGCCGTCATTCCCGAGGATGCCCCCCTGGCACCGATCAACCCCTACGGCCACACCAAGGCGGCCATGGAGTGGGCCCTGGCCGACCTGGCCGCGGTCCACGGCGTGTCGGCCGTGGCGCTGCGCTACTTCAATGCGGCCGGGGCCTGGGGCGGCCGGGGCGAGGACCACGAGCCGGAAACCCATCTGGTGCCCCGCCTGCTGCGTGCCGCCGCGGACCCGACCTCCCGTTTCGCGATCTTCGGCGACGACTATCCCACACCGGACGGCACCTGTGTCCGCGACTTCATCCACGTGCGCGACCTGGCCACCGCTCATGCGGCCGCGGTGGAGTGGGCGGAGCGGCCGGGCTTCTGCGCCATCAACCTCGGCACGGGTCGTGGCTGCTCGGTGCGCGAGATGGTGGCGGCGGCCGGCGAGGTGACCGGCCGGCCGCTCGACCCCCCTCGCGAAGCGCGTCGCGCAGGCGATCCGGCCCGCCTGGTGGCGGCGGTGGAGCGAGCCCGGAGCTGGCTCGGCTGGCGAGCGGAGCACAGCGACGTCGCCACCATCCTCGCCGACGCATGGCGCTGGCATGCCGATCATCCCCACGGCTATCGCGAACGGCCCCGGCGGCCGCCATCCGGCGCGCCCGCCGGCGCCTGACCCCCTCACCGCCCGCCCGCGACGGCACGCGCCTTGCAATCCCGGCTCAGGACGGTGATCCAGTCGGAGCTCGGACGCTGCAACTCGTTGCCATCGAGTTCCTTGCCCACGCAGCACGCCTCCGCGGCCACCGCCAGGGAGAATATTATGCCCAGGGCCCTGCGCAATCTGCTGGGAGGCCGGAGCGCGGCGGGCGCCATGCCCGGAGAACTCGCGGCCATGAGCCTGCTGCTGCGCCTGCTCGCCTGCACCGATCCGGAACGGCGCCGGCGCCTGGCGGTGCGGGTGCTGCGCCGGCTGCCGGCGGAACTCGTGGCCGCCGGCTGGTGCGTCCTCGAGCCCGGCCGACGCCGGGTGGTCGTGCGCGAGAGTGCCGGCAGCGCGATCCGCGCCGCCTCGCGCGACCAGTTGGAGGCTGCTCTGGGAGCTCACACCGGCCCGCTGCCGGCGTTACGCCACGATCGCCCGCTCTGGCTCTCGCTGCGGGAGGATCCCTTCCAGCCGGGAGCCGTCTTCCTGCGCAAGTTCGAGCTCGAATGGGCGCTGCTGCTGCCCCTGGAGGATGCGCCCGGACCGGCGACCAGCCGGGGTTTCCTGCTCGTGGGCGGACGTCATCCGTGGCTGCTCGACCATCCCGCGCTGCGGACGCTGCTGATGGCCTGGCGCGTGTACCGGCTGAGCGAGGCCGGCGTTCGCGCCCGTGAGGTCGGCGGAGACGGTGTTCCTCACTGGTGGGACACGGCCCCTGCCGCGCTGGCGGTGGTTGCCGACGACCGGGTGGTCCGCACCACCGAGGCGGCGCGGCTCCTGCTGGCCTCCTCGGTGGGAGCGGAGGGACGCCAGTGGATCGAGTGGCTTTCCGGGGCCGTGCGCCGGCTGGAGGCGACGTCGCGGTCGCGCGAGGTGGTTCCGGCGTCCCGCACGCGCCAGCGGAGCCTCGAGATCACCCTCGGACCGCTCGTGGCGGCGCTCGGCGGCAGGCTGGTGGGCATCCGCGACGCGTCGGCCGAGGATCGCGCGAGCCGGGAGGCCGCGAGCACCATCTCCACCCTCAGCCACGAGCTGCGCACCCCGCTGACCGCTCTCAAGAACGGGCTGGACGTGGTGTTGCGCGGCGACGCCGGACCGCTGCAGCCGGACCAGGAGCGCTTCCTCGGCCTGGCACGACGGAACATCGAGCGCCTCGACCGCCTGGTGAGCGACCTGCTGGACCTCACCCGGGCGCAGGCCGGCCGGCTGACCCTGCACCGGCACCGGCTGGACGTGGTGCCGCTGCTCCGCGACGCACTCGAGGTGTTCGCGCCGGCGGCGCGAGAGCGCGACGTCTCGCTGGAACTCTCCGCCCCGGAGACGTTCACCGCCCATGTGGATCCGGACAAGCTGCACCAGATCCTCGACAACGTCGTGAGCAACGCGCTGAAGTTCACCGAGGCGGGAGGCACCGTCCGTGTCTGGCTGCGCGAGCGCGGCGGCGGCGTACCGCCGCTGGCGCAGCGCCTCGCCGACCGCTTCTTCCTGCCTCTGCGCACCTTCGCCGTGGTCGTGGAGGACACCGGGGTGGGCATGGACTCGCGGCTGCAGGACGAGGTTTTCCAGCCGTTCCGGCGCGGTGGGCCGCCGGTCCGGGGCGGGGCGCCCGGCGCCGGTCTCGGACTCCACATCACGCGCGGTCTCGTGGAGGCCCACGGCGGCCACATCGAGCTGACGAGCCGTCCAGCGGTGGGAACCACCGTCTGGATCCACCTGCCCAGGGATCCTGGATCCGAGCAGGTCCTGCGCGCGACCCGAGGGCTGCTGCCGCCCGCGGTCGGCGACCCGGGGGACGCCGGATATGCGGGCGATGCGAGGTATGCCTGGGATGCGAAGGAGGACGGCGCGAGGGAGGGTTCCGCGCCCCTGGAAGCGAACCTGGCGCTCGCGGCACTGGACCTGCGCCGTCCCGACCGTGAGCCCGCCGAGCCCGAACGCCAGCGGATCGCGGCCGTGATCGCGAGCTTCCTGGAGCGTCTCGAACTTCCGCGAGGCCCGCAGGGCATGGTGGACCCCGGCGTGCTGGGCATGCCGGCGCCTCTGCGTCCCGGCGGTCTGCCGGTGGAACTGGCGCCGGACCTGTTCCTGGTGCGCCTCGCACGCGACGAGTCGCTGGCTGCCGCCTGGCAGGTGGAACTGGCGCGCCCGGACATCCCCGCGGCCCTGGCAGGCAGCGTGTGGGAGCTGTTGCCCGCCGACCTCGAGGACGAGCGCGCGGGTGGCGCCGGGCCTCGCCGTGCAACGCCCGCCGGTGCCGCAGACGAGGAACAGCTCCGTCCCATGGGAGCGGGGGCGATGACGACGGCCGCTCGCGACCCCGGCCGCGACCACCGGGACGCATGAGCGGCGGCCGCTTTCACCCGGTTGACCGCCGGTCCGGAGCGCCTGCGCGCACCCGGCCGGCCGGAGGTGGACAGATGCGATCGAACCTGCGCGTGCTCGTGGTCGACGACGAGCCCGACATCCTCGAGACGCTGGAGTTCAGCCTGGCGTTGCGCGGCCTCGAAGTGGCCACGGCGACCGACGGCCTCGAGGCGATCGAGAAGGCGAAACGGCAGCCGCCGGACGTCATGATCCTCGACGTCATGCTGCCGGGATGCAACGGCTACGAGGTGAGCCGGCTGCTGAAGGAGTGGATGGAGACCGATCCCGGCGCGAAGCCGTTCGCCATCCTGCTGCTCACGGCTCGCCGCGTCGATACGCCGGAGCGCGAGCGGTTCGTTGCCACCTGGTCGCGGGCCGATGCCTGTCTCTACAAGCCGTTCGAGATGACCGAGGTCCTCGGCAAGCTCGAGGAACTGGCGGGCCGTCCCCTGACCGTGTAGGATGGAGATGCCGCGGCGAGATCGCGCCGTGCCGGCGGGCGCGGGCACCGGTCTGCCGGCGGCCGCCGGGGCCCGGCGGTAGCTTGACAACGCCTGCGGGCCGGTGTTTTATTCGCGGTCCGCTGGACGTCCCGCCGTCCGGTTCCGGTGCCTGGGTAGCTCAGTTGGTAGAGCACGTGACTGAAAATCACGGTGTCGGTGGTTCAACTCCGCCCCCAGGCACCACGCGATCCGACTGGATCGGGGCTGGTGTAGCTCAGTTGGTAGAGCAGCTCACTCGTAATGAGCAGGCCGTGGGTTCGAATCCCTCCACCAGCTCCAGCCCCAACGCCGTTGCCGACCCGCCGGACCAGCCGTCGCGGGTCTTTTTCGTCATCGGAGCGCCGGGCACGGGAGCGACCGTCCGCAGGACGGGAGCGCGAGATCGGCCGGCAGGAGGTGCGGAATGTCGCTGCGCGTGAGCGTCTCGGGGGTGCGCGGGATCGTGGGCGTGGACCTGGACGCGGTCGTGGCGGCGCGCTGGGCCAGCGCCTTCGGTGCCTGGCTGCCACCCGGGCCGGTGGTGGTGGGACGGGACACGCGGCCGAGCGGTCCCATGGTCCTCGCCGCCGTCACGGCGGGTCTGACGTCCACCGGCCACGAGGTGCGCGACATCGGCGTGGCCACGACTCCGACCACCGAGCTGGAGACCGCGGGCACCGATGCGGTGGGCGGCGTGATCATCACCGCCAGCCACAACCCGCAGCCCTGGAATGCATTGAAATTCCTGCGCGGCGACGGCCTCTTCCTCACCGCCGCCCAGAACGCCGAACTGCGGTGCCGATACGACGAGGGGGGCGGCCACGTCGCGGCCGAGCACCTCGGGAGCACGACCAGCGTCGAGGGAGCGGGGCGCCGGCACCTCGAGAGCGTCCTGGCGCTGCCCTGGCTGGATGCCGCCGCCATCCGGCGGCGGCGACTCACGGCGGTCGTCGATGCGGTCGAGGGAGCGGGCGGCGAGGTGCTGCCGGATCTGCTGGACGCGCTCGGCGTGCGCTGCGAGCGGTTGCATTGCGGCCTCAGCGGACATTTCCCGCACGACCCCGAGCCGACGCCGGCCCATCTCGAGGAACTCTGCGCCGAGGTACGTCGCACCGGCGCCGATCTGGGGCTGGCCGTGGACCCGGACGTGGACCGGCTGGCCCTCGTGGACGGCGGCGGACGCGCCCTGAGCGAGGAATTGACCCTGGTCCTGGCCTGCGACGTCCTGCTGGCGCGGGAGAGCGGGCCGGTGGCCGTGAACCTCTCCACGACCGGGCTGATGGAGCAGGTGGGCGCCCGTCACGGCGTCGAGGTGTTGCGGACGCCGGTGGGCGAGGCCAACGTCGTGGAGGTCATGCTCGCGGCGAACTGCGTGGTCGGAGGCGAGGGCAACGGCGGCGTCATCTATCCCGGCCTGCACGCCGGGCGCGACGCGCTGGTGGGCGCGGCCCTGATCCTGCAGGGGCTGGCCGAGAGCGGACGAACCCTGGCGCAGCTGGCCGACGCCTGGCCGCCGGTGGTCATGGTGAAGGAGAAGGTGGCGGCGGAGGGCCTACCGGCGCCCGATGTGCTCGCCGCTTGCCTTCAGGGTCTGGGGCGTGGTCTGATGGACGCCCGGGACGGCCTGAAGTGGGTCGGCCCCGGTGCCTGGATCCACGTCCGCGCGTCCAACACCGAGTCGGTGGTCCGGATCATCGCCGAGGCGGCGACCGAACCGGCGGCGCGCGCTCTCATCGATCGCGTCCGGCCGATCCTCTGATCAGGAGGCTAACGAGTCATGTGCGGAATCGTCGGCATCACGGGCCATCCCCACGTGGCCCGCGACCTCATAGAAGGTTTGCGCCGCCTCGAGTACCGCGGCTACGACAGCGCCGGCATCGCCGTGCTGCAGCCGGACAGCGTCCGGGTGGTGAAGCGCGAGGGGAAGATCGACAACCTCGAGAGCGTGATCCGCTGGGACGACATGGAGGGGACCTGCGGCATCGCGCACACGCGCTGGGCGACCCATGGCCAGCCGAACACCAGCAACGCGCACCCGCACCAGTCGAGCCGGGTCGCGGTGGTGCACAACGGCATCATCGAGAACCACGGCGCGCTCAAGGTGGAGTTGCAGAAGAAGGGCTACGAGTTCGCCTCCGACACCGACACCGAGGTGCTGGCCCACCTCATCACCGACCAGTACTCGGGCAATCTCGAGGAGGCGGTGCAGAGGGCGCTGAAGGTGGTCGACGGCACCTACGGCATCGCGGTCGTGCACGCCGACCATCCCGACACCATCGTCGGTGCGCGCCGCGGCAGCCCGCTGGTGGTGGGAGTGGGCAACGGCGCCAACTACCTGGCGAGCGACGTGGCCGCCGTCATGGGGCACACCCGGCAGGTCATCTACCTTGACGACTGGGAGATGGCCGTCCTGCGCCCCGGCGAGGTGACCACCACCAACGTCAACAACCAGCCCATCACCAAGGAGATCGAGGAGATCACCTGGAACCTGGAACAGATCCAGAAGGGCGGCTACCGGCACTACATGCTCAAGGAGATCTGCGAGCAGCCCCAGACCGTGCGCGATGCGTTCCGCGGCCGCGTCCTGCCCGAGAGCGGCGACGTCAAGCTCGGCGGCCTGCATCTCACCGACTGGGAACTGCGGAACGTCCAGCGCATCATCATCCTCGCGTGCGGCACGTCGTTCCACGCCGGGCTGCTGGGCGAGTACCTGATCGAGGAGTACGCCGGCATTCCAGTCGAGGTGGAGTACGCGTCGGAGTTCCGCTACCGCTCGCCGATCATCCAGAACGGCACCATCTGCCTGACCATCAGCCAGAGCGGCGAGACCATCGACACGCTCGAGGCCATGCGCGAGGCGCGCCGGCGCGGCGCCAAGGTGGTGGGCATCACCAACGTCGTGGGCTCGACCATCGCGCGCGAGACCGACTGCGGCGTCTACATCCACGCCGGGCCCGAGATCGGGGTCGCCTCGACCAAGGCGTTCACCGGCCAGGTCACCATCCTGGTGCTGCTCACGCTGCTGCTCGGCCGCCGCACGCTCATCAGCGCCGACAAGGGGATGCGGATCATCCGCGCGCTCCAGCAGATCCCCGAAAAGATCCAGCAGATCCTGGACCAGAGCGACCAGATCCGCAGCATCGCGGAGGTGTACGCGCAGCACAGCAACTGCCTCTACCTCGGCCGCGGAGTCAACTTCCCGATCGCCCTCGAGGGGGCGCTGAAGCTCAAGGAGATCAGCTACATCCACGCCGAGGGATACCCGGCGGCCGAGATGAAGCACGGTCCCATCGCCCTCATCGATCCGCACATGCCGGTCGTGGTGATCAGCACCCGCGACGGCAGCTACGAGAAGATCCGCGGCAACGTCCAGGAGGTGCGCGCCCGCAAGGGGAAGATCATCAGCATCTGCACCGAGGGCGACACCGAGATCGCCGAACTGAGCGATCACGTGATCACGATCCCCGAGACCATCGACATGCTCACCCCGCTGCTCTCGGTGATCCCGCTGCAGCTCTTCGCGTACCACATCGCGGTGCTGCGGGGGGAGAACGTCGACCAGCCACGCAACCTGGCCAAGGCCGTGACCGTGGAGTGAGCCAGCCCCGAGGAGCGATCCGTGGACCGGACCATCATCCAGACCAACCGGGCGCCCGCCGCCATCGGTCCGTACAGCCAGGGCGTCCAGGCCGGCGGGTGGGTCTTCACCGCCGGTCAGATCCCGCTGGACCCCGCGACCGGCGAACTGGTGGGCACCACGGCGCCGGAGCAGACCCGGCAGTGCCTGCTCAATGCGCGGGCCATCATCGAGGCGGGCGGCCTTTCGCTGGCCACCGTGGTGAAGGCCACCGTGTTCATCCGCGACATGGGGCAGTTCGCGGCGATCAACGAGGTCTACCGGGAGTTCTTCCCGGACGAGCCGCCGGCCCGCTCGGTGGTGGAGGTGTGTCGCCTGCCGAAGGACGCGCTGGTGGAGATCGAACTCGTGGCCTTCGGCGGCTAGCGGCGACCGGAGCGGCGACCGGATCGGCGACGGCGCGGAGTGAACGCTCCTCCCCGGCGTCGCGGGTGCCCGCGCCGGGGGAATTCTCGACCGCCGCCGGCATAGCGGCAGGGTTTGCCGCGCCTGCGGTGCGGGGTTGCTTACGCGCTCGCGCCGCGCTAACTTGGCAGGCCCGCTCGATCGGTGCGCGTCCGCACCGGGTTCCGGCGGGAGCGAATGGGTCCTGGTGGGCCCCGGGGACTTCAAATCCCTCTGTCGGGCGCGTTTACCGTCCGAGGTGGGTTCGATTCCCACGCGTTCCCGCCATCCTCCCCGTGACCGGTTCCCGGGAGTCGCCATGACATCGTCGGCGGCGGCCATCGTGAATCCCGCCGCGGGGACGCGCCGGCGCCGGCTGGCGCCGTCCGTCGTGGCGGAGCGGCTGCGGGCGTGCGGTCTGGAGCCCGAGATCCTCCTCACCCGCCACGCCGGACATGCCAGTGATCTGGCCCGGGCGGCCGCCGAGCGGCATCCCCTGGTCGTTGCCGTCGGCGGCGACGGCACCCTGCACGAGGTGGCGCGGGGGCTGGTGGGCACCGGCGCCACCCTGGCCGTGGTGCCGGTGGGCAGCGGGAACGATTTCGCCGCCGCTCTCGGTGCCGGCAATCCCGAAGCCGCCTGGCGGGTGGTCGCCGCCGGTGTCGGCCGCGATCTCGACGTTGGCTACTTCGGGGAGCGGCCATTCTTCAACTCGGTGGGGCTGTTCGTCAGCGGGCTCGTCTCGTGGCGGGCGGCGCGGCTGCGGCGGCCGTTCGGCCCCGCGCGATACATGGCGGCGGCGCTGGCGACACTGATCCGGGCGCGACCGACGGCAGCCGTCTGGCAGCTGGACCGGAAGCGCTGGCGCGAGGACGCCTACCTCCTGGCGGAGATCTGCAACGGGCCGCGGACCGGCGGCACGTTCTACCTCATGCCCGAGGCGGACCCCTTCGACGGCTTGCTCGGGCTCTGCCTCGTGCGCCCGCTCGGTCTGGCCGCGGCGCTGCGGCTGCTGCCGGCGGTGACCGCCGGCCGGACGGTGGACCACCCGGCGGTGGAACGCCTGCACCTGCGGGAGGGCAACCTCGTCATCACGCGGGACACGTGGGTGCACGTGGATGGGGAACCCGGCCCCCTCGCCGCCGGTATCCATTCGGTGCGGCTGCGGGCGGGAGCGCTGCGGGTGCTCGCGACGAGCGGCTTCCCGCGGCCGGAAGCGTCCGGCTCAGGGGTCGGACCGGGAGGGTCGCGATGAGCGTGCGCAGATCCGGCAGCCTGCCGGCGAAGGCGCCCGGGGCCGTGGGTCCGGGGATCGCCGCCCTCGCCCGTCGAGCCACGGCGTGCACGCTGCTCTGCCTCCTGGCGGGGCTGGCGCCGGCAACCCACGTCGCCGCGGCCGTCCCGCTGCAGAGCTCGGCGGCGGCCGACACGCTGGCGGCAGGCCCGGCCGGAGCGGCGGCGCCCGTCGCCGTTCCGCAGCCGGTTCCGACGCCGGCCGCCGCGGATACCAGCTCTGTCGGGGCGGCCGCCGCGGCCGATACCAGCGTCGTCGAACCGGACGGACGCGCCGCCGAGCGGGCCGCCGAGCGGACCGCCGAGCGGGCTGCCGACCGCGTGGCCGAGCGCGAGCGCGCCACTGAGCGTGCCGCCGCGGCGGCGGAGCTGGACGTCTGGGGGACCGGAGTCAGCGCCACGGCGGCGGTCCTGATGACGCCGACGTTTCCCGGGTGGGGCCAGCTCTACACCGACAGCACCTGGCAAGCGGTGCTGGCCTGGGGAACGCAGACCTACTTCTGGAGCAACCTGCTCTCGCGCGATCGCAAGGCCCGCCGTGTTCGTGTCCACGCCGGCACGCTGGCGCCGGGCAGCCTCGAGCGACAGGGTTACGACGAGCTGGCCGAGGAGTACTGGGAACTCATGCGGGATTTCGCCTGGTGGTCCGGCGGTGCCCTGCTGATCATCGCCCTGGACGCGTACGTGGGCGCCAACCTCTTCCGTTTCGAAGAGGACCCGCTGCCGGTGCCGGACCGCTGGGACGAGCAACTCGGTCGCGATCTTCCGGAGCCGCCAGGAGCGGGGGCGGCGCCCATGATCACGGTTTTCCGATGGCGGACGAGCTTCTGAGTTGTAGGTTTCCGCTGCGGGCGCCGCGCCGCCCGCCCACCCCGACGCCGCGAGCGGCGGCCGGGTGCGGGCCCGGAGCACGGCCGCCGGTGACGGGACGGCACGATTCACGACGGCGGCACGGAGCCGCCGCGAAGCCAGGACAGGGATGCTGGACAACACGCGCAACTTCTGCATCATCGCTCACATCGATCACGGCAAGAGCACGCTGGCCGACCGCTTGCTGGAGCGGACCGGTACGCTCGGCGCCAGCGAGATGCGCGAGCAGGTGCTCGACTCGATGGACCTGGAGCAAGAGCGCGGCATCACCATCAAGAGCCACCCCATCCGCATGGACTACCGGAGCGCCGGCGGGCAGGTGTACGTCCTGAACCTCATCGATACGCCCGGGCACGTGGACTTCCACTACGAGGTGAGTCGCAGCCTGGCGGCCTGCGAGGGAGCCCTCCTGGTGGTGGATGCGGTGCAGGGCGTGCAGTCGCAGACCATCAACAACCTCTACCTGGCGCTCGAGCACGATCTCGTCATCGTGCCGGTGATCAACAAGATCGACCTGCCCGCGGCGCGCACCGACTTCGTGGCCGAGCAGTTCATCGACCTGATCGGCTGCGATCCCGACGAGATCCTGCGGGTGAGCGCCAAGACGGGCGAGGGCGTGGACGAGCTGCTCGAGGCCATTCTCCAGCGGGTTCCCGCCCCCCGCGGCGATCCGGACGCGCCGCCGCAGGGGCTGATCTTCGATTCGGTGTACGATCCCTACGTCGGGGCCGTGGCGTACGTCCGCATGTTCGACGGCACGATCCGGAGCGACGACCGCGTGCGGGTCTTCCACAACAGCCGCCGCTTCGACGTCCAGGAGATCGGCTGGTTCCGGCTGCGACGGCGGCCCCAGCAGAGCCTGGCGGCCGGCGATGTCGGGTACGTGGCCACCGGCGCCAAGGACGTCCGCGACGTGCGCGTGGGCGACACGATCACGCTGGCTGACCGCCCGTGCCTCGCCCCGTGCCCGGGCTATGCCGAGGCCAAGCCCATGGTCTTCAGCGGCATGTACCCCATCGACAACGACGCCTACGACGACCTGCTGGAAGCGCTGCAGAAGCTGCAGATGAACGACGCCGCGTTCTCCTTCGAGAAGGAGACCAGCGCCGCGCTGGGTTTCGGTTTCCGCTGCGGGTTCCTGGGCCTGCTGCACATGGAGATCGTGCAGGAGCGGCTGGAGCGCGAGTACGGGCTGTCGCTGATCGCCACGCTGCCCAACGTGGAGTACGAAGTGGTGCTCAAGACCGGAGAGACCATCCTCTGCGAGAACCCGGCCCTGCTGCCGGACGACCGCGACATCAGGGAGGTCCGCGAGCCCATCGTGCGCGCATCGGTGATCGCGCCCAAGGAGTACGTGGGGCCGATCATCCAGATCTCGCTGGAGCGCCGGGGCGTGCAGCGCAAGATGGACTATCTCGACACCGAGCGCGTGAACCTGGAGTTCGACCTGCCCCTCAGCGAGCTGGTGGTGGATTACTACGACCGCCTCAAGTCGGTCACCCGCGGCTATGCCTCCCTCGATTACGAGTACCACACGCACCGCGCCGACGACCTGGTGCGTCTGGACATCCTGATCAACGGCGACCGTGTGGACGCGATGACGTGCATCGTTCACCGCAGCAACGCGTATCACTGGGGCCTGAAGCTCTGTCAGAAGCTGAAAGAGCTGATCCCGCGCCAGATGTTCGCGGTGGCGGTACAGGCGGCGGTGGGCTCGAGGGTGCTGGCGCGCACCACGGTGAAGGCGTACCGCAAGAACGTCACGGCGAAGTGCTACGGCGGCGACATCACGCGCAAGCGCAAGCTGCTGGAGAAGCAGAAGGAGGGCAAGCGCCGCATGAAGCAGGTGGGTTCGGTGGAGATCCCGCAGGAGGCGTTTCTCGCGGTCCTCAAGGTGGAACGTTGAGACCTGCGCAACCCGGAGCAAGGACGGCACGATGAGCGAGAGAGAATCGGCCATGAATCGCAAGAAGGCGGGCGGGATCGTGCGCGGCGACGGTCGCGCGGGAACAGGCGATCCTGCGCGCGGTGCCGCCGGAGGCGGCCGCGTGCACACCCGCGGATCGTGGCGCAGCACGGTGCGCGAGTACGCGCGCGCGATCCTCATGGCCCTGTTCATCGCGCTGCTGGTGAGGCAGTTCGCCTTCCAGGCCTTCCGGATCCCGTCGGGGTCCATGCGCGAGACGCTGATGGAGGGCGATTTCCTCTTCGTGAACAAGTTCCTGTACGGCGCCACCACGCCCAAGCGGTTGCGCGTCCTCGGCCGCACCCTGGTCGACCACGTGCCGTACACGTCGCTGCCGGCGCTGCGGCAGCCGCGGCAGGGCGACATCATCGTCTTCGAGTGGCCGGAGGACCCCAGCCAGGACTACATCAAGCGGACCGTGGCCGCGGCCGGCGATCGGCTGGAGGTGCGGGACGGCGTGCTGGCCGTGAACGGGGCGGTCTACGAGTCGAATTTCGGCGACCGTGACGGCGACCACTCGTGCATCCCCGATCCGCCCGATCCTGACGTGTGCCCGCCGCCGCGCAGCCTGCGCATGACCGGTGGCTGGCGGCCGTCCGCCGGCGTGGTGGACACCCGCTGGCAGTTCGGCCTGTGGGAAGGACTGATGGTGGCGCAGCGTCGCGCCCATCACGACTACCACCGGCGGCAGTTCGGGCTGGTGGCACGGGCGGCGCTGGACGCCGGCGTGTTCCCGGACCCGGAGCGGGTGCGCCCGCACGTGGAGGCGCTCCACTCGGCCGCGCTCGAGCGGCGAGATCTGCCGTACACCGAGCGCGTGCGCCACGAGCAGGTCATCCTGGCAGCGGCGGAGGCACACGAGTTGCCGTACGTCGTGCCCGCCGGGCACATCTTCATGATGGGCGACAACCGGTTCAACTCTCAGGACAGCCGCGTGTGGGGCGCTCTGGATACGGATCTCATCCGCGGCAAGGCGGAGTTCATCTACTTCTCCTTCGACTGGGACCGCAAGCTGCCGCGCATCGCGCGCGTCGGCGACATCATCCGCTGAGATGGGCGGCGACGACACGACCAGGGAGGCGGCCGACCGGCGCGGCGGCAGCCTCTACGTGCACGTCCCCTTCTGCAGCAGCGTCTGCCGCTACTGCCACTTTCCGCGCACCGCGGCGCACGATCCGTCGCTGCGGCGGCGGCTGGTGAGCGCGGTGGTGAGGGAACTGACCCTGCGGCGGGCGGACTGCGACGTGCTCGCCCGCGGGACGCGCCCGCTGCTCACCGCGTACGTGGGAGGCGGCACGCCCTCGGTCCTCGAGCCCGAGCTGTTCGCGGAACTGCTGGCCGGCACGGTGGGGACGCTGTTCACGGCGCCCGATTTCGAACTGACCGCCGAGGCCAACCCCGAGAGCTTCGACGAGCGGGTGGCCGCCGCGTGGCGCGAGGCCGGCGTGCAGCGGGTCGGCCTCGGGGTGCAGAGCCTCACCCCGGTGGTGCTGCGCCGCCTCGGACGCGCCTGCGACCCCGCGACCGCCCGCGCGGCGCTGGTGCGGGCCGTCCGGTACTTCCAGCGGGTGTCCGCCGACTGGATCCTCGCGCCGGGCGTCACCCTGGCCACGCTGGCGGCGGAACTGGACGAGGCGCTCGACCTGGGCGTGGAACACGTCTCGCTCTACATCCTGGAGGTGCACGCGGGCACGCCGCTGGCCGGGGACGTGGCCGCCGGGCGCCTGCGCCTCCCGACGGAGCGTGCCTGGGAGGTCCTGTACCTCGGTGCCGTGGAGCACCTCGAAGCGCGCGGTCTGCGCCAGTACGAGGTGGCGAGCTTCGCGCGGCCGGGCGCCGAGTCGCGTCACAACGGCGGCTACTGGACGCTGCGGCCCTACCTGGGGCTGGGGCCGGGCGCCCACGGGTACTGGGGACGGCGGCGATACGAGAACCTGCGGGATCCGTCGGCCTACTGCGACGCCGTGGAGGCGGGCCGGCTGCCGGAGGAGACGGTGGATCCACTCGACCGGCGCGCCCGGCGCCTCGAGGGGCTCATCCTCCCGCTGCGCACCGCGGACGGCGTGCCGCTGGCGAGCCTGCCGCCCGGCGCCCTCGATCTGCCGCGGGGCGAACTCGAGGGTCTCTGGCGCGTGGAGGGCGACCGGCTGAGGCTCACGCCGCGGGGCTTCCTGCGCCTCGATGCGCTGGAGGAACTCCTGGCGCGCGCGCTCGGTTGACAGTGCGGAAAACGTCGTCGTAACTTGTCCCCCGACACGGCGGCGGAGCCGGCGCCCGACACTCGCGGCGCCGGCGCCACGCCCGGAGGCCCGCGTGTTCACGCTGACGAGAACGCCATGAAGAGCACGGATACCCGCAGCCAGGAGATCCTGGACGCCGTCGTGCGCCTGAACGTGGAGACCGGTCGGCCGGTGAGTTCCGGCCTGGTCGCCCGTGCTCTCGGCCGTCGCTACTCCTCGGCCACCGTCCGCACCGTGATGAAGCGGCTGGAGGACGACGGGCTGCTGGTGCAGCCGCACACCTCGGCCGGACGCACGCCGACCGACGCCGGTTTCCGCGAGTTCGTCGACCACCTGCAGCGCGGCTGGCCCGTCGTGGGCTGGGAGCCGCCGCGTTTCCTGCGCCAGCGCGTCGACGAGAGCCTGCGTGCCACTGCCGGCAGCCACGAGTTGATGAAGGTCCTGGCCGGTCTGCTGAGCCAGCTCACCGACAACATCAGCATCGTGCTCGGCCCCGGCTGGGACACCGTGCGCGCCCAGCGCGTGGACCTGTACCCGAAGGAGGGTGGCCGCATCCTCATGGTGCTGGTGCTGGAGAACGCCATGGTGCGGACCGTCCTGGTCGCGTTGCCGGAGGCCTACCCGGCGGTGGTGGTGGAGGCGGCCGGCACCATCCTGTCGGAGCGGGTCGCCGGCCGCACCGTGGGCGACATCCGCCGCGGCGTGCTCACCTCGCTGGAGATCTCGGTGGGGCCGGCCGCGCGCTGCGCCCGCGAGCTGATCCAGCGCGGCCGCGCGCTGTTCGACGAGCTCGAGGAGGGAGAGCTGGAGCTGGAGGGCGTGGAGAGGGTGCTCGATCAGCCGGAGTTCTCCGACCCCGAGCCGCTCAAGGCGCTCGTGCGCTTCATCGAATCGCCGCGCAGCATCCGGGACGCGCTGAACCAGCTCGATCGCCAGACGGAGGGGGCGCTGGGAGTGTGGATCGGCACCGAGAATCCGCTGGACTCGCTACGTCCCTTCGGGCTCGTCCTGCATCGTTGCGAACTCGACGGCCGACGGGCCATCATGGCCGTGCTCGGCCCCCGGCGCATGCCCTACCAGCGCGCCTTCACCGGGATCGATGTCCTGCAGCGCTCCTTGCAGGGACTGAGCTGATTGCAGGGACTGAGCTGAGCGACACCGCCGCCGGCGGTCGCCCGGAGCGCGGTCAGCGGCGCCGTACACCCGCTTGCGCAGGAAAGGATGCTGGACCATGGCGAGCAGGAAGAAGGGACGCGACCGGCAGCAGGACGCGAGCGGAGACGTTCGCCGCGCCCGCGAGGCGGCGGACGGCGAGCGGGAACCCGCCAGCGGGAGCGGCCGGGAGGGTGGACCATACGAGCCCGGCGCGGCCGGTTCCGAGACCGTGGAGCCGCTGGCGGAGGAGCCGGAGGTGCGCAAGCCGGACGTGTTCGAGCCGGAGGTGCTCGAACCCGAGCCGCTCGACCCGGCCGCTGCCGCGGCCCGGCAGGACCGGGACGTCGGCGGTGACGGCGGCGGGCCCGATCGCGCGGAATTCGAGCAGGCGCAGCGGGAACGGGACGAGTTCCGCGACCGCTGGTTGCGGGCTGCCGCCGAGCAGGAGAACCTGCGGCGGCGGATGATGCGGGAGCTGGACGACGCCCGGCGGTTCGCGACGGCCGATCTGCTGCGGCGCTTCCTGGACGTGCAGGACAACTTCGAGCGGGCGCTGCAGAGCATGGCGGTCGCCGATACCGAGGGCGAGGTCGCCTCGCCACAGCAACTGACCGACCTGCGCAAGGGCATCGAGCTGATCTTCCAGAACTTCCAGGCCATCATGGCCGAGGCCGGCCTCGCCCGCATCGAGGCGCGCGGCGCCGAGTTCGATCCACGCCTGCACGAGGCGGTCGGGCACCGGGAACTGGAAGGAGCCGAGAGCGGCACCGTGGTGGACGTGCTGCAGGAGGGATACACTCTGGGCGAGCTGGTGGTCCGGCCCAGTCGCGTGCTGGTGGCCCCGTGACGGGCGACAGTGCGATGACCGGCCGGCGCCGGCGATCCCGCGGCTGCGTCGAGCGGCCGGGACGGAGCGACGCATGACTCCCAGGCGCGACTACTACGAGGTGCTTGGCCTCGATCGCGACGCGACCGCGACCGACGTCAAGAAGGCGTACCGCAAGCTGGCCGTGAAGTATCATCCGGACCGCAACCCGGACGACCCCGAGGCGCCGGAGAAGTTCCGGGAGGCCACCGAGGCCTACGAGGTTCTCAAGGACGAGCAGAAGCGCGCGCAGTACGATCGCTTCGGCCATGCCCCCGAGGGCCAGTTCGCCGGCGGCGGTTTCGGGCCGGGCGGCTTCGGGGCCGGCGGCTTCGGGATCGATCTGAACGAGGCCCTCGAGGCCTTCATGCGCAATTTCGGCGGCTTCGGCGGCGGTGGCGGCGGCGGCGGCTTCGGCGACATGTTCGGCGGCGGGGGCATGGATGCGACCGCGCACCGCCGCGGTCGCGACCTGCAGATCGCGCTGCGCCTCACGCTGAAGGAGGCGGCCTCGGGAGCGCGCAAGAAGCTGAAGATCCGCAAGCAGGTGGCGTGCGACCACTGCTCGGGCAGCGGGGCCGAGCCGGGGACGAGCGCCACGGCGTGCCCTCAGTGCGGCGGCGCCGGCCGCGTGCGCCAGGTCCGCCGCACGCTGCTGGGCCAGATGGTCACCGAGACCGCGTGCCCGCGCTGCGGCGGCCGCGGCCAGATCGTGCTGGACCCGTGCAGCGAGTGCAACGGCACCGGCACCGTGCGCGGCGAGGAGACCCTGGAGATCACCGTGCCGGCAGGCGTCAGCACCGGCAACTACATGGATCTGGCCGGCAAGGGCGACACGGGCAGCCAGGGCGGGCCGGCCGGCAACCTGCGCGTGCTGATGGAAGTGCTCGAGGACGATCTCTTCGAGCGGCACGGCGATGACGTGCTGATCGACCTGCCCGTCTCCCCGGTGGACCTCATGCTCGGCACCCGCGTGCGCGTACCCACGCTCGACGGCGAGGTGGCGCTCAAGATCCCTCCCGGTACCCAGTCCCACAAGATCTTCCGCATGCGCGGCAAGGGGATCGCGCGCCTGAACCGGGGCGGCAGCGGCGACCAGCTCGTGCGCGTCATCGCCTGGACCCCCGGCGATCTGAGCCGCGACCAGAAGCAGTGCCTCGAAGGCATTCGCGATGATCTCGCCCGGCAGGTGCCCGCCCCGGGACGGCACATCTACGACTGACGCGGGGCGGCGGGCCCCGCGACACGAAACCCCTGCCGAGCCGAGGTGCCGAGGTGCGGCTCTTCTACCTGCCGGACGACGCCGATCCGCGCGCGGGCGACGAGGTCTGCCTCGAGGCCGAGGAGAGCCGCCACCTGTGCACGGTTTTGCGTGCGCAGGCCGGCGACGTCCTGGAACTCACCGACGGCCGCGGCCATCTCTTCACGGCGCGCCTGCTGGACGGCCGCGGCCGCCAGGCCCGGGTCCGGGTGGAGGACCGCCGCGAGGCGCGGGAGGAGACGAGGCCGCCGCGCCTGCGACTGGCCTGCGCCGTGGTCAAGGGACGGCGGTTCGAGTCGGCGCTGGAGAAGGCGGTGGAGCTGGGCGTGCACGAGGTGGTGCCGCTGCTCACCCGGCGCGGCGAGGTGCGGCCGGGCGACGGCAAGCAGGAGCGCTGGCGCGGCATCGTGCGCGCGGCGGTGAAACAGGCCCGTCGCGCCCTCGCGCCGGAGCTGGCGGCGCCCGCACCGCTGAGCGGCGTGCTGACCGGCGATCGGGGCTCGGTATTCTGGGGTGCCGTACCGGGCGATCTGCCTGCCGCGGCGGCGGCGACGGTGGTATCCTGGAGCGAGCTGCCGGGGCGCGTCGAGGCGTCGGTAGCCCCGGACTGGCTCACCTTCGTCGTCGGTCCCGAGGGCGGGTTCACGGGGGCGGAACGCGAGTTGCTGGTGACGCGGGGGGCGGTTCCGGTGAGTCTCGGTCCGCACGTCCTTCGCACCGAGACCGCCGCGCTGGCGGGGCTGCTCGCCCTGCAGGCGTTGCGGGTGGCCTGGCACCGCCGGGTCCGGTGACGGCGCCAGGGGAGTGACGAGGGCCGGCTCGCCACGACGAGGGCGATCCGGACATCCGAAGGAGACGAGAAGCATGGCCAGGAGCGAGACTGCCGTTCGCCTGCAGGGGGCCGTGGTGTCCGCCATGAAGGCCAGGGATCGCGAGCGGCTGGGCGTGCTGCGCATGCTCCAGGCGGCCGTCAAGCAGAAGGAGGTGGACGGTCGGCAAGAACTGGACGAGCCTGCCGTCATCCAGGTCATCGCCTCCTATGCCCGCAAGGTCAAGGACCAGCTCGATGGCGCGCGCGCCGGCGGACGAGCCGACCTGGTGAGCGCCGCCGAGCGGGAACTGGCCGTCGTCCAGGAGTTCCTGCCTGCCGAGCTGGGGGACGACGAACTGTCGGACCTGGTGCGCGAGGCCATCGCCGAGACGGGCGCGGCCTCGCCCCGGGACATGGGCCAGGTGATGAAGGCGGTGCTGCCGCGGGTCGCCGGGCGCGCGGACGGAGGGCGCGTGAGCGCCGAGGTGAAGCGTCAGCTCGGAGCCTGAACAGGGAGGAGGCGAGCATGGTCCTGCTGCTGGCTGTGGCCGCGGCCGTGGTGATCTTCGGCGTGCTCGGATACCGCTCGGGGCTGGTGCGCCGGCTGGTGGAACTGGCGGGCCTGCTCGCGGTCGTCCTGCTGGCGGGCCGGCTGGCGTCGGCGGCGGCGCCGGCGATCGGCGCCCGCACGGGGCTCGACCCGAGCGAGACGCTGGTGGCCGCGTTCGCGGTGGTCGCGATCGCGGGCCTGATCGCCGTCCGCTTGCTCGGCTGGGTGGCCTGGCGCACCGTCCGCCTGACGGTGCTGGGTCCGGTGGACCGGTGGGGCGGCGCCCTCGCGGGCGCGGCGGCGGGCTGGCTGCTGGCGAGCATCCTGCTGGTCGCCATGACGCAGGTTCCGGGGGGGCGGGCGCTCACCGAGGAGGCGCGCCGCCAGCCGCTGCTGGGAGCGGTGCTGCGCACGGCCCCCGAACTGTACCTGCGGGCGCAGAACCTCTGGAGCCGGCACGGCGACGAGCTGTGGGAGCGCGCCCTGGAGACCAGCCGCCGCACCGCAGCGGCCGCCGACCGGCCGCGGCTCCCGCCCGGCGCCGACCCCCTCGGCCGCGGAGCGGGGCTCGAGAGTTGATCGGTCTGCTCGCCAGGATCCGCGCCGCCGCGCGCGGGGACGGCCCGGGGCGCGGCGACGAGGGGGCGCGCGGGCTGCGTCTGCTCGAGTGGGAGCGCGTCACCGACCAGATCGCTCGCCGCTGCCTGAACGCCGGCGCCGCTGCCGCCGTGCGGGCGCGCTTGCCGTACTCCGCCCTCGAACCGATCGCCCTGCGCCACACGCTCGCCGACGAGTTGCGCCCCTTCGGCGACAGCGGCCGCTGGCCGCCCCTCGCCGACGTGTCGAGCGCCCTGGTCCCGCTGGAAGGAGATCCGCCCTTCCGTCTGGAAGGACCCGAGCTGGTGGCGATGGCCGCGGCTGCCGAGGCGCTCGACGCCCTGCGCGACGTGCTGCTGGAGCGGCGAGAGCCGTGTCCCACCTGGGGCCGGGCGGCCGCCGAGGCGGCGTCGCTGTACGGGATCGGCTCCGCGGTGCGACGCTCCCTGGACCGCGACGGCCGCGTACGCGACGACGCTAGCCCCCTGCTCGCGCGCCTGCGCCGCGCCTGTGCCCAGCGCGAGCAGGACGTGCGTTCCGCCGTGGAGGCGGCGATGACCCGCGCCCGCAACGCGGGGTGGACCACCGGTCGCGAGGTGACCCTGCGCGGCGACCGCTACTGTCTGCCCCTGCGTGCCGGCGACTCGCGGCGCATTCCGGGTATCGTCCACGACCGATCCGCCACCGGCAACACGCTGTTCGTGGAGCCCGCCGAGGTGGTGCGCGCCCACAACGAGTTGACGGAGATGCGTCTGGAGGCGGTGGCCGAGGAGCGACGCATCCTCTTCGAGTTGAACCGGCTGGTGGAGCAGGCGGCCGGCGATCTGCTCGAGAACGCCGCCTTGCTGCTGCTGGTGGATGAGACGCGCGCCGCGCTCCTCTGGAGCCGCGACGCGTCCGCGGCGCGGCCACGCCTGGCCGAGGGCGGGCCTCTGCGCCTGGTACAGGCCCGCCATCCCCTGCTGCTGGAGCAGGGCGACGTCGAGCGAGTGGTGCCGCTGGACCTGGAACTGCCGCCCGACCGGCGGGCCCTGGTGATCAGCGGGCCGAACGCCGGCGGCAAGTCGGTGGCGCTGAAGACGGTGGGCGTGTGCGTGCTGCTCGCGCAGAGCGGCTGGGACGTGCCGGCCCGCGAGGATTCGCGGCTGCCGCTCTACGTGCGGGTCCTCGTCGATCTGGGCGACGAACAGTCGATCGCCCAGTCCCTCAGCAGCTTCGCCGCGCACCTGGCGCACCTCGGGCGCTTCCTCGAGTCGGCCGACGCGCGCACCCTGGTGCTCACCGACGAGATCGGCAGCGGCACCGACCCGCAGGAGGGGACGGCGCTCGCGTTCGCCGTGCTCGAGGAGCTGACCGCACGCGGTGCCACCGTGCTGGCCTCCACGCACTTCGGTCTGCTCAAGGCGGCGGTGGCCGACCATCCGGCCATGCTGAACGCGGCCATGGACTTCGACGAGGCGACGCTCAGCCCCCGTTTCACCCTGCGCATGGGAGTGCCCGGCTCGAGCCACGCGTTCGCCATCGCGTCGCGCTGGGGGTTCCCGCCCGAGCTGCTCGAGCGTGCTCGTCGCCGCGTCGGCGAGGAGCGGGTGGAGGTGGAGCGCCTGCTCGCCGACCTCCAGGAGCGTACGCGCGAGACGGTGGAGACGGGCGAGCGGGCGCGGGCGCAGGAGGAGGAGAGCGGACGATTGCGGCGGGAACTGGCGAGTCGCCTGAAGGAGATCGACCGCGAGCGTCGCGGGGAGCTGGCCGAGGCGCGGCGCCGGGGCGAGGAGATGCTGCGGCAGGGGCGCAGCGAGATCGAACGTGCGATCCGCGAGATCCGCTCGCAGGGGGCCGCGCGCGAGGTGGTTCGCACGGCCCGCGACCGCCTGGCTGAACTGGAGAGCCGCCTGCCCGCAGGGCCCGCCGCCGGAACCGGCGAGCCGGTCGAGCTGCGCGAGGGGGACCGGGTGAGCATCCCGCATCTCGGCCTCACCGGTCGGGTGGTCGAGGTGCGCGGCGACCGTGTCACGGCGCTGGCCGACGGCCTGCGCCTGAATCTGGGCCGGAGCGCCGTGGAGCCGCTGGCCGGCGCAGGCGGCGCCACTTCCAGCGACGCCGGGCCGGTCCCGGTCGCCTCTGCCGGGGGAGACAGCCAGCCGCGGGCGGGCTCGGCGAGCGCCGGCGGAGGGTGGCGCTGGCAGGATGGCCCGCCCGACATCTCGCCGGAGATCGACCTGCGGGGGGAACGGGCCGAGGAGGGCTGGGAGCGTTTGGACCGTCTCATCGACCGCGCCATCCCGGCGGGGCTGCGCCGGCTCCACGTGGTGCACGGCGTGGGGACGGGGCGCCTGCGCGAGCACCTGCTGGACCGGTTGCGCCACGATCCTCGGGTGGCGGCCGTGCATCCGGCCGGACCGGGACCGGGGCAGATGGGAGCCAGCGTCGTGATCCTGGCGGGCGACTAGGCCCTGTCCGGGAACCCTCGGACCGCACAGGCGTACAGCGCGACGGGAGAGAGTTCCCGGACAGGGCCTGGCTGGGCGTTCCACGAGCAGTCCGCCCCCGGCATTTGCGCGACCGGGGGGGCATGTACTATGCTCACGAGTCGCCCCCGGCCCGCCATCAGGAGCGTTCAGGCGCCGATGTCGCCCGTCATCCCTCCGGAGATCATCGCCAGGATCAAGGACGAGACCGATATCGTCGAGCTGATCCGGGGCTACGTGACGCTGCGTCCGGCCGGCGCCAGCTACAAGGGACTCTGTCCATTCCACGCCGAGAAGACCCCGAGCTTCCACGTCAATCCGGCCCGGCAGTTCTACAAGTGCTTCGGCTGTGGAGCCGGCGGCGACGCCATCGCCTTCCTCATGACGGTGGAGAGCCTCTCGTTTCCGGAGGCCCTCGAGACGCTCGCCCGCTCGCTCGACATCGACCTTTCCCGCTACCTGCAGGATGACGACGACGAGGGCGACGGCGAACGGCGCGCCTTTCTGCGCGCCCACGAGACGGCCGCGGCGATCTACCGCGAAACGTTGTGGGACGAACGCGAGGGCCGCGACGCGCGGGCGTATCTCGTCGACCGCGGCTTCGAGCCGGAGATCCTCGCCGCGTTCGACGTGGGCTGGGCGCCCCCGTCCACGCGCTGGCAGCAGCGCCGGCTGGCGGAGGCGGGGGTGAACCGCGAGCTCGCGCTGCGCTCGGGTTTGTTGCGACAAAAAAACGAAAGCGAGCCCTTTGCCTATTTCCGCAGCCGCATTATATTTCCCGTCACGAACATAGCCAAGCAGGTGACGGGCTTCGGCGGCAGGATCGTGGGGCAGGGTGAGCCGAAGTACCTCAACTCGCCGGACAGCGCGTACTACAGCAAGGGGAAGCTCCTCTATGGCTTCGCCGCGTCGCGTCTGCCCATCGCCCGCAGCCGCACGGCCATTCTCGTGGAGGGCTATCTCGACCTGCTCGCCCTCGCCCAAGCCGGTATCAACAACGCCGTGGCCACGTGCGGAACGGCTTTCACAGCGGATCAGGCGCGCCTGATCCGGAGAGGTGCGACCTCGGTCGTCATGCTCTTCGACGGGGACCGGGCGGGCCTCCACGCGGCGGTCAAGTCGTGCCAGGTGGCCCTCGCCGCCGGGCTCGACCCCACCGTGGCGCGATTGCCGGCCGGGGAGGATCCGGCCTCGTTGATGCAGCGGGGAGAGTGCGGAGAGCTGCGGCGCGTGCTGGCCGAGGCACAGCCGTACCTGAAGCTCCTGGTCGCGCTGGTGCAGGAGCGCGGTGCGGGCCGGCGCGGCCGCGAGCGAGCGCTGCGGCAGGCTCTCGTGTCGATCGGCGGCGTGGCCGACCCGATCCGCAAGGAGTACCTGCTGCAGGAAGCGGCGGAGCTGTTCGAGATCAGACCGAACCTGCTGCGGGAGGAACTCGCCCGCCAGGAGGCCGACGAGCGGCGCGGGTCACGGCGACGCGCGGCCGCCACGGCGGCCGGCGAGATCGGAGCGGACGCCCCGGCTCGGGGTGCGGACGTCGGGCCGGCGGCTGCGGCCACCGCGACCGCTGCCGACCCGGACGCCGGCAGCCGGCCGTCCCGGTTGCGCAGCTTCCGGAGAGTGGATGTCGAGGAGATCGAGCGCGTGCTCTTCGCCCACGTCCTGCGTGACGGCAGTGGTCTGGCGGCGCGCACCTTCCTCGCCGAGCGGGGCGACCTCCCGCTCTCGGGCGAGGCGGCGGAGCGACTGGCCGCGGAACTGGCGGCCTGGCATGGTCAGGAGGGAGATCAGGACCGGACACCGGCCGACTTCGTCCAGCGCAGCTGGTACGGAGATGGTGACGAGGATTACCGTTCCTACGTCACCGACGTGATTGCAAAGGAGGGAGTGCCCGACCAGACGGACTTCGTCCGCGCCGTGCGCGACAGCCTCGCGAGGCTGCGGCTCGGCCGCGGTGCGAGACCGCACTGACGTTCTGGCGGCGGCAACGGTCGTGAAGGCCGGAATCCCGGGCGACGGGGGCCTTGGGGGCGAATCGATTCGCCCGAGCACATGGCACCGCACCGGGCCCGGAGATCGGCGACAGCGAACGTTCGCAGCCGCGGCGGAACCGGGATCCGAAACGGGGGTGACGGAGACGGTATGGATAGTATGCGCTTCAATACCATCATAGCGGGCGTCAGGAAGGCTGCCGGCACCAAGGGCGGCTACATCCTGAACGACGAGATCAACGCGTTGCTGGGCGACGACGAGCTCGACCTCGATCTGATCGACCGCATCTACGAGAAGCTGGGCGAACTCCAGATCGAGTTCTTCGACAGCGAGGAGGAGGCGCGCAGGAAGCTGGCGACCCGTGCCAGCAAGGAGAAGAAGAAGGCGGCGGTCCTCAGGAAGGTCGCGCGGACCAACCTCAAGTACGACGACCCCGTGCGCATGTACCTGCGCGAGATGGGCCGCGTCCCGCTCCTCACCCGGCAGGGCGAGGTGAACCTGGCCAAGCGCATGGAGGAGGGGCGGCTGGCGGTCATCCGCGCCACCCTGCGCTCCCAGCGCACGCTGCAGGAGTTGCGCCAGGTGGCACATCAACTCGTGGCCGAGAACATCCACGTGGACGAGGTCATCCAGCAGGACTCCAGCACCTGGACCACCAGCCTGTCTCCTCGCCGGGAGGCGCGCCGCATCCTGCGCCTCATCGATCGCATCGAGAAGCTGCAGCAGGAGATCGCCGCCCACAAGGCGGACCTCGACGGCTGCGGCAGCAGCCAGCGGGTGGCCACGCTCACGCGGATGATCCAGACGCGGGAGCAGAAGATCCTCGAGCTGTTCCTGGAACTGCAGCTGGCGCCGGCGCAGCTGGAGCTGCTGGCGAACAAGCTGCTCAACGAGCACAAGCGCGTGCACGAGATGAAGTCGCAGGCGACCGAGCTCGAGCGGCGCGCGGGCTTCCCGTTCGAGCAGATGTCCGGTGCACTCAGGCTGGGGGCGGCGGAGATCGCCGAGGAGCAGCGCGACCGCGTGGCCGAGGCCCACCGCATGATCAAGTCGCTCCGCAAGAAGTGCCAGGAGACGGAGCGGCAGGTGGGGCTGAGCGAGGCCGAACTGGAGGACATCGGCAGCGCCATCGCCGCCGGGAACGACCAGGTGGCGCGCGCGCAGCGCGAGATGATCGAGGCCAACGTGCGCCTCGTGATCAGCATCGCCAAGCGTTACACCAACCGCGGCCTGGAATTCCTGGACCTGATCCAGGAGGGGAACAGCGGGCTCATGCGGGCGGTCGAGAAGTTCGATTATCGCAAGGGCTACAAGTTCTCCACCTATGCCACCTGGTGGATCCGGCAGGCCATCACCCGGGCGATCGCCGATCAGGCCCGCACCATCCGCGTGCCGGTCCACATGATCGAGGCCATCAACAAGGTGAACCGCACGCACCGTCAGCTGCTGCAGGAGCTCGGGCGCGACCCCACGCCGGAGGAGGTGGCCGCCGAGCTGAGCATGCCCCTGGAGAAGGTGCAGGGCGTGCTCAAGGCGAGCATGGAGCCCATCTCCCTCGACCGGCCCATCGGCGAGGACGAGGACAGCAACCTCTCCGATTTCATCGAGGACGAGAACGCGCCCTCGCCGGCGCGGGTGGCGGCGCACGCCATGCTCAGGGACCAGATGACCCGGGTCCTCAGCACCCTGTCCAGGCGCGAGGAGAAGGTCATCCGCCTGCGCTTCGGACTCGGCGACGGCACGCCCCGGACGCTCGAGGAGGTGGGGACGATCTTCAAGGTCACCCGCGAGCGCGTGCGGCAGATCGAGGCCAAGGCCCTGCGCAAGCTGCGGCACCCCAGTCGCAGCCGCAAGCTCAAGGGCTACGGTGAGATGGTGTGATCGGACCGGCGGTGGGGCGTGGCTGAGCGGACCGGGGTTGACCTCCGCGACCCGGCGGGTTATTTTGCGCCTCCGGTTTCAGGGCCCATAGCTCAGTCGGTCAGAGCAGCTGGCTCATAACCAGCGGGTCCCAGGTTCAAGTCCTGGTGGGCCCACCAGACAGCGCCGGGATGGGCTCCGGACAGCGGGATGGGCCTCAGGCCGAGGAGACGACGGAGGGCGATTAGCTCAGCTGGCTAGAGCGCTCGCCTCACACGCGAGAGGTCACTGGTTCAAGTCCAGTATCGCCCACCATCCCTCCGTTCCGCTCCGGCCGCGGGTTGGGCCGGTCGGATGCCAGCAGCCGAGTCGAAGCGGAGGGTGCTCTCGAGCGCCCTTCTTCCATTTCTGGTGACCGGCGCGCCGGGTTCCGCGCGCGGGGCCCGGCTTCCGGATCCCGGGCGGGACCAGGGAGACGGGATTACGGATCGCCGTTCCGCCGCGGAGGTTGGCATGTTGCAGGAACCGCAGACGCTCGCCGAGCTGCTGCGTGCGCTCGAGCGCAGCGACGACCTGCGCAGCCTCGCCCGGGAATGCGGCCTGACCGCGCGCGAGTTGCGCCGGCGCCTGGCGGTGTGGCGCCGGGACCTGGCCGCCGACGACCAGCGCGCCGGCTCCGGCCGGGACGCGGGTGAGGGGGCGTCCTCGGACGTCGCGCCGGCTCCGGCCGGAACGGCCGACCCGTGGCCCGAACTGCCCGATGCCGATGCGCTGGCCACCAGCCCCCTGCCGGGAAGCGGCAGCCGGATCCTGGCGATCCATACCGATGGCGCCAGCAAGGGCAACCCGGGGCCCGCGGCCATCGGCGCGGTGTTCCGCCAGAAGGACGGTCCGCTTCTCTGCGGCCTGTCGCGCGCCATCGGCCATGCCACCAACAACTCCGCCGAGTACCGGGCCGTCATCGCCGCCCTCGAGCTGTGCTCCCGCTGGAAGGTGAGGCGGGTGCATCTTCACGTCGACAGCGAGCTGGTGGCGCGCCAGCTGCAGGGGCAGTACCGCGTCAAGAGCGTGGATCTGCGGCCGCTGTACCAGCGGGTGGTCCACCTGGCCCGGGATCTGCAGGTCTTCCGGGTGCAGCACGTACCTCGCGAGCAGAACGCCCACGCCGACCACCTGGCGAACCTTGCCCTCCGCCGCGCGTCGAACCCCCGCTGACCTCGCGCCATCTCCTCGGCGCCGGCTGACGGCGCCCGCCGGCCGCCGTCCGCCGATCGGTCCGCGTGCTTGGCTGCCCGTCCCGCCGCCAGCCCGGTCGCCGGTCGGGCCGGGAACCCGGCGCCGGCGAAAGGGTTTTGTTGTGACAAAGGGCCATCCAGGTCCTATGATTCAGGCGGGAAGTCGGTGAGACGGTCGCGGACCTCCGCGGTCCGAGGAAAGTCCGGGCTCCACAGGGCAGGGTGCCTGGGTAACGCCCAGGAGGAGCGATCCTAGGAAAGTGCCACAGAAAATATACCGCCACGTCATGCCGCGAGGTGCGGCGGGGTAAGGGTGAAATGGTGAGGTAAGAGCTCACCGCGTTCCTGGTGACAGGAACGGCAGGGTAAACCCCCCCGGAGCAAGACCAAATAGGGGAGGACGAGGTGGCCCGCCTCGCTCGACTCCCGGGTAGGTCGCTCGAGGCCGTCGGTGACGGCGGCCCTAGATACATGACCGTCGCCGGCGTCTCCTGGAGACGGCGGCAACAGAACCCGGCTTACGTCCGACTTCCCCCTGACCAGACCAGTCGAGAATCCGCCGGCGCACGCCCGGCGCGGAGCCCGGGAGTTCCGCGCCGGCGCCCGTCGTCGATCGCCGGCCGCGAGGCCGCTCAGCCGCCGGGAGGCGTGGTGCAGATCGAGATGCCTTTCGAATCCGATCCCGCCCCGGGTCCGGCTGCGGACAATCCGCCGGTGGAGGTCGAGCCTGCCTCCGCGCCGGTTCCAGCGCCGTCCGTGCCGTCGCCGGAGCCGATGGCCCCGTCCGGGTCGCCCGGCCTGCTCTCGGGCCGCCCCTGGTGCGCGCGGCCGCCCGTACCGCCGCCGGTGCTCGAGGCGATGCGACGCGTCGTGCCGCTGGACGTCCCGGTGTCCGACCGACTGCTCACCGTGCTCGCCTGCCGGGGGCTCACCCAGGGCCGGGAACTGGAGAGTTTCTTCTATCCCTCGCTGGAGCACCTGCCCGATCCGTTCCTCATGCGGGAGATGGATCGCGCCGCCGACCGCATCCTCGCGGCGGCCAGGCGCGGCGAGCACGTGGCGGTCCACGGCGACTTCGACGTGGACGGCATCACCGGCACCGCCCTGCTGACCGAGTTGCTGCGGAACCTTCAGGTGGACGGTCGCCGACCCGTGCCCGTGCCCGCCTTCGTCCCCGACCGCGCCGCCGACGGGTACGGGGTGGCCGACCGCATGATCCGGCAGTGGGCACGTGACGGGGTGCACCTGCTGATCACCGTGGACACCGGCACCGCGGCCCTGGAGGAACTGGCGCTGGCCCGCGAACTGGGGCTGGACGTGGTGGTACTCGATCACCACATCTGCGAGCAGCGGCCGGACGTGCACGCGCTGGTGAATCCCCGCCGCGAGGACAGCACCTATCCCAACCCGGAGCTCTGCGGCGTGGCGGTGGCGTTCAAGGTCGCGCAGGCGCTGACGCAACTGCAGCCGAACTGCCTGCCCGAGGGTTTCCTCGCCGAGATCATCGATCTGGTGGCGCTCGGGCTCGTCGCGGATCAGATGCCGCTGGTGGGCGAGAACCGGGTCCTGGTGCGCAAGGGGCTGGAGCGGTTCGCCGACCGCCAGCGGTTGCGTCCGGGGCTGGCGGCGCTGCTGCGCATCGCCGGGCTCGACCGGGGCTTCCCCGTGACCGCCACCGACCTCGCCTACCAGGTGGCGCCGCGTCTCAACGCGTGCGGCCGCATCGGCAGGGTGATGGCGGCGTTCGAGTTGCTCCTCACGCGCGACGAGCGGCTCGCCGAGCGGCTGGCGCAGGAGGCTGATCGCACCAACCTGCGCCGCAAGCAGGCCGATCTGATGCTCAAGGACGAGGCCGTCGCCATGGCCCTGCCGTACGTGGAACGCGGCGAGCCGGGGCTCGTGCTCTGGTCGGCGGAGTGGCACAAGGGCGTGATCGGCATCGGCGCGGCGCGCCTGGTCGAGCAGTTCCGCCTGCCCACCATCCTGGTGGCGGTGGAGGGGGACATGGCGCGCGGATCGGCCCGGAGCACGCCGAACGTGGACGTGAAATGCGTCCTGGACCGTTGCGCGCAGCACCTCGTGCGCTACGGCGGGCACGCCCAGGCAGCCGGCGTGAGCCTGCGCGCCCGCGACTTGCCGGAGTTCCGCCGGGCCTTCCTGGCGGCGCTGCGCGACGAGCCCAACGCCGGCCCGATGCCGGAGCTGTACGACCTGGAACTGCCGCTGGGGGAACTGACCGCCCGCGACGTGGCCGACCTGGTCGCCGAATTCGAGCAGCTGGAGCCGTTCGGATCCGGCAACCGGCGGCCGGTGTTCCGCTGCCGCGGCGTGCTGCTGGCGCGCCACCCCTCGCCCATGGGCGGCGGCGTCCACCTGCGGTTCGCCTTCCGCGGCCCGAACCGCCCGCCCACGAGCGGTGCGCCGGCGCTCGGACGGGAGTTCGTGGCGTTCGGCAGCGGGGAGGCGTGGCGGCGGGGGCTCAGCGAGCTGGACGGAGGCGAGCAGGCGGCTCTGCGCACCACCTGGGACGTGCTGTTCGAGCTGGGTCGCAGCACCTTCCGGCCCCGCAACGGCACCTATGACCCGGTCCAGCAGCTGCTGGTCGACATCAGACCGGCCTCGACGCCATGAGCGAGGCCGTCCACCTCCCGGATGACCAGCGCCTGCACGCGGCCATGGGCGCCCGATGATGGCGCGGATGGCGGGGGCGTCTTTGCCGTTAAACCCATACAGCAAAAGGACATCGGGTGCGTATTCGTTAATGAAGGCCAGAATATCTTCATTGTCCACTGAGCCGCCGAGGAAACGGCTTTCCCAGCCGTCACTTTCGAACAGATCGGAGGTCATCTGGCCGCCGAGTTCGGCGTGTTCGCTGTTGGCACTGACGACCACGATGCGTTTATTGCGGGCAGGACGATGGGGCAGCTTGTTCTGTAACTGGTTGACAATGCTGCGGTTAATGCGAGAGGCGAAGGATTCCTGGGCCGTGGTGATTTGGCCTTCGCGGTGGAGTTTGTCGACTTCGACCATGATGGGCCAGACGAGATCCATATAGATTTGGTGGGCGGCGGTGCCGGTTTGGAGGGTTTCTTCGATGATGGAACGGCAGTTTTGGCGGTCGCCGTCGAGGAGGGAAT
>JAWOID010000050.1:0-11637 GCA_046484865.1 Candidatus Krumholzibacteriia bacterium
GTTCAACTGTTTGGCCAGGTTGTTGAGTCCCCTGTCGGTAACCTCCCAGTCAAGTTCAAGGATGGCGGCCTGGATTCCCTGGAGGTCCTTGTGCTCTGTCAGGGGGAGCGGCGCGGAGACTTCTTCGGTCGCAACGGCGGCCGTTCCATGTTTTTGTGCAATCTGGTGCTGGAGGATTTTGAACTTCCGGACATCCGCTTTCAGAAGTGCGGTGATTTCGGCCCCGGTGATATGTTCGGAGGAGAGAATTTTTTCGAAATCGTAATAGAGGGTGAGCAGCAATTTAATGGAATTGGGATGGGCGGAGGCGCCTTCACTTTGAATATATTTTCCGATTTTATCGAGCCCCTGCAGGTAAACCTGTGAAACCTTGTCGTGGGCAAATTGATCCAGATGCTTCAGGTGGGCGATCTCCCCGTTGAGGTCCTGAAGTATTTCATCGGTTATCTCCCAGTCCAGGGAAAGAATAATGGATTTAAGGTGGGTAAGTGGAGAATCTTCCTCGCTGGTGAATTCGAACAGGTCTACCGCATCCGTAGCGAAATCCTCATCAAGAAAGCGGGTCAGGTCATCCACCTCTTCCATGCCTGGTTTTTTGTTTGGATTGTTCTGCGAGTTATTCATGTGTTCAGCGCTGCCCGGTTCAATATTGACGTCTTTATGAGAGCTTCTTCTGAATTGACACAACAGTCAGTGAGATTATTTTTTTCAAGGTTTCCGGAACATTATATCCAGTCAGGGCACTGGCCTCAAAAGAGGGTACCTTCAGTTTGCTGTTGAGGTCTTTTTCCATGATTTCGGTCGGCAATATCGGAACCCCCTGGTTGCGCAGGTCCACCTTGTTGTATTGCATGACCAGGGGGATGCGGAAAATGGATTCCTTCTGACCAAGGAGATTTTCATGGAGCTGGTTCAGGGAGCCGATGTTCTTTTCCCG
Organism: Candidatus Krumholzibacteriia bacterium; assembly: GCA_046484865.1. Lineage (GTDB taxonomy): Bacteria > Krumholzibacteriota > Krumholzibacteriia > LZORAL124-64-63 > LZORAL124-64-63 > JAWOID01. Next base: position 938 of record JAWOID010000050.1, read on the forward strand.
CATCTGCTTCTGGGAGTCGGCGACAAACACGATGCCGTCCACGCCCTTGAGGACGAGTTTCCGGGTTGCATTGTATTTAACCTGACCGGGAACGGTATACAGCTGGATTTTCATGTCAAAACCCTTGATCTGCCCCATGTCGAAAGGAAGGAAGTCAAAGAACAGGGTCCGGTCCCCGTGGGTTTTCAGGCTGACCATTTCCGATTGGATCTGTTTTTTGAAACGGCGGTTGATGTATTCAAGATTTGTGGTTTTGCCGCCACGGCCGGGACCGTAGTAGACAATTTTGATTTGAACGATTTTGTCTTTAAGGTTAATGAAGCTCAAGTTATTCTCCTGCTGACGGTGTTCCAGTATAGAATCAAGCCTGCCGCATACTGGAATGCTATTGCCGCTTTATACCCAAAGCTTCTTTATTTCCTCAATGGCTTCGACAACGTTGAGTCGAAGGAAGCCGAGAGAAATTTCCTTGCCGAACATGCTTATCAGCAGTAATTCATCGTCGATTTTACTGAAATGGATGTTGCAGTCGGTTCCCTTGTGAAACAGCAGGGAAAATTCCTGCTCCCCGACCAGCTTGGCCATGGCATCGACCGTGGCGAAGTTACCGGCCGCCAGGGCGGCAAATGAATACACATCGTATTTATTTTTGCCGTTGTCCTTGGCCGTAATGATGTTGCCGGCCATATCAATGATAATGACACAGTCAACACCTATTTTGATGAGTTTGTTCGTCAGAATCTCATCCATTTTTTCAAGCTGTTCTTGACTGACAACACCGTAATTCATGATTTTACCTCTTTATCGGGCTTGATAACTACGCACTATTATAGAAAAAATGCAGATACTTACCTAATCAGGGTATAGTATACGATAGAAAAATAATTATATGAAGGTGTTTTTGCTGATTTTATTATTTTTAAGCAATATCATCCCGGCCGAATCCTCCTTTTCCCTGGTGCATAACCACGCATTGTTCTTGCTCCTCTGTGCCGCTGTCGTAATAAATGCAGTCATCATCACCGCAGCCTCTTTCGCTTTTTTCCCTGCCGGTTTTTTTGCTTGGCAGGACGATGACCGCCAGCACTGCGAATGCCCGCGGATGAGCCGCCGCCGGCCGGGCCCTCCTGGTCAGGGCGGTCAGGATCGGCACCATGGTCATGCAACCTCCCTCGCTGCCGGTTCCGGTCAGGCGCGGTTCCGCGCCGGCGCCTGCTCGGGGACACCCTTCTTGCGCAGGATCGTGATCAGCGGACACCAGTCGGTGAACGCGCTCTGCAGCAGGTTCAGCCCGACGAAGGCGGTGAACAGCAGCCAGTACTCGCTGTGCACCTGCGCAAGCAGCAGGCTGACCAGCACGAACGAGCCGGCCACCAGGCGGAGAATGCGATGCATGGTCATGATCGTCCTCCTTCGGCCTCATGGGCGCGAGGGTTCTAATATGCTTAGCTTCGAAACAGAAATATATCACCACGACCGCTCCTGTCAAGGCCCTCAAATGACAATACCATCTCTTTTCACCGCGGGATCCGCAACACCCGTCCCGCTGAAGGTGAACCGGCGCCACGACTTGAAGTCTGCGGCGTGACGGGACAACTCGGCATCATGGCCAGGAGCCGGACACAATTTGCGTGGAAGAACGCAGGGCTTGCCCAAGGGGGTCGTGGGGCGTTTCTTGGAGACCGCACCTCTCGCCCAGCGGAGCGCTCCGCGCGGAGGTCTCATGCAGCCCGATCGCCAGCTCCTCATCGCCAGTCCGCGCGGTTTCTGTGCCGGCGTGGAACGGGCCATCGACGTGGTCGAGCGCCTGCTCGAACAGCGCGGCGCGCCCATCTACGTGCGCAAGGAGATCGTGCACAACCAGGCCGTCGTCGCCGATTTCCGGCGGCGCGGCGTGGTCTTCGTCGAGGAACTCGACGAGGTTCCGGACGGGGCGATGGTCGTCTTCAGCGCTCACGGGATCTCGCCGGCGGTGCGACGGGAAGCGGAACTCCGCGGGCTCGCGACCGTGGACGCCACCTGCCCGCTGGTGACCAAGGTGCACCGTGGCGTGCAGCGGCATGCGCGCGCGGGCCGGCGGATCATCCTGATCGGTCACGAGGGGCACGACGAGGTGCTCGGGACCACGGGGGAGGCTCCCGATGCGATCACCCTGGTCACCAGCTGCGAGGACGTCGCATCCCTCGACCTGCCGGACGACGAGGAGATCGCCTACGTCACGCAGACGACCTTGAGTGTCGACGAGACGGCGCAGATCGTGGCGGCGTTGCGGAAACGCTTTCCCCGCCTGGTGGAGCCGCGGCGGAGCGACATCTGCTACGCCACCCAGAACCGGCAGGACGCCGTGAAGGAACTGCTGCGGCAGGGCGTCACCCACCTGCTGGTCGTGGGATCGGCGAACAGCAGCAACAGCCAGCGGCTCGGCGAGGCCGCCCGGCGCCTGGGCGCCACCGCCACGCTCGTGGACGGTCCGGACGACGTGGACCTGGCTCTGCTCGGCGGCCACCGCCTCGTCGGACTGACCGCGGGCGCATCCGCACCGGAGCACCTGGTGCAGGCCGTCGTCACGAAGCTCTCGGCCGCCGGCTATGCACCGCGGGAAGTGACTGTCCTCGAGGAGGATGTACGCTTCAGTCTCCCGCCCGAACTGCACTCCGACTAGCGGCCTGGGTGGCAGCCCTGCCGATCCGAGCTATATCGGAGTTATATAGGTCTGAAACCGTTTGACTTTGACTTGCCGGGCGAAGCTGCCTAATGTTCGGGAATGTCCATGTGGCATGCTGCGCAGTTGCAGACACGCGCAGCCCCCGGCCGGTCGGGCGCACACCGGCGGCTGGTCGAAGGCAGCGAGCGAAGAGGCATGTGATGGAGAAGAAACTCTACGAGATGCAAGCGGAACTGTGCAAGACGCTCTCCAATCCGAAGCGCCTGGAGATCCTCGACATCCTGAAGGAACGTGAGGAGATCTCGGTGAACGCCCTGGCCGAGTTGCTGGACATCCCCAAGGCGAACACGTCGCAGCACCTGGCGGTGTTGCGCGGGGCCGGCGTGGTGAACACCCGCAAGGATGGGATCAACGTCTACTATAGCCTGCGTTCGGCCAAGATCTCGGAGGCCTGTTCTCTGACGCGGCAGATCCTGCTCGAGCGCCTCGAGGACCATGTGGGCCTGTCGGACCTGATCAAGAAGAACTCGGAGGGCTAACCCGGCTTGCCGATGAGCGGCCTGCTGCCGTCGCCGGCGGCCACGGCCGACCAGAACGCGTTCACCAGCCGACCCGGATCGGCGGGCGCGAGCCGCCCGTCCTGCAACTCGTCGCGGCACCGCTCCACGACCGCCGTGACGATCTCGTCCCGCGTGAGCACCGGCCGCTCATCCACGTGACCGCCGGACCTCAATTCCGCCTCGAACTCGTCGGCCTTGCTGCGCCGGAAGCCCGAGAGACGTCCTTCACGCAGAGCTTCAACGAGCGCACGGCCGTCGCCTTCCAGTTCACCGGCCAGGGCGATCATGTCGCTCCGGTAGCGGTCGGTGACCGCCAGGCTGCCACGGACCACTTCCGGGGTGACCGGTCGCCCTCGTCCCTCTCGCCAGCGACCGAGGAACACCTCCAGCACCTTTGCACGTGCGGCGACCCGGGCGTCCTGCGCCGCGTCGACCAGGTCCGCCGCCCGCAGGCCTTGCCGGCGGGCGCGCCAGACGCCGACCGTCTCGGTGCCGGAGCGCAGGAGCATCTCGAGCAGCGGCAGGTCGTCCTGCAACAGGTAGTACAGCGGTGCGCAGCCCGGCGCGGACCAGGGCTGGAGCTGGGCCACCGAGACGGCTGCCGCGTACGAGGCGGCGTCGTGACCGGCGGCCGGCGGCACGGACCGAGGCGGCGGAGGTGTGAACCGCGGGCGCGGAGCGGCGGCGGCCAGGCGGCGCACCGCCGCCAGGTCCACCACCTGGGGAGCCGGCTCGGCGGCACAGGCGAGGGCGTCCTGCCACGCGTGGACGTCGGCCGGATCGCAGGTCAGGTAGACGATCTGCCGGCCCTGCTCGCGGGCGATGCGGGCCAGGCTGAGCGCCACCGCCTCGAAGCGTTCGGGGTCGCTGGCGGTGAGGGCCTCGTCCAGCAGCAACGGCAAGGGGGAGGCGGGTTCGCTCTCCAGCACGAAGGCCAGGCGGGCGGCCAGCAGCAACTGCGCCCGGGTCCCGTCCGAGAGCTGGTGCAGGCCGAGGCTGGCCTCGGTCTCGCTGTCCTGCGCGCAGAACTGCGGGCCCGACCCGGTCCGCAGCGGCCGGGTGAGACGATACCGGCCCGCGGTGAAGATGCCCAGCAGCTCGCTCGCGCGCTCCAGCAATTCGGGGGCGCGCCGCCGGTCATGCTCCTCGCGCGTCTCGGTCAGCAGCAGGCGCGCGAGGTCGTCGTCCTGCACCTCGCGGCAGCGCTCCGTCAACGCCAGGCGGGCCGCCTCCTCGGCGGCGAGGGCGTCCTGCAGGTTGCTGGCGGCGCGCGCGGCGTCGAGGCCGGTGCGGATCCGGGTCAGCTCGGTGAGCAGCGCGTCGTGACGTCCGGCCAGCGGCGCGTCGTCGTCCACCCGCTCCTGCAACTCGGCCGCGCTCAGAGCCAGCAGCGCTTCCACGGCGAGGCCGGCCTCGGCGGCGTCGCGTTCGACGTCGCGGCGGCGCTGTTCCCGGCGCACCGCCGCGTCGTCCGCAGCCCGGCGCGCACGGGGGTACTGCTCCAGCAGCTCCAGCCGCCTGACTACCTCCGCGGGATCACCGCCGGCGCAGCCCAGCCGCCGGTGGAGGAGGGTCCGCTCCTCGATCAGGAGGTCGCGGCGGGACTGCAGCTCCTTCAGCTCGGCGCTCGCCAGGTCCTCCTCGCGGAGGGCCTCGCTCAGTTCCCGGCTCCGCTCGGCGAGCGCCGCCGCCTCGCTCTGGGCGTCGATCAGCCCCTCGGGCCGGCGGCCGCCATGCGCGTCGAGCAACGCGGCGACCGCGAGCAGCTCGGCGTCGCGCCGTAGCTCCGTCTCGTGCGCTGCGGCGGCCCGCGCGGCGTGCTCCTCGCGCTGCTGATGGTAGTCACGGACGCGGCGGCTGAACTCCAGCACGTCGGTGTCCGCGCGCAGCGGGGCGGCGCCGGTCGTGCGGGCCAGCTCCGGCAGCGCGGCCGCGAGCCGGTCATGCTCGGCGGCGGCGGTTTCGCGCTGCGCCTCGAGCGATCGCCGCAACTCCGCGCGCGCGGCGTCGGCGGCGACCTCGGCCTCCAGACGCGTCAGCTCGCGCTGCGCGGCATCCAGCTCCGCGTCGCTCCAGCCGCCGGGCCGCGCCGCTTCGGGCAGCCCCAGGACAGCGTACGCTCGCGCTGCCGACCGGCGAGCGTCGTCGACCCGCTTCCGGGCACGGTGCGTCCGCCAGGCGAACGCCAGGCCCGCCGCCGCCGTCAGGCCGAGCGCCACCCGCGCCGCGGTGATCGCCAGCTGCGGCGACAGCAGCACGACGGCGGCGGCGATGACCAGGCCGGCGAGGACGACGAGCGAGATGGACCGTGCGCCGGCCGGGTCCGCGCCGGCGAACCGGACGCTCTGCAGGATGTCGCGGCCGCGCGCAAGTTGCGCCGCGGTGAAAGCCGGCCCCGGGTCGCGAAGCACGGGATGCGCCAGCAGCGTCTCGGCGGCCTGAGCACGGGCGCGAACCGCGCCGACGCTGCGCAGGTGCTCCTCGGCGCGGCCGACCGCTTCCGGGGCCACGGCCCGTGCCGTCTCGGCGTTCCAGGCGGGATCGAGCGTCTCGGCCGACCGCGCCAGCCGGGCGACCGCCTGCTCGCGCTGCGACCGGAGCTGCTTGAACTCCACCTCCAGCTGCTGCAGGTTGTCGAGATGTCGGCGTAAGCGTTCCGCGTCCGCCGGGGGCACCGGCCCCCGGGGCAGCACCGAGTCCTGGACCTGCCGCCTTGCCGCAGCGAGTCTCGCCTCGGTCAGGGCGATCTTGCGCTCGAGGTCGTGCAACTGCTCCGCGATGCTCTCCAGCCGCTCGGCCTCGCCGCCGGTGGCTTCCGCCAGTTCCGGCGGGTACGCGGCGATCTCGACGCGGGCGGCCTGCAACTCGCGGTCGACCCCGTTCAGCACCAGCGCCTGCTGCCAGGCCACCAGCCGTGCGGCGGCGGCCCGGCTGGCCGCCAGGTCGCGCTCGAGTTGCGCCAGCTCGTCCTCCTGCGCGGCGAGTTCGCGGTGCTGCCGGCGCACGCCCGCGGACGCTCCCGCAGCTTTCTGCAACTCCCGGCGCTCCCTCGTTCCCGGGCGGTCCGGGACGGCGAAGCCGCCGCGATCGCGCGGTTCGCGCAGCAGCCGATCGACGTTGTAGCCGCCCGCCAGCCGGGTCAGGATCGACTCGGCGAGCGAGCTGTCGTCCTGGTCGGCCTCGCGCTTGAGGAGATCGAGGGCGCCGAGCCGGTAGAATGCCGCCGAGCTCGCGGGTGGAAGGTCGGGGGGCGCAGCCGGCGACCCGTCGCGCTGCCATTCCGGCGGTGCGTCGCCTTCGCGGGCGACCCGCCAGGTGGAGCCGTCGTCCTCCAGCAGGGCGGCGGCGGCGAACGGCAGCACCGGCCGGTCCTCGGCCCACAGGAGATGCCGCAAGGCGCGGGCGAGCGACGTCTTGCCCGAACCGTTCGGCCCGCAGATCAGGTTGACCCCCGGCGACAGCGTCAGCTCGAACGGAACCGAGATGCCGGGCAAGCGGTCGATCTTCAGCCTACGCAGTTGCACGCTCGCCCTCCTTCTGCCGCAGCAGCCGGTCGAGGGCGCGGAACCCCGCGCGCAGGAGTCGCTCGCGGACCTCGGCGGGTCCCGGGTCGGGAAGGGTGTGACCCGCGAACTGGGGCGCCAGGGCTCGCTCGCGGAGCGTGCCGACCGCACGGTCCAGCAGGTCCTGCGCAGCGGGTTCGCCGGCCTCGAGCTCGAGCAGACGGCGAGCCAGGAGCCCCGGCAGATCCTCGTGGCGCGCCAGCCTCGTCAGGTCCCAGGCCGGCCGGGCGCGGACCTGGATCGCGGCCAGGAATGCCGTCGCCTGCCCGCGGTGCCGCGGCGGCAGGTCGCCCGCGAGCCGGGCGGCGGCCGCCTCCACCGAGTCCAGGTCGCGGCAGCGACCGTCGAGTTCCAGGGTCACGGCCGCCACCACGTCCGCGGGTCCCGCGGCGGCCGCCAGGATCTCGTCGAGGCGCGCCGGAACCTCCCGTTCAAGGTCGCGCTCCGGGTCGTGCCACTCGTCGGTGGCGAGAGCCGTGCGTTCCCAGCGGAGCGGCGCGAGGGGAAGGTGCTCCGCGGCGATCGTCCCGCCGCGGGTCACCGTCAGCAGCCACGGGCCATGAGGGCCGGTCTCGGACGGATCGAGCCCCACCACCGAGCCCAGATAGCCGCAGACCTGCAGGGTTCCGCCGCCGGGAGGGGCGAGGTCGGGACGGTGGATGTGCCCCAGCAGCCACCCCTGGACGGGAGCGTTCGCGAGCTCCGCGCGGGAGACCGGCGCGTACCGGCTGCCGGAGGCGTCGAGGTCGGCGTGCAGCAGGCCCAGCCTCGCCGCCACCGGGACGTCGCCGGGAGGAAGTGATTCGGCCAGCGGGCTGGTGGTCACGTGCGACCGGGGAAAGCTCCATCCGACCACCTCGACCGGGGGGCCGCCGCCGGCGCCGCCGCCGGCATCGCCGCCGCCGGCGCCGCCGCCGCCGGCATCGCCGCCGACGATGGCGCTCTGCCAGCGACCGTCGGCGCCGAGCAGCGTGAGACCCGGCAGGTGTGCCGCCAGCCTGGGCAACACGGCCACGTCGTGATTCCCGGCCACGGCCAGCACCGGGATCCCGCCCGCGTGCAGGCGCTCCACTCCCCGCTGCAACTGGCCCCAGGCCTCGAAGCGGGCGTTCTCGGAGTCGACGAGGTCGCCGGCGAGCAGCACGGCGTCCACGCGGCGCGCCAGCGCTTCCTCCACCGACCGCGCCCAGGCCGCGCCGGGGCCGAGATCGGCCAGGCTCCGGCCCAGGAGGTCGCAGACGCCGGCGACGCGAGCCGGGGCCCGACCCAGATGCATGTCGCCGATGGCGAGGATTCGCGTCGAATCTGCGGACACGCGGCGCCCTCCTGGCGCGCACCGCCGGGTCGGCAGTGCTCCCATCCCCGTCGAGGTCATGCCGTGCTCGAACCTAGTGGATATCGACGCACGGATCGTTTTCGGCGCTCGCCCGGACCTCGCCGATCACCTCGGCACAGGGGGCGCCCGCCTCGCGCACGGCGGCCCGCAGATCGTCCAGCCGGTCGGCCGGTACCGCGACCAGCAGTCCGCCGCTGGTCTGGGGATCATCGATCAATCCCGCCATGCCCGCCGGTAGATCGGGCGCGAAGCGCACCCGCCCGGCCCCGAAGGCCGCGTTGGTCTTGGTGCCGCCGCAGGTGAAACCCTCGGCGCAGAGCAGCGCCGCCCGCGGCAACTGCGGGACGGCGGACGACTCGATGACCAGGCAGGTTCCGCTCCCCAGCGCCATCTCCAGCGCGTGGCCGCTGAGGCCGAAGCCGGTGACGTCGGTGCAGGCCGTGGCGCCGAGATCGAACAGGATGCGGCCCCAGACGTTCAGCGTGGTCATCACGTCGGTGAGCGTCTGCAGGTCGTCCGCCGGCAGCTTGCCGGCCCTGGCCGCGGCCACCAGGGCGCCCGTCCCCAGCGGCTTGGTGAGCACCAGCCGGTCGCCGGGGCGCGCGGTGCTGTTGCGCAGCACGCGATCGGGATGGACGAGGCCGGTGACGGCGAGGCCGAACTTCACCTCGTCGTCGCGGACGCTGTGCCCGCCGCCCACCACGCAGCCCGCCTCGTGACAGGTTTCGGCGCCGCCACGGAGGATCTCGCCCAGGATGGCGTTCGGAACACCGGCGGGGGGGTAGCCCAGCAGGTTGAGAGCCAGCAGGGGGGTGGCGCCCATGGCGTAGATGTCGCTCAGCGAGTTCGCGGCGGCCACGCGCCCGAAGGCGTGGGGGTCGTCCACCACCGGGGTGATGAAGTCCACGGTGGAAACGACGGCGCGCTCGGCGTCCAGACGGTAGACGGCGGCGTCGTCGGCCGTCTCGAACCCCACGAGCAGGTCCGGGGCGGCTTCCTTGCGGATCGCGGCGAGGATCTCGCCCAGGTCCCCCGGGCTCAGCTTGGCCGCTCAGCCGGCGCTCTTGGCGAACCGGGTCAGCGCGACGAGCCGGCGTTCGGATTCCGACATGACACCTCCTCTCCGCCACGGCGCGGCCGGCGCGAAGCCATCCGGCGGCGGGCATCCTGGCGCGGCAGTCTAACCGAGGCCACGGTCCGGGCGCAAGTTCGCCGGTCCCGAGGCGCCGGTCCCGGGATCGCCGGTCCCGTCACGCGGGTCCCGGGTTCGCCGGTCCCGCCGCGCCGGTTCCGCCCGCGCCGGTCCCTCCCGCGCCGGTCCCGGCGCGCGGGGCTGACGTCGCTGCTCGTCCTGGCTATGCTGGAATCGTCCTGGCCATGCTGGAATCGGGGTGCCGCCCCACCCCCGGGCCCCGCGAGTCCGTGCGGGCCCCAACCGCGCGGGCGGAGAGGAGATCGCCTCTGCCATGATCCCGGTCGACCCCGGCACCAGGGAGACGCTCCAGCGGCTGGCGGCCGACGCGATCCTCGCGGTCCACGCGCTGTTCGTGGCCTTCGTCGTCATCGGGCAGCTCGCGATCCTCATCGGGCTGCTCGCGCGGAGGCGGTGGGCGCGCAACTTCCGCTTCCGCGTCGTCCACCTCGCCTGCGTCCTCTACGTCACCGTGCAGACCTGGCTGGGGATCACGTGTCCGCTCACCACCTGGGAGAACGCGCTGCGGGCGACCGCCGGCGAGAGGGGCTACGAGTACGGGTTCATCGCCGGGTGGCTGGACCGCCTCATCTTCTACCAGGCCGAGCCGTGGGTGTTCACCCTGCTCTACAGCCTGTTCGGCGTCGCCGTGGTGGTGACCTGGATCGCCGCCCCGCCGCGGCGGCGATGACGGCCGCCGCCCGTCCGTCAGCCATGGCCGATCCTGCGCGGCAGCAGCCGGGCCGCCAGCACGGATCCTCCTTCAGTTGCGAATAAAAGAATAATCGCAGATACAAGACGGCGCAAGTCTGGTTTTTCGGCTTGCGTGGGCGGCATGGCACACTATCTCCGGACCGGGCAAGAGCGCTGCTACGACGCCGAGGGGGCGGTCGTGGCCTGCGCGGCGACCGGTCAGGACGGCGAGTTGCGGCCGGGCGAGCCATGGCCGTGCCCGCGCTTCGAGGTGCTGGGAGAGAGCGTCCGCGACCGCGCCACCGGCCTGATCTGGAGCCGGACGGCCAACTGCGCCGGCTGGCCGCTCACCGGGGACGAGACCGGCGCCTGGCTCGCCGGCCTCAACCGCGACGAGTTCGGCGGCCATCGCGACTGGCGCCTGCCGAACCGGCGCGAGTTGCTGAGCCTGGTCAGCCATCAGGAGCGCGAGCCGGCGTTGCCCGCGGGGCATCCGTTCACCGGCGTCTTCCTGGGCTGGTACTGGTCGGGCACTCCGACCGCGCGTCACCCCGGCCAGTCATGGGCGCTGCAGATCACCGGCGGGGGCATCATCCCGTTCGTCGTGATCCAGGTGATCGCCGTGTTGCTGGTCGCGCTCTTCCCTGGGATCGTGTCGACGTTGCCGGCACTGGCGCAGCGCTGAACCTCG
>JAWOID010000080.1:0-32581 GCA_046484865.1 Candidatus Krumholzibacteriia bacterium
ACCTCGCACACCCTCAGGGCGACGGTGGTCTTGCCCGATCCCGAGCCGCCGGCGATGCCGATGATCACGGTGGGAGGTGGCTGCTGCTCCGCGGGAATCATGGCCGGTAAAATACCCGCCACCCGCGGCGGTGTCAATGCGACCACCGGCGTTCAGAATCTTCCTGGCCAGCGGGCCCCTGACGCCCCTAAGATCCTGCGCCGATCGGGTTTCGCGGGCGGCGGAACCCTGCCCGGGCCCGCGCTGGCCGGAATCGGGCGCCGGCGGAGGCGTCCGGGGGCTCGCGGGACGTCCAGCCGACCAGCCACCTCAGCGGAGGACCAGCTTGCCTGCGAATCTCGTCTCGCTCCTGGGAGCCGTCGTCCTGCTGGGTCTCGCCTGGGCCGTCAGCCACGACCGGCGGCACTTCCCCTGGCGAACGGCCTTCTGGGGCCTGGGCCTGCAGTTCGCCTTCGCGCTGCTGCTCCTGCGCACCCCCTGGGGCCAGGCAGCCTTCGGCACTGCCCGGGTGGTGGTGATCCGCCTGCTCTCGTTCACCGACGCGGGCACTCACTTCCTCTGGGGCAATCTGTTCCGCGGCAGCGCCGAGCTGGCCGAATCGGCCGGGCCGGGCGCCATCGCCGGCTACGTCCAGGTGGTGGATTCGGCCACGGGCGATCTGGTGCCGCTGGGCACCGTGTTCGTCATCCACGTGCTGCCGGTGATCATCTTCTTCTCCAGCCTGATGGCGCTGCTCTACCACCTGGGCGTGATGCAGTGGCTCATCCGCGGCATGGCCTGGGTGATGCAGCGGACGATGGGGACCAGCGGCACCGAGAGCCTCTCGGCCGCGGCCAACGTGTTCGTGGGCCAGACTGAGGCGCCGCTGGTCGTGCGCCCCTACTTCGCCACCATGACCGCCAGCGAGCTGATGGCGGTGATGACGGGCGGGTTCGCCACCGTGGCCGGCAGCGTCATGGCGGTGTACGTGCGCTTCGGCGTCGACGCGGGACACCTGCTGGCAGCGAGCGTCATGTCGGCGCCGGCAGCGCTGGTCATCGCCAAGATCATGCTGCCCGAGCGCGAGGTTTCGCCCACGCGCGGCGAGGTGAAGGTGGAGGTGAAGAGCGAGTACGCCAACGTGCTGGACGCCGCCGCGGGCGGCGCGGCGGTGGGCCTGCGGCTGGCCGCCAACGTGGGCGCCATGCTGCTGGCGTTCATCGCCCTGGTGGCGCTGTTCAACTTCCTGCTGGGACTGGTGGGACTCTCGCTGCAGCAGATCTTCGGCTGGGTGTTCGCGCCGCTGGCCGTGGTCATGGGGGTGCCGTGGTCCGAGGCTCCGGCCTTCGGCAACCTGCTGGGAACGAAGATCGCGGTGAACGAACTCGTGGCGTACCTGGAGCTGATGGCGGCGAGCGAGTCGGGGGCACTCTCGGAGCGGAGTCTCGTGATCGGCACCTATGCGCTGTGCGGATTCGCCAACTTCTCGTCGATCGCGATCCAGATCGGCGGCATCGGCTCGCTGGCACCGGAGCGCCGCCGGGACGTGGCCCGGCTCGGCCTGCGGGCCATGTTCGGCGGCGCGCTGGCCTCGTGGCTCACCGCCACCGTGGCGGGAGCGCTGCTGCTATGACCGTCGCGCCCGCGATGATGCTCGACATTCTACGAGGCACGTCCTACAGGTAGCGCCAGAGCACGTCGCGCACCGCGGGCAGACCGCCACCCTTGCTGACGTGCACCGCAGCGCCCGCCTCGATCATGGCAGCCACGGTCTGCTTGTCGCTCTGCACGGAAAGGCCGATGACCACCAGCTCGGGCGTGTCGTGCTTCAGGCGACGCGTGGTCTCGATCCCGTCCATGCCGGGCAGGTTGATGTCCATGAACACCAGGTCGGGGGCCAGGTCGCGGCAGGTGGCGACGGCCTGCTCGCCCGACGCGACCTCGCCCACCACCTGCACCCCTTCCATGGTCTCCAGCACCGTGCGCAGGGCCAGGCGGTAGGGCGGCGAATCGTCCACCACCAGGACCCGGCGCGGGTGTCCGCGCCGGGCGATCGGGGCCCGGCTCGCCCGAGCGGACGGTTCGGTTCCCCGGGGGCCTGCGTCGTGCCCGGCGTGCTTCTTCTCGTCCGTGGGGGAAGACTCGACGGCGGGATCGTCGCCGGGTCGGCCGGAGCGCCGCAGTGAGGTAGCGCGTTCGCTGCTCTCACCGGAGCGTCCGGTCCCGGCGGCATCGCCACTGCCGATCATCAGGTTGTCGATGTCACGGTTGCTTGCCATGTCCTCGCTCCCGGGGCGGAGTCGACGTCCTTGTCGCACGCACTCTGCTCCGCTCGTTCGTGGTCGCTTCACCGGGCCTCGACAGCCTGCCAGGCGTGATCGACCGCCTGCTCGAGATCCTGCAGCGAGTGCTGGGCGTCCAGGCGGGCCCGCTCCCACTCCTGCTCGCCGGCATCGGCGAGACGGGCGAGCCGCTCGCCGGCCTGCCGCTGCTGCTCCCGAAGGTCATTGAGCGTGTCACGGAGCGCCGTCTGGAACTCCGCGCCGGCGGCCTCGCCGGCGACCTCGATCTGCCGGGACAGTTCGCCGATGCGCTCGTCCAGGCGGGCGTACTCCCGCTCCATCTCGTTCAAGACCTGGGTGCGCTCCTGATCGACCGCCGGCTGCGTGCGGTCCTGCTCGAGTTCTTCCTCGGTGTAGGCATCGTCCTGTTCGCCTCCACAGCCCGGCACCGCCAGCAGCAAGCCGGCCGCAAGGACCATCGATGCGGGTATGATGTAGCGCATCCTTCGGTTCTCCCTTCACTCGGACTGCGGCTGTCCTTGCCGGGGGTCGAGACCGTCCTGCGGGTAGCGAGGCCGGCGCCGGTGGAATGGGGGCGACTGGGGCAGCCCGCCATCGAGAGGATCCGGGGGTCAGAAGCATCCTCGCACCGACGCCGGCACGCTTCGCAGATGGTTCTCGGTCCTTCTAGCTGGGGGGCCTCATGGGCCGGGAACCTCTGCTCGCTGTCTCGCTCTGGTGGAGCACGATAGACCCAGACGGAGATGCGGCCCATGGGGGACACCACTCCAGCACCCCTCAGGTCGAACCTGAGGGGTGAACGGCATGAGTCCGTCGAGATGACGGCTCCAGCGGCCGCTGGAGCCGGTGCCGCGGCGGCGAGCGCCGCCGTCTACTCGTTGCTCATCACCCACTGGAACGCGCGCTGCAGCAACTCCACGTTCTTGTGCAGGCCGAGCTTCCGCTTGATGTTCTCGCGATGGGTTTCCACCGTCTTGACGCTGAGGTTCAGACGATCTGCGACCTCGCGCGTGCTCAGCCCGCGCCCGAGCGCCTCGAACACCTCGAGCTCGCGGTCGGAGAGGTCGGCCGGCGACGGCAGGCCGTCCTCCGCGGCGCCGCGCAAACGGCGGTCCACGATGGCCTCGGTCATGCGGGCGCTGAGATGGATCTTGCCGCGCTTCACCTGGTCGATGGCGTCGCAGAGCGTGTCGAGCCCCTCGCTCTTGCTCACGTACCCCGAAGCCCCCGCCCGGATGACCCGCTCGGCGAAGAGCATCTCGTCGTGCATGGAGTAGACGAGCATGCGCACCGCGTCGAACCGCGACCGGATCTGCTTGATGAGTTCGAGACCGCTGCCGTCCGCCAGCGAGATGTCGATGAGCAGCAGGTTGGGGTGGTGCTTCTCGACGAGATCGATGGCCGTCGCCGGATCACCGGCCTCGCCGCAGATCTCCAGGTCCGGTCGGCCGGCGAGGAAAGCCACCAGTCCCTGCCGCACGGCCGGATGATCGTCGACGACTCCGATGCGCGTCCGCTCACCCGGCCGGAGCGATCCGGACCCGGCATCCTTGCGTTCTGGCTGGCTCATGGAACTCTCTCTCATCGCTTCGGGGAGCAGCCCCTCCGCAGGCGCATTCCGTGGCTGGCGGCTTCCGCGAGCCCGGCGTGAGCGTCTGCGGCACCCGGATTCTCTCGCCGCCAAGATAGCATAGATCCGCGATCTGCGACAGCCTCTTGCCAAGTCGAAGGGGTCGCCGAGCGGGTCGGCGTTGGCGTTGGCTCCATCGCCCCGCCGTGCCTAACTTGGGCAGCGGACGAGCCGGGATGTTCCGGTGCGACATTCCCTGGAGCCGCCGGCCCAGGCTGCTTCGCCGCTTCGCCGCTTGGAAGAACCGCCGGGAGCGACCGTGCCCGCCAGCACGCCCGAAGCCCGCAACGACGCGGCTCAACCCTCCAGGGGGTTTCATCAGGCCCGCTATCTTCCCCTGATCCACGTGGCCGCGGTGGCCGTCCTCCTCCTTCGCGACCCCGACCTGAGCGCATGGCCGGCGTCCCTCGTGACCGCGTTCGACGCTCTCTTCCTGGTTCTCCTGCCCGTGCTGGTGGCCGCCCTGGCGATCCATGGATTCCTCTCGGCCGGGCACTTCCCCATCCTGCTGCTGGGGGCGGCGCTGATGAGCCAGGCGTGCGCGGCGGTGGCGGCGGCCGCGCTGGCGACATCGCCCGCGACCGCCGGCGGCGCGGCGCTGCTGCTGGCTGCGGGCCTGTGCCTCGCGGGCTATCTCCATCTGGCCCATGTGATTGCGTCGCTGGATGCCGGCCTGCACGCCCCGAGGGGCTGGCGTCGCGCGGCCGCGGCGCTGGCGCTGTTCGCGGTCGTGGTCGCTGCGGTGGCTGCGGCGACGGTGTTCGCGGGAGGAGGGCTGCCGGCCGGAGAATCGCCGATATCGGCAACACCGTCCGTCGCGCCACCGGTTGCAGCGCCCGGGGCATCGCCCGGGACATCCCCTGGGACATCGCCCGGGACATCCATGCTGGGCCTGTACCGGCTGCTGCTGGCGACGGCGCTGCTGGCGTTCGTGGCGGCCAGCGCCGGCGCCTGGATCCTGCGCCGCCGCGCCAGCAGCGTCTTCTTCCGCTGGTACGCCCTCGCACTCGTCCTGCACGCACTGGGCAGCGCCACGAGCCTGCTGGCCACCGGCGGTCCGGCCGCACTGTCGGCTGCCGCGCGGGCGGCACACTACGGAGGGGCGGCGTGCGTCCTGGTGGCCGTGGTGCAAGCCGCCGCGGCGTATCAGCGCCAGGGTATGCCCCTGCTCCAGGCGCTCGCGCTGTTCCTGAACGAGACCGGGATCGTGTACCGGACCCTGGTGGATACGGCCAGCGACGCCATCGTGGCCCTCGACGGGAACGGGCGCCTTCGCTACTGGAACGCCGCTGCCGAGCGCCTCTTCGGCCGGCGGTACGACGAGTTGCTGGGCCGTCCGGTCGAGTTGCTCGCAGCGCCGGGTCACCATGCCAGCGCCCTGCGCGACGCGATGAGCCGCTTGCTCGCCGAGCCCGGCACCGGGGATGCGACGCGGCGGCTCGAGACCCTGCTGCGCAGCCGCGGCGGTCGCGTGTTCTCGGCGGAGATGGTGCTGCTGGTGCGGCGATCCGCACCCGGCATGCACGTGGCGGTGGTCACGGACATCAGCGAACGCAAGGAGACCGAACGCGCGCTGCGTGCCGACTTGCAGCGCGAGCGCCTCCGCGCCGGCGAGTTGCAGCGCCTGTGCCTCGCGCTCACCGAGGCGGAGCAGCGCGAGCGACGCCACTACGCCGAGGTCATCAGCGAAGACCTGCAACAGATGCTGGTCGGAGCCAAGATCCACCTGAGCCATCTGCTCGGGCACACGACCAACGGGACCAGCGCCCTGCTGCAGAGCCGGGCGCTCGATCTGCTCAACGACGCCATCCACTCCACGCGTCTGCTCAGCACCGAGCTGAGCCCCGGCGTACTGCAGCGCGGGGGGTTGCCGGCAGGGCTGCGCTGGCTGGGAGCGGCGTTCCAGGAGAGGTTCGGGCTGCGTGTGGAGGTGAACGCCGATCAGGAAGCCGACGCGTCGGAGCGCATCCGCTTGCTCCTCTTCACCGCCACTCGCGAACTGCTCGGAAACGTCGTGCAGCACGCCCGCGCGCAGCGCGTGCAGGTGGACCTCGCCCGGTCGGGCGATCGGCTGCGCATCGCCGTCACCGACCACGGCGTGGGCTGCCCCCCGGCGCGCATGCTGGCGCCCCGCGCCGACAGCCGCAGCGGCTATGGCCTGTTCAGCATCGCGCAACGACTGGATGCGATCGGCGGCCGGCTGGAACTCGAGCAGCCGCCCGGCGGAGGAACGCGGGTGGTCATGACCGCACCCGCGGCAGCGCCGAAGCTGCCGGCCGCCAGCGAGGTGCCTGCGGCCGCGCTGGCCGCGACGACCATGCCGGCGGCTGTCCACGCCGGCCCGCGGGTTCGCCACGCGGCGCGGCGCGAGTTCACGATCCTGGTCGTGGATGACCACGAGATCCTGCGCGACGGGATCATGCGCCTGCTGAACGACGAACCCGACCTGCGGGTGGTCGGTCAGGCCGGAGGTTCGGACGAGGCGCTGAGCCTGGCGGACGGGCTGCGTCCGGACGTGGTGGTGCTCGACGTCGCCATGGAGCAGCCGCTCAGCGGCGTCAAGGTGGCGGCGCAGCTCACTGCTCGCCGGCCCGAGACGGTGGTGATCGGATTGACCATGCACGATGATCCCGCGGTGGCTGCAGCGATGCGCTCGGCCGGTGCTCGTCGCTGCCTGACGAAGGGCGGGCCGGGCGAAGAGCTCGTACAGGCCATCCGCGAGGCCTGCGGCCAGCCCGAAGCCGAGTCGCGCGAGGTCGATATCAGGCGGGCGGCGCCCCTCCCCTGAGGATCATGCTCGGCGCCGCTTCCTGAAAATCATCGCTCACGCGAACGGCGCCGCGCCCTTCCGGGACGCGGCGCCTCGTGCTCCTGGGTATCGTCGAAGGGCTCGCCCGGGCGCCTCGTCGGCGCGCCGGGCGACCCGGGGAACGGGAACGTCAGCGCTGATCACCGTCGGTCGCTGCTGCCGCTGAATCCGCTGCCGTCGTCGTTCGTCCCGCTATCGGACATCGGCACGAAGTAGACGACCTCCCAGTAGGTGGGACACGCCGCCCGGTCGTGGATGTCGACGGCCGCCTGTCGGTCCTCCAGACGATCGATGTCGCCCCTGAAAGCGAGACTCGACATGGCGGAATGATCGACGTTCAGGATGATCCGTTCATTGCTGAGATTCACCGCGTGCCACGGGATGGCGACCAGCTCGATGTCATCGTCGTAGAGGTGGTCCTCGGCGTAGTCGTCGTCCACCTCCACGATGATGTAGGCGAGCGCTCCGGCATGGGTGTCCACGAGGATCTCGTCCACCTCGCCGACCTTCACGCCCCGGTTGATCACGTCGGTATCCTCGAGCTCCGTGATCTTGCGCTTCTCGATGTCGCGAGTGTACCGCTGGCCTTGCCGGTCGCTGCCGGCGGCGTACCGCCTGTCCATCCGCTCGCGAGGATACGAGCGCTCGGCGGTGCTGCGCAGGCGGCTCCGCCGATCCTGCTGCATCCGGTCGATGTCCATGCGGCCTTCGTTCCGGTCCGGGTCCATCCGGTCAGTCTGGTAATCCATCCAGTCGAACTGCGTGTCCTCCGTGCCGTATTCGAGGTACCAGAGGTTGGCCTCGCGATCCTCCCAGCGCTGCCGCTGGTCGGTGCGCTCGCTGCCGGTCCAGGACCGGCCGGCGGTCTGTCGGGTCTGCCGCCCTGCCCGGTCGTACGCCGGCGGAGACAGCGAACTCCATTCGTCCTCCGCGCGGCGCCAGTCACGCCGTGCGCTCCGGTCGCGCCGGGCGTCGATGGCCCCGGCCTGATCGTACAGGGGCATGTCCCGATCCCGGCCGCGCCAGGTGGACTCGCTGCGGGTCGTCCGACCGTAGCGGTAGGGATCCTCCTGCTGATAGTCGCCCACGTGGTCGTAGACAGGCATCTCGTAGGACCAGCTGGCGTGCTCGCGTCGCCAGCCGAGATCCCGGTCCTCGGTGGTACGGAACGCGGTGAAGACGCGATCGGTCCATCGCGCGTCGGCCACGTCGGGCCAGTCGTCGTCATCGAAGCCCTGGGCCCTGGCGAGTTGCTCCTCGCTGACGTTGAGCAACGGCACCGGATCGCCGTCGTGATCGGTGTACACCTTGAAGGCGCCCCACGGAATGGCGTGCAGATCATCGTCGAGGTCGAGGAAGCGGGCGAACTCGACCACGGCGTACGAGATCGTGTGGCGATCGGGGTCGAGGACGATCTCCTCGATCTCGCCCAGCTTCTCGCCGTGCCGGTTCACGACCTTCGCACCCACGAGCTTGCCGACGCGATGGAGCTGAGGCTGGAACGAGTCCTCGGCGCTCTGCCACTGGGCGCGGGTGGCCGAGGTACGCTTCTGTGCGTCGAGGCCGGGACCGGCCAGCGCGACGGCCGCGAGCAGCGTCAGAACGGCTGCGGTGGCCACCACGGTTTGCCAGCGTCTGGACATGGCTAACCTCCCGGGAATGGATCGTGACCGCCGGCCGGCGGCCGCGTGAATGCCCAGGAGGCAACCTACGATCGACCCGCAGCTGCTGGTATGGGGAGGGGCCGTGGAGCGCGATCGGGCCGGCCCCCACGCAACCCGTCAAGGCAGGCGGGCACCGCCGCTGCCGGCGAGGTGCCCGCCGGACTCGGCGGGACCGCGGGGTCCACTCCGCTCACTTGATGAACCGGAACGAGAGCGGATACCGGTAGGTCTCGCCGCGATCGCTCTTCACGGCCGCGATGATCGGGAACACGATCATCAGGACACCCACGATGATCAGCAACGGGATGCCGATCACGATGAAGGTGAGCGCGGCGCTGATCAAGGCGGCGATCATCATGGTGATCTGGAAGTTCACGGCCTCCCGCCCCTGGTCGTTGACGAAGGGGTGCTCGTCCCGCTTCACGAGCCAGACCACCAGCGGTCCCAGGAGGAAGCCGATGCCGTTGCCCAGCAGCCCCACGAGGGCCACCAGATGGCAGATCATCGCCCACCGACGAGCTTCGGGGGGCGGAACCGGAGCGGCCGGTCCGTTCGCCGCCCCGTGCGCGGGCGGCGTCTGCGGCTGCTCGCCGTGGAGACGGTCGTTACGGGGATCCTCGGCCATGACGGTCCTTTCCTGATCTGCGAGGTCGGCGCCACCCGGCGAGTTGCACCCGGCGCCGACCACCGCGGTTGACGGCTTTCCAGCCACAGGTTAGCGGACGTGGGCGCCATGGCCAACCTCGCATTGCCGCAATCCGCGACGCGCAGCCATGGGTTGACCGGCAGACATCCGTCTGTCAACCTCGGTTGCCGGAGGTGGATCGAAATGCCGCGAACGCCCCCCGGGGCCACGCGCCGCCGGGTCATGGACTTCGTACGCGAACGGATCCTCGCGGGGGAGCCCCCCACCACGCGCGAGGTTCAGCAGCACCTGGGGTTCAGCGCGGTGCAGTCGGCCCGCCAGCACCTGGAGGCGCTGGTGGCGGAAGGGCGGCTCGTGAAAGTGCCGGGCCGTGCGCGCGGCTACCGCCTGCCGCCGGCGCGGGACGGCGGCCCGGTCGTGAGGCTGGTGCCCCGCATCGGGCGGGTGCAGGCGGGGGCGTTCACCGAGGCCCTCGAAGATCCTCAGGGTTATCTGGCCCTCGGCGATCGACCCGCGGGCGAGGACCTGATCGCCCTGACGGTCAGCGGCGACAGCATGGTCGATGCGGGCATCCTGCCCGGCGATACGGTCATCGTGCGCCGGCAGCCGACTGCCCGCGACGGCGACATCGTGGTGGCGCTGGTGGGCGACGAGGCCACCGTGAAACGGTTGCACTACCGCCGCGGGCGGTTGGAACTGCACCCCGCCAATCCCGCCTACGCCCCCCTGGTCCCGGAGCCGGGCTCGGATGCGCGCATCCTGGGCCAGGTGGTCGAGGTTCGACGCCGGCTCGCTTGAGGGTCAGCAGCAGCGCCCGTGACGTCGTCGCACCCGCCGCCATTGCACCCGCTACACCGCTACCGCGTTGTACCTGCCGCCCCCTCCGCCCCGACCTCATTCCAGCACCTGCTGCCCCCACCGCTCCGACCTCACACCAGCGCCGACTGCCGGTGCTCTTGCAGCCAGGCCACGGTCTCATCCAGCGGCACCTGTTCGGCGAACCGGACCAGGTAGGGGATCTTCTTCACGTCGTCCATCGCAACCTTCATGCGATCGGGGAACACCGGTGCGAGGCGGTGATAGCGGTCGCCGAGGATCTGCCGGCACTGATAGTCAGCGATGCCCGAGGTGCCGTCGAACATCAGACCGAGCAGCGGCTTGATCCACTGGACGTACCCCCAGTCGTGCACCCGCCCCGGAATGAACTGGAGGTTCCGGCCGGTTCCCAGCGACAGGAGCACCACCTCGTCCAGCGACGGCCGCGGACGGTAGCGACGGTCCTGGGTCTGCGCGAGGGCACACACCGCCGGGTTGCTGGCGTAGACGCCGCCGTCGATGTAGCCGTCCACCGAGGGGAAGTACGTGGGCGCGGCGCTGGTGTAGAGGCCCACGCGACTGACCAGCGTGCCGCGATCACTGCCCGGACCTGGAAAATTGTGGAAGAGCTTGGGCTTCCACGTGCGCTGGGTGGGATCGGCAGACTCGTTGTCCAGATCGAAGGCGGTCACCAGCACTCGCTTGTGAAGCTGACCGAGCGTGGTGCCGCCGAACAGCCGGTGCAGTTCGCGGCGCAGCGGCGCGATGGAATAGTCGGCGCGGCGCAGCTTGCCGAGATCGATCAGATCGTCCAGCCACGAATCCTTGAAGATGGCCGGGCCCTTCTCGACGTAGACGTCGCGGATGGCGGACGGGTCGAGCCCGTGGGCGATGGCCAGCGCCAGCAGCCCGCCGGTCGAGGTGCCCGCCAGGAGGTCGAACGACCCGAGGAATCCGGCCAGCCCCGGCGTCGCCGCCAGTCGCTGCAGGATCACGGTGGTGAGGAGGCCGCGGATGCCGCCGCCGTCCATGGAAAGCACGCGATACATGCCCCTCCTTGTGCCAGCGAGATTGTGTCTGCCCGGCGGAGTCCCGAAATCCAGCCCTCCGGCTTGATGATTGATAACTTCGCAAGCATACATCGTGCTGGAAATCGGCACTGAAAGGGCCGCGACACAATTTCGCTGGCACAACCTTTTCGCCATCTGGCGAAAATCGCTTGACGCTACAGACATCTGTCTGTTATCACTGTTGAGAGTTCCCGGAGGACAACCATGGCCCACCCGGCCCTCGATAGCATCGCCAGGGATCTCGGCGGCATCCTGACCCATCCCGCCTTCACGCGGCTGGGGGCACCTGCGGAACAGCCGGCGTCCCGACCCTCCTGGTCTCCTGCCGAGCTGGTCGGACGGCTCTGCGAGGTGACTCCCGGCGCCGCTTCCGCCGTGCTGACCGCCGCCCTGGCCCTGGTGCGCCAGGCCCAGCAGGCCGGCGAGCCGGCAGCCTGGATCTGCGGCGGCGATCCCTTCTATCCACCCGACGCGGCGGCGGGCGGCGTCGATCTCGCGGCCTTGCCGGTGATCCGGGTGCCGGATGCCGCCGCGGCGGGACGGGCAGCCGACCTGCTGCTGCGCTCGGGCGCCTTCGGGCTGGTGGTCCTGGACCTGGCCCAGGTCGGAGACGAGCGTCTGGGCCGCGTCCGGGGCCGCGGGCCAGGCCGCGGCCGGGCCCACCCGGTCGGGGCCCGCCTCTCCCTGGCCCTGCAGGGCCGGCTGGTCCAGCTCGCCCTCAAGCACGGCGCCGCCGTGGTCTGTCTCACCGCCGCTGCCGCGGACACGGCGACCGATCTCCCGAGCACCGGAGTTCGCGATCTCGGCGCCTCCTCCCTGGGATCGCTGGTCTCCCTGCGGGTGGAAGCGCGGCGGATGCGGCTGGATGATGGGCGTTTCGCCTGCGAGGTGGAAGCGGTCAAGGACAAGCGTCGCGGTCCGGGCTGGCGCTGGCGGGAGGTGTGCCGTGGACCGGACGGGCTGCTCTGAGCGTCGCCTTCGTGCCGCCCTGCCGGCCGGCACGGGCCGCCCCGCCCTTCCTCCCGGCGTCACACCGCCGCCGCCCGGCTCACCACCGCCCGGCTCACCACCTCCGGGCTCACCGCCGCCGGGCTCACCGCCGCCGGGCTCACCGCCGCCACCGCTGGCCTGCGTGGACCTGCCGGAGTTGCCGTTGCAGCTCCTGCTGCGCGGCCGGCGCGAGTGGCGCGGAGGGCCGGCGGCGGTGGTGGCCGCGGACAGCCCCCAGGCGCCCCTGCTGTGGGTGAACGAGGCGGCCCGCCAGGCAGGCATCCTGCCGGGGATGCGTCACGCCGCCGCGCTCTCGCTGGACCACCGGCTGCAGGCCGCCACCGTCGACGATGCGGAGATCGCCGCCGCCGTGACGCGTCTGCATCGGCACCTGCTGCGCTACAGTCCGCGCGTGGAACCGGCCGCCCACGAGCCGGGCGTCTTCTGGCTGGACGCCCGCGGCCTCGAGCGCCTGTTCGGAGCGCCCAGGGCGTGGGCGGAGCGGCTGCTGCGAAGCCTGACGCGCGCCGGGTTCACGGCCGCGGCGGCGGTCGGGTTCACTCGCTTCGGCAGCTACGGCCTGGCGCGGCTGCGTCCCGGACTGACCATCACCCCCACCGCGCAGCACGAGACGGCCGCCCTGCATGGCGCCCCCCTCGATCGCCTGCTGCTCGATCACCGCCTCCGCGACGATTTGCGCCGCCTGGGAGTGCAGACGGTGGGCGAGTTCGTGGCCCTGCCCGCCCCGGAAGTGCGGGGACGCTTCGGCCTCGCCGCCGCTGCGCTGCACCGGCTGGCCCGCGACGAGGAGTTCGCCCCCCTGCAACCGCAGCTGCTGCCGGAGCCGCTGCGTGCCCGCGAGGTGCTGGACGAGCCCGAGCACGACGCCTGGCGGCTGCTCTTCCTGATCAAGCGACTGCTCCACCCCCTGCTGCCGCGCCTGGCGGAGCGCCGGCGGGCCGTGGCCACCCTGGAACTGGAACTGGTGCTCGCCGACCGCCACGGCAGCCGGTGGCGGGAGCGCCTGCGGCCGGCGGCCCCCAGCCTGGACACGGTGCTGCTCATGGAACTGGTGCGTCTGCGGCTGGAGCGGCTGGCACTGGACGGCGGCGTGGAGCGGGTGGAGCTCACGCTGCAGGACGCCGGCGCGCCCGCCGAGGCGCTCGGACTCTTCGCGCGGCAGCACCGGCGCGATCTGGCCGCTGCCGACCGTGCCCTGGCCCGGGTGCGGGCGGAGTTCGGAGACGACGCCGTGGCCTGCGCCGAGCTGTGCCCGAACCATCTGCCGGAAGCCCGCTTCCGCTGGGTCGGGCTGCCTGCGCTGCGGACGGCGCAGGCGGAGCGCCCCCCGGCAGCCGGCGCCCCGGCGCGTGGACCGCGCCCGCTGGTGCGGCGGCTGCTGCGCCGTCCGCGTCCCGTGCCGCCACCGCCCCGCTCCTGGCTCCGGGGCGGCCCCTACCTGGTCTCCGGCGGCTGGTGGCAGGGCGAGGTGCGCCGCGCCTACTGCTTCGCCGCCGATGGTCGCGGCGGGCTGAGCTGGCTCTACCACGACGCCCGCCGCCGGCGCTGGCTGCTGCAGGGCAGAGTGGAATGAACTCGCCGGTGTACGCGCCGCTCTGGTGCAAGTCGTACTTCTCGTTCCTCGAGGGCGCCAGTTCGCCCGAAGAACTGGTCCTCGCCGCCCGCCAGCAGGGCTTGCCGGCCCTGGCCCTCACCGACCGCGACGGCGTGCACGGCGTGCCGTCGGCATACATCACCCTCCGCGATGCGGAGGGGGACGCCTCCGGGACCGCGGCCGGGACAGCAACGCCCGTGCCCTGCCTGATCGTGGGCAGCGAGGTGACGGTGGACGACGGCTCCACCCTGGTGCTGCTGGCGGCCGATCGCACGGGCTACCGGCACCTGTGCCGGCTCGTCACCCGCGGACGGCTGCGCTGCGCCAAGGGATCGAGCCGGGTCTCCTGGCTGGAGGTGGGCGAGCACGCCGGCGGTCTGCTGGCCCTGTGGGGTGGTGAGCAGGCCCGTCTGGGCGAGGACGGCGCCGGCTGGCGGCCGCCCGCATCCGTCCGGCCGGATGCTCCCCCGCCCGCCGCGCCCCTCCCTCTGGCCGGCGTGGCCGGCATCCTGCGCGACACCTTCGGCGACCGTCTGTACGCCCTGGCGGCGCGACACCGGCAGGCGGGCGAACCGCGCTCCGAGCAGCGGCTGCGCCGGCGCGCGGCCGGGTACGGTCTGCCCGTGGTGGCCGGGATCGAGGTGCTGTATCACCATCCCCGGCGACGGCGTCTGCAAGACGTGCTCACTTGCCTGCGGCACGGCACCACGCTGGCCGCCGCCGGCGACCGGCTGCGCCCCAACGACGGTCACGCCCTGCCCTCCCCGGCCGCCTTCGCGCGGCTGTTCGCCGACGACCCGGCCGCCGTGGCCCGCACGCTGGAGGTGGCCGAACGCTGCGCCTTCTCGCTGGCGGAGTTGCGCTATCGCTATCCGTCGGAGCGGCTGCCCGCCTGGATGACCATGGCGCAGTGGCTGGAGAAGCTCACCCTGGACGGCGCCCGCCGTCGCTTCGGCGATCCGGTGCCCGGGCCGCTGGCCGCACGCATCCGCAGCGAACTGGGCCTGATCCACGATCTCGACTACGACGGCTACTTCCTCACCATGTGGGAGATCGTGCAGTTCTGCGAGCGCGAGGGGATCCTCTGCCAGGGACGCGGCTCGGCGGCGAACTCGGTGGTATGCTACTGCCTGGGGGTGACGGCGGTGAACCCCCGCGAGGTGGACCTGCTCTTCGAACGCTTCATCTCCCGCGAGCGTGCCGAGCCGCCGGACATCGACCTGGACATCGAGCACGACCGGCGCGAGGAGGTGATCCAGCACGTCTACCGCAAGTACGGGCGCGACCGCGCCGCCATGGTGGCCAACGTGGTTCGCTTCCGGCCGCGCTCGGCGGTGCGCGAGGTGGGCAAGGCGCTGGGGCTGCCGGCGGTGCAGCTCGACCGCCTGGCCAGGCTCACCTCCCACCGTGGCGCGGTGACGGAGGAGAACCTGCGCGCCGCCGGCCTGGACCCCGCCGCCCCCGCCCACGCCCACCTGCTGGATCTGGTGGACGAGATCCAGGACTTCCCGCGACACCTCTCCATCCACCCGGGCGGCTTCCTGCTGGGTCACGAACCGGTGTGCGACCTGGTGCCGGTGGAGAACGCCACCATGGCCGACCGCACCGTCATCCAGTGGGACAAGCACGACGTGGAGGCGCTGGGGCTGTTCAAGGTGGACCTGCTGGGGCTGGGCTCCCTGAACCACCTGCACCGCGCCTTCGACTTGCTGCGGGATCACCGCGGGCGCGAGCTGTCGCTGGCCGCCCTGCCGCGGGAGGACGCCGCCACCTTCGCCATGCTGAGCCGGGCCGACACGGTGGGCGTCTTCCAGGTAGAGAGCCGCGCCCAGATGGCCATGCTGCCGCGTCTGGCGCCGCGCAGCTACTACGACCTGGTGATCCAGGTGGCCATCATCCGTCCCGGTCCCATCACCGGCGGCATGGTCCATCCCTTCATCGCGCGCCGCCACGGCAAGGAGCCGGTGATCTACCCCCATCCGTCACTGGAGCCGGTGCTGCGCAAGACGCTGGGCGTGCCGCTCTTCCAGGAGCAGGTGATGCGTCTGGCCATGGAGGCCGCCGACTACACCCCCGGCGAGGCCGACCAGCTGCGCCGCGACATGGCCCAGTGGCGCCGGCACGGACCGATCGAGCGGCACCACGAGCGGCTGGTCTCGCGCATGGTCACCAAGGGGATCGCCCCGGATTTCGCCGAGCGGGTGTTCGACCAGATCCGCGGCTTCGGCGAGTACGGCTTCCCCGAGAGCCACGCCGCCAGCTTCGCCCTCATCGCCTACGCCACCGCCTGGGTGAAGTGCCACTACCCGGCCGAGTTCGCCTGCGCACTGCTCAATGCCTGGCCCATGGGGTTCTACCTGCCCGGCACCATCGTGGAGGACGCTCGCCGTCACGGCGTGGAGGTGCGACCCATCGATGTCGGCCGCAGCGCCTGGGAGTGCACCCTGGAGGAGACGACGGACGGGCTCCTGCCGGGCGGAGCGGCCTCGGCACCGCCTGGCGACAGCGCGGCTGCCGGCGGCGGCGGGGCGGACCCGGCTCCGCCGGACGACGGCGCGGCTGCCGCCGTCGCGGAGCGTCCCCTGGCCCTGAGGATGGGTCTGCGCTTCGTGAAGGGGCTGGCCCGGCGGGACGGCGAGCGGCTGACGGCCGTCCGCGACGAGGGCGCCTTCACCTCCATCGCCGACCTGGCGCGCCGCACCCGCCTGCCCGTGGACGCGCTGCTGGGCGTGGCCGAAGCCGGCGCTTTCTCCTCGCTGGAGCCGGATCGGCGCCATGCGCTCTGGCAGGTGCACGGGCTGGCGCGGACAGGGCGGCCCGAGCAGCTCGAGCTGCCGCTGGCGGACCGCGCGCCGGCGCCGCGTCTGAGGGAACTGTCGGAGCTGGAGACGATCACCTGGGACTGGAACCGCAGCCAGCACTCCCCTCGCGGACACCTGCTCGAGCCCCTGCGCGGCGAGCTGGAGGCCCGGGGATGGCCCACCGCCGCGGCGGTGAACCGGATGCGGGACCGCCGGCGCGTGGACTACGCCGGTATCGTCATCTGCCGCCAGCAGCCAGCCACCGCCAAGAACGTCACCTTCATGACGCTGGAGGACGAGACCGGGTTCGTGAACCTGGTGCTGTGGGGGAACGTCTACCGGGAGTACCGCGTGCTGGCGAAGACCCTCTCGTTCCTGGGCGTCAGCGGCCGCATCCAGAACGAGGAAGGACTGGTGCACCTGATCGTCGAGAAGCTCTGGAAGCCGCGGCTGCCGCGCCAGCCAGCAACCGCTCACAGCCGCGACTTCCGCTGAACCGCGTGAGAACCCGGATCACCGCCGGTAGAGCGCCTTGACGTCCGACCAGGCGGCGCTCGCCGCGGGCGTCGACAGCGTCCACCATACCATCAGCACCGGCCGGTGCTCGGGCGTGGCGTTCTCGCGCGTGGCGAACTGCACCCAGCGGTCGGCTTCGGTCTCCGCCAGCCAGTCGCCGCGCACCATGAACCCCCGGTTGGCGACGGGGTCGGCGATCCAGCCCTGGACCGTCGCCGCCAGCAAGCTCTCGGCGCCCCCCGTCCAGTGATGCACCCCGGCTTCCGACACGTGGCTCTCGCTCACGGGATCGCCGTAATCGCCTCCCGGCGTGGTCCACTCCAGGTGGTCGTAAGAGGCGTACTGCCAGGTGACGTCGCCAATCACGGCCATCTCCGGCGCTTCGCCGGACACGCCCGAACCGCCGGACGGACCCTCGGTCCACGACGTGGTCGCCGGCTTGAGATCGATGCGAACGAGCTGCTGTCCCCGATAGGTGACGGACAGTTGCAGCGCGACGCTGTCGACCTCCGCGGTGGCCGGAATGTCGGCCAGGTCGAACAGCAGCAGGGCGCGGCGCACGTTGCCCGCGGTGTCGCTGCCGGCGTAGGCATACTCGCCCGCTCCGTTGGCGCCCTGGGCGTCCTCCTCGTAGATGGTCGCGTCCGCCACGGCGGCAAAACTGGTCAGTTCGGCGCCGGCGGGGACCGCGCCGAACAGGAAGGCCGCGGCCACGACCGGCGCGACGGCGGCGAAGGAACTGTTCCGGATGGATACCATTGACAAGGACCTCACGGATCGACCTCCTCGGTTCGGGACCCGGCCGCGCCCGCTCTGCCGGTGGCAGCCGGAGCGCGCCTGCGGTCCGGCGAAAGCGCCGGTACGCCCGCAGCGATCACGACCTCGCCGTCCCACAGCATAGCTCCGCCGTGAACCCGGCGGCAATCCTGCGCCCCGTCCGGCCTCCGGTACGGGCCGCCGCGACGGTTCGCCCTTGGCGAGCCGAGCGCGGCATGGTTCCTTGTCGAGTGTCACCGGCCGCGCCAGGAGGCCAACCATGCCCCGTGCCGCTCTCGCCCCGCTGCCGCAGTATCCCTTCCGCGCCTCCGTCAAGGTGCGCATCACCGACCTGAACTACGGCGGGCATCTCGGCAACGACCGCATGCTCGCCTTGCTGCACGAGGCCCGGGTGGCCTGGCTCGCGTCCCACGACTGGAGCGAACTGGACTGCGCCGGCGCGGCCCTGATCATGGCCGACGCCGCCCTGCTCTTCCAGAAGGAGGCGTTCGCCGGGGACGTGCTCGACATCGAGGTGGCCGCGGGCGAGCCGTCGCGGGTGGGATTCCGGCTCTTTTACCGGGTGACCCGCCCCGCCGACGGAGCGCGCGTGGCCCTGGCGGAGACGGGACTGGTGTGCTTCGACTACGGCACGCGACGGCTCCTGCCGCTGCCCGACGCCGTGCGGGCCGTCTGCCTGGCGCGGAGCGCGGCGACCGGCGCGGAGGTCGGCGACGCGCCCGGACCAGCAGCACGGTCGGAAGGCCCCGCCGCCGGCGATGCCCGGCGCCGGGGCGGGGAGGCGCAATGAGCGAGCGCTTGCCGCCGCTGACGAGCCTGCAGAACCCCCGCGTGAAGGCGCTCGTGAAGCTGCGCCAGCATCGCGAGCGCGAGCGTCGCCGTCTGACCCTCCTGGAGGAGCCGCTGGTGATCCGCCGCGCCCTCGAGGCCGGTTATCCGCTGCAGGAGGTCTGGGTCTGCCCGGAACGGCTGGTCGATGTCGAACTCGCCGACCTGGCCGCGGAGCTCGAGCGGGCCGGCGTGCCGGTGCAGGAGGCCGCCGGAGCCGTGCTCGACAAGGTGTCGTACCGCGGCAGTTCGGACGGACTGCTGGCGGTGGCGCCGCAGCGTCGGCGGCTGCTGGCGGATCTGCAGCTCGGACAGCGCCCGCTGCTGGTGGTGCTGCTGGCCGTCGAGAAGCCCGGGAACCTGGGCGCGGTGCTGCGGACCGCCGACGCCTGCGGCTGCGACGCCGTGCTGGTGGGCGATCCGGGCACCGACCTCTACAACCCCAACGTGGTGCGTGCCTCCCGCGGCGCCCTGTTCACGGTCCCCGCCGTCGCGGACACGGCGGCGGCGGTGCTCGCCTTCCTCGGCGAGCGCGGCATCGTCCGGATCGCCGCCACGCCCGACGCGTCCGAGCCCTACACCGGCGTCGATCTGACCGGCCCCACGGCCCTGGTGCTCGGTCCGGAACACGGGGGGCTGAGCGCGGCGCACCGGCAGGAGTGCGACCGGGCCGTCCGCGTACCCATGCTGGGCGTGGTGGACTCCCTCAACGTGGCCACGACGGCGGCCGTGGTGCTGTACGAGGCGCTGCGCCAGCGAGGTGCCGGGGCGGGCGCAGGGACAGGCGGGGCAGGCGCGGGACCCGGCTCGCCGGCCACCTGAGCGGCACATCCGGATCGCCGGCCGCCCGAGCGGCGTCACTCGGCCGGCAGGAACTCGGAGGCGGGAGCGCCGCAGATGGGGCAGCTGGGCGGCGGCTCGTCGCCCTCGTGCAGGTGCAGGCAGACGCGGCATTCCCAGATCCGGCTCTGCGTCCCGTGTTCGTCGGGGGGTGGCTGCTGCATCGTCCCGGTCCTTTCCGCCCTGCGCCATGGTGCTCCGGCACCGGCTCCGGAGACGGCGGCCCACCATCCCGCCTGGGCTCCTGCCCGCGCATGGCTTATGCTCGACGAGAACGGTCCCCGACCCGTCGGTCGTGACCGCCCGCCGGTCACCACATCGTCCAGGAGAAGGTCATGGTCGCTGACGGTCGCGTCAACGAGTTCTATCGCGACTTCGATGCGGAGGCGCCGGTGCCCGAGGCGCCCGACTTCCGCGGCGCGTTCCAGCGTGCCCGCGACCGGCTCGTCCACAACAGCTCGTTCCGGCGCCTGCAGAGCAAGACCCAGGTGTTCCTGTCGGGCGAGTACGACTTCTACCGCACCCGCCTCACCCACTCCATCGAGGTGGCGCAGATCGCCGGCTCGCTCACTCGCTGGCTGAACCATGACAGCGACGAGCTCGGCCCCGGCTTCCACGTCGACGTCGCCCTCTGCGAGGCCGCCGCCCTCGCGCACGACATCGGCCACCCGCCCTTCGGCCATGCCGGCGAGGGCACTCTGCACCGCCTGATGCGCCCCCATGGAGGTTTCGAGGGCAATGCCCAGACGTTGCGTCTGATCACCGAGACGATCTTCACCAGCGGCCGCTCGGCGCGCCGCGGCCTGAACCCTCCGCGGGCGCTCATCGACGCCGTGCTCAAGTACAAGACACTGCACGGCGAGGCGCCCGACGCCGGCCGTCACTACCTCTACGACGACCAGCGACGCTTCGTCGACTTCGTGTGCGGCGGCCGGCCGTTCCCGGAGGACCTGCCCGCCGGTCCCGCGCGCAACGGTTTCCGCAGCGTCGAGTGTCAGATCATGGACTGGGCCGACGACGTGGCCTACTCGGTGAACGATCTGGTCGACGGGGTGAACGCCGGCTTCGTCTCGATCCGGCGGCTCGAGGGCTGGGCGGCGGAGAACGCCCTCGATCGCGAGCAAGTCAGCCACGTGGAGAGGCTCCTGGCCGCCATCCGCGAGGGGCTCATGGAGCGCCGGATGAACCGCAAGATCGGCGCGTTCGTCGAGGGCTGCGGGCTGGCGCGTCGCACGACGTTCCTGAGCGACCTGACGCACCGCCACGCCTTCGAGCTGGTGGTGCCCGAACCCCTGCGGCGCGAGCAGAAGCTCTACAACCGGATCGCCACCGATCTCGTCTTCCGGTCGCCACAGGTCTGCCAGCTCGAGCACAAGGGCCGCGTGATGCTCACGCGGATCTTCCGCACCCTCGAGGACCATTACATCACCGAGGCGGAGCCGCGGCTCGTCCTGCTGTCGCGCGACTACGAGCGCGAGATCGCCGGCGCCGCCGACGCGAGCGGCCGGGCGCGCATCATCTGCGACTATCTCGCAGGGATGACCGACGGCTACGCCGCACGCATCTACAAGCGGCTCTTCGATCCGGACTTCGGGTCGATCGTCGATCTGGTGTGACGCCGGCGCGCCCGGTTCACTCCACCCCCACCCGATGGTTGTGCTGCTGGAGGATGGCCGCCAGGTCGGCGCCCGTGATCGTCTCCTTCTCCAGCAGCAGCTCGGCGCCGGCGCGGAGGGCGTCCTCCCGGTCGCGCAGCACCTCCACCGCCCGGCGATACTGGCCGTCGAGGATGCGCTTCACCGCCAGGTCCACGTCGCGCGCGGTGCGCTCGCTGTGGCGCCGCTGGCCCATCCACTCGTCGCCGCCCAGAAAGGGCGAGCCGCCCCGGGGCTTCAGGTAGGGGTGGCCGACGTTCTCGTCCATGCCGTACTCGGTGACCATGGCGAAGGCGATGTCGGTGGCCTTCTGGAGGTCGTTGTGCGCTCCGGTGGAGATCTCGCTGCAGCACACCTCCTCGGCGGCGCGACCGCCGAGGGCCATGGCGATCTTCCCCTCCAGCTCGCGCTTGCTCATGAGGAAGCGCTCCTCGGTGGGGATGTTCAGGGTGTAGCCGAGGGCCGCCACGCCGCGGGGCACGATCGTGATCTTCTGCACGCGGTCCGCCCCCGCGAGCGTGAGCCCCAGGATGGCGTGCCCGATCTCGTGGAAGGCCACCACCCGACGCTCGTCCGGGGTGATCACCCGGTTCTTCTTCTCGAGCCCCCCCACGATGCGTTCGATGGCCTCCTGCAGATCGTCCTTCTCCACGCGCTGCTTGCCGCGACGCACCGCCACCAGCGCGCCTTCGTTGACGAGGTTCGCCAGATCGGCGCCCACCATGCCCGCGGTCATGGCGGCGATCTCCTCGAGCTTCAGCTCCGGATCGTGCTTCACGTCCTTCAGGTGCACGCGGAGGATGGCCTCGCGCCCGTTCTTGTCGGGGCGGTCCACCAGGATCTGCCGGTCGAAGCGGCCCGGGCGCAGCAGGGCGCGGTCGAGGCTCTCGGGCCGGTTGGTGGCGCCCATGATCACCACCGCGTGGCGAGGGTCGAAGCCGTCCATCTCGGCCAGGAGCTGGTTGAGGGTCTGCTCCCGCTCGTCGTGGCCGCCCCCGAAACCGCCGGGACCGCCGCGCGCCTTGCCGAGGGCGTCCAACTCGTCGATGAAGATGATGCAGGGCGACTGCTTCTTGGCCTGCTCGAACATGTCGCGCACGCGGGCGGCGCCCATGCCCACGAACATCTCCACGAACTCCGAGCCGCTGGTGGAGAAGAAGGTGACGTTGCTCTCGCCCGCGACGGCTCGCGCGAGCAGCGTCTTGCCGGTGCCCGGCGGCCCCACCAGCAGCACTCCCTTGGGCAGCTTGGCCCCGATGCTCGCGTATCGTCCCGAGTGCGTCAGGAAGTCGACCACCTCCACCAGTTCGGCTTTCGCCTCATCCACCCCCGCCACGTCCTCGAAGGTGACGCCGGTGTCGCTCTCCTGGTAGATCTTGGCCCGGTTCTTCCCGAGGTTCAGCATGCCCCGCTGGGCCTTGCCCAGCCGCATGAAGATGAAGTACCAGATCGCCCCCAGCAGCAGGATGGGGATGACCCAGCTCAGCAGGTTCGTGAAGAAGGTGTCCTCCACCACGCCCCGGAACTCGACGCCGGCCTCCTCGAGCCGAGCGGTGAGGTCGCGGTCCTCCACGCGGACGGCGCGGAAGTCGCGCACCTCGGGTTCGGCCGCCGGATCATCCCCCTCGGGCAGCACCTCCAGCTTACCCTTGACGTGATTGGTGGTGAGGGTCGCCTCCCGCACCCGCCCTTCCTCCAGCGCCGCGAGGAACTCGCTGTAGGGCAAGGTCTTCACGACCCCGGTGACGAAGAGGTTGTGCACGATCAGCACGATCCAGAACGCGAGGAAGACGTAGAAGATGGAGAATCGCTTGCGGTTGTTGCCTTCCACGGCTCACGCTCCGGGGTGGGCGCCCGTCGGGTCGCTCGGCGCGGGAACGCGGCCCCGCGTGCGTTCGCTGCCCAAGGTAAGGAGGAAGGAGGAGGACCGCGACGCCCGCGGGCCGGCCGGATTCACCTCCGGCGGATGACCGTTTTCGCCCCCTCGGCTGCCTCCGAGGTGGTAGAATGGAGGACTCGGGCGCACCACGGACGTGTCCACGACAGCACGAGGAGGACCCCATGAAACATGGCTCACGTCAGCAGGTTTCGCGCAGGATGGTGATCGTCGCCCTGGCGCTGCTGCTCGCCCCGGCGTTCGCGGCAGCCCATGAATTGACCGCACCGGAGGTGGTCGTCGCCGACGGGGACGGCAACTTCACCTTCGACGTGACGCTGGAGGTCACCGCGGCGGCCGGAGACGGTGCGATCGACATCGAGACCGAGAACACCGACCTGTACCAGGTCCACATCGACGGATTCTGCCTGTCCACGCTGGAGCCCGGCAGCCAGGTGCACACGGTGACCGGCTCGTTGCTGAATCCCGCAGCGAACGGGCTCATCGTGTACACCCGCTCGCTCTGCGACGGATTCGAGGCCACGGTCAGCACGCTGATCCAGGAACCGGTGGTGAGCACAGGACGCGCCGGCCCGTGCTCCTGGAGCGTTCTCAAGACCGTCTACCGCTGAGAGCGGCCGCCGAGCATGGCAGCGCCGGCGCCCCCCGGGGCTAGGTGTTCTGCGAGCGGATCCGGTTCAGCGCCGACCCGTGCCGGAACCAGTCGATCTGCTCGGCGGTCAGCGTGTGGTTGACCGCGAAGTCCTGCTCGCTGCCGTCGGCGTGGTGCAGCACCACGGT
Source organism: Candidatus Krumholzibacteriia bacterium (assembly GCA_046484865.1). Lineage (GTDB taxonomy): Bacteria > Krumholzibacteriota > Krumholzibacteriia > LZORAL124-64-63 > LZORAL124-64-63 > JAWOID01. The sequence continues at coordinate 23,617 of JAWOID010000080.1, forward strand.
GAGGGAGCGCCCCGGCTCCAGCCGCGCCAGTCCGCGGATGGAGACGCGATCGTCCTCCTGCACTTGGTCGTAATCCGCCGGATCCGCGAAGGTGAGCGGCAGCACGCCCTGCTTCTTCAGGTTGGTCTCGTGGATCCGCGCGAAGCTGCGCGTGAGCACCGCGGCGGCGCCGAGGTGGCGCGGCGACATGGCGGCATGCTCGCGGGAGCTGCCCTCGCCGTAGTTCTCGTCCCCCACCACCACCCACCGCTGGCCGCGTTCGCGGTAGTCTCGCGCCACGGCCGGGACCTCGGCGTAGCCGCCGGTCTCCTGGTTCTTCACCTGGTTGCACTCGCCGTTGAACGCGTTCACCGCCCCGATCAGCATGTTGTTGCTGATGTTGTCCAGATGGCCCCGGTACTTGAGCCAGGGACCGGCCATCGAGATGTGGTCGGTGGTGCACTTGCCCCGCGCCTTGATCAGCAGCGACAGACGCTCGAGGTCGCCGCCGTCCCAGGGCTGGAACGGCTCGAGCAGCGCCAGGCGGTCACTGTCGGGCGCCACCTTCACCGTGACCGCCTGCCGGTCCGCCGGCGGCGCGAGGTAGCCGCTCACGTCACGGACGAAACCGCGCCGCGGAATGTCGTCGGCCGGTCCGGGCGGATCCAGACGCACCTCCTCACCGCTCTGCGATCGGAGGGTGTCGGTGAGCGGATTGAAGGCCAGGCTGCCCGCCAGGCCATACGCCATGACGATCTCCGGGCTGCCGATGAAGGCGTGCGTCTCGGGGTTGCCGTCGGCGCGCTTGCGGAAGTTACGGTTGAACGAGGTGACGATGCTGTTGGGAATGCCCGGTTCGATGTCCTCGCGCTGCCACTGCCCGATGCAGGGGCCGCAGGCGTTGGTGAGCACCGTGGCGCCCACCGACTCCAGCAGGTCCAGGTAACCGTCGCGCCGGATGGTCTGGTAGACCTGCTCCGAGCCCGGCGTGATCCAGAGCGTGCTCCTCATGCGCACGCCCCGGTCGTGCGCCTGCCGCGCCACGTCTGCGGCGCGCATGATGTCCTCGTAGCTGCTGTTCGTGCAGCTGCCGATCAGGGCGGCGGTCACCTGCTCGGGGTAGCCCTCGCGCGCCGCGTCGGCCGCCATCCGGCTGACGGGGTGGGCGATGTCCGGCGAGTGCGGCCCCACCAGGTGCGGCTCCAGGGTGGAGAGATCGATCTCGACCACCTGGTCGTAGAACCGCTCGGGATCCGCCAGCACCTCGGCATCGGCGGTCAAGAGGTCGCGGGCATCGTCGGCCAGCTCCGCCAGCTCCGCTCGCCCGGTCGCCCGCAGGTAGTCGCCCATGCGTTCATCGTAGGGGAAGATGCTGGTGGTGGCGCCCAGCTCCGCGCCCATGTTGGTGATGGTGGCCTTGCCCGTGCAGCTCAGCGCGGCGCAGCCGTCGCCGAAGTACTCCACGATGTGGTTGGTGCCGCCTTTCACCGTCAGCAGACCGAGCAGCTTGAGGATGACGTCCTTGGGCGCCGTCCAGCCGCTGAGCGCCCCGGTCAGCCTGACGCCGATCAGCCGCGGATGCTTCACCTCCCAGGGCATGCCGACCATCACGTCCACCGCGTCGGCGCCGCCCACGCCGATGGCCGCCATGCCGAGGCCGCCGCCGTTCGGGGTGTGGCTGTCGGTGCCGATGATCAGACCGCCGGGGAAGGCGTAGTTCTCCAGCACGATCTGGTGGATGATCCCCGACCCGGGCTTCCAGAAGCCCATGCCGTAGCGCGCCGCGGCGCTCTGAAGGAAATCGTACACCTCGCGGTTCGTCTCCAGCGCCGCCGCCCGGTCCTGTTCGGCGCCGCGATGGGCCAGCAGCAGGTGATCGCAGTGGACGGTGGTGGGAACGGCGGTCCGGTCACGGCCGGCCATCACGAACTGCAGGATGGCCATCTGCGCGGTGGCGTCCTGCATGGCCACCCGGTCGGGGCGCAGGCGCAGCGTGGCCTCGCCCCGGGCCAGTTCCTGGCCCTGGGGATCGTCGAGATGGCCGAAGACCACCTTCTCGGCCAGCGTGAGCGGCCGTCCCAGCCGATCCCGCACCACCGCGAGTCTCGTGCGGGTGCGCTCGTAGACGCCCCTGACCATCGCCGGCGTCGTCTCGATCTCCACCGTGCCGCTGGGCACCACCGTGTCGCTTCGCGCCATCGTCGTCCATCCTCCAGGCTGTCGCGGTGACCGATCGGCGGCCGCGGGCCGCCTGGCGTCGCGGGCACGCACGGGCGACTCGGCCGCGTGGCGGCGGCGATGATAGCACCGGCTCCCGCGCCAGTCATCATCCGAGCCGGCGCCGCCGGAACGGCAGGCGCCTCGCGGCTCACTCCACCATCGTCTCGTGGACGAGCACCGAGCCGTCGGGCTGGTGCACGGTCACCGTGAAGAGCCCGGCCGGCAAGGGGCCCACCCGGTAGATCTCGCCCTCCAGCCACACGTTCCGGGGCTCGCAGTGCTGGTCGGCTCGTCGCTGGTAGTGCGTCCACAGGGTCAGGTCGACGCCGTGGTCCCGCAGCTCGTCCTCGAAACCCTCGAATCGGTGGCACGCGTTGGGTCCCACCCAGCCCCAGAACCGCACCGCCAGAGTGTCGCCGGGAGCGGCGGTCGCGGGCGCCGCCAGGCTGTCGACCTCGATGACGTAGTGCTGCGAGAACGCCTCCGGAGACGTCCCGTCGCTGCAACCGTTGAGGCCGGCGAAGCTGCCGGCGGCAGCCGCGGCCAGGATGAGGGCCGGCAGCCCCGGCCAGACGCCGGTCGTGCGTCGACCTGTGCGCATCATCCGATCCATGATCAGACCTCGAGGGGGTGGGGGGCGGGGTGGCATGAAGATAGGCCCGGGCACCGCTGGTGATCAACCGGCGGCGGCCGATCCTGGTGAGATCGGCGTTTCGCCAGGCGAAACCTCAGATGAAGGTGCGCAGGATGTCCTTCTGCAGGCCGGCGAGTTGCCCCTCGGCAGCCTCGATCTGGGCGATCTTCTCCTGGAGCGCCTTGAACAGGAAGCGCTTCTCGAGCGCGTTGCGCAGCACCAGCAGGAGGTTGTCGTTGTCCCAGGGTTTCTCGATGTACTGGAAGAGCCCCACCTCGTTGATGCCCTTGATGGCGTTCTCCTTGTCGGCATAGCCGGTCAGGAGGATCCGCGGCGCATGGGGTTGCAGTTCGCGCAAGTGCCCCAGCAAGGCGATGCCGTCCATCTCCGGCATGAGGTAGTCGGAAACCGCCACGTCCACCGTCTCCTGCTGCGCGAAGCGGAGAGCCTCGCGCGGATCGGTGAAGGTGCGCACGTCGTGATCGGTCTCCAGGCTCAGGAACGAGGCGAGACTGGAGAGCACCATCTTCTCGTCGTCCACGATCAGGACTCGGGCCTGGCCGTCGCGCTGGTCGCTCATGAAAGGCTCCCGGTCAGTGGACCCGCTCCGCCAGGGCACGCAGCCGGTGGGCCATGGCGCGCATGATTCCCTGGGCGATCTGGACCTGGTCGGCGAGCAGGTCGGCGAAATCCTCGCGGTCGATGCGCAGCAGGCGCGCTTCGTCGAGCACCGTCGCGGTGACCACTCGCGGCTGATCGTCCAGCAGCGCCCAGGTGCCGAAGGGCGTCATCGGCTCGGCCACCGCGAGGTCGCGCCCGCCCTGGTGCAGCCGGACGTGTCCCTCGAGCACGAGGTAGAGCGCATCGGGGACATCGTTCTCACGGTAGACGACGTCGCCCGGCAAGTGTTCCACCTCCTCGGCGATCGCCGCCAGCGCCGCCAGCTGGCTGGTCGGCACGTCGTGGAAGAGATCCACGTGCTGGAGGAACAGGACCTTCTCGAAGACGCTCAGCATGCCGGTCTCCTCGCGCCGCTCGCGGCCGAGCCGCCAGCGCGCCGTCTCCGCCACCAGGGGCTCGCCGGATCCGGCCGCCGCGGCCACGGCTCGCCACACCGGCGCCGGGTCGCTCGAACGGCAGGCCGCGATGGCGCAGCAGCGCAGCCAGGTCTCGTCGCCGCTCAGCAGCGCCTGCAGCGCCCCGGCGCGGTCGCGGATGCCCAGCGCGAACAGCCCCGCGGCCTCGTCCTGGGTCCGCCGGCCCTCGGGTTCATCCACCAGAGGCAGTACGAAACGCTTGATCTCGCCGTCGAGCAAGTTGTCGAGGAACTCCTGGGCGCTGGCGCGCAGCACCCGGCGGCCGCTGACCAGGCCCTGGTAGGCGCTGGCGATGTCCTGCTGCGGATAGAGCAGCCCGAGCAGGCGGAAAACGCTCTCCAGGTGGAGACGCTGGGCCTCGGCGAGCGCGCGCTCGAGGAGCCGTTCGCCGGCGCGGACGTCGCCGCGCGTCGCGGCGCCCGGCGGTCCGCCGTCCCCACCACTCCCGCCTTCCCGGTCGCCGCCGGACTCCTCGTCCCACCGCACCAGCCGCGCGATCCGCCACGCCCGGAAGTAACGTTCGGCGTGCCGCACCACCTCCCGCTCCACGCGGTCGCGGTCGAACCGCAGGTGGGGATGCCGGCTGCGCAGCCGGCTCAAGGCGCGCAGCACCTCGTGACGCAGGACGTCGCTGCGGCGACCGAAGGTCTCCAGCAGGTACTCGACGACCGCCTGCTCGGGGATGGCGGCCAGGATCGCCGGGATATTGCCCCTCACCACGTAGGAACGCTGCCGGTCCTCGAACACCGCCGCCAGCTCGGGCAGGATGTCCGCGCCGAACCGCGCCAGCGCCGCCCGGGCCACCGGGCGGTAACGCCGATCGGCCAGGCGCTCCACCAGGAGGGGCACCCAGGAGCGCAGGCGCCGGCGGCCCAGCGTCTCGAGGGCGACGCGCACGACGGCGGGATCCGCGTCCGCCACCAGGCGTTGCAGGATGCGCTCCTCGTCGCGTGCCGGATGGGCGCCCAGCGCGGCGGCCAGGGCTGCCCGTCCGGCCGAACCGGCGGCGCCCGGCGTGTCGAGGATCACGTCCGCGGGTACGGTGTCCAGCAGTGCGGCCTCGGACTGCCCGCCGTGCCGGGCGAGGCAGAGCAGCGCGGCGTCGCGGCGCGCGGAACGGCCCTCGACGAGAGCTTCCGCCAGCACCTCCGGCAGCCCTCCGGGGGCGGCGGTCCCGAGCACGCGCAGCGCCTCGCACCGGACGTCGGCGTCGGGGTCGTCCGCCAGACGCACCGCGGCGGCGGCGGCGGCGGCAGGGTCGGCGACCGCCAGCGTCTCGAGGGCCTGGCGTCGCACCGCGGCGTCCTCGTGCTCCAGCAGGGGCTTCACCGCCGCCCCCAGCCGCGGGTCGCGCGCCTCGTGCAGCAATTCGAGCGCATAGACGATCTCGCGCGCCTGGTCGGTATCGAGAGACACCAGCAGCAGGTCCATGGCGCGGCGGTCCTGCCAGCGCAGCGGCAAGGCCTCCGCCGGCAGCGCCCGGCGCTGGAGAGCGCGACGGAACGACTCGAGATACTCCCGCCGCATGAGTCCGCCGAGCGCCAGCCAGGCGACCAGCAGGACCACCGCCACCGCGGCGATCTCGCGCACACCGAAGCCGAGCACCGCCGTCAGGGCCAGCAGCAACAGCCCCGCCACACCGCGCGCCCATCGCTCCACCAGCGTGTCCACCAGCAGCTTCGTGCGCTTCACCAGTTCCAGCGGCATCGGCAGGAACAGCAGCTCGCGCGCCGTCCGGTCCAGTGAGTGCTTCAGCGCGAGATCGCTGCCGCGCAGGATCAACGCCGCCGCGTACAGGGGGCCCACCAGCATCAGGAGGCTGCCCGCGAGCAGGACCGACGGCAGGACGAGGACCGCCCCGCCGACTCCCAGTCCCCGGATGATCCTGCCCGAGATCAGGGCCTGCACGGCAATCGAGAGCAGGCTCACGCGTCCGTAGAACCGCCCCAGGAACGCGGTCAGTTCGCCCCCCTCGGGGTACTCGGCGAAGACCACCGTCTTGAACTGGAAGTCGACGAGAGTGGCCGTGGCCACGGTCAGGCCGATGATCCCCACCGTCAGCCTCAGGTGCCGGGAGCCGCGGACCAGACCGACCAGATGGGCCAGGCCGTGACCCTGGTCTGCGGCGAGCCGTCGCCGCCGGGAGACGGGATCGCGCCGCTCGCCCGCGCCGGCCCGCGCCGTCCGCCAGGCGAACCTCGCCAGCAGCGCACAGAGCGAAAGCACCCCCGCCGACACCCACAGCAAGTCGGCGGTTGCGAGCCCGGCCCAGCGTACGAGCGCGTTCGTCAGCTCGCCGCCGACGAAGCCGCCGAGAATGCCGCCCAGCGCCAGCACCGTGAACAGGCGCTTGCCCTGGGCGGCATCGTAGAGGCCGTTGGCCAGCAGCCAGAAGAGGCTGGTGGCCAGGCCACCGCTCACGCCCACCCACGCGTAGAGCAAGTAGATGGTCCACAGCGCGGGTGCGGTCACCAGCAGGCGCAGCGCCAGCAGGCTCGCCACCAGCAGCACGAACGTCAGCTGGACCAGCCGTCCCACCGAGAAGCGCTCACCGGCCCGCGCGTAGAGCGCCGCTAGCGGCGCCGTGACCACCGCGGTCAGGATGAACACCAGAGGCAGCTGCGCGGGGCTGGCGCGCGTCAGGAACAGGGAGTCGCGCGCGGGCTTGAGCAGATAGAGAGCGACCAGCAGCAGGAAGTAGCAGAGCACCATCAGGAGCGTCAGGCGGCGCTCGCCGGATCGGATGTCGACGACGTGGCGCAGCGCGAACACGACCCGTCACTCCCCGCGCCCGGGGGCGGACGCCGCGGCCGGCGGCTCGAGGGGCAGTTGCACGGTGAAGGTCGAACCCACGCCGGGCCGGCTCTCCACCTGGATGTCACCGCCATGTCCGGCGACCACCGTCCGGCAGATGGCGAGACCGAGGCCGGTGCCGGACTCCGGCGGCTTGGTCGTGAAGTCGGGGTCGAAGATGCGCTCGAGGTTCTCCGGGGAGATGCCGGTGCCGGTGTCGCTCACGGCGACGGTCACCCCTTCGTGGTCGGCGCGCGTGGAGACGCGGATGCGTCCTGACTCCGGAATCGCCTGGCGAGCGTTCAGCAACAGGTTGAGCAGGACCTGGTTCATCTGCGCCGGCACGGCATGGATGAGCGGCACGTCGCCCAGGTCCCGTTCCAGCTCGATCCCGTGCTTCAGCTGGTTCTGCAGCAGCAACAGGGCGCTGTCCACCCCGGCATTCACGTCGTAGGGAGCGAACCGGGAACTGTCGCCGCGGACGGACAGGCGGAGGCTGCGTACCAGCTCCTGGATGCGGCCGAGGGCGTCTTCGATGATCTCGTCGGTGGCGGCGGCCGCTGCCAGCGTCTGGCGCAGCTCATCCATGCCGGCCTCGTCCAGCGTATCACGACCCGCCAGCTCGCCGAGCCGGGCGAGGACGCGCCGCAAGGTCTCGCACGTGCAACTGACGGCCGAGATCGGCGTGTTGAGTTCGTGGGCCAGCCCTGCCAGCAGCAGGCCCATCGTGGCCAGCCGCTCGTGCCGGGCGAGCTGGCTGCGCATTCCCTCGGGATCGCTCGTGGCGGCCGCGAGTTGCCGCTCGCGGACCTCCAGAAGGCGCTGCAGGTCGTCGCGACGGGCGACCGCGCGGCGGCTGCGGCGCACCGCCACCGCCGCGATCATCAACGCGACCGCCAGTCCGGCCGCGAGCAACACCGTGAGCCAGTGACTTCCGGCCACGTCAGCGTTCACCATCCGCCCTTCTTCCCCGATCCATGCGGCTCAGCCGCCGGATCGCCTCGACCTCGGCGGTCGTGAGTTCCCGCAACTGCCCGGGCATCAGCTCGCCCAGCTCCACCGGCCCGATGCGCACCCGCCGCAGCACGATCACCTCGTGCCGAAGCGAATCGAAGAGGCGGCGGATCTGCCGGTTGCGTCCGTGTCCGATCGTGATCGAGACCTCGGTTCGCGTGCTCTCGCGGCGAACCAGCTTGACCGAGCGCGGCCGCACGAAACCGAGGCGGTGCAGGTGCATACCCGACGCGATCAGCCCCAGTTCGAGGTCCGTCATCTCTCCGGTCACCTCCACGCGGAACTCGCGCTCCGCGCCGCGCGCGGGGGCGGCGAGTGCATTCCAGGCGGAGTCGTTGGAGACGAACAGCAGGCCCGCCGTCAGGGCATCCAGGCGGCCGGCGGCCCGCAGCCCGGGCACGTCGCGGGGCAGGAAGTCGTCCACCAGCCGGCGACCGTCCGGGTCGCCGGGACGCGCGGCCACCCGCAACGGCTTGTTGAACGCGAAGTAGCGCAGGCGCACGGCCTCCAGCGGCTGACCGTCAAGTTCGATCACGTCGCGGACGTCCACGCAGCGAGCCGGATCGCGCACCACGTCACCGTTCACGGTGACGCGGCCCTCGCGCACGATGGCGTCGGTGGCCTGGCGCGTGCCGTGACCGGCCTTGGCCAGGGCCCGGCCGAGACCCAGCGGGCGCTCCGGATGCCACGGGCCACGCGACGTCACGTCTCCAGCCCTCCCCACAGCACCATGATTCCCGCATAGGCGGCCAGCAACAGGACGCCGGCACCGCGTCCCACCGCCGGACGCCCGCGGACGGCCAGGGGCAGTATCAGGGTGATGGCCAGCATGCTCAGCATCTGCGGCGCGTCGACGCCGCTCGCCTCGCGCAGAGGCTTCACCACGGCGACGGGACCGGCCACCGCCAGCAGGTTGAACAGATTCGAGCCCACGATGTTGCCCAGGGCGATGTCGCTCTCGCGCCGCACCGCCGCCATGATCGTGGTCGCCAGCTCGGGCAGGCTGGTGCCCACCGCCACCAGGGAAAGGCCGATGAGGGCCTCGCTCACACCGGCGCGTCGCGCCAGCCCCAGCGATGCGTCGACGATGAACTGCCCTCCCGCGGCCAGACCGCCGATGCCCACCAGGACCATGGCCGCGCAGCCTGCTCTACGCGGCCAGCGGTGGAGGAGGTCGGGCTGGGGCGCACGTCTCTTATTTGCGCCTTGTTGTATGAAACGGCAAGAC
>JAWOID010000110.1:0-24447 GCA_046484865.1 Candidatus Krumholzibacteriia bacterium
AATCCCCCGACCACGTCGCGTGCACGGTGCACAGATCTCCGCCCGGCATGGTGCATCAGTTCGGACGGGAGCGTGCGCGCGGTGCAGACGGCATCGATGTGGCGACTAGGGCAACCTCCCGCTCCCCCATCCGGCGCGGAGGCGAACGCCGAGTCTAGGAAGATCACGAGCGATTCGCAACGGGTCCATTATTCCACGGAAATTGTTTCCGGCTCCTGGCCGTGATGGCGAACCATCCGTTCACGCCGCGCCGGCCGCGGGCCTGCTCGATCGCTGCCCTCGTCAGCTTCTGCCGGGGCGTCATCCTGCCGAAGCGACGGATTTCGCTGGCGATCGATGGTCGCGGTGGCAACATCCAGGTCGGTCGCGATCTGGCTGTTGCACATCTCGCCGGTGACCTTGGTCACCAGCTGGGGGAGGATCTCGGGATCCTTCAGCCAGTAGGTGGTGGCGATGGTCTGTGAACCGAAGGTGACGCCGCAGTGCAGGCAGCGAAACCTGCAGATACGCCTTGGTTCGGTGAGGCGGAAATAGGAGCCCATGCGCTTGAACCGCCAGCCTGGCTGCAAGCGCTTGTGGTACTTGCAAGTAGGAGCCGGACAGTGGGGCGGCGTCCAGCGGCGGTCGTCGAGCTCGTGGTTGTCCATGCCTCTCTGGGTGCAGGGCCGGGGCCGGAAACATTCTTCGTGGAATAACTCAGGGAACGACGGAACGCTGAATCGGCGGTCCCCGTCACCAGCGCCCGCACGGACCTCCAATTGTTCGAAGATCGATCCGGCGCGAGTCTGCTGCTGCCCCGGCTGCTGCCCCGGCTGCTGCCCCGGCTCTCGCCTCCCCGTTCCTGATCTGCTAGCATGGCCCCGCTGGTTCTCGCAACCGCCTAGCGACTGCCACGTAGAACGACGAACGGTCCCCCCACCACCAGGAAGCGAGGGAGCACCATCATGTCCCGTCCCCTGACCAGGCTCGTGTTCGCCCTGTCGATGATCGCGACGACGGCCGCCGTCGCCATCGCTGCTGTCGCCGCCGCCCCCGCCATCGCTGCCGATGACGCCACGCAACCGCGCACCGGCTGGCAGTCGCCTCCCACCGACATCATGGAGGTCCTCCACGCCCCGCAGCTCCCGTGGGTGTGGACGTCGCCCACCGGCGAGCACCTGTTCCTCGCCGACCCGGTGCTCTACCCGCCCCTCGCCGAGCTGGCCGCGACGAAGCACAAGCTGGCCGGCATGCAGGTCGACCCGGCCACCAACGGCTTCCACGGTCGGCACGGCGGCACCTCCCCGCGTCTGATGCGGGTCGAGGGCGGCGATCCCATGCCCCTCGACCTGCCGGAGGGCGCCGAGGTGCTCGGCGTCGACTGGACCGTCGACGGCCGCCGCTTCGCGCTCACCGTCGTCCACGAGGACCACATCGGCCTGTGGCTCGGTTCGGTCGACGGCGATCTCACGAAGTTCGACGGCCTCGCCCTCAATCCGCTCCTGGGTTCCCCGGTGAGCTGGTTGCCCGACCAGCAGCGGCTCCTGGTGCGTCGCATTCCGGACCGCGACCCCGCGCCCGAGGCGCCGCCCATCCCCGCGGGACCGGAGATCGTCGAGGGCATGGGCGCCTCGGCCCGCTCCACCTATGAAGCCCGCAACTTGCTCGAGACCGTCCACGACGACGCGCTCTTCGACTATTTCACCGCCTCCGAGCTGGTGATCGTCGACCCGGCGAGCGGCGGGCTGGACGTGATCGGCGAGGCCGCGCAGTACGCCACGGCCGAGTTCTCGCCCGACGGCGAGTATCTCCTGGTCGAGCGCCTGGCGAAGCCGTGGTCGCACGAGGTGGCGTGGTGGCGCTTCGCCCACGAGATCGAGGTGTGGAACGTGGCGGGCGAGCGGGTGGCCGCCGTGGCCTCCCTGCCACTCGCCGACCAGGTGCCCATCCACGGGGTTCCGGAGGGACCGCGCTCGGTCGAGTGGCGTCCCACCGCCCCGCACACGCTCTACTGGGTGGAGGCGCTCGACGGCGGCAACCCCGTGGCCGAGGTGCCCCACCGCGATCGGTTCATGCGTCTGGCCGCACCGTTCACCGGCGAGCCCGAGGAGGTCTTCCGGGCCGAGCACCGCATCCAGCCGTGGCAGAGCGCCTGGGGCGCGGACGGCGGCACCTTCATGCTCACCGAGCGCGAACGGATCCGCCGCTGGCGCTACGTGTGGCTGCTGGACGTGGACGAGGGCACGTCGCGCCGCTGGTTCGACCTCGACGAGGACGACCGGTACGGCGATCCGGGTCGCCCGGTCATGCGCCCCCTGGCCAACGGCCGCTGGGTGATGCACGGGAAAGGCGACGCGATCTACTTCCGCGGCAGCGGCGCCGCCGACGAGGGCGACCGGCCCTTCCTGGACCTGCGTCACCTGGCGACCGGCGAGGCCGAGCGCCTGTTCCGCAGCGACCCCGACCGTTACGAGGTGTTCATCGACTTCGCAGGCGACGACGACCGCTTCGTGCTCCGTTCGGAGTCGCCGGTCGACGTGCCCAACTACTATCTGGTCACCTTCGGTGAGACGATCGAGGCCGAGCCGGGCGAGGCCACCCGGACCACGACCCGCGAGCCGATCACCCGCTTCGAGGACCCCACACCGCAGCTGCGCCAGATCGAGAAGCGCATCGTGCGCTACGAGCGCGCCGACGGCGTGCCCCTCAGCTTTCACCTGCACCTGCCGCCCGGCTATCAGGAAGGTACGCGGCTGCCCACGGTGGTGTACGCCTACCCCCTGGAGTACTCGGGTGCGGCCACCGCGGGCCAGGTGCGCGGTTCGACCCAGCTCTTCAGCCGTTTCTACGGGTCCACCCACCTGTTCTTCCTGCTCCGCGGCTACGCGGTGCTCGACAACACCGCGATGCCGATGGTCGGCGACCCCGAGACGGTCTACGACACGTTCGTGCCCCAGCTGGTGGCCGACGCCGAGGCCGCCGTGCAGAAGGCGGTGGAGATGGGCGTGGCCGACCCCGGGCGGATCGGCGTCATCGGCCACAGCCATGGCGCGCTCATGGTGGCCCACCTGCTCGCGCACTCGGACCTGTTCCGCGCCGGCATCGCGCGCAGCGGCTCGTACAACAAGACCAACCAGCCGTTCGGCTTCCAGTCCGAGCGCCGCTCCCTGTTCGAGGCCAGGGACGTCTATATCCAGGTCTCCCCCACCTTCTTCGCCGACCAGGTGAACGAGCCCGTCCTGATCATCCACGGCGACGACGACTCCAACCCCGGTACCCTCACCTTCCAGTCGGAGGTGTTCTTCGAGGCGGTGCGCGGGTCGGGCGGCACCGCCCGCCTGGTGCTGCTGCCGTTCGAGGATCACGGCTACCGCGCCCGCGAGAGCATCGAGCACGTGCTGTGGGAGCAGTTGCGGTGGTTCGACGAGTACGTGAAGACAGAGATGCCGGAACCGAAGCCGGGGTCGTGACGGCGGGCGGGTGATGTGACCCCGACGGGCGGCCGGCACGTCCGAAACGTCCGGCACGGGTGTGAATCGCAGCCTCGGGAGACCGCGGCGGCGATTCACACCGCGCGCCGCGCGGCCCGGCTCACGCCGCCAGGTCGCGCCGCTCCCAGCCCAGGGCCGCGCCGGTCGCCAGCAGAGCCGTGAGGCCGAGCAGAAGCAGGACCGCCACGAGATCGGGATCGCCCGCCAGCGGATAGCCGGCCTTCTGGTACGCGAAGAGCGAGACCGGCCGCCACCAGGCGAAGGCCGGCGAGACGAGTCGCGCGGTCTCGAACACGTAGCTCGCCACCACCACCGCGCCGGCCACGAATCCGGCCGAGCGCGGATGGTCGGCCAGGCTCGACGCGATCAACGCCAGCGCCGCGAAGAGCCAGGACAGCGGCAGCGCGTTGAGCGTGGCCACGACCAGGCGCCGGGTGGAGCCTTCGGCTCCGATGATGGCCGCCGACACGACCACCGCGAGAGCCGTGGCGACGCCGATCACCGTCACGCCGGTGACCAGGGCCAGGAACTTCGCCGCCACCACCCGCCGGCGGCGCACCGGCCGCGCCAGCAGCAGGTCCACGTGCCTGTGCTCGATCTCGCCGGCCAGCGCCTGCGCGCCGTGCGACACGACGAAGATCGCGAGCAGGAGCGGCAGCGGTTCGAACAACTTCACCCAAAGAAAACCGTCGAGCCGCGCGAGCGCCGAGAGGTCGCCGATCATCGCCTTGAAGACCCGAGGCATGCTGTCGAGGAACGCCAGAAGTCCGTCCATCTGCTGGACGGTCGGGTAGAGCAGCACGTTGAGGGCGGCGATTGCGGCCACGCCCAGGCTCCACAGGATGATCGCCACGCGCAGGTCGCGCAGCGTCTTGAGGTAGACGCTACCCCGCATGGCACGCCTCCGCGCGGCCGTACAGCGCGAGGAAGAACTCTTCGAGGTTCGGCTCGCGACTCAGGATGTCCACCAACTCGAACGGCGCCGCGGCCGCGAGGAGTTGCTCCAGCGTCCCGTGCACCGATGCCTGGAGCGTGACCCCCTCGATCACCAGGTCCTCGAGTCCGGGCAGGGCGGCGAACGCCTCGCGCGCCAGCGGCCGCGCACAGGTGAGCTTCACCACACGCACGGCGCGGCCGCGGAGGCTCGCCATCTCCTCCACGGCGATCAGTCGTCCGTCCCGCACGCTCGCGAAACGATCGCAGACCCGTTCCACCTCCGCGAGGTTGTGCGAGGACAGCAGCACCGTCCGTCCTGCCCGGCGCGACTCCTCGATCAGGCTGAAGAACTCCTGCTGGACCAGAGGGTCGAGCCCTGTCGTGGGCTCGTCCAGGATCAGCAGCGGCGCGTCGTGCATGAACGCCTGAACGATGCCGAGCTTCTGCTTGTTGCCGTGGGACAGTCGACGCACCGGACGGTCCAGGTCGGCGCCGAGCCTTCCGGTCAGGATGTGCATGATCGCGGGATCGAACGTGCCGCCGAGACGGCCCAGGTAGTCGAGCAGGCGACGGCCCGTGAGATCCTCGTAGAACCGATATTCCCCGGGCAGGTAGCCGACGAGCCTCCGGACGGCCAGGCTCTGACGATGGCAGTCCAGTCCGAGGACGCGGGCCTCGCCGCGCGTGGGCCGGATCAGGTCGAGCAGCAGCCGGATGGTGGTGGTCTTGCCCGCGCCGTTGGGGCCGAGGAACCCGAACACCTCGCCCGCCCGAACCGTCAGGTCGAGGTCCTCGATCCCCCGCTGCCGGCCGTAGTAGCGGGTCAGACGGCTGGTCTCGATGGCAGGAGTGGACACGCCTGACCTCGCTTCGCCCGGGTGGTCGGCGGTTGACGGCCGTGATCGTGAACGATCCCGATTCGGCTGGCAAGTCGCGTCTGAACACCGGTTTCAGGACCTTGCCCAGCCGGCGATCCGCTCGTATGCTGCATGCGCATACGCGAGTTCATAACTCCTCTATTCCATGTCCGCGCGCCAGGAATCACTTTCCTGCGACCCGCACATTTTCCGGCGCCGGAGCACGCGGAGGAAGCCATGCCGACCAGACCCGTCATCCTCATCGTCGACGACAGCCTCACCTCCTCGACGGCGATGCTGAACGCCGTCAGCCGGCGCTTCGGGGCAGACTACCGGATCGCCTCGCACCGGTCGGCACGCGACGCCCTGGCGGATCTGGCCATGATCCGCGCAGAGGGCGAGCAGGTGGCGCTGCTCATCGCCGACCAGTGGATGCCCGAGATGACCGGCCGCGAGTTCCTGCAGGAGGCCCACGCGATGCACCCGCGCGCTCAGCGCGCGCTACTGGTGGGCTGGGGCGACCGTCGCGCCAGCACGGCGATCCTCGAGGGCTGCGCCTACGGCCAGCTGGAGAACTACATCCTGAAGCCCTGGACGCCGCCCGAGGTGCATCTGTACCCGGTGGTCAGCGAGTTCCTGGCGGACTGGACCCGCGAAAACGGGCCGCGCATGGAGCTGGTGCGCGTCGTCGGGCGCAATCCCTCGCCGCGCGCGCACGAGATCTGCGACCTACTGCAGCGCAACGGCGTTCCGCACGGGTTCCATGTCGACGATTCGGACGCGGGCCGGCAGCTCCTGCAGCAGGTCGGGGCCGACGGCGAAGAGGGTCCGGTCGTGGTCGTCGGCGACGGGCGCTACCTCGTGAATCCCTCCAACCTCGAGCTGGCCGACGAGTTGGGCGCCTCCGACCTGGAGGAGAACACGTGCGATCTGGCCGTGGTGGGCGCGGGGCCGGCCGGTCTGGCTGCCGCCGTCTACGGCGCTTCGGAGGGCCTGCGGACCCTCGTCGTCGAGCGCGAGGCTATCGGCGGTCAGGCGGGCATGAGCTCGCTCATCCGCAACTACCTGGGTTTCCCGCGCGGGATCAGCGGGGCCGAACTGGCCCGGCGCGCCCACCAGCAAGCCTGGCTCTTCGGGGCCAAGTACGTGCTGGCGAGAGAAGTGGCCGGTCTGCGCACCGAGGGCGACGAACGCATCCTGCACCTCTCGGACGGTCGCCGGGTCACCGCGCGCGCCGTCCTGATCGCGACCGGCGCAGCCTACCGCCGGCTGGAGGATCCCGCCCTGGAGCGCTACGCCGGCATGGGCCTCTACTACTCGGCCGGCACCGAGTCCGGCATGGTCCTGGGCGGCAAGGACGTGGTCGTCGCCGGCGGCGGCAACTCGGCCGGGCAGGCCGTGGCTCACCTGGCCCGGAACGCTCGCAAGGTCACCCTCGTGGTCCGGGGCGAATCGATGAGCAAGGGGATGTCCGACTACCTGGTCCAGTTGATCCGGCGCCTGCCCAACGTGGAGATCCTGGTGAACACGGACATCGTCGGCGGCGAGGGCGAGCACACGCTCGACCGGATCGTCGTCCAGGACCGGGTGCACGGCCGGCAGCGGACGATCCCGACCGCGGCCACGTTCGTGCTGATCGGCGCCCGGCCCCACACCGGCTGGCTGGACGGCGCCGTGGCCCGTGACCGCAGCGGTTTCATCCTGACCGGAGACGACGTCGAGACGGCGACCGCGCCCGAGTGGCCGTGGCAGGCGAGACGTCCGCTCCGCTTCGAGACGAGCATGCCCGGCGTGTTCGCCGCCGGCGACGTGCGCCTCGGCTCCGTGAAGCGGATCGCCGCGGCCGTCGGCGAGGGTTCGGCCGCCGTCCGCCTCGTGCACGAGTACCTGGCGCTGCCGCGGGAGGCGGCCGGGGCCGGCACCTAGCGTACGGACCAGCGGATCACCGGTTTGGAATGGCAGCCCGCCACGTGACCGATCTCGAGCGCCAGCGACTGCTCGCTACGGGGTCAACGCTTTTCGGGCCTGCACCCGAAGATGTGCGTGGCGGCCCAGACCAGGAGCGCCACCGCCAGCCAGACGGTGGCGTACCCCAGCAGATTGCCCTCGACGATGCTCTGCACCGACTCGTCCGGCTCCCCTCGGACGAGATCGACGACCGTGGTCCCGAAAAACATGACCAGTGCGGGGATACCCGTCCTCAGCAGAGCCTTTCTGAGCGACCAGCGCATGGCGCATGCTCCTCCCAGCAAGTCGGTCGATCGCGAGGACGGTCCGGGAGCGCCGGGGGTGGTCTGGCCGGCCACCGGCGCGCACCACCGGCGCGCGACTTGCCCGCCCCACCCCGATCTGGTATTCTGGGCTCGATATCGTCGACGCAGACGTGAAAGGATATCATGCCTCTCTCCGACCGGCCCGCCTGAATCCTCATAGACCCAGTTCTATAGACGCTCGCGGACACGTTTGCCTGCATGCGGCACCGCTGTGCGCATGCGCCGAGGTGTCTTCATGGATCAGTGCCGCCGCGCAAGCGGGACTCCGGTGAGTGAGCCGATTTTCTCAGCCACCGGAGCGAAGGAAGGGCCACGATGGCAACCGATTTCTGGACCATGTCTTTCGACCGGGGCGAGACGGTTTCGCTGGAACTGACCATCCAGGTACAGAATCAGCATTCTGGCGCAGATCTGATGATCAAACCCGACATCCCAGGGATGCCGACGCTCGCTCTCGGAAGATGCGTGGTCGACGTCGCGGGAATCACCGCTGCGGCGTCCGAGGAAGGCTACCATGTCATCTTCACGTGTGCTTGCGGGTATCCGGGATGCGCCGGACATGGAGCGGTTCGTGTGCGGTTCGAGGACGACCTGGCGATCTGGGAGTGGAGCCGGTCCAGGCCATTCCGCGCGGTCTTCGCGCGAACGCAGGTCGAGAAACATGTGACCCGTACGATCGACGTGGCGCGCGTGGTCTGGAACGCGCTCAAGCGCCATGATCCGCAAGCCACGTGGACCCCCGCGGACAACAGCGCGGCACTTGCGGAAAGGCTGGACGAGTGAGACCGTTCGCCGGAATCCGCCCTCACGCAGTCGCACCGTGCCCGTGTCACCGCATTCCGTCTTGAGAATCGACGATAGACGATGGTAGAGTCGGACGAGATCATTGCCTCGGGAGGCGGAACCAGGCGGTTGGACGTCCTGTTCGCCGCGAGCTGCGGTCAGCTCGGTCGCAGTGTTCATCGCATCACCTGGAGTGAGAATGGAGCGCGATCCCCTGGCCTTTCGCGCCGGCCCGTACCTGGTCGTGCTCGGGTTGCTGCTGGCGGTGTGGCTGGCCTCGCTGCAGGGCGCCTACCCGAGCGACGACGCGCTGATCCACCTGCGCTACGCCCGCAACCTCGCCGAACATGGTGAGCTGTCGTTCAATCCCGGCGAGAAGAGCTACTCGACCACCAGCCCCCTCTGGAACGCGACCGTCGGTCTGACCGCCTCGCTCGCCGCGGTGAGCGAGGAGCAGCTGCTGCGGTACTCGCAGGCCGTCGCCGCCGTCTGGCTGGTCCTCGCCGTCGTGTCGCTGCTCTGGTTCGGCCGCGTCCTGTACGGCCGCTGGCTGCCCGCCGCCGCCATCCTCTTCGTGCTGGACCCCTACGTCACCGCGAGCGTCCACGGCGCGATGGAGCAACCCCTGTTCATCGCGCTCGGCGCGCTGGGCCTGGGTCTGGTCGTCCGTGGCGAGCGCGGCTCCGCCGCGGCGCTGGTGGCGGCCGCGGCGGTCTTCGCCATCCAGTACGCGGCGCGGCCGGAATCGCTCGCGTTCGTGGCCGCCTCCGGGCTCTACCTCCTGATCCGGCGCCGGCCGCGCGGCCTGGTCGTCTTCGGGGTGGCGGCGATCTGCAGCCACGCGATCGCCCTGGGAGTGCTGCACCAGGTGATGGGTTCGCCCCTTCCGCTCTCGATGCTGATGAAGACCCACGACGCGCACGGCTGGCTGCCCTTCTCGTCGATCGGAAGCTCGCGCCAGGTCCTGCGCCTCTTCGCGCAGGTCTATGCACTGCCGCTGCTGGCGCTCGTCGTCTGGCTCGTGCTGCGCGCGCCGGCGCAGAGGCGGGAGTTCCTCGGTCGCAACCTGCTGCCCCTGCTGGTCGTGGGACTGCTCGCGACCGCCTACGTCGGCTTCCTGAAGGAGCGCACCGTCTCGAGCCGCTACCTCGTCAGCTTCACGCCGCTGGTCTGGATCGTCGTCGCCGATGCGCTCGGCTCGGCCCGACGGCGGCAGTTCGCCGCGGCGGCGCTGGGCGGTCTGGCGGTCTATCTCGTCGTGCTGAACCTGCTCGCCGTGCCGGTCCGCGTCCAGCGCGGGCTGGCGCTCGAGCCCGAGCGCATCGAGCTCGGCACGTGGCTGAACCGGAACACGCCGCCCGACGCCACCGTCTGGGTGTTCGACATCGGCTACATCGGGTACCACGCCGACCGGCGGATCTACGACTTCAACCTCGTCGACGCGCCGGGCACCGGCACGGAACTCGCTCTGCGCAAGCGGCGCGGCGAGCTGGACCTGGCTCGCGCCATCCGCGAGCACCGCATCGACTATCTCGTCTGGGGGCCCACCGATCTGCCGGACCTGCCGCTCGAGCGCGTCTACACGGCGCAGCACGAGAAGCACGGCGGTCACCGCAGCATCTACCGTGTGCTCCACGGCGTGGCCGCCGATTCTGCCGACCCCGCCGACCCCGCCCCGCGATCCTGAATGACGCATGGTTCTTGCAGCCGTTTCGCAATCCTGAATGATGCACGGCTCCCGCAGCCGCCCCGCGACCCTGAACGACGCACGCCTCTTGCAGCCGCCCCGAGAATGGCCGCCGGAACGCGCATTGTGCACGACCGGGGCGTCGCCCGACGCCCGGCGCGCAATCCGCCTCGGATCGGCCCGGATCGGGGACGTCGAGTCGCGCGAGGTGGTTCAGGATGGAAAGATCGATCTGGAGGACGCTCTTGCTGATCGCCCTGATGAGCGGGTTTCTGGCCCTGACGGCCTGCAGTCTGCAGCCGGGTGAACCGGAGCGGCCGGCCGCGGCCTACCGCGGGCTGACCGCCGCCTTCCCGAGCGGTCGCATGGTCGGCACCGTGTACCACGGCGAACCGCTGAACTGGCAGGACCCCGCGGTGCGAGCGGAGATTCTCGAGCTCGACTTCCTGCAGATCGGCGATCGGCTGCAGGGCAGCAATCGCTACGCCGGCATGGTCGCCGCTCTGCATGCGGAAAAGCCCAGCCTCAAGGTCATCCAGTACACGTCGTTCCCCTGGATCTGGGATCTGCGGGAGACTCGGGATCCGCCAGGAACCGTTCCGGTGACCGCCTGGGGCCGGCGCCTCTACGACGCCTTCTACCCCCACGATATCGCGCACATCGTGCCCGCGAATCCGGATCCTGCGGTCGCCGACACCGCGTTCCACACCGACGGCTACTACATGATCGACCTCGACAACCCGGGGGTCATGGAGACGATCGCCGACATCTTCCACGACTACGTCATGTCCGGCGGCAACCCCGACATCGACGGAGTTTTGCTCGACTGGTTCGAAGCCGAATGGGGTGGCTGGTGCCTGTACGGCAACTCGCCCGGTGAGCGCGGCTACGGTCCCGAGTACTGGCTGGACTACGACCGCGACGGGATCCCCGTCTGCGACGATCTCGATGAGCAGGGCAAGGTCCGCGACGCCTTCGCGCGGCTGATCCACGCGTTGCACGACCGCTTCGGCCCCGACTTCCTGGTCACGGCGAACGGGAAGGACGCCCATATCGGCGGGCCGATGTCCGACGGCTCGGATTTCGCGATGACGCCCGACGGCGCCGTGACCGAGCTGTTCCCCTGGCGCTGGACCCGCAACGACTACTGGCTCGCTGCCTTCGGCATCGACGGACATGTGCGGAACGACGGTCAGGACGCCTGGCAGATCGCGGCCAAGGGCGCGAACAATCCTTTCATCCCGACCCCGCAGGGCAACTACTGGTTCATGGATACTTTCAACGAGCAGAACAATCCTTGGATCTGCGTGGCGGCGTTGCTTTTCGACAACTGCGTGGCGATGGTCTCGGGCAACCCCGACGACCTGCGCAACGAGTGGGTCGGCGGCGACCCCATGCCGCTGCTGGATCAGCTCGGACAGCCGCTCGCCGCCCCGGTCGTTCGGGGCGAGCGCATCACCCGCGCGTTCGAAGGCGGCACCGTGATCCTGGAGTTCTCGAACCGGCCGGCCAATCTGCACGTCGAACCCTGGACCGGCGGGCAAATCCATGCGCCGCAGGGGCCGTTCAAGTACCGGGTGGTGAGGTCGGACGGCGAGTTGCTGTACAGCGGCGGCGGCTGGTAGCGGCTGCCGGAATGTGACTGGACAGCCCGTTTCCGGTCCGGTAGCCTGCGCGCGGATTGGAGCGGGATGTTCATTTTCAAAAGCCGTTCGGACGACCGGTGCCGGTATCGCCGCCGGTCCGTCCACATCGGGAGGTCGATTCCATGATGCGCGTCGTGATCACATCGCTCGTTCTCTCTGCACTGCTGCTGGGCGGCACCGCGGCCGTGGCCCAGGATACCGGCCTCGTCGCCAAGGGGTTCAAGGCGGGCCTCGTGATGGCCAAGTTCACGGGAGACGACGTTGATGTCGACCTGTTCGGCGACGTGGTCGGCGTCGCCGGCGACGCCATGTCGCCGGACTTCCGGACGAGCTTCGCCGTGGGCGGCTATCTCGTCTTCGCCCTCTCACCGATGGTGCATTTCCAGCCCGAGGTGCTCTACGTCAACAAGGGCGCGAAGTACGAGGACTCGATGATCGTCAATGTCGAGGGCACCTTGGTCGACGTGGACCTCGAGGCCACCTTCAAGCTCTCCTACCTCGAGGTCCCGCTCCTGCTGCGGTTCGCGCCCGCCACGAGCTCGTCCATGCAGCCGTTCTTCCTCGTGGGTCCGGCGATCGGCTTCAAGACGAGTTCCAAGCTCAGCGCCGAGGCCACCGCGTCCGCGATGGGAGAGACCTTCACCGAGGAAGTCGAGGAGGACATCGAAGACGTGAAGTCCGTCGACTTCGGCGCCGCCTTCGGAGCGGGCGTGCAGTTCGCCGCCGGCTCGGCCACGAACATCTCGATCGAGGCCCGCTACACGCTGGGGCTCACCTCGATCGACGACTCCGGATCGGACATGAGCATCAAGAACTCCGCCCTGATGTTCCTGGCGGGCGTGAGCTTCTAGCCGCGACGAGCGCCGCATTGCGCGGTACCGGGCCGCGAACGGCCGGCCGGTCCCCGGAGACCGGCCGGTCGCTTCTTGTCGCGGCGATCTGATTTCCCGCGAACGCCGGCGCCTGCTCGCGTGTTCTCCTGGTGACGTGACGATCACCTCACGCGGGAGGGGAACCATGCCCGATCCGGGACGACGAGTGTTGCTGGCGATCGCGATCCTGTGCGCGAACGCTGCCGTGCCCGCTGCCGCTCAGCCCGAGGACGTACCGCGGTACAGCGAGCGACCGCTCGACCAGGCCTCGTACGTGGAGCTGGCGCGCCGGTGGCAGGCGTACATCGACGAGCACGGCGCCACCGCCGAGGCCCTGGTCAATCTGGGCATGGCGTACGACTATGCCAAGGAGCTGGAAGCAGCCCTCGTCGCCGCACGGCAAGCGGTCGAGCTGGAGCCGGACGACCCGCGGGCGCTGGAATTCCTGGGCAAGATGCTGCTCACGTACGGCGACGACGAGGAGGCGGCCCTGGAGGTGCTCGAGCGCTGCCGTCGCGTGGCGCCCGACTACGAGCACGGGCTCACCACCCTCGCGGCGACCTACCTGCGGCGCGGCGATCTGCATCACGCCGAAGAGACCATGCGCACGGTGTTCCAGCGCCGGCTCATCGCGCACCCGCTGCAGGACTACGCCTACAACATGCTCGTGGGATTGCCCGCCGGTGCGGTCCTGATCACCAGCGGGGACAACGACACCTTTCCCGTCCTGGCGCTCCAGGCGGGCATGGAGTTCCGGCCCGACGTGGTGGTCTTGAACCGTTCGCTCCTGAACGTGCCCGGCTACGCCACGGCCATGTTCGAGCGCCACGGGAACATCGCCCCCGACCACGACATCGACGGGCACGAGGTCAGGATGGTCGACGGCCACCCGACGCTGCTGTCGATCGCACTGATCGAGGCGCTGATCGAACGGGGCGACGTACCGGTGTACGTCTCGGCTTCCGCGCTCGAACCTTTTCACGGGCAAGAGTTCGAGGGGCAGCTCGAGGGTATCAACCTGCGCGTCGGCGAGAGCGGAATGGGAGCGGACGATTCGGCGCGGCTCCTCCTGTCCACCTATCGGATGGACTCGGCGACCGACTGGACGTTCGCGTGGTCGCTGGTGCCGGGCATCGCGCAGCTCATGCGCAACTACGTCGCGGCCATGGGCCGGCTGGCCGACCGGGAGGAGACGTCGGCCGAAACGCGAACCGCGCTGCTCGACCGGGCCGAGGAGATCGCCCGCTTCCACGGGATGGAGAGAATGGAGACGGTCATCCGCGCCCTGCGGCAGCGATGACGGCTGATCGACGACGGACGGACCACCCGATGACCGACCTGAGCACGCGGGACGATGCCGACCTCGTCATCCTGGCCCAGGCAGGCTCGGCCGCCGCGTTCGAGCAGATCTACGACCGGCACGTGGGCGGGGTCGGACGCGCTCTGGCCTCGTTCGCGGGGCCGGACCGCCATCTCCTCGACGACCTGGTCCAGGAGGTGTTCCTGCGGGTGGTGCAGGCCCTGCCGCGCTACTCGCCGAGCCGCCCGTTCACGCACTGGCTGTTCACGATCGCCCTGAACGTGGGGCGCAATCACGTTCGGCGGCCCGCGCGGGTGGTGCCGGTGGATCCGGCCGAACTCGCCGAACTCGCCGACCTCGCCGACCTCGCCGGGGCTCACGAACCTGACTCCGACCCCGCGCTGGCGTCGGCGCTCATGCGACGGGTCGCCGAGTTGCCCGCCCCGGTGCAAGAGGTCGTTTCGCTGCGCGTGGGCGCCGATCTGAGCTACCGCGAGATCGCCGCGATCCTGCACATTCCCGAGCCCACGGCCCGGCGCCGCATGCACGATGCCGTCACGGTGCTGCGCGATCACGCCGGCACCACGACCGATCGGGGGAGGAATCGTCATGGCTGATACGCACGATATCGAACGGCTGCTGAGAGAGTTCCGGTACGAGGCGGACCCGTCGCGGAAAGAGGCGCTCCTGGGCGCCTTCGCGGCGGTGCGGCACGAGTCACAGCCCCCGCGCCGATCCCGGGTCTGGGCGCGGCCCATCCCCCTGTATGCCGCCGCGGCGGTGCTGGTCGCGATGGTCGGGCTGTCCTTCTTCGCCGGCCAGCGCGTGGCGGCCCTCGACCGCCAGCGGGCCGTCGCCGAGCCGCACGCGCCCGCCGCCGACGCCGACGCCCCCCATTCGATCCCGTGGAGCACGGCGGCCAGCGACCTGCTGTGAAGGCGCAACGACCGCTGATGCCGCGGGCCCTGCTCCCGGAGGAGCGGGGCCCGTGAGCGTGCGGTCAGCGGCTCCGACGACCGCGGGCGTGAGCGACCAATCGGGACCGTCGTGATTCTCGCTCGCCTGGTTCGTCTCTCCTCTTGTCCGCCCGCGCGGGCGCAGGTACCAGGTCGACGATCATCATCCAGGAGGCAGTGCGTCATGACCCGTCCCGTCGATCAGCCGTCCGCCGGCCGGCACCGGCTCGCTCCCGCCAGGCTCGCCGCGTTCGGCCTCGCCCTCGTCGCGCTCGTCGTCGCTGCCGCGCCCGCCGTGGCCGACTGGACCGAGAGCGCCCTGGCGATCTGCACGGAGGCCGGCGACCAGCAGTCGATCGCGGCCGCCGCGGACGGGGAAGGCGGCATGATCCTCGTGTGGCAGGACGCACGCTCGGGGACGCTGGACGTCTACGCGCGCCGGGTGGACGCGCTCGGCACCCGCCTGTGGGCCTTCAACGGCATCCCGGTCTGCCAGGAGGCCGGCGCCCAGCAGAATCCGCGGATCGTCGCCGTGAGCAACGGTGAGTTCGTCGTGGTCTGGGAGGACGGCCGCGGCGGGAATCTCGACCTCTACGCCCAGAAGCTCGATCTGGACGGCAACGCGCTGTGGACGGCGGGGGGCGTGCCCGCCTGCCAGGCCGCGGGCGACCAGGCCAACCTGCAGGTGATGGCCGACGGCGACCATGCCATCGTCGCCTGGGAGGACCTGCGGAACGGAAACCGGGACGTCTACATCCAGCGGCTCGACGCCGCCGGCACCCGGGTCTGGTCGCCGGGTGGACTGCCGGTGACGACGGCGACCGGCCACCAGAGCAGCGTCCAGGTCGCGCCCGAACTCGACGGCAGCACGTGGGTCGTGTACGTCGACGAGAGCATGAGCAGCATCCTGACTGCGCTCGTCGACGATCTGGGCGGCGTCACTCCCGTGGCGACGCTCAGCGGCAGCGATCCGGCCAGCAGCCCCTCGATCTGCGGCGACGGCCAGGGCGGCATCTACTGCGCCTTCGACATCTACGTCGTCGCCACCGGCGACGCCGACGTAGCCGTCCGCCACGTCAGCGCCGGCGGGACCACGCTGACCCCCTGGATGCTCCCGGCAGTCGTCTGCGACGATCCCTCGGCGCAGGGAAGCGCCACGGCCGTCACCGGTGCGGCCGGCGACGCCCTGATCGTCTGGCAGGACACGCGGGGGTCCGGCGTCTACGCGCAGCGGATCGACCGGCTCTGTGCCGTGTACTGGCCGCAGGACGGCATCCCGCTCGTGGCGGCCCAGGCCGTGTCGGCGACCGAGGTGCGGGCGGTCGGGGACGGGGCCGGCGGGGTGCTGGCGACGTGGCTGAAGACATCTTCGGGGTCCAGTGCGTCGCTCATCGTCGCCCAGCGAGTATCGGCCGCGGGCGAACCGCTGTGGGGCATCTACGGCACCTCGATCCTGTACGGGGGCATGATGGGCGTGCCGCAGTCCGTGGTTCCCGACGGCGAGGGCGGGCTCCTGGCGGGCGTTCTCGTGCAGCAGCCGAGTTACGAGATCGACGTTTACGCCCAGCGGATCGAGCGCAGCGGCGAGTGGGGCTATCCCGCGCCGGCGATCACCGCCGTCAGCGACGTGGCGCTCGACCAGGGCGGCACCGTCCTCGTGAACTGGAATCCGAGCCGTCTCGACTCGGCGGCAGACCGGAAGGTCGATCACTACTCGATCTGGCGCAGCCTCGGCTCGGTCCCGGCGAAGGACTCGGCACCGTCGGCCTCCCCCGCAGCTCTGCCTTCCGGCCCTGGCGCCGTGCGCACCACCGTCACCGCCGGCGAGAAGCTCTACTGGGAATGGATCGCCGACCGCGAGGCCCACGTCCTGGAAGGCTACGCCTACGCTGCCCCCACGCTGCGCGACTCCACATCGGCCGACCCGGCGGTGCACACGTTCCTGGTGTCCGCGCACGCGGCCGACCCGGGCGTCTGGTGGGACTCCCTGCCGGTGAGCGGCCACTCCGTGGACAACCTCGCCCCGGCCACCCCGAGCGCCCTCGTCGCGGAGGCGCAGTATGCACCCGAGGGCCTGCGCCTCTCGTGGAACGCGAACTGCGAGCCCGACCTCCAGGGGTACGTCCTGCACCGCGGCGCCACGGTCGACTTCACGCCCGGCCCGGCCACACTCGTGGCCGTGACCGCAGACACCACGACGGTGGATTCCGGGTGGAGCCCCGGCTCGTCGTGGTATTACAAGCTCGCGGCCGCGGACGTGCACGAGAACGTGAGCGGCTACGCGGTGCTGGCCCCGGCGGCGGTCACCGGCACGGGCGACCTGCCGGCGGCGCGCCCCACCGCGCTCCTGCCGAACCGTCCCAACCCGTTCAACCCGCTCACCCAGGTACGCTTCACGCTGGCGAGCGCGGGGCCGGTGTCGGTGACGGTGCACGACGCGGCTGGGCGGCTCGTGCGGCGGCTCATCGGCGCCGAGTTGATTGCGGGAGCGCATGAGGTCCTCTGGAACGGCCGCGACGAGTCCGGCCGCGAGGTGCCGAGCGGCGTCTACTTCTGCCGGCTGCAGGCACAGGGAAGCATGTGGACGGGTAAGATGATGCTGGTGAGGTGACAGGAGCCTGCCATGACCTCCTGGAAATCGCGCGTCACCGTCGTACGCGACGACATCACCGACGAGGACGTGGACGTCATCGTCAATGCGGCCAACGAGGACCTGGCGCGGGGCGGCGGCGTCTGCGGCGCCATCCACGCAGCGGCCGGGCCCGGGCTCGAACGCGAGTGTCGCGAGATCGGTTACTGCCCCACCGGCGAGGCGGTCGCCACCGGTGCCTACGAACTGCGGGCGAAGGCGGTCGTCCATACCGTGGGACCGATCTGGGGCGGCGGCGCCGGCGATGAGGAGGACGAGTTGCTGGCCTCGTGCTACCGCGAGTGCATCGCCCTCGCCGCGGACCTCGACTACTCGACCATATCATTCCCATCCATAAGCACGGGCACCTACGGTTTCCCGGTCGATCGCGCCGCCGAGGTGGCCGTGGCCGCGATCCGCGAAGCGCTCGAGGAGTACCCCGACATCCGCGAGGTGCGCCTGGTCTGCTTCTCCGCGGGGGATCTCGCGGTGTACGAGGCGGCGCTCGAGTCAGCGGAAGAGGATGACGGCTAGACGGATCGCCCATGGCCGGCGCCCAGGTATTTCCCGCTCACCCGTGCGACGATGTACGCCGCGATCAGCCCGGACATGCTCCAACGGCTCGAGCCACTCCCCTCCGGGACCACCTCTAGCCGTGCTCCGCGACCCGAGGCATGACCCCCTGGCGTGAACCAGAGTTTTTTCGTTCACATCATTGATGCGGCATGCGTCCGGCGCGAGGCTCCGCCCGCACTGCCGCGTGGCGTCCACGCACAGAATCGCGACAGGCGAAAAGGAGACGACCATGCCTTCAAACGTCCTGATGTTCGGCTGGAACCGGGCGCTGGTGGGCCGCGAGCGCATGAGTTCCGAGCACTTCGCGGAGTTCGTGGGCTACCTCGAAGGACTGCAGGCAGACGGCACCATCGCGTCCCACGAGATCGTGTTGCTCGAGCCGCACGGCGGCGACCTCAACGGGTTCTTCCTCGTCCGGGGAGAACCGGACAGGCTGGACGCGCTCGTCGGCAGCGACGAGTGGTCCCGGCACATGATCCGCGCGCTGATGCACCTCGACCGCTCCGGAGCCGTCCGCGGCTACGGCGGCGAGGCGGTCATGCAGCGGATGCAGGTCTGGAGGGATCACCTGCCGGGATGAGCGGACCGGTCCGAGTGGCGAGCGAGCGGCCGACCGGCCCCGTCCTACCCGGCTCATCCACGTCACCGTAGAGCGCGGGCCCTGCCCCCGGCCAGGGGGCAGGGCTTCCCGTCGACCATCTCCCGGTCTACCGCGCCAGCGCCCCGCCGTAGTCCGTGCCCGAACCGGTGCAGATGGTGTAGCCGGACACCTCGACGTCGTCGGCGGTGGTCACCTTCGTGATGCCCAGCCACCGGACCTCCGCGCTCAGTGTCACGCCCTCGTCGTCGGGCGCGCGGGCGAACACCTCGGCGCGCACGTCGAGCGGCGCGCTCACCCGATTGAACCGGCAGGTGACCGGCACCTCCCACTCCTGCTCGTCGTCCTGGAAGCTGCCGGCACGGTTGTGGACGAAGAAGAACGGCGACTGGTAGCCGTTGCGCGGCCAGCGTCGGGCTCTTCCACTCCAGCGTGGCCGAGAGCAACTCCGTCTCGGTGCCGCCCCACAGCCGGAAGTCGCCGTCCGTCCGGCGCCGTGTGAATGGGGGCGCAGCTCTGCTGTGAGCAGCGCGCCGCAAGCGTGGGGTCCGGCCAGCGCCGCACGGGTGGCAGTCAGCGCCGATCCCGGCCCCACCGGCATCCTGGCGAACCTCGCGTTAAAAGGAGGCTTGCAGCCCACAAAGACTGAGGGCATGATCTGCCCGGTTTCGCTACACGGAGGTAACGCGATGCGCTTTCCATGGCGGCTGCTGGTGGACAACCGGGGCTATGCGCTGTTCACGGTCACCGTCTTCGCCTTCATCATCATCCTGGCGAGCATGGCCTTCTTCGCCATGGCGAGCTACGAGACGAATCAGGCGCTCTACCGCGAGGAGTCGGCGGAAGCGTTCGCCCTGGCCGACGGGGCCGTCGAGCGCGCGCGGGCGAAGTTCCTGGCCGACCGCCTCTGGACCGCCGGGTTCGACACCACGACCGGCCGCGGCAGCTACACCCTGACCGTGGAGCGGCAGCCCTACACCGATCTCCTGGGCGTGACCCACGACCATACCGTCCGCCTGCTCTCGACCGGCCGGGTGGGCCGGGCGGTGCGGCAGATCGAGGTCTGGTCGGCCCTGCCGCTCACCTTCGCGGGGCTCACTCACCTCGTCATGGAAGACATGCAGGTCCAGGGCAACTACAACATCTTCGGCGGGGATGCTCATATCAACGGCGTCGCCGACTTCGGCCGCGACGACCGCCACCTGCGCAACGGCGAGTACACCAGCGGCTTCGAGATCGTGCCGCCGGCGGCCCGGACCGATCCCGAGGCATACTCCAGTTCGACCTACTACCGCGTGCGCGCCTGCAACGTGGGCGGTCCGCTGCACGCCCGGATCGAGCTGTACGATCGTACAACCAGCAACTTCGTGGACGTGACCACCGCCCGGGGCGACAGCCTGCAGAACTTCGTCGGCATGCACGGCGGCAGGATCGAGTACGGCTTCACGAACGGCAACGATGTGCGGCATTACTTCGACCAGGAGACCGGGATCTTCAGCCGTCTGCCCGATGATTTCACGGTCATCGTCAACTTCGGCGAGCCGCCCGTCCCGCCCCTGGACCCCGTCCTGGTCAGCGATCTGGACTTCCAGGCCCAGAGCCAGTTCACGATGCGCTCGACGATCATCAACACCCGCTGCTGGAATTCGACGGCCGCGCTGGAGACCACGAGCTGGGAGGGCGGTTTGACCACCGTCAAGCAGATGAGCATGGAGCCGATCAACGGGCTCGGACTACTCATCCACGACTTCCAGGACAACGGCATGGCCGGCTGCTCGCTGGGCACGGACGAGTGGCCGAGCCTGACCTATGTGACCGGCGACGTGGTGGACATGAACGCCAACGGCCAGATGCACGGCAGCGTGATCGTCCTGGGCGGCTGGGGCGTGCCGCGGGCGACATCGGGCGGCCCGGACATGTACTTCGATCCCGACTTCATGGTGCGGCTACCGGAATACCTGGGCAACGGCTGGGATATCGCCGGCAGCTCGACCATGCACGTGCTGTCCTGGCGCGAGCTGGCGGCGGATACCTAGCTCGCACCTGCAGAGCCTGCCATGACCTCCCGGAAATCGCACGTCGCGGACCGATCCGGGGCGGCGAAGCCGGCGACGAGGAAAAGCGCCCGTGGCCGCGAGTTTCCGCAGCGGTGCCCGGGCCGCTTTCCCGCCCCATTGCCCGGTTCTCGTGCTATCATCTCGATATCCTGAAAGAAAATGTTCATTCAGGAGGTGGGCTCATGCGAATCGTCATCGCAGCGATCATCCTGCTCGCGGCCACCAGCGCCGCGGCCCAGAACCCGTGGGACAACTTCCTCACGTTCCAGTGGGACCCGGCGTCCAACGCGTATTGCCCCAATTGCGAGTACGAGCAGAACGACACAATCATTTCCGTGACCCTGTGGCTGATCCGGCCCTACAACACCACTTTCGGCGCCGGCGAGGTGCGTGCGGTGGAGAACGTGAGCGGCTTCGACTGCCGCGTGACCGTGACCGAGGGAGCCACGATCCTCGGCTGGGAGACGGACGTCCCGGCGCTGATATATATCGGGGGGGCCGACGTCCTGGTGCGCTACGACGAACCCCGGCCGGTGATCGACGGACGTCTGGCGCTGGCCACCTGCAACATGTACATCGGGAACGTGACCAGCTTCGAGCTGCCGACAGAGCCGATGCCGCGCTGCTGCTACCACGACAACTGCTGGGTCACGGTCGCGCCGTCGACGCTCTCGGCGATCGAAGGCGAGGTGACCTACCTCGACGCCGACGATCCCGTGGACCCCTACGCCGTCGCCAACCACTTCGGGCCGAACGAGGACTTCGAGTTCCAGATCTATCAGGCCCCGGTGGCCGCCGAAGGGACCACTTGGGGCCGGGTCAAGGGTCTGTACCGCTGATCAAGATCGGTCCTGAGGAACTGCGGGCGAGGGCGGTCATCCCCGCCGGTCAGCGAATCTCGTCGGCAGCGTCGGCCTCGGACTCGACCTCGACCGCGGTCGCCCGCGCTACGGCGAGCCGCTGCTCGTGCCGCTCGATCGCGAGCTGGATCGTGCCTCGCAGGGTATGCGGCGCCACGCGGCCGCAGCGGCCGTGCCCGGCGGCGTCGGGCTCGCAGAGGCGGAAGCACCAGGGGGTGCGGTTGCGGGTGAGCGGACAGCCCAGGTAGGTGTACGGCTTCAGGCGCCGCAGGCGCCGGCGCTGCTTCATCACGGTCATGCTCGTCTCCACCCGGGAATAGTGGCGCGCAGTGACGTCGAGGGCGGGACTGCCCGGACTGAGCCGCGCGGGACAGACAATAACCGAGTATTTTCATCCTGTCCAGCCCGCGCCACCACCATAGGCCATACTGGGGGGCGCGCTGAACGAAGTGAACGCCGGCTCGACCGCTGCCCGCCCCGACCGATGTCCGATCTCATGCCACAGGAGAGCCCGATGGAATCGCGCCGCTTCCTGTCTCGCCGCGCCGAGCCCCCGTCGGGCGACCTCGACCCCCGCCTCGACGCCCTGCGGGACCTCGCCCTGGCGAAGCCCGGCGCGACCGAGGACTTCCCCTTCGGGCCCGAGGTCATGACCTTCAAGGTGGGCGGCAAGCTGTTCGCCGCGGTGGCGTGGGAGGAGTCGCCGCTGCGGGTGTCGCTCAAGTGCGCCCCCGACCGGGTGGAGGCGCTGCGCGAAGCCCACGCGGCCATCGGACCGGCGCGCTACTTCGACAAGCGTCACTGGAACCAGGTGACGCTCGACGCCGGCGTCGACGACGCGCTGCTGCGCGACCTGCTCGACGACTCCTACGAACTCGTGGTGAAGACGCTGCCGCGGAAGGTGCGCGATGGGCTCGGTGGCGGGTAGCGAAGCGGCGGGCCGGCGCTCGGCACCCGGCGCTCGGCGTGCGCTGTCAACCGACACCCGGGTGCACGGTGCGCCCGGGGTCATGCGGTTCGTCTTCCCGCCTTAGGCGCTCCGGCCCTCTCGCTGCGAGGTTCGCGGTCGCGCCCTGCGCGCCGCCGCGCCGCGGGGAGCACCAGCTCGAAGGTGGTGCCCCGGCCGGGACGGCTCTCCCGCACGCGCAGCGTGCCGCCGTACAGAGCGAGGTCGCGCCGTGAGCGCGCCAGCCCGTAACCGCCGCCCGGGTGGTCGCTCCACCCCTCCTCGAAGACGGCCTCCCAGTCGTCGGTCGCGATGCCCCAGCCGGTGTCGGTCACCGTGCACACGACGCGCCCGCCAGACACGGCCCAGGCGATCTCGAGGCGACGGAGAGAGGCGTCGGCCATGGAGCGCAGGGCGTTGCCCACCAGGTTGTCGAGCACGAACTGGAGGTCCTGGGGGTCGACCGCGACGACCGGGCCGCCGGAGCCCTGGCCAGGGGACGGCGGTCGATGGACGGTCACGCCGGCCCCGGCGATCGCGTCGGCCTGGGCGCGCAGGACGGCATCGACCGCATCCGCGAGGTCGCAGCGGAACCCGTCCTCGACGGACTGGCGGATCCGCTGGAGCGCGGCCTCGACCTCGACGGCCAGATTCGTCGCTCGCGCCTGCAGTGGCGCCGCGATCTCTCGCGACGCCGGCACCTCCTGCAGCAGGGTCCGCAGGTCGCCGAGCACGTCGGCGGCGGTCGATAGCAGGTGCGCCGGCACACCGGTGCGGCGGGCGAGCGCGAGGATCTCCGCCAGCCGGGGTAGCGCCTGCTCGACGAACTCGGTCACCGACTGGTGGACCCGGGCCATGGCTGCGCCGGCGCCGGCTGCCGGTCCGGCGCCGGTCGTCCGGCCGGAGCCGGCCGCAGTGCCGGTGCTGGCCGCCGGATCGTTTGTACCGGTCGCCGGGCCATCGTCGCGCCCGCCGGCGCTCTCGAGGGCCGCGGCCGCGTTCAGACGCCAGACGAGCCGGCGGAGCCCCTGCAGGGCCCCGATCTTCTCGTGGCTGCCCTTGGCCAGCCGCGCGAGCAGCTGCAGCCGCAGCTCCCGCAAAACGGCCGGGTCGGTCTCGGTCTCCGACGTGCGGCGGCGCCGGCGCCGCCGCCGCCAGACCGCGCCCCCCGCGGCGAGCAGCACGGCCGCTCCCCCCGCGTACCGGAGCACCTGCGGGTTCCGCGGAGCCGGCTGGAACTCGTACCAGAGACTCCGCGGCTCGGAGATTCCCAGCAGCCGGGTCTCGGCGTCCGGTTGCCAGAAGAGGAGCATCGGATGCTCGGTCACGCTGCGGAAATCGAGCGCGGCGAGCGGACGCAGCTCCCTGTCATAGATCTCGACGGATGCCCTGTCCGTGACCGCGATCTCGTCGCCGGGCGCTTCCGGGATCAGGTCAGCCACGAGGCCGAGCATGCCCCCGGTCGGGATGGGCCGGCGCGCGACCGTCGCCAACCGGCCGTCCACCCAGGCAAGAACCTCGAGATCTTCACCACTGATCTCCACCACGACCGAGGGCGCGAAACCGGGGCCTTTGTCGAGGACGTGGAGGCGCGTCGGACGTCCGCGCGTCTGCGTACGCTCCGCCAGGAGGTCGCCATCGCACGACCACACCGCGATCCGGCCGGCCGCTGCTCGCGGGTCGAAGGACGTCGTGACGATCTCCTGCCCACCCGATCCGTCGAGGTCCGCCACCGTAGCCCACGCGTAGCTACCCGGTCCGGAGAGGCTGCGCGACCAGAGCGTTGATCCGTCGTGCCGCAGCACGAACACCCGGGCGCTGTCGTCGCTCGCGCCATGGAGCTGCTCGCCATGCAGGTTGTCGACGGCAGAGCTGCCGAGCACGATCTCGCGCCAGCCGTCCCCGTCGACATCCGCCAGCTGCGAGTAGACCGGGAGGAGATGCGCATCCATCCGGCGCCGCCAGACGACCTCGCCCGCCGCGGGGTCCACGGCGAGCACG
>JAWOID010000126.1:0-24055 GCA_046484865.1 Candidatus Krumholzibacteriia bacterium
CTCAATTCCGGCAATCTCGCCGCTCAAGCCAAAGACGTTCCATTCAAGAACGACGACACTGATGAAGAAGATTAACCCCATGAATGCCGCCAGCAGGAAGCTGCTTTGGAATGTTTTGTTATCGCCATGCTCGAAATCCGTCGCTTCGGCAGGATGAGAAGCTGACGAGGGCAGCGATCGAGCGGGCCCGCGGCCGGCGTGGCGTGAACGGACGGTTCGCCATCACGGCCAGAAGCCGGAAACAATTTCCGTGGAATAATGGACCCGTTGCGACTCGCTCGTGATCTTCCTAGACTCGGCGTTCGCCTCCGCGCCGGATGGGGGAGCGGGAGGTCGCCCAGTCGCCACATCGATGCCGTCTGCACCGCGCGCACGCTCCCGTCCGAACTGATGCACCATGCCGGGCGGAGATCTGTGCACCGTGCACGCGACGTGGTCGGGGGATTGCGTCGCGCTGGCGATAACCGACTTGGGGGACCTCACATGAACCATCGGCATCGGCGCTTCTTCGGCGCCACCACGCTTGCCACGCTCATCGCCGTGGCTCTTCTCGTACCATCCGTTTCCGCGCAGGACTCGCGCCAGTTGCCCGTCCGGGCGCCGCGGCCTGCCGGGCCGGAACTCCAGGAACTCTCTCAGCAGTTCGAGGCCCGTCTCGAGGCGCAGCGCACGCCGCTGTACTTCGAACTGCTCGCGTCCGACGATCCCGCGGCGGTGGCGCTGCGGGAGAACCCCTCGATCGAACTCATGTACATCGACGAGCGCGGTCAGCCCGTCTACTACAAGACCATGAACCTCGACGCCGCCGTGAGCATCGGGACGGACCTCGTCTGGCCCGGTGGCGCCGCGGGATACGCGCTGAGCGGCTCGGGAACGGCCGCCGGCGAGCTCGGCGTGTGGGACGCAGGCGGCGTCCGGGACACGCACCAGGAGCTGACCGGCCGCGTCAACCAGGTGGACAGCCCGGGCAGCCTGCACTTCCACGCCACCCACGTGGCCGGCACGATGGTGGCCGGGGGCGTGGATCCCGCCGCGCAGGGGATGAGCTTCCAGGCGAACCTCGACGCGTACGACTGGGACAGCGACAACGCCGAGATGGCCGCGGCCGCGGCCGGCGGCCTGCAGGTCTCGAACCATTCCTATGGCCAGATCACCGGCTGGAACTTCAACACCAACGACAACAACTGGTACTGGTACGGCGATCTGGGCATCAGCACGACCGAGGACCACGCGTTCGGCTGGTACAATGACCAGGCCGCCGCCTGGGATCAGATCGCCGTCGACGCCCCGTTCTACCTGATCGTCAAGTCGGCGGGCAACGACCGCAACGACAACGGTCCGGGAGCGGGCGGCGGCCACTTCCACTGGGACGGCGGCGCCTGGGTGTGGGACACCGACACCCACCAGGTCGACGCTCCCACCGGCTACGAGTGCCTGCCGCCGAAGAGTACGGCGAAGAACATCCTGACCATCGGCGCGGTCAACGATATCGCCGGCGGCTACACGCAGCCCGCGGACGTCGTCCAGTCCGCGTTCAGCAGCTGGGGACCGACCGACGACGGCCGGATCAAGCCCGATGTCGTCGGGAACGGGGTGAGCCTCTACTCGACCTGGCACACCGACGACGACGACTACAACTCGATCAGCGGCACCTCGATGTCGGCGCCGAGCGTGGCCGGCTCGGCCAACCTGATCGTCGAGCAGTACGAGGCCGAGAACGGCGCGAGTCCCCGGGCCGCCACCGTGAAGGCGCTCATCCTGCACAGCGCCGACGAGGCGGGGCCCGCGGACGGTCCCGACTACATGAACGGCTGGGGCCTCATGAACACCGCGCACGCGGTGGACCTGGTCGCGGGCGAACCGACCGTCTCCGGCATCCACGAGGCGGTGCTCGCCGACGGCGGGTCCGACACCTACGAGTTCGACCTCGAGACCATGGCCGAGTTCGTGCGCGCCACGATCGTCTGGACGGACCCGGCGGGCACTCCGCCGGCCGCGGCCGTGGACCCGACCGACTTGATGCTGGTCAACGACCTGGACATCAGGCTCGAGCACGTCGGCAACGCGACCGTGACCATGCCGTGGGTGCTGGATCCGGCCAACCCGGCCAATGCGGCGGGACGCGGCGACAACACCCGCGACAACGTGGAGCAGACGCATCTGGACGCGGCCGCTCCGGGCACGTACCGGGTGACGGTGAACCACAAGGGCGCCCTCGACGGCGGGCAGCAGGCCTACAGCCTGGTGTTCGAGGTCGGCAACCAGGCGCCGGTGGCCGTGTGCGCGCCGGATTCCGCCTACGCCGACAGCCTCTGCTGCGCGCGCATCGCGGCCGTCGACCTCGACGGCGGCAGCACCGACCCGGACGGGATCGACGACATCGCCTCGTTCTGCATCACGTCGATCGACGGCGTGGCGCAGGCGTGCGCGGACACGGTCACGATCTGCGGCGTGGGCGTGCACACGGTGGGCCTGACGGTGATCGACCAGGGCGGGCTGGCGGACACCTGCATGACGACGGTCGAGATCATCGACATCACGCCGCCGGAGCTCGAGGTCGTCCTGACCCCGGATATGCTCTGGCCGCCGAACCACAAGCTGGTGCCCATCTCGGCCACCATCACGGTGACGGACAACTGCGACACGGATCCGACGGTGGTTCTCACGTCGTACTCGTCGAACGAGCCGGACAACGGCACCGGCATCGGCGACGGCAACACCGAGGACGACATCCAGGACGCGACCATCGGCACGCTGGACACCGAGTTCAGCGTGCGGGCCGAGCGGGCCGGACGCCTGACCGGTCGCACGTACACCTTCGTCTACACCGCGACCGACGACAGCGGCAACTCGACGGAGGTGGCGGCGGTCGTCTCGGTGCCCCACGACATGGGAGGGATGGCGTTCGCGAGCAGCGGCTTCACGGCCGACGGCCTGCTCGCCCATGGCGAGCCGCTCTACACGCTGGTCGTGCCCGCTCCCGCGGTGCCTCTCGAGGACGGACGGCTCCGTCGCGACGCTTCCGGTCTGAACGTCGCCGACGTCGACGCGCAGCTCGCCTACGTCGGCAACACCGCCGGCGTGGTGCAGCCGGTCGAGTACCGTCTCGCCGACGTGACCGGCGACGGCCACGAGGACCTGGTGCTCGTCTACGAGACCGCGCCGACCCTGGAGATCCTCGCGCGCAGCGACGGCCAGGACGGTCCGCTGGGCCTGCACTACCGCACCGACCGGCGCACGACCTATCTCGTGCCCGACATCCAGGCGCTCGGTGAGCCGATCGCGTCCGGCTCGGGCGAGTTCACGATGCTCGATAAGTCGGTGCCGCAGGCGACGACGGCGCTGAGCCTCCACCCCAACCCGTTCAACCCCAGCACGGTGGTGGCCTTCTCGCTGGCGAAGCAGGGCGTCGTGCGCGTGGCGGTCTACGACGTGGCCGGGCGCCTCGTGCGCGAGCTGGCCGCCGGCTTGCACGCCGCGGGAACGCACGAACTCCAGTGGGACGGCACCGATGACGCCGGCCGGAGCGTCCGCAGCGGCGTCTATCTGGTGAGCATGCGCACCGATGCGGAGCGCCTGACGCAGAAGGCGTTGCTGCTGAAGTAGCTGCTGAAGTAGCTGCTGGAGTAGCTGCCGGAGCGGCTGCTGAAGTCGCTGCTGGAGACAAGAAGGGACCAGTTCGAGAGCCCGCCCGGGGCTCTCGCAGACGAGCGGGGCCGGCGGTGTACCGTCGGCCCCGCGGCCTTCAGAACCGGACGTTGCATTGAACGCTCGAGGTCAACGTCCGGTACACGGTATTGTCGAAGTACCTGGTACGGGTCTCCAGTTGCAGGTGCGATCCGAGCGGAACCGCGAGGTAGCCGCCTGCGCTGCCGCCGAGATCTCCCGCGTCGTTTTGCGAGCCCGCGGTTTCGACGCCGACGACTCCGGCTTTGGAGAAGCCCCACCGCCACCCCAGGCTGACGCCCTGCACCAGGAAGTTCCGGGGCGAGAAGTACCGCGTGTCTTCGCGGGCGTAATCGAGATAGAACAGGTTGTAGCCGAGCACGAGCCGGTGCGAACCGAGCCCCAGCAGCGGTCCGAAATCGTAGCCTCCGCCGGCGACGGCGGTGATGCGGTCGTTGGTGCCGGGGCTGATGTCGAGGACAGCGTCGTCGCCGGCATCGTCGACCTGCCCGATCGATCCCACCAGGTAGATGAACGAGCCGCGGAGCGGCGCGCCCGACAGGGCGGCGTGCCATTCATCGAGAGCCACCTGCTGGCGGATGGCACCGATGATCATGCCGCCGGTGCCGGCCTCGTAGAACGGAGCGACGGGAGATTCGTCGACGGGCTCCTCGACCAGCAGCCGGTTGCGGAAGCCGATGCGGATCGACGTCGGCGGACCTGGCAAGCGCGCCTTCGCCTCGACTCCCCAGGCGTGGAACGGCGCATCCTGCCGATACTCGGGGAAGCGATGATTGCGGTAGAATCCGCCGAACTGGACGCCACCGGGTAGCGGATGCCGCAGTTGAAGCCCGGCGGTCGCGAACTCCAGGTTCTGCGCGTCGGTCTGGAACCGGCTGTAGGAACCCTCGAGCCGCGCCTCGACGTCGCGCGGGAGCCTGAAGGTCAAGAGGACGCCGCTGCTCCGGCGTTCGACTCCCGAGAGCGGCTCGTTGCGCAGCGTTCCGAAGACGCGCGCTCTCGGCGCGCTGGCCGCGTCGATCGCCGCGAACAGCGGTGCATCCTCCTCGGCCCTTCCGACCACCTCCCGGCCGTGCATCGCGTGGCGACGCGCCGCGACGGGCCGGTCCTCCTGCAAGGCGATCCGGGCCAGACCCAGGTGCGGTCGCGGATCGTCGGGCACGATTGCGCGCGCGCGGTCGTTGAGAGTGCGGGCGAGGCCCAGCTTCCCGTTCCACTGCGCCACCCGGGCGCGCCCCACCAGCGCCTCGACATGCTCGGGGTCGGCCGCGAGCAGCCTGTCGTACTCGACCGCGGCCTCGCGACCGCGCCCGGACCAGGACAGCGCCCGCGCCAGGCCGAGGCGAGCGTCGGGGTCGTCGTGCGCACGCAGTCCGGCCCGGTAGTTCTCGGCGGCTCCTTGCTGGTCCCCCACGAAGAGGGAGAGTGCCCGGCCGAGCGCGAAGCGGGTCTCGGGATCCTCGGGTCTGGCCGCCGCCAGCTCGCGCAGCTCACGCACCGCCCGGTCGCGATGCCCGGCGGCATCCAGCATGATGGTGATGCGCTTGCGCCGCCACGGGTCGTCGCCGGGATCGAGCTGCTGGCAGCGATCGGCCGCCTCGACGGCGGCGTCGACGTCGCCCGCCCGGAGGTTGGCCCAGGTCAGGCCCTGCCACGCGGCCTTGCTGTCCGGGTGCTGGCACGCGATGGCGGCGAACGCCGCGCGGGCCTCCTCGACCTGACCGTCGCCGAGCAGGCGGTAACCCTCGGAGATGGTGGAAACGGCCGTCGCATCGCCGCTCGCAGGAACGGCGACGGCCAGCAGTAGACATCCAAGCACGAATCCGCGGCTGCTCATTCCACCACCTGGTCTGTTGAGAGGAACTGGTATGTCAGCGCGCGGGGGGGAGCTCCGTCCTCGCGGATCGCCGCCACGGCGAGGGCCACGCCCGGCGGCAGCGGCAGCCGCACCGGCTGCCGCACCGTGCCGGTGGCGTCGGTGATGAGCCGGTGGACGACGTCGGCGTAACGGCTGGCGTCGGTCACGACCAGGATCACCTCGCGGTCAGTGACCGGCTCGGCTCGGGAATTCCGCGCCCGGACGACGAGTTCGCGCCAGGAGCCCTGCCCGTTGACGGTGAGGTCGAGGTCGATCTGCGCCGCGGGGGGCACCACGGTCCGGCGGGTGCGGACGACTGTCTCCAGGCCATCCCGCAGCGCGAGGTCGAGTCGCACCGGCTCTTTGGCCGCGACCGGAAGGCCGAGGCGACCGCGCAGCCAGTCGCCCTCGCGGACGACCGGGACCTCCAGCTCTGGGCCGCCGTCGATCGAGCAGCTCACCAGCGCCTCGGCGCGGGACGGATGGTGGATCTCCACGTCCACCTGGCGCGACGGTAGCGAGCCCGAACGCGGCAGCGTGAACACGGCCCGGTTCCACTCGCGCAGCGCCTGCAGCGCGGGCCGCTCGCGGCCTCGCCGGTCTCCGATCTCGTCCATGGCCAGCAGACCGAACCACTCCTCGGGATCGTCCGGGTCGTGGACGTTCTCGTCGCCGGGCCGGTCGTTATCCTTCCACCAGCCGTCGTTCCACATGAAGGCCGCGCCGCCGGCGCCGCCGCCGGCCACGATGGCCTCGGCCAGCCGGGGCATGATCTCGGCATGCTCGGCCTCGTCCACCCCGCCTGGGCCGTCCGGTCCCGCCCTCGCAGCCGGGGCGACCGACTGCCCGAACTCGGTGACGAGCAGGGGTCGGTCGCCCGAGAGCCCGCTCGACCAGAGCCGGACCATCCCCTCGTAGCCGACCGCGTCGACCAGGATGCCGGGCCGGAACGGGTACAGGTTGGCCGACTGGAAGTCGAGCGTCTCCTCGCGGAGCATCTCGGCTCCCGGCCAGTTCGAGAACGACACCAGCGCGCCGGGATCGAGATGCCGGACGGCGACCGCGATCTCGCGCAGCAGCGCCCGTGTCCCGTCGATGCCCTGGTCTAGGACATGTCCCGGGGTCGGCTCGTTCATCACCAGATAGCCCACCACGGCGTTGCTCTCGCGCGAGTAGGCGACCACCTCGCGGACGCGGGCGAGCGCACGCGAGCGGAAGCCCGGATCGCCGAAATCGCCCTGCGGATCGACCCAGATGCCCTGCAGGACCGCCAGGTCGTGCCGTTCCGCGAGCGTCAGCTCTTCCGCCGTGAGCGCATCCCAGGTGCGGATGGTATTGAATCCGGCCTCGCGGATGCGACGAAAGTCCTCGTCCACGGCCTTCGGGTCGAGGGTCCGCTCCCAGGGCAGTTCCCCCGGCCGTGCCGGGTCCCAGCCGACGCCCTTGACCAGGAACTTCTCCCCGCCGCGGAAGATCCAGTCGCCCCGGACCTCGGCCCGGGGGCGCTGCAGGGCCGGCAGGGACGCGTAGTCGCGCACCACCGCGGTCGCGATGACCGCGGCATACGCGACGATCAGCAGCGCCACCCCGAGCACGCGGCGCAGCCCTCCGCGGCGCCGCGGCGGCGGCGGCATCATCAGGTCGAGGTCGCCGGGGAGGCTGGTCGTCGTGCGCTCCGGTCCGTCGACACCGGGGCCGCCGCGGACATCCTCGACGACGGATATCTCGTCCGGTCGGCCTGCCTCCAGGGGGGCATTCGGGGGTCGCATCGATGGGCTCATACCAGCGTACTCTCGATCGGGAGGTAGTCGGGATCACCGGCGTTCCGTGCTCGCGAACGTCGGGATCGGGCCTCGGAGTTCACGTGCTCGATCGGATCGCTCGCCGTGGCGCCGAAGAACCGCGGCAGCGCGACCTCGAAGCAGTACCGGTCCATGCGATCGCGCTCGGAACGGTCCAGATCGCGCAGGCGGAACGACAGGACCGTGAGCCGGCGTCCTCCCACGCGGACGGCGTGCGCGCCGCCGTAGATCGCGCCGATGTCGCGCTCGAGCTGCAACTCGGGGATCTGCAGCCGGCCGGCCGTTCTCGCCGCGAGTGGGGGCGGCTCGTCCACGAGCGCGTACGCGCGGTCGTG
Source organism: Candidatus Krumholzibacteriia bacterium (assembly GCA_046484865.1). GTDB lineage: Bacteria > Krumholzibacteriota > Krumholzibacteriia > LZORAL124-64-63 > LZORAL124-64-63 > JAWOID01. The sequence goes on from JAWOID010000126.1 coordinate 7,683, forward strand.
GCCGAGGCGGCGGAGCTTCAGCGGGACGGGCCGGTGGACACCGTCGGCGACGAAGGTGGCCGCGACCTGCACGGGCGGGAGCTTCGCGTCGTCGGTCTGCCGGCGTTCGAAGCTGTGGACCAGCGCCAGCGTGCCGGAGATACCGAAGAAGGTCGCGAAGATCAGCGCGAATATCACCGCCTCGGGTCGGGCGGAGTTGCCCCGGATCAGCCCGGCGACCCCGATGCCGACGGCGGTCAGGTTGACCGCGACCAGCGGCACGAGCGGCGCGACCATGGCGGTGGGCCAGCCCTTGTGGGCGCCCTTGGGCGTCACCCGGAACACGAGGCCGTCCGGTCGCAGGAGGGCGGCCGAGGCGAGGATGAACAGCGGCAGATTCAGCATCTTGAAGCACTCGGACAGGAACAGACGGGCATGGCGGCCCGCGAGGAACCGATAGAGGAACAGCGCGGTGCAGATGTAGCCCGCGAAGACCGGCACCGCCGCTCCGCTCTCGAGCGCGATGGGGCTCGGGCCTCCCAGCAGGTAGATCGCCGGAGCCAGGTAGAACAGGAGGTGCTGGTAGGCCAGCAGATACCCGCCGAGCGAGTTCAGATAGCCGATCCGTTGCGTCCAGCTCAGGCCGCGCCGGAACAGCGGGTTCTCCCTGCGCAGGATCTGCATCGATCCCTGGGCCCAGCGCAGGCGCTGTCGCGCATACGCGAAGGCGGTGTCCGCGGCCTGCATGAAGCCGAGCGGCTCGTCCACGTACACGCTGCGCCATCCCGCCGCGTGCAGGCGCATCGAGGTGTGGATGTCTTCGGTGATGCTGCCGGTGGCGAAGCCGCCGATCTCGTCCAGTGCCCGGCGCCGGATGAGCGCCCCCGTGCCCACGAAGAAGGCCGCGTGGAGGCGGTCCAGCCCGGGCTGCATCAGATGGTGGAAGATCGAGGCCTCGTGCCACACCTCGCCGGTGAGCGGCGAAACCACGTGCTGGTAGCTGTCGAGGTTGTAGTAGATCTGCGGGATCTGCACCAGCGCCACGGCCGGATCGGCGAAGTGGCCGAGCAGCCGCCTCAGCAGGTTCGAGCGAGGCACGTGGTCGGCGTCCAGGATCAGCACCACCTCGCCCCGGGTGCGGCTCAGGGCGTGGTTGATGTTGCCGGCCTTGTAGTGCTCGTTCCCGTCGCGCTCGAGATAGCCGACGCCCAGTTCGCGCGCCAGGGCCTCGACCTCCCGGCGATGCCCATCGTCGCAGATCCAGGTCGCGTGCGGCAGGTCCATGTCGCGCGCCGCGATCGCCGTCGCCCGCAGCAGGTCGGGATCCTCGTCGTAGGTGGCGATCAACACGTCCACCGACGGCGGCGTCTCCGGAAGGTCCGGAACCGCTCGCTCGCGTCGCTCCACGACGATCAGGTAGAACACCATCGACGTGGCCACGCCCACGATCTCGGCCAGGTAGAAGACGACGCCGTAGACAGGATGGTGCGGAGTGATCGTGAATGCGCCGCGCCAGGCGAGATAGGCGAGCGCGACCGCACAGTAGGTCCCGAATGCCGCCCACCGCAGGCGTCGAGCGCCCGACACGCCGCCGATCGGCAAGGCGCCCGTCATCGATCTCGCTCCCGGGAGAGGCCGATTGTCCAGCGCAGCGACGGCACGCGCGAGATCAGCCAGGCCACCAGGAAGGAACCGCCGACCACCACGGCCATGTTGAAGGGTACGATCCGCGCCGGCGACCAGCCGCTGTCCTGCTCGAGGATCTCGAGCGTGTCCAGCAGCATCGGGTGGACGAGGAAGACGCCGAAGTTCAGCTTGCACAGCCGCCCGGCCCACGCGGGAAGGCTCTCGCCGGCCAGCATGAAGAGCATGAACACGGCCACCGGCATGAGATGGCGCGCGAGATGCTCCGCGAGATCGAGCGGCAACCAGCGGCCCGCCTCCACCTCGCCGAAGGCGTGGTGCAGGACGACGGACATCCCGGCCGTCAGCATCGCGACCGACATCGCCAGGAGCACGAGCTGCGTCCGCCGGCCGATGCAGTCGCGATGGATGCGCTGCAGCGCGAAGGCGACGATCCCGAAGCCCGCGAATCCGAGCGTCTTCGTGGCCCGGAGCAGGTAGGGACGCCACTCGGCTTCGATTCCGGCGCGGTAGATCATGCCGTCGAGCATGCTCCAGGCCCAGAGCAGGACCGGCAGCGCCAGCAGCCACGCCCACGGCCGTCGCCACGCGATCCGGTACAGCGGAAACAGCAGCGTCAAGGCCAGCAGGAACGGCAGGAAGTGGAGGTGGTACTGGGCCTTGCCGAGCACGGCGAAGCCGAGCCACGCGAAGCCGTCGGCCAGGTATTCCCGGTAGGCGTCCTGGTACCCGAACGCGGATGCCTTCCAGTGCCGGAAGATCAGATAGATGATCGACCACAGCGCGAAGGGCACCAGCAGCCGATCCGCGCGTCGTCCCAGCACCTGCCGGTAGCTGCGGTCGCGCCGGTCCAGCCCGTGCGCCAGCAGGAAGAAAGCGGCGATCACGAACAGCGCGCTGTTCAAGGGCTGGCAGAGGGCGCGGCCCACCACGGGCACCCACCGCTGGGTGGATTCGAAGGCGCCGAACGCCTGGCCGTGGGCGTCGGCGGTCACGTGGAAACCGACGATGCCCAGGATGCCGAGCATCTTCGCGGCATCGGCCCACGAAAGGCGAGCGGTGATGGCCGCCGTGCGTTCTGCAACCGCCGGGGTCGTGGGCACCTCTATCGTGGACGCCGCGATCGCCCGCTGGCCGTATGGACGCCGTACTCCGGCTCGCCAGCCCGCCACCGCCGCGGTCCCGGTGGCCAGCAGCATCGCGAGCGGGACGTGCTCCGGTCGCGGACTCATGAATGCGGGCAACCATGAGTCCAGCACGAGCAGGACGATGGGTCCGACCAGCGCGGCAGCGGCGACGTGCAGGGCGTGCCGGCGGACCAGCAGCCACGCGAAGCGGAAGCCGCCGACGATTCCCACGATCGCGAGCGAAGCCGCGAACAGGCGAGCGGCCTGGGGATGTCGAGCGATGATACCGCTCTCGACGGCCGCGCCGCTCACGCCCGCCGCCAGCAGTCCTTTCACCGGCGGCCCGCCTGCGTGTCCGGTGCGGGTCGCGCCGATGGCGCAGCCGCTCGCCGGCGCCGCCGCCGGCACGACCCGCGCGGCCTCGACGCCGATCCGGAACGGCCCGGGCCGGCCACGCAACAGCATGGCCATCCCCACCATGCTGCCCGGCGATGCCGTCGACCAGTCGAAATCGCGCAACGCCAGCGTGTAGCGCGCGCGATCGGCGGAGACGCGTTCCGTCCGGAAACTCGACAGCGGCACGGGCTCGGTGCTCCCCGAGCGCCCCACGAGACGGACCGCCCAGGGGGGCGGATCGGAGGCGTCCAGCACGAGTTCGAGACGGCCGTGCGCCTCGACCAGCGGGGAGAGATCGTGGCTGCGCCATTCGGTCCCGGAAAGGACGAAGGTGGTGTAACCATCTGGTCCGTGCTTGCCCGAGACCACGAGGAGGCTTCCGCCGGTCTCGTCCGGAGTCGTGATCTCCCGAACCGCCACGTCCGCGCCACCCGTGTCGAGCGCGAAGCCGCCGGGATCGCTGCCCCAGTCTGCGCTGAAGAAGGTGGTGGGCGGCGGGGGATCCCAGGCGAGACGCAGCCTCAAGCGCGCCGGGTCGGACCCGAGCCTCAGGGTGCGCTCGAGCGGCATGCTCACGCCTTCGGGCAGCGAGCGGTAGTCCCGCGTGACATCATGGAGATTGCCGCCGCCGATCAGTTCCACCCGCGCCGACTCGTCGAGCGGACCGGTCCGGACGGCTTCCCAGCGGACCCGCACGTCGCGCGGCCCGCGCGCGGGCGCAACGTCGATCTCGGCCAGACGGCCGGCTTCCTCCAGGGGCACCACCTGCAAGGGCAGTTGCACGCGCAGCGCTCCCGCGCCGCTCGTCTCGACGACCTCGCCGCTGGACCGCAGCGAGCCGTTCAGGAGAAGCTCGTCGAGCGTGGGGACGTGCAGCGCAGCGAGCGTGGCGAGGAGCACGGCGGTCGCGACCAGTGCCCAGGCGGGGCTCGGCGACGACGCCCGTTGCCGGTCGTCCGATCGCGCGAGGACCCATCCGCATGCGGCCACGGAGAGCGCCACCACCAGGTAGGGCTTGGCCTGCTGCAGCGCGAGGGCGACGACCGCGAGGAGAGAGCTGCGGCGAGCCTCGAGCCAGGTGGAATCGAGGAGGAGTGCCTCTATCGCGACGGCGAGCACCGCCACCGCCATCCCGCCCGCGCCCAGACGCCGGGCCGACCCGGAGCCATCCGTGAACGGGAACGGGGGCGAGGCGTTCATGCCGGCTCCAGGCGATGACGAACGGTATTGCGGCCCGCAACCAAGGCCTGCTCGTGCTGGCAACCTTTGCCGGCGGGCGGTCTGGCGCCGACCCGAGACAGGGGCGACCTCGGGGCCGGATCACACGGGCGGCAGGTTCCCGGGCCGGTACGCAATATCCGTACCTGATTGCCGCACCAGAGCAAGATGGGATACCCCAAGGACGGGCAAGCTGCAACTGGGCCCCGAGAGGACAGTTAGAGAAGGTGCCAGGCGTCATCCGCCCGGACGGAGAACATGGGGGAGCTTCCGGAGCGTTGCAGAGCGCAGCCCGTGGCGGGTTGGCCGCGTCGCGGGCGATCCCGATGCTCACTCGCCGCGCAGGCAGACGATCTTGAGCGCGGCATCCTCCGCTGCGTCCGCTGTGTCCGCTGCGTCGGCGTCCTCGGCGTCCTCGTCGTTCCGGCCATACATAGCGTTCCAGGCCGCCCTGACGTTCCGCAGCAGGATCCAGCGTCCGTCGTCCAGGTGGATGAGCCTGTCCTGGTCCGGATCCATGGCGACGGCCACGTGCACCACCTCCTGGAAGCGACCCTCGGCGTCGAACAGGTCGCAGGAGCGTGCCGCCCCGGGCTCCGCGGGCTTCATGCCGTGTCCATTCGTCACCCACAGCATGCCGTCGTCCAGGATCTGGAGCGCCTGGATGGGCGCCACCGTCTCCAGGACCTTGCTCTCGACCTTCACTTCCCTGCCGTTGACCCACATGGTGACGTTCGCGCGCACCTCGTCCTTCTCCTCCGCCGTGCGTCGCCGTGGCTCGTACGCGCGCTCGATGACGCCGACCTGGGCTCCGCCGGGATCGTGGACGACGATGCGATAGAGGTCGCGCCCGGCCGCGACATGGAGGCGGCCGGCGGCATCGAGGTCGAACAGGTTGCGGCTCGGGAACCAGTCGACGGACTCGTCGTAGCTGCCGGCGAAGTCGAAGCCCGCCGGCTTCTCCCGCAGCCGGGCGATCTCGTTCCCCGTGAGATCGAAGATGCCGAGGTAGCGCGACTGGAAGGGCTTGCCGTCCTCGCGGTTGCCGAACTGCATGCCGCTCACGGCCAGCACGCCGCCCCGGCAGCGGACGTCCTGGATCGAGCTGGTGCTGAGCCGCTGCCCGTCCTGCGCGGCGAGCTGGATCGACGACAGCGGCACGCCGCCGGCATCGATGCGGGTGAGCTGCCCCCGCTTCCGGTCCTGGATGCCGAGGCCTCCGTCGGGCAGCCAGAACATCCCCTGCGGATGGTTCAGCTCGCCCGGGCCCTCGCCTTCGCGGCTGAGGGTCCGCAGATGTTCTCCCGTCGCCGAGTAGACCAGCACCTGCCCGAGCTGGTTGTCGGTGAGCCACAGCGTGCCGGCGGACCCGGAGATGGCCGACGACAGGACGCCGATCAGTTCCTCCTCCTCGTCGACGTTCACGCTCCAGAGTTCCTCGAGCCGCAGCGTGCGCTCCCCGGCGAGCGGTTCGGAGCCGTTGCGCACGTGGCGGACGCCTGCGACGACCTCGATCGCTGGTGGTTCCGGCGCGGCTTCTACCACCTGCACTGCCTGCACCGCCTGCGCCGCGACCAGGACGAGGGCCGCGATCGGCGGCAGGGCTCTGGTGGCATGGGGGTCGAACGCAAGGCCGGCCAGGAGAGGGCGGAGCGTCATGGCGGATCTCCTCGGAGACGGAGGCCGGGGCGAGAGGACGATCGTAGGCGGAACGGGCGGCGGAGTCAATCGGACGAGGTCACGTCGGGCGCCGGGGTAGCCTCCCGCGCCGGGCGCGGCTAGCATGGGAGCGGGGGCCACCGGTACGCCACGTGCGCGGAAGCGAGGCCTCATGGACGTTCTCAGAATCATCGTGGCCATCATCCTGCCCCCGCTCGGGGTCTTCTTGCAGGAGGGACTGGGCAAGCACTTCTGGATCAACGTGCTGCTGACGATCCTCGGATACCTGCCGGGGATCATCCACGCGGTGTACATCATCGTGTCGCGGAAGTGATCCGGCGCCGGCAACGTGCCACCTCGCCGGAATCCCCGCCGTGGTATGATGGCTGCGGTCGCGAGGCGCAGGTTGAGGGTCTGCCCGTGCGTGTCTACCATGGTGCGAGGAATCATGGGGATCACGACGGCCGACCACGGTAGCCGCACCGACCCGCCCGGGTGGGCGGCGGCGGACCAGGAGGATCATGCCACCCAGCGGGGACACCATCGTCGCACCGTCGCGCAGGCGCTCCGAACTCCCGCAGATCACGATCCGGCCGCACCGCGGGTGGGGCGGCATCGACGTGCGCGAGATCTGGCGTTTCCGCGACCTGCTCGGCATCCTGGGCGGGCGCGACCTGAAGGTGCGCTACAAGCAGACGGCCCTGGGCGTCTCCTGGGTGGTGCTGCAACCGCTGATCGCGGCCGGCATCTTCAGCTTCGTCTTCGGCGGCATCGCCAAGCTCGAGGCGCCCGGGCAGGTGCCCTACTTCGTGTTCAGCTTCACCGGCATGCTGCTCTGGCAGACGTTCGCCACCACCCTTAACCGCGCCGGCGGGTCCATGGTGAGCAACCAGCACCTGGTGGCGAAGATCTACTTCCCCCGCCTGATCCTGCCGATCTCCACCGTCTTCTCGGCGCTGGTGGACTTCGCGGTGGGACTGGGTCTGCTGGTGGTGCTGCTGGCGCTCTTCTGGCAGTTCCCCGGCTGGCACGTGCTGATGCTGCCGGTCTGCCTGCTGATGTTGCTGACCCTGGCGATGGGAACCGGCTTCGCCGCCGCCGCGCTGGCGGTGCCCTACCGGGACGTGAACTACCTGCGTCCGGTCGCCATCCAGTTCCTGCTCTACGCCAGCCCCGTGGCCTATGCCGTGGCCGAGGTGCCGGCCGGGTATCGACACCTCTACATGCTGAACCCGATCGCACCGATCCTGGAGACCACGCGCTGGGCGGTGCTGGGTACCGGCACGGTGCCCTGGGGCTACCTGGGAATCGCGGCCGTGGTCTGCGCCGTCTCGCTCGTGGTGGGCGCCGCGGTGTTCACCCGCATGGAGAGGAATTTCGCGGATGTCATCTGAGGTGCAACGCGGCGATCTGGGGGTGCGGATTCGCGGCCTCGGCAAGGCGTACCGGATCTGGCACCACCACGACGACGGCGACGCTTCGGCGGCGACGGCGCTGTCCCGCGTGCGGGAACTCCTCCGCCGCAGTGCGCACGAGGAATTCTGGGCGCTCCGCGATCTCGACCTCGACGTGCGCCAGGGCGAGGTGCTGGGCATCGTCGGACGCAACGGCGCCGGCAAGAGCACGCTGCTCAAGATCATCAGCCGCATCACCGCTCCCACCACCGGCCGGGTGGACGTGTGGGGCCGTGTGGGCAGCCTGCTGGAGGTGGGCACCGGCTTCCACCGGGAACTGACCGGCCGCGAGAACATCTATCTCAACGGGGGCATCCTCGGCATGAAGCGTCGCGAGATCGACCGGCGCTTCGACGAGATCGTGGAGTTCGCCGGCACCGCCCGCTTCCTCGACACGCCGGTGAAGCGTTACAGCAGCGGCATGTTCGTGCGCCTGGCCTTCGCGGTGGCCGCACATCTCGACACCGATGTCCTCATCGTGGACGAGGTGCTGTCGGTGGGCGATGCCGAGTTCCGCAAGAAGTGCCTCAGCAAGATGCAGGACGTGGCCACCGCCGGCCGCACCGTGCTGCTCGTGAGCCACAGCGCGGCCAGCATCGAATCGCTGTGCACCCGTTGCATCTGGCTGGACGGGGGACGGCTGCAGGCCTCGGGCGACCCCGTCACGGTGCTCGGCGCCTATGCCGGGCAGGTGCTCGCCTCGGTGCCCGATGTGGATCTGAGCGCACACCCCGGGCGCGGCCCGCAACTCGAGCCCATCCTGCAGCGGATGGTCCTCACCGACCTCGACGGCCAGCCTGACGCCACGGTGCCCGTGGGCGGCGGACTGTGCGTGCGCCTGCTGGTGAAGCCGTCGTACCCGCTGAAGCGGCCCACCTTCGGCGTGGCGGTGAGCGATCAGCGCGGACAGCGGATCTTCGTCGCCCACACGCGCTTCTCGCCCTCGACGCTGGCGGCGATCGAGAGCCCCACCTGGGTGGAGTGCACCCTGCCGGACCTGCGGCTGGTGCCCGGCACCTACTGGCTCAAGCTCACGGTGGGGCTGCCGCGGCGCGACCTCGACGACATCGACAACGCCGCCACGTTCGAGGTGCTGCCGCGCGACGTCTACGGCACCGGCGACCTGCCCGACCCGAACCACGGTCTCATGATCCAGCACTCGCAATGGCGTCTGGTCACGGACGGGGTGGTCGCCGGCTGAGTCGTCTGCGGGCAGGCGGCGATTCCACGCGCGAGGAGGACGACCTTGGCATCCCTGGCGGGACGGTTGAAGGATAAGCTGCTCGTACCCTGGTTCGTCCGGGCGTCCTTCGGCAACGTCCAGCGCCGGCTGGACCGACTCGAGCGCCGTCTCGAACTGCTGCAGGAGGCGCTCGGGCGGGTGGAGTCGCGGCAGGCGCGGTCGCTCGACCCGGTCCCGGACGGCGCGGCGAACTCCACGTTGCGACCGGGCGAGGCGCTGCGTCCGCACGAGTTCCGCGTGTTCAGCCAGTGGGGCGAGGACGGCATCATCCGGCACCTGGTGGACACGGTGCCGGTGCCGCGGCCGCTGTTCGTGGAGATCGGCGTGGAGCGGTACGAGGAGGCGAACACGCGCTTCCTGCTGGTGGACCGCAACTGGAGCGGGCTGGTGATCGACGGCAAGCCGTCCCATGTCGCCCACATCCGGCAGAGCCGCATCTACTGGCTGCACAACCTGAAGGCGGTCGAAGCGTTCGTCACCCGCGAGAACGTCGACGACCTTCTGCGCGATGCGGGCGTGACGGGCGAGATCGGTCTGCTGTCGCTGGACATCGACGGTATGGACTACTGGGTGTTCGAGGCGCTCGAGGCGGTGCGGCCGGCCATCGTGGTGCTCGAGTACAACCACCGCTTCGGCGCAGAGGCGGAGGTCACGGTGCCGTACGATCCCGGGTTCGACCGGCGCCGCGCTCACCACTCGCTGGTGTACTTCGGCGCTTCGCTGGCGGCGCTGGCGTCGCTGGCCGCCAGGAAGGGCTACGATCTGGTGGGCTGCGGGCGGGCGGGCGTGAACGCGTTCTTCGTCCGCCGCGACCTCCGGCCGGCGCACCTGCCCGCGCTCACCGCCGCCGAGGCGTTCGTGCCGGGCGGGTTCAGCGAGTATCACGACGCGGAGGGACGGCGCGCGCGCATGTCGCCGGCGGAGGAGAGCCGTCTGGCGCTGAGCCTGCCGCTGGTCGACGTGAGCACACCGCCGGCGGTGCCCGCGGCGCAGGAGCCGCAGCCGTGAGCGGTCGAGCGGATGAAGCTCCCGGCGGCACCGCGCGCAGGCTGCTGCGGCGGGTGACCCCGGCGCCGGCCTGGCGGGCGGGGCGCGACGTCCGTGACCTCCTGCGCAGCGCCGCCGCTCGCCACCGTGCCGCCGCCCGTCTGCGCGCCCTGCGCGCCTTCGGCTCCTGGCGCATGCGCCGGGCGGGCCTGACGCGCGCCGCCGGCGCCCGCGAGGTGGTGGGCGTGTGCCTGCTGGAGCATCTGGGCGACATCGTCGCGGCCGAACCCGTTGCCGGGCACGTCCGCTCGCGACACCCCGACGCGGTTCTGGTCTGGGTGGTCTCGCGACGCTACGCCGACCTGGTGCGCCACCATCCGCAGGTGGACGCGATCCTCGAGCTGGGTTGCCTGACCGAGTGGATCCACCTGCGCGAGCGGAGGCTCTTCGACCGTCTCTACGACCTGAACCTGCACGGACGCGACTGCGCCGTGTGCCACGTGCCGCTGCAGCGCCCTCCTCAGGAGCGCACCGTCACGGTGAAGAACTACTACGACCATGGTTGTCTGCTGGATGTCTTCTGCGCGGCTGCCGGCCTGCCGCGCCTCGCGGCGGCGCCCCGTCTGCACCTGCCGCCCGCCGCCGAGGCGGCCGCCGAAGCCCTGTCGTTGCCGCCGCGGTTCGTCACGATCCACGGCCGCAGCCACCAGGACGCGCGCGACTGGCGCCCGGAACGCTGGCGCGCCCTGGTCGAGGCGCTGGTGCAAGAACATGGGGTCAGCGTGGTGGAGGTGGGCCTGCAGAGCGCGCTGGACCGGCCGCCGCGGGACGCCGCCGGCGCCCGGACGTCGATCGCCGGCGGCGCCGACCGTCCGGCCGTCGCCGGTGCGACCGTGGCCGGTGCGGCCGTGGCCGGTGCGACCGTGGCCGGTCCGGTCGCCGCCGAAGAGGCGGCCGCGCGCTACGTGGACCTGTGCGGGCGTCTGTCCCTGGCCCAGACAGCCGCCGTGGTGCGGCGGGCCGAACTGTTCGTGGGCATCGACAGCGGACCCGCGCACCTGGCCGCAGCGGCGGGCGTGTCGGGGGTGGTGCTGCTGGGCCACTATCGCCACTACCGCAGCTACGTCCCCTACAGCGGGCCGTGGGCCGACGGCAGCGGCGCCGACCTCGTCCGCAACTTTGACGGACCGGCGGCCGACCTGCCGGTGGAGCGGGTGCTCGCGGCGGTGCTCCGGCGCCTGGATGCCGCCGGCCGCGACCGTCCCGCCGGTGCGTTGCCGGACGGGGGCCGCCGATGAAGGCGCAGCCCCTGGTCTCGGTGGTCGTGCCCACGTACGGGCACGCGGCCCTGGTGGAGGAGACGCTCGCCTCGATCTTCGCCCAGGAGTACCCGGCCGTGGAGGTGATCGTCGTGGACGACGGCTCGCCCGACGACACCGCCGAGCGCCTCGCCCCGCTGGCCGAACGTGGCCGCATCCGGTTGCTCCGGCAGGAGAACCGCGGCCAGGCCGCGGCGCGCAACCGCGGATTGAGCGAGGCGAGGGGCGAGCTGGTGGCGTTCCTGGACGACGACGATCTGTGGCCCCCCGACAAGCTCTCCTGGCAGGTGCCGCTGCTGGATGATCCGACGGTGGCGATGGTGTACGGAGACTACGTGAAGCTCATGCCGGACGGCAGCGAACGCTCCCTGGGGCACGCCCGGAAGCCGCAGGGGCGGGTGCACCGGCAGTTCCGGCGGCGCAACTGGCTGCTCTCGCCTGGACAGGCGCTCATGCGGACGGCGGCCGTCCGTCGCTGCGGCAGCTTCGACGAGACCATCTGGGGTTCGGACGACTGGGATCTCTACATCCGGCTCGCGACGGTGGGGGAATTCCGTTGGGAGCCGCGGACGGCCCTGCGCTACCGGGTGCACGCGGGAGCGGCCTCGCGCGACGCGCTGCGGCACGTGCGCAACCACCTGTCGGTCGTGCGACGGCACATCGGCTGGAACCTGCCGCTGCTGATCCAGCATCAGCGCCTGGCGGCGGGATACTTCGTGCCCAACCTGCAACGCTACGCCCGCGAGCGGCGCCAGGCCGGCGACGAGGCGAACGCGCGGCGGGCCGAACTCTACGCGCTGGCGTTCCGTCCCGAACTGCTCGCGAAATCCGGATACTTGAGGTCGCTGGCGGCCGAAATCCGGCGGCTGCGGGTGCGGTCTGCGACGACACCGGGCGCCTGATCCGGGTCGTCCCGCCGCCCGGGCGGCGCCGTGAGCTCCGGCTCCCACTCCAACACCGCGCCCTGACGGGTCTCCAGCAAGCGCGGCAGGACGCGCTCCACGGCGGATCGGACCGGTTCGTCGCCCGCGGCGGGCGTCTCCTCGGCGGTCTCCAGGATCCTTTGCAGCACGGACGTGCGCACGAGCAGCGGGCTGAGGTGGCGGGTCAGACCGTCTCGCTCGAGCTGCACCCAGGCGAGATCGTCCTGCCGCACGAGCATGCCGACGGCCCGGGCCAGACTCGCGGGCGGCCACGCGCCTCCGCCGCCGATCGCCACCAGCCCGTCGTGGACCTCCAGCAGCATGCGCGGTGGTGCGAGCCTCGGATACAGTGGCGACTCGTCGTCCGCGATCCGCGCGGTGAGCCGTACCCTCTCTGCGGCCTCGTCGCCGTTCGGCGCCATCAGCAGCACCCGGGGCGGCTCCTGCCGGCCTGCTGCCAGGTCGGCCCAGCTGCGCACCTCGTAGCTCCGCTCCAGCGGATAGTTGCCGTCGGGCAGGGCCGGGAAGCCGGCGGCGGGCGCGGAGAGATCGGGCGCCGGACACCGGTACGCGAGCAGGCGCAGGGCCGCCGCCGCGGCAGGTTCCACCGCGAGATCGCGCAGGCAGTAATGAGGGCGACACGTCCAGCGCTTGCAGGGGGCGCACGGTACGTCGCGCCGCAAGGCGATCGCCGGGGCTCGACCCAGCGGATACGGCTCCCAGCGCCGGGGGTTCTCCGGGCCGAGCAGCGCCAGCAGCGGGCGGCCGGCGGCCCTCGCCAGATGCATGATCCCGGTGTCGTTGCACACCACCACGTCGGACCGCGCGATCAGCGCCAGCAGCCCCTCGAGATCGGTGTTGCCTGCCAGGTCGTGCACCCGCTCGCGGAGTTCGGCCGGGACGCCCCCCGCCACCTGGCCGGTAAGCGGGCGTTCGGATCCGGTGCCGGACAGGGCCACGCGGGCGTCCGGACGCTCGGCCAGGACCCGCGTCGCCAGCTCGGCGAAGCGGTCGGCGGGCCACCGCCGCGAGGGACGCTGGGAACCGGGATGCAGCATGATCAGCGGCGAGCCGACCGGAATACCGAGCCGGGCCATCGCGTCCGCGCTCGCCGCCGGCGACGGCAGCCCGTCCTCGAGCACGGGCATGCGCTCGCCACCCACCACCGTGCAGCCGACGGCCTCCGCCACCGCCAGGTTCAGGTCCACCTGGTGCCGCCAGTTGTCCGCCGCCACCGCCGGGTGCAGCAGCCCTTGCATCCTGTGGCCGTCGACGAGGCCCGCATGGCGAGGCGCGCCGGCGAAGAAGGCCTCCCGGACGACGCCGAAGGCAGCACCGCTGATCACCAGGTCGTAGCGTTTGCGGACCAGCCGGAGGCAGGCCGCCAGCCGTTCGCGGTCCTGGCTACCCCGCGGCAACTCGATGACCTTCACGTCGTCCACCAGATCGGGGCCCAGCAGGGGGCGTGGGTCCCAGGCCGGCTCGCGACCCAGACCCAGATCGAGGCGCGCGTCGGGGAACTGCCGGCGCAGCGCCCGCAGCATCGGCAGCAGCAGCACCAGGTCGCCCATGCGGCTGCGCTGGGCCACGAGGATGCGCTCGACCCGGCGCGGTGGCTTCCCGGTCGCCAGCCGCTCGAGCATGCGGCCGCCCTGGTAGATCCGGCCGGCCAGGCGCGACGCCGCGCGTACGGTGCGGCCGCGTCTCTCCAGCGACGGTCGGTCACGGCCGACCGCCGCGAGCGCCTTCGTCTCGGTCCGGCGTCGTAGGCTCACGGACTTGGCTTCCCTCAGCCGCTCCTCCAGTTCATCCACCCGCCGATCCCAGCTGTTATCCCCGGCCCGCTGCAGACGAGCCTCGCGCCCGCGGTGCGGGGCGCTCAAGACTCGCTCCAGGGCGCTCCCGAAGGCCTCTGGACCGGACGCCAGCTCGATGACGTCGTCGCACCAGGCGAGCCCGTCCAGCGGCGTGGCCACCACCGGCAAGCCGGTGGCGAGATACTCGAAGACCTTCAGCGGATTGCACGAGCGGGTCAGTTCGGTGCGCCGGTAGGGGACGATGCACGCGTCGACCTCTCGCAGGACGCGCGGGAGATCGGCGTACGGCTGATAGCCGAGCACGTGGATGTTGGGGACGGCCGCCATCCGGCTCACGTCGGTGCCGGGCCGCACGCGGCCGGCCAGGACCAGCTGCCACCGGGGCCGCGCTCGTGCCAGCGCGACCAGGAGATCCTGGTCCATGCGCTCGTCCACCTGGCCGACGAAGGCGATGCGCGGGCGCGGCAGGGTGCTCACCCGTTCGTGGCCGTCGACGCTCGCGAGATGCTCGGGAGAGAAGTGCGTCACGTCGGCGCCGTTGGGCAGATAGTAGCTCACGGGGTTGACCGTGGCGAACCGCCGGGCCAGCCGGCGGCTGACGCCCAGAGCCACGTCCACGTACCGGAGCATGGCCTCTTCTTGGGCGCGCACGAGCCGTTGCGTCTCCGGAGCCCGCGCGCCGGTGACCGTCATCTCGTCCACGGCGTAGTAGATGGAGCCGTCGGTCCGCAACTGCCGCAGCAGCGGCAGCGCCGGGGGTCGCAGCGCCAGCGCGACCGGGGCCGTGAAGCCTCGGGCATCGATGATGCCCTGCAGGACGGAAGGATAGCGAAGCTGGTTCAATCGCCATCTCAGCCACGGAGCATAGCGATAGGTGAAGACATGCAACTCGCCGGGGCCCTCGTACCGGAGCCCGATCTGGTGCCGGACGGGGGTGAGGGCGCGAAACTGCTCCCGCGGTCCGGACACCTCGCGCGACCAGTGGGAATCGACGTACAGCACACGATGCCCGCGGGCCGCCAGCCGCGTCATCAATTGCTGCTTGCCGGTCCAGCAATAGTCCCAGTTCTGCTGCCCGAAACAGACGATGTCCATGCTGTGCGAGCAACTCCCCTGTCTGCGCGTCCAGCGGGTGCGGTGTTGCCGAGATGTCCAGATCCTACCCTCTACGGTCGGGATTATCGCTAGGGTGAACCCTGATCCTTGCTCCACTCCATCATTCGGCGACCCGGTGCGTCGATCGGCTGACGCTGCCCGTCTCGGGCTTCGAGGCCGCTCATTTCCTTTTGCCGGCACGAGCCAGCATCGCTAGGGTGTCCCGTTGAACGGCTGGCGTCCCGGGGAGTCGTGCCGGGACGAGCCGGAGGCGATGGGAGGCTTCGCCAGCGCAGGGGGTAGCAGCATGAGCACCGAGCAGGGCCCGCCGGGGTCCTCGTCCATTCCGAGAACCCGGCTGGCGGTCGACCTCGACGATCGTTTCCTGCATGCTTTCCGCCTGGCGGCCCTGCAGGCGGGTGCGGTCGCTCGGCGGCTGCAGGGCGAGATCGCCGCGCTCCAGAAGTCGGGCGAACGGTCGCCCGAGGGGGCCGCCCTCACCGCCGCCGATCTGGCGACCCAGGATCTGATCCTGCTGCTGCTGCAGAGCGAGTTTCCCGACCTGGCCGTCGATGCGGAGGAGGATACGGCCACCCGCGACCTGTTCCAGCCCGAAGGCACGGGTCGTCCGGTGTGCGTGGTTGACCCCATCGACGGCACCTACAACTACGCCCGCGGCTCGCGCGACTACGCCGTGATGGGCGGCTGGCTGCGCGACGAGGCGTTCCAGGCGGCCGTCGTGCACTTCCCCGCCTGGGGCGAGAGCGAACGCGGGCACACGTTCTGGGGCAGTCGCGGCGGTGGTGCATGGTTCCAGGAGGGTGACGGCCCGCCGCTGCCGGCGCGCCTGGACGCTCCCCGCAACCGGATCCTGGTGGCCCCGTATCTGGAACGCACCCTGGGCGACGCCCGGTTGCAGCGCTTGACCGACGAGGGGTTCGAGGTCGAGATCTCGCGATGCTCGGCCGTGGACGCCACCGCCCCGGTGAACGGGCGCGCCGCGGCTGCAGCGGCGCCCGGACCCAGCAGCCGCCGGCGGCCGAGCGGGCTCTACGTCACGCTGTGTGCGGGCGGGACCGTGCTGGTGGACGGTCGACCGTGGCACGGCGAGGACCCCCGGGCGGGGATGATCGGTGCCGGCGTCGTCGTGACGGCCGCCGACCCGGTGCTGGCGCGGCGGATCCACGACCTCCTCACCCGTTAGCCCGGATTATTCATGAGCGGCCGTAGCGAGGATGAGGAAAATGCCCGCCAGAACACGACCTCGCAAGGATCGGCGAGGGAGGCGTACCCGATGCGCGACGTTGACCGAGCCGATCCGAGAAGGCGTGTTCTGGCGGGCATTTGACCAGCCGCAGCAGGCCGCTCATGAATCATCCTGGCTAGTCGCCGAAGCCGAGCCGGCGGTTCAACTCCATGATCAGCTCGCGGGCCGCGTCCGGAATCACCGTGCCGGGCCCGAAGATCGCCGCGGCGCCGTGCTCGCGCAGCTGGGCGTAATCCTGTGCCGGG
>JAWOID010000146.1:0-24046 GCA_046484865.1 Candidatus Krumholzibacteriia bacterium
CCCAGCGACAAGGAGTGTTCAGTCCAGTCGGTGTTTTGGCAATCGATATCGGCCAATTCGTCAGTGAAGGCATCGATGGAAGGCATAGTGGTTGACACCAACACCTTATAAGAGTTGTTGCGTGTTTCACTCTCCACAACATCAAACCATTTCATTACGGCGAAAGACTCTGAAAGGTCAATGGGGGGCGAAATCAGCCAGTCGTCCTGATTGCCCATGCCATGGGCTGCATAAGGCTCCGATGGGGTCGGATCAATGTAATTATTTGACTGTGTCCATGTAAAATCGTCGCCATCGGCATTGATTACCGCCCAGCCAGCAGGTGCTGCCGGATCGCCCGACCAGTTTCCGTCGAAGCTCTGCACGTATGGGAAATCGCTGATGGCGCTACTTATGGTTGAAAAATGCCAAACTGGCCCGGTAGTAATTGCTTTTGAGCTGTTGTGAACCATTAACTGCCATTGATAGGCTGTAGCCCCCGACAGGCCAGAAAAACTATAACTTCCGGAATTGCCTGCAGCAGCTCCCTGCAGCACTTGTTGCATATTACCTGTTTCGCCAAACCATAAATCATAGGTTTCGGAGCTCGTTCCAAACTCCCAGGTCATGGTGCCACTCAGGCCCACATTTGCCGCAAAATTGGGAGGGCTGGGGTTATGGGGCAGCCTTGGCGATCCCACGGCAAGAATTATCACCGTACCCGAAACCAAATGGGGCTCACTACCATAGGTATCGCCATGCAAGGTGTAGCTTGCAACAATAGAACCGGTGAAAGAAGCAGCCACATCAACATTTACCTGGAACGTGTAAGGGCCGGGAAACAACTCGCCCCACTGGGTACCACCGGGAATTGTACCCCAGGAAATGTTCTGGCCACTAACCGGCAAATTGATTTCAATTTCGCTTTCAATATCTCCGATCACCTCCGAAGAACCATCTGCCAGGGGCGTGACTCCTTCCGGAAAAATAATCTCAAACCCATCAAGATATTCGTAATCTGGTGAAGAGAAATTCAGGTTAAACTGAATCAAGTTGGTTTGTCCGGCAACATATTCAGATGATGTGGTTAGAGAAACGTTGATAATGGCTTTCGGCACAGCGGTTTCCTGCCGCAAAAGATAGGGATTCTGAGTCAGGCCGGAAGCAGCCAACCCTATACCAGCCAACAAGAGCATTAATCTTTTCATTTCGTTAAATTTTAAGTGACTGGAAAAAACAATTTACATAACCACGAACTTACTCCTTAGGATTCCCTTACGGCCCCTGACAATAACAAAGTATATCCCCCTAGGCAAATGCCTGATATCGAACACATAAGCTTCCCAGGGTTCAGGATTATCTTCAGCAATAACAAGGTTGCCATGCATGTAGAAAATTAAAATTTCAATAAGTTGCGTAAAGTCCTTTGAAAGCACCATATTTATCTGGTTGCGGGCGGGGTTGGGATACAACAAAAGGTCCCCAGGCTCGTCAGGCTGGTTCATTCCAGTGCAATCAAAAACTTCTATCTCAACCCTTGCAATGTTGTAGCAACCTTCATCATCAAAATAAATGTAGCAAAGGGTATGCGTGCCGGGTCCTGCCATTGAAGGAACAAATGAATCGTCCATGACCCCGGGACCACTGAAAACTCCGCCTTCGGGATAAGCGCCACTAAGCGGAATGGAAGGCGTTTGCGAGCAGACACTCTCAAACTCCCACTCCCACACAACCGAAGGCTTGGGGTTTACGGTTATTACAAATTCATTGCTGATAGCAGGGTTGCCTGTGGTACAGGTTTCGCTGGAAGTCATAACAACCTTTACCCTATCGCCATTGGTCGGAACGAACGACAACACTGGGCTGTTCAAACCAAAGGGTTCATCATTGAGAAGCCACTGATAGGAAGGCTCTGTTCCGCCATTTACAGGAAATGCGTAAAAATAAATCGTAATGCCTTCGCATACTTCGGTTACACCGCCAATAATATGGACAGTAACTGGCAAGTTGGGCTGCAGGCTTATGGTAATGGTATTGCTGGTAACAGGGTTTTGTGCAATACAGCTTTCGCTGGAAGTCATTTCCACAGACACTTGGTCGCCATTGGCAGGCACATAAGTAAATTCATGGCTGTTGCTACCAGCATCGACACTGTTGACCATCCACTGATACACTGGAGTCGTTCCGCCGTTCACTGCAGTTGCCGTAAAAGTTACAGGCAAACCATGGCAAGCGGAGGTTAGTTCTGCACTGATATTAACACCAGCCTCCAACAGAGGCTGCACGGTGATTTGGAATTCACACGACTGACCTTCATAAGAATAGGTAATGACATGCAAACCTTCACCAGCCAAAACTGGATCAAATATAGCCCCTGATACTCCTAATCCAGAGAAAACACCGCCTTCGGGACTTGCTCCGGTAAGCTCAAATGCCGGATCGGCTATGCACAGCACCACATTGTCTGGGCAAATCACTTCCACCTGCGAACTTAATGTAGTAAATCCTGCAGGGCCTGCCCAGGCGCTGGTAACACCCGCAGTACAAATGCCCCTCACGTAAAACTCGTAGGCGGTTTCCTCTGCAAGGCCATCCAACTCATATCCGGGTGTCAATAAACCCGAAACCAGGTTTCCGTTTCCGGGAGTAAATCCGGCAAGTCCCCATTCCAGCAACCATTCCTCATGATTGTTTCCGGCGGTCCATGAAAGCTGGGCCAAATTGGCGGTTATCCCACCGACTATTAGGTTTGTGGGCGGTCCGCAATCAGGTGATTCAAGCACTTCGACGGAAGCATTTGCCGAACCTGCACAGCCATTGCCATCAACGTAAGTGTAGGTTAGTATATGCAGCCCTGGACCGGCATTCTGTGGCTCGAAAATATTATTAAAAACCCCAGGCCCGCTGTATAAACCGCCTGCCGGTGTTCCACCGGTTAACACTATAGGATCGCTGTCTGCAACAACAGGCTCCGGGTTCCAATCCCAGCTTACAATCGGGAGATCGTTTACCGTGATAGTAACCACATTACTTGTAACCGGGTTTTCTGCTACACATTCTGCATCGGAATTCATTACCACCCAAACTTGGTCGAGATGCACCGGAACATAGCTGAATTCAGAGCTATTGCTGCCGGCAGCTGAATTATTTACCTTCCATTGGTAAGCGGGATTACTGCCTCCATTCACCGTTGTGGCTGTAAAACTGACCATTACATCCTGGCAAACTTCGGTCTGATTTGCAGTAAGGCTCACACTGGCACCCCAGATCGACGAGAACGCGAACCTCAACGGTGCGTACGAATCGATCCAGCGGAATCCCGACGGCGCCGGCGGAGCGCTGGTGACCACGTCCTACGTGACCAAGGCCCCCACGCCGGGCGTGAGCAACGCGACCGTCGTCCTGCAGCCGCCGCAGGTCACCAACGTGTACCACCGCAGCCTGCTGCCGGTGCCCGGCGAGCCGGTCACGGTCTATGCCGACGCCACCGACAGCGACGGTACGGTCACCGAGGTGCGGCTGTACTGGCAGGTCAACGGCATGGGCCTGACCTCGGTCGCCATGACCCTGTCGGCCGGTTCCACCTACACCGGCACGATCCCGGGCGGCGCCGACGGCGACCTGGTGGAGTATCGCGTCGAGGCCACCGACAACGACGCCCAGGTGGGCACGAACCCCGACACCGGCTTCTACGGTTACACCGTGGCGCCGGAGACCATCACGCCCATCGCCTCGGTGCACGCCGACTCGCTCGGCATGGCCGGAACGGTCGTGATGGTGCAGGGCCAGGTCTACATCCCCGGCAACTACCTGGCCGACGGCGTCAACGTCAGCGCCTACATCCAGGACGCCAGCGGCCGCGGACTGAACGTCTACGGCACGGTCCGCAGCACCGGCGGCGACCTGCTGAACTCGACCGGCAACATCGTGAAGGTCACCGGTACCGCGTACTGGTACGGCACCACGGTGGAGCTGGTGAACTACGAGGTGGAACTGGTCAGCAGCGGCAACCCCCCGCTGACGCCGGCCCTGATGTCCACCGCCGCTGCCGCCGCCCCCTCCAACGAGGGCACCTACACCGCGTCGCTGGGCCCGATCACGGCCATCGCGACCACCGGCGGCACCAACCCGGCCCACAACTTCACCATCGACGACGGCTCCGGCCCCGTGGTGGTGCGCGTGGACGACGACCTGGTCCCCGATCTCGCCACCTGGGCGGTCGGCGACCGGATCGAGGCCGCCGGCGCCGGCGGCAGCTACGCGGGCCAGGGCCAGCTCATCGTCGGCCTGGCCGGCGACCTCGTGAACAACGGACCCGGCGCGGACGTCACCCCGCCCACGCTGGTCACCGCGACGCTCGGCGGCACCGTCGAGGTCATGCTGCAGTACGACGAGGACGTCTCGCTCGTGACGGCCGAGAACGTCGCGAACTACGAGGTCTTCGAGACCGCCACGCCCACCAACACGGTCGCGGTCGTGTCGGCGGTCCGGCAGACCGACGCCTCGCAGGTCCTGCTGACCCTGGCCGCCTCGATCAGCGGAACGGCGCACAGCGTCCGCGTGAACGGCGTGCAGGACATCGCGGGCAACACGATCGCGGCGAACACCACCGTCGCGATCACCGATCCCAGCCAGGTGCCGCAGATCGTGATCACCGAGATCATGCAGAACCCGCTGGTCCTGTACGACTCGGACGGCGAGTGGTTCGAGATCTACAATGCCGGCTCACTGCCCGTGGATCTCAACGGCTGGACGATCCAGGACCTGGGCTACGACAGCCACGTCATCGCCAACGGCGGTCCGCTGGTCATCAACCCCGGCGAGTACCAGGTGCTGGGCGTGAACGCGACGGCCATGGCCGGCGAGGGTGTCACGCTCTTCTACCAGTACGCGGGGATCGCCCTGGGCAACGCTGACGACGAGTTGATCCTCGTCGACACGCTCGCCCGCGAGATCGACGCCGTGGCCTGGGACGGCGGCCCGGTGTGGCCGGACCCGAACGGCGCCTCGATGCAGTGGTCCGGCCGGGGCGACAACGCCGACGGCACGACCTGGACCACGAGCGTGGCTCCGTTCGGCAGCGGCGATCTGGGCACTCCCGGCGCGCCGAATACCGACCTGACCGGGGTGCCGGTGCCGGCCCTGGCGAACCGTCTGGGCCCGAACTACCCGAACCCGTTCAACCCCGCCACGAAGTTCAGCTTCACGCTCGCCAGCGACGCGCAGGTGAGTCTCGTGGTGTTCGACGTGCGCGGCCGTCAGGTCCGCACCATCCTCGAACAGCGGCTTCCCGCCGGCGACTACAGCAACGTGTACGCGTGGGACGGCCGCGACGACCAGGGTCGCGCCGCCACCAGCGGCACCTACTTCTACCGGCTGGAGACCGACGGTGGCTTCCGTGCGTCGGGCAAGATGACGCTCGTGAAGTAAGGAACGACCGGTCGGGCCCGGCCAGTCGGGCCTTCCTCCGGTTCCACGACCAGCGGCCCCGTCGCCTCGGCGGCGGGGCCGCGCTCGTGCCGGGCACGAACCGCCGTCACCGCCCGATCAGGCCCAGCAGGTGGCGCAGGATGCCGGCCTTCTTGTCGTCGTGGTCTGCCGCGGCCGCCTGCTCGGCCCGCGCGTCGGCGGCGGCGGCGACGTTGGCGGCCTGGCGGTCGGCGGCGAGTTTGGCGAGGTGCTCGGGGACCTCGGGGTGCAGGCTCAGGAGGGCCACGAAAGCGTCGCGTTCGAAGACCAGCAGCTCGCAGCTGGTGGCCGTGGTGAGCGTGGCCGCCCGGGGAGCGCCGGTGAGCAGACTCATCTCGCCGACGACCGCGCCCTCGCCCAGTTCGAACCTGGTGACGGGTTCGCCGTGGCCGTGGTCCACCGTGCCGGCCAGCTTGCCGCCGGCGACGACGTAGAAGCTGCTGCCCTCGTCGCCCTGGCGCATGACCACCTCGCCGTGCGTCCACTTCTCGCGGCGGACCAGACCCGCCAGCCGTCGCAGCTCTTCGGGCCCGAGCAGAGGCTGTCCGTCGGCGTCCACCACGAGCTTGCGATGGAGATCGCTGGCCGCGAGGTCGCGTGCCACCGCCGCCACGTCGGGCCGTTCCGGCTCGAGCTTGCGCTGGTTGTAGACCACGGCCATGAAGTCGTTGAGCAGCTTGTCACTCATGGGGAAGGGAATCTCGATGCCGCAGCGCTTGAACTGGTACCAGATGTGTCGCGACACCTGCCCGTCGATCCAGCCGCGCCGGTGGTATTGCCGGGTCCAGTAGAGGAGCCGGTAGTTGATGCCGTAGTCCTGGAACTCGGTCACCAGGGCGTGCGGCGCGGGCTTTTCCATGACCTCGGGCACCGCCCGGGCGGCGGCCGTGAGAGCGTCGATGACCTCGTCGGGCGCGTCGCTGTAGCTGGCTCCCACGTCGATCCGGTGTCGCCGCGCCGGCGTGGGGAGTCCGAGATTGTGGATGGTGGCGTTGCTGAGAAACGAATTGGGGACGATCAACTCCTCGTGATTGACGGTCTGGATGCGCGTCTCGCGCCAGTTCGTGCAGGTGACCTTGCCCTCCACCGACGGCCCCGCTTCGCCGGCCAGCGCGATCCAGTCGCCGGGTTGCACCGACCGGGTCAAGTGCAGCGACATGCCCGCCAGGAGGTTGCCCAGCACCCCCTGGAGCGCGAAGCCGATGACCGCCGTCACCAGCGCCGTGGACGCCAGCAGCGGCCCGATGTCCCAGCCCAGCTCGATCTTCGCCACCGCGAACGCCAGCAGCAGGAACGTCAGGACGCGGACGATGTCGCCCAGCAGATCCGGCACCGGGAACGGCCGGCGGCGGACAGCCCAGATCTGCCGGGCGGTCCCCTCCACCAGCGCCAGCGCCAGGGCGCCGAGCCAGAACACGCGCCAGGCGTCGACCAGCGGCTCGTGGGCGTCCAGCCAGTTTGCCAGCGGGCGGCTCTGCTGCGCGAGCCAGATCGCGCCGGGTGTGAAGACGAGCACCAGCGCCGGTCTCGCCACCGCCGACAGCAGGCCCAGCACTCCCGGCCGGTCGGGCTTCGCACGACGGCGCAGCAGCGCCGTCAGCGACAGCGCCGTCACGAGCACCAGCAACGTGGTCAGCATGACCGCCACCGGAGCGAGATTCGCCGTCACCGGAAATCCTCCTCGAGCATGATCTCCTCTCCCTGTCGGGCCAGCGCCACCGCCGGCCGGGCACCGGCTTGCATCGTCTGCAGGCGCTGCTCGCGCGCGAGCAGGGTCGCTGCATCGTGGGTCGGATCGTGATGGGTGATCAGCAGTCGCGCCACTCCCGCCTCGCGGGCCAGGGCGACCGCATCCTCGGCGACCGCGTGACCCCAGCCGCGGACCCGCTCGTAGTCATCGGCATCGTACTGCCCATCGTGAACCAGCAGCTGCGCCGGGCGCGGCTCGCGGCAGAGCGCCACCAGCGCCTGACGCTGCGCGGGGTCCGCGCCGTCCCACTCCAGATCGGTGGCCAGCACCATCGCCCCCCCGGTGGCGGGTTCGTCCACCCGGTAGGCCGTGCAGCCGCCCGGGTGGGGCACGGCCGTCCAGCGCACCTCCAGACCGCAATGGCGCAGCGGCGTTTCGGTCCCCTCGGGCGCCAGTTCCCGAAACGCGATGGTCGATGCCATGGCGTCGATCGCGATCGGCCAGTAGGGCGGCTGCAGGAGTCCGCGCACCGCCTGTTCCACGCCGACGCCCCCGTGTCGGGGCCCCGCGAACGTGATGCGCGCGCCGGCCGCGTACAGAGGCGAGAAGGTGCCCAGTCCCGCCAGGTGGTCGAGGTGGAAATGGGTCAGCAGGACCAGCAGCTCGGGTGCCCGTCCCAGCCGCGGGGCGAGGGCCGGCAACCCGGTGCCGCAGTCCAGGACGATGCGCTCACCGCCGGCGCCCGTCACCAGCAGGCAAGTGGTGTCGCCGCCGAAGGGCAGGGCCGCCGGTGCGGTGACCGGGGCCGAGCCGCGGGTGCCGGCCATCAGGATCCGCATGGACTCTCCTACTTCGCGCTCAGCACCCAGGTGCCGCGGAACGAACCGTCCTCGCGCAGTGCACGGGCCAGGACCTGCGCGGGCGGATCGTCGCCGGCGGCGTCGAATGCCGCCAGCGCCGCCAGCGCTTCCCCGGACCGCCCGTCCCGGCAGAGCGCGAGCGACGATCGATACGCCGCCCAGGCGGCCGGCTCCGGCTCGCCCGCGAGCCCGACCACCTCGAAGACGGTCACGGGCTCCTGCCTGCCGACGACGACCACCTCGCCCAGCTCTCTCGCCACCACCGCGCCGGCCGCCTGCTCCCGGGTGGCGGCCGACACCAGGATCTCGCTGCCGAAGACCTTGTTCACGCCCTCGAGCCGGCTGGCGAGGTTGGCCGCATCGCCGAGCACGGTGTAGTTGAACCGCTGCTCCGAGCCCAGGTTGCCCACCACTGCGGGCCCGGTGTGCAGACCCACCCGCATGTGCAGCGCGCAGCCGTAGCGCGACTCCCAGCCCGGACGGCGCCGCGCCAGTTCGCGCTGGCAGAGCACGGCGGCGCGGCAGGCGCGGGCGGCGTGGTCGGGCACGTCCAGCGGCGCGTTCCAGAAGGCGATGATCGCATCGCCCTCGTACTTATCCAGCGTGCCACCGGTGGCCAGGACGATGTCGGTCATCGCCGTCAGGTACTCGTTCAGGAGCGACGTGAGCCGCTCCGGATCCAGACGCTCGCCGATCGTCGTGAAACCGGCCAGGTCGCTGAAGAGGATGGTCAGCGTGCGCCGCTCTCCTCCCAGGCGCAACCGATCGGGGTTCTCGACCAGCTTCTCCACGACCTCGGGGCTGAGGTAGTGTCGGAACGCCTGCTTCAGGAAGCGACGCTGGCGTCCCTCGGTGGCGTAATTCACGGTCAGCCCGGCCACCAGCCCGCCGGCGGCGGTCATCTCGCCCGGAACGAACGGCCACCACCAGCCGCCGAGATACGCCGCCAGCGCCGCCCCCGCCGGTACCGCCAGCACCGCGAACGCCACCAGCACCGTCTGCCACGCGCGGCGGCTCGCCGCCATACCCAGGCCGGCGAGCACCCCCAGCAGCGCCACCGCCAGGGCGGCCGGTCCGGTCGGTGCCGGCCGCAGGAATCCGTCGCCGAGCAGATTCTCGAGCGACGCGACGTGCAGCAGGACCCCGGGCGAGACGTCCTGCACGGGCGTGGGCCGCTGGTCCAGCAGGCCGGGCGCCGAGAAGCCGAACAGCACGTGCCGGCCCGCGAACACCGCCGGGTCGAGCACCGGCTCGCCGCCCTCCTGCAATCGCAGCTCGCTCTGGATCACCGCCGCGGCGCTGTAGGCCGGGTAGGAACCGGCCGGCGAGAACCGCACCAGGGCGCGCCCCTCCCCGTCCAGCGGCACGCGCGCGCCGCCGGCGCGCAACTCGCCGTCGGCCACCGCCGGCGACATCCCGCTCGCGGCACCCCCGGCACCGGTGACGGCGGGTCCGGCCGCCGCGGCGCCCCTCGCCAGCAGGAAGGCCGCGAGGCCCAGCGACGGCGTCGAACTCGATCCGCCCTCGCCGGGAACCACGAGCCGCACGCGACGGAACACGCCGTCGGCGTCGGGCGCATCGCTCACGTTGCCCAGCAGCGCGGCGCCGGCCTCGATCTCGGCAACCGGACGGGTGACCCGGGGAGCGATGCCGCCGGCGGCGGCCGGTCGCACGTGCACGGCCACGACACAGTCCGGGCGCTCGGCGAGGGCGGCGCCCAGCGCCTCGTCGTCCCACACGCCGTAGAGCGACGGCTCGGTGAACAGCACGTCCAGCGCGATGGTGCGCGCGCCGCCCCGCCGGCAGAAGCCGACGACGGCGGTGTAGACCTCGCGCGGCCACGGCCACGACCAGCCGGACGCTTCCGCGCCCCAGTCCAGGCTGGCCTGATCCAGGAGGATGACCGCCACCGAGTCGGCGGCCGCCGACGGTCGCGCCAGCAGCCGCACCCGGGCGTCCCAGCTGACCGCTTCCCAGCGGTCGAGGGCGCCGGTCAGCCAGAGCGCCATGCCCAGGATGCCCACCGCCAGCCCCGTCATGGCGCCGAGCGCCAGTTGCCGGCCGCGGCGCGACGCCATCTCCTAGAGCACCCCGTGCAGGGCCGCCCGGAAGCGGACCTTGCGGACCTCCGGCACCTGCAACGGGGGCTGACCCGCCATCGCGGGCGCCACGTCGGCGAGCCGATCCGCGGGCGAAGGATGTGTCCGCGCGAACCCGGGCGCCGACGGCTGCCAGTTCGCCTTCATATCGGTGAGCATCGCCTCCAGCCCGCGCGGGTCATAGCCGATCCCCGCGAGGATGGCGATCGCCGCGGCGTCGGCCTCGCTCTCCTGGGTGCGGCTGTAGCCGCTGACCACCAGGGTCTGGACGATGTCGTTCACGCTGCCTTCCAGCGCGGTGACGAGACGCGCCAGGTCTTCGCTGCCGAAGTTGCGGGCACCCTCGGCCGCGAGAATGGTGAGCGCGCCGGTCAAGCGGCTGCGCTTGATCGCCTTCAGCCCGTGGCGTGCCTGCACATGGGCGATCTCGTGCGCCAGCACCGCCGCCAGGGCATCCTCGGTGGCGCAGCAGCGCACCAGGCCGCGGGTCACCAGGATGAGCCCGCCCGGACACGCGAACGCGTTGATCTCGTCGCTGTCCAGCAGCAGGAAATGGTAGCCGCCGTACGTCTCGGGGCGCTCGCTCGCCAGCGCCAGCGACTGGCCCAGCTCGTTCAGGTAGCGGTTCGCTTCGGGCGCGTCCAGCGGCCGATGGCTCGCCAGCAGGGACGCGGCCACCGCGCGGCCGATGTAGTGCTCCTGCTCGGGCGTGAGATCCTCGAACGTCTTCTCCACCGCCACGACCGAACGGTTGATGGAATCCGACTGCTGCTGGTCGATCATCCCCTGATCGACGGCCACGCCGGTGGCCACGCGGGACACCTGGGCGCAGCCCACGGCCAGCAGGGACGCGGCGGCGAGGCCGAACAGGACGATCGCCGTGGCCGCCGCCGTGAGACGCCGCCGGAGGCGCCGGAGAGTGCTGCGCGCGGTCATGGCCGCACCTCCGCCGCCGCGTCGCCCACCTGGCCGGCGGCGAGGAACCTCGCGCACTCGTCGGCGCTGACGCGCCAGCCCTCCATCCGGTCCACCCAGGCGTAGTCGAGCTGGTCGTTGCGGTCGCGGTACGCCCGCTCGGTCTCCTCGTTGAACCCCTTGCCGGCCAGCGCCAGCTCGTCGCTGTCGGCCGTCACGGCCACGTCCTGTCCGCTGCCGGTGCGCCGCACCTTCTGTTCCGCCACCGCGGAACGGTGCAGCCAGCCGTCGCGCCCCTGGCCGTCCCGCACCCGCACCCAGGGACCGCGCTCCTCCAGCACCGTCACCCTGGCCCCGTAGGCCAGCCTGGCGCCGGCCCCGGCGAGGAACGACGGACCCGACCTGAGCTGCGTCTCGCGCACCTGAACGCTGACCTGCTGGGCCGCCCACGCCACCGCGGTCAGCAGCAGCGCGAGCGCCAGCAGGATCGTCAACATCCTGATCATGAGGACTCCTTCTGCGATGGCTTCAGTCAGCGACCCCGCCGGGCACTTGCCGCGGTCTAACGCCGGAGTAGGTCAGGCGCACCGTCCGCGAGTAGTCGACGGCTTCGACGCTTGCCAGATACGTGCCGTGCCGGGCCTCGCGGCCGGCTTCGCTGCGTCCGTCCCACACCAGCAGGTGTGCTCCGGCCGGCAGCAGGCCCTGGTAGACCACCGCCACGTCGGTTCCGTCCAGATCCCGGACGGTCACCGTCACGTCCTGCGCCCGCTCCAGGACAAATTCTATCTCGGTTCCGACGCGGTCGCGATCCCGGATGGTGTCGGGGGAAAGGGTGGGCGAGCCGGCGGCCGGCGCCGCCGCCGGTCCGGCCCGGCCCCCGGCACAGCCGGCGAGCAGCAATGCGACGGGAACGACGGCGGCTACCAGGCACACGTTCAAGGGACGGCGACGCTGCATGATGCCTCCTGCGCACGGGTGGCGGCGGTCAGACCGGCAGAGCAGGCGGACCGGCCCGAAACCAGAAAAAAGAGGCGCTCCGGCCGCCGATTTGCTATGGACCTGGGGAAGCAGCCTTCCGCGCCCCAGCCCGAGGGGGAACCTGTCTTGGCCAACCGGCGCGTCTCCCACCGCAACCATGCGCCCGACGTGAACCTCAACCTCAACGTGCGGGGCATGCGGCCGTCGGCCACCGTGGCGATCAACGAACTCTGCAACGAGATGATCCGCGAGGGCCGCGACATCTACAAGCTCGGACTGGGGCAGAGCCCGTTTCCGGTGCCCAGCTCGGTGGTGGAGAAGCTGCGGACCCACGCCGACCGCAAGGATTACCTGGCGGTGCGGGGGTTGACTGAACTGCGCTCCGCGGTGGCCGATTACCACCGGCGGCGCCAGGGTCTCACCTGCTCGTTCGAGGACGTCCTGGTGGGCCCGGGCTCGAAGGAACTGATGTTCCTCCTCCAGCTGGTCTACTACGGGGACCTCGTGGTGCCCACCCCCAGCTGGGTCTCGTACGCACCGCAGGCGGCGATCATCGGCCGCAAGATCGTCTGGGTGGAGACCGACCGCGACTCCGGCTGGCAGATCACCCCGGAACGGCTCGAGGAGATCTGCCGCGAGGATCCCGACCGTCCCCGCATCGTCGTTTTGAACTATCCCAACAACCCCACCGGCGGCACCTACAAGCTGGAGGAACTGAAAGGACTGGCCGATGTGGCCCGCCGCCACCGCGTGATCCTGCTGTCGGACGAGATCTACGGCGAGCTGCACTTCCGCGGCCAGCACGTGTCGGTGGCGAGGTTCTATCCCGAAGGGACGATCGTCTCGGGCGGGCTGTCCAAGTGGTGCGGCGCGGGCGGCTGGCGGCTGGGCGTGTTCGTCTTCCCGCCGTCGCTGCGCTGGCTCCTGGATGCCATGGCGGCGGTGGCCAGCGAGACCTTCACCGCCACCAGCGCTCCCATCCAGTATGCCGGTGTACGGGCGTACTACGGCGGCCTCGACATCGAGCGTTACCTCTGGAACTCCCGCCGGGTCCTGCGCGCGCTCGGCCGCTGGTGCCACCGGACCCTCACCGCCGCCGGCCTGGACGTGGTGGAGCCCCGGGGCGCGTTCTACCTGTTCCCCGACTTCTCTCCCCTCGCCGAACGGCTGGCCGCCCGCGGCATCCGCACCAGCGCACAGCTCTGCGCGAGCCTGCTGCAGGACACCGGGGTGGCCATCCTGCCCGGCAGCGAGTTCGGGCGCCCCCGCGGGGAACTGACCGCGCGCCTGGCGTTCGTCAACTTCGACGGCGCGCAGGCGCTGGCTGCGGCCGAGGTCTTGCCCCGGGACCAGGCGCTCGACGAGAACTTCCTGCGCCAGGCGTGCCTCCCGACGATCACCGCGATCGAGCGGCTGGCGGACTGGACCCGCGCGGCCGTCTGAGCGGCCGGGTGGTCGCCCACGCGAACGACTGGAGGTAGGCGATGAATGCGAAGACATTCCTGTTCGACGCGGCAATCACGATTCCAGTGACATTCGTGGTCGCCGCCGCAGTGACGTATCTCTATGGCTTGATCGCTCACGCATCCGGCCAGGTGAACTGGGAAACGGCGTTTCAGCTCGCCATCGTGCTGGGTCTCGTGTTGCCGTTCACGAGAGCGCGCGACGCCGGGCCCACCCGGCGCTGAACACTGGCCCAAAGCAGCCGAAACCGGGGTCAGCGCGATTCTTTCTCGTGGAATCGCGCCAGGAGTTCCCGGGCGTCGACCAGGGGCGGCGGCTCTGCGTCGTCGAGAGCCGCCTCGCAGCCCAGCTTGTGCGGCTTGATGCGGAAGCGGGGCTGGCATTCCGCGAGGGCGATGGAGCGGGCGTGGCGGACGATGCGGTCGAGGCTGGCCACGTACTCGCTGTAGAGCAGGCCGGCCAGCGCGGGAAACGCCCGCTCGCGCACCTTCCCCATGAAGGCCTCGCGGGCCGCGGCGCTGGCGTTCACGTACTCCTCGCGCGCGTGGAGGATCTTCGCGGCCAGGGGGGCGAACTCCGGCGCGTCGGCGTCCAGCGACTTCATCGTGAGCGCCACGACCCCGCGCGCCTGATGGTGGAGCTCGAAGAGCCGCTCCAGGGACTCGCGATCCACCAGACCGCGAGGCTGCCGGCGGCGCAGTTCGGAGATCTCGCGGATCCGGTCGATGTGGTCGCCGATGCGCTCCAGGTCGATCATGCAGCGGTCCAGATGCTGGATCAGCACCGCCTGCCTGCGGGTGAGCCGCCGCATCGCCAGGGACAGCAGGTAATCGCGCAGGGAGATCTTGATCTGATCGATCACCTGCTCGTTGCGCTGGACCCGCCGGGAGCGGCGCCGGACGTCTTCGAAGAGCATGACGTGGGCGGCGTGATCGAGGCTTTCGAGGCAGAACCTCGTGGCACGGCGCAACTCACGGATGACGGCCACCAGCGCCTCTTCCGGCCGGTCCAGCAGGCTGCGGTCGAGATGGCTGGGCTCCGGCGGCACCCCTCGGCTCGGCACCACGCGCCGGGCCGCCGCCACCAGCAGCGGGCGAGCCGGCAGGGCGATCGCCGCGGCCACGAGCATGATCGCGGTGTGGAGATTGACGATCTCGTGCGCCAGACCGCCGCCGAGCGCCCGCGCCAGGCCCAGGAACAGAGGCATGGCGGCCGCCGCCAGCACGACATTGCCCAGGTTGAAGACGAGATGCAGGGCCGCCGTCCGCCGCGCCTCCACGTTGCGGCCGATGCTGCCGAGCAGAGCCGTGGCGCAGGTGCCCACGTGCGCGCCGAGAACGATGGGATACGCCTGCTCCAGCGTGGCGAGCGCACCGGCGGACGCCAGCGCGATCGCCATGCCGATGGTGGCGCCGCTGCTCTGCACCACCGCCGTGATGGCGGTGGCCACCAGGACCCCGCGCAGTAGCCCGAGCGGCGTGGAGCCGTCCATCAGTTCCAGCCAGGGCCGCACGACGTCGCGGTAGGGCTCGATCCCCGCCTTCATGAACTGCAGGCCCACGAAGATCAACCCCAGGCCCAGCAGCGCGCCGCCGAGGTAACGCAGCAATCCGACCGGCGCCGTCACCCGGGCCAAAAAGCCCAGCGCCACCAGCAACAGTGCCAGTTCCTCCAGCCGCAGGGCCACCAGCTGCATGGACAGGGTGGTGCCGACGTTCGCGCCCACCACCGGCGCCGCGGCGGCCGTCAGATTCAGCAGCCCGGCGTCCACGAAGCCGACCAGCGCCACCGTGGCGCCGCTGCTGTGCATGGCGAAGCCCGCCATCGTTCCCAGCCCAAGCCCCAGCATCCGGTTGCCCGCCACCCGCATCAGCAGCCAGCGCAGGCGCGCTCCGGCGGCGCCGCTCAGATCCGAGGTCAGGATCTGGATGCCGAACAAAAAGAGGGCCAGACCGCCGAGGATCATGCCCGCCAGGATGATGGCGCCGTGAGGGCTCATGGATGACGGCGTGCGATCACCGTCACCGTACGGCCGAGGCCCGCTGCCGCGAGCCGGTCGTAGATGTCGGCGAGCAGGTCCGCCCGGCCTGCTTCGGTGAGAGTGGACTCGAGTCGCTTGCGGCGCGCATGCATCGCGGCGCCACGTTCCTTGTCGTTGATGTAGTCGTCGCCCATCAGCAGGAACAGCTCCAGAGGGAAGCTGCCGGTGCGCTCGACGGGAGTGAAGCCGACACCGGCGAGCAACCGCTCGAGTGACGGTCCGTCGAAGTAGTTGAGGTGCTCGGCCACGTTCACCCACCACGGCGCGTGCCCCAGCCGGTCCGCAGCGACGAGCTGCAGGGCGTTGAAGTCATTGGGCGCCGTGACCGCCAGCAGTCCGCCGGGCGGCACCACCGCGGCGGCCACGCTCACCAGCGCGACGGGATCGAGGACGTGTTCCAGGACATTGTGCAGGTGCACCACGTCGCACTCCCCTACCCGCGCCGCCGTTGCCGTCGTGAAGAAATCTTCCACGATGACAAGACCCAGCGCGTCCCGCGCATGCTGCGCCGCGGCGTGGCCGGGCTCCACGCCGACCACGTCCCAGCCGCGCTCGCGCCCCAGCGCCAGGAAGAGGCCCGGTCCCGACCCCACGTCGCAGATCCGGCCCGGCGCCCCGCCGAGCAGGCGCTCGAGCCGTTCGTAGAGCGCCTGATGGGTGATTCTCCACCACTCGCGGTCGCGCTCGTGACTGGCGATGTAGCCGGCGTGCCGGTCCTCGTAGAACTCCCGGGCATAGAGCAGCTGCAATTCCTCGGGCGTCGGCAGCGGGTCCACGTGACGGAACCCGCAGGCGACGCAGTCGATGACGCGGCGCCCGTCGCGCTCGGCCAGGACGGGCCCCCGGTGAGCGCGCGCACCGGCACCGGCGGCGCTCCCGGCGGCGGCACCGGCGGCGTTCCCGGCGGCGCTCCCGGCGTCGGCACCGGCGGCGCTCCCGGTGTCGGCACTCGCTGCCGGGTCCGCGTCTTGCTTTCGGCTGCCCACCGGGCCGCTCATCTGCGGGCCTCCTGGAGATCGGCTACGCTGGTCGGGCCGGATGGCACCGCCGTGCGATTCGTGAGCATCGATTAAACACGATCGCCGGGTTGTTCACAAGGAATCGGGGAGTGACGTGGGAAGGAATGGCCGGAACAGCGGCCGCTGCCGGGTCCTCTACGCGGGGGCGCATGGCATCCGCAACGCGGGCGACGAGCTGCCGCTGCTGCTGATGCGCGAACAGCTCGAGGCGCTGCATCCCGCGCGGGCGTTCACCCATCGTGCGCTCTCGCGCCACCCCGATCCCTGGGCCGAGGAACAGCTGAAGGTCCGCCACGTACCGAACCCCGAACACCCGAGCAGCGCGGAGGCGCGCGGGCGCTGGTTCCGGGGGTTGAATCCCGGCGACGACACGGCCCCGCTGCGCCGCTTGACCGCGGAGATCCGCGCGGCCGACCTGCTGGTCATCGGCGCGGGAAACGCCCTGACCGACCTGACCATCGACGTCCTGCGCGGACCCATCCCCCTGCTGGCCCTCTACGGCTTCCTGGCCCAGGTCCACGGGACCCCGGTGGCGCTGTACGGGATGAGCGTGGGTCCGCTGCGCACCCGCCATGGCCGCGACCTCGCCGGGTGGCTGGCCCGCTCGGCCGCCGTGGTGACGGTGCGCGACCGCGAATCGGCCGAGCTGCTGCGGCAGCTGACCGACGAGCGCGTGCCGATCCACCTGCTGCCCGACGCCACGCTCGCTGCCGAACCGGCGTCGGCACACCAGGCGCGGCGGGCCCTCGCCGACGAGGGCATCGACCCCGCGCCCGGCCCCTGGCTGGCGGTGGGCATGCGCGACCCGGCGCGGGTTCTCGGCCGGGAGGCGGGCGCCGCCGCCGATGCCGCCCTGGTGGCGACCCTCGATGCCTTCGCCGACACGCATCGGGTCCTCTTCGTCCCCCAGTCCACGTATGTCGAGGACGACGACCGCGCCCACGCGGCTCGCATCGCCGGCCGCACGCGGGCGCAATGCCACCAGGTGCGCGGACGGCACCACCCGCGCGTCCTGATGACGCTCTACGGCCTGGCGGATGCGACCCTGGCCGGTCGTCTGCACGCAGCCGTCTTCAGTGCGGCTGCAGGCACGCCCGCCGTGGCGCTTGGCTACTTGCCGAAGATGCGAGGCTTCTTCGAACTGCTCGGCCGTCCCGGCGACTGCCTGACGCCGGCCGACTGGTCGAACGGCGGGCTGACCGCGGCTTTGGGCCGCCTGCTAGCGGATCGCGCCGCGGCGGCCGCGGACGTCCGCGCGCGCGTGGCGGCCCTGCGCCTGCGCGCCTGCGACCACGCGCGGCTGGTGGCGACGCTCGTTGACCGGAATCCCGGCAGCGCCGGCAGGAAATCGCCCGGCGTGTCGCTCCACAGCCACTGAGGCGGCCGCTGCCGCCCCACCGGACGGAGGACGTTCGTGCGCTTGCAGGACCGAGTGGCCGTGATCACCGGCGCCGGCCGCGGCATCGGCCGCGCCATCGCGCTGGCCTTCGCCCGCGAAGGCGCCGATCTGGTCGTGAACTACCGGGTGGATGCCGCGTCCGCCGAACGCACGGCCGGCGACATCCGCACTCTGGGCCGTCGCGCCCTCGTCCACCGCGCCGACGTCACCCGGCGCGACGAGGTGCGCACCCTCCTGTCCGCCGCCGCCGGTGAATTCGGACGCATCGACGTCCTCGTGAACAACGCCGGCGTCAACGAGGTGGGCGTCTTCAGCGAGATCACGGACGAGGCCTGGGACCGGATCATGACCGTGAACCTGAAGGGACCGTTCATCTGCTGCCAGGAGGCCTTTCCCTACCTGGAGCGGTCGGGCAGCGGCCGCATCGTGAACATCGCCTCGGTGGCGGGACAGTACCACGGCCCCAAGACTGTCCATTACGCGGTCTCCAAGGCGGGACTGATCAGCCTCACCCGCGTGCTGGCGCGCTACGGGGCCCCCGCGAACATCCTCGTCAATGCGGTGGCTCCCGGCATCATCGAGACCGATCTCACCCGCGACGAACTGCGCTCCGCAGGCGGCCGCGCGGTGGTGGAGATGACCCTGCTGAAGCGGCCGGGGCAGCTGGACGACGTGACCGCCGCCTGCGTCTTCCTGGCGTCCACCGAGCAGAGCTACGTGACCGGGCAGGTGCTCAGCGTGGCCGGCGGCGCGTACCTGGGGTGAGCCTGGCCGGCGGGCTGCCGCCACCGCCAGGACCGGAGGAAGGGCCTTGCTGCACCATATCCGTCCTCACCGGATCTTCCGGTTGCACGAGACCGCCAGCTACGGCGAGCGGCTGGTGCAGCTGGTGCTGCCCGACGACCGCACGCCCCAGCTGCTGGAGACTGCGGTCCTGGTGTCGCTGGCGCGAGCGTGCGGCGTGCGCCGGTACTTCGAGTTCGGCTGCCTGCACGGCATCCAGACCCTGAACCTGGCGGCCAACCTCCCTGCCGGCGCGCGAGTCTTCACCCTCGATCTCGACGAGCCGGCATTCGCCGCGGCGCATCACGTGCCGGCCGATCGGGCCATCGCGGCGCGACGCCTGCGGGCGGCGTCGGCGCCGGCGTTCGTGGGCACCCGTTTCGAGGATCGCGTGACGACGCTGTTCGGCGACTCGAACCATTTCGACTTCGGGCCGTACGGCGGCAGCATGGACATGGTCTACGTGGACGGCGGTCATGATCTGCGCACGCTGGCGTCGGACACGCGCAACGCGCTGGCCATGCTAGCCGACCGACCCCTGGCCTGCGTGGTCTGGCACGACTACGGCAATCCGGTCTACCCGCACCTGACCGATTTCCTGGACGCCGCGGCCGAGGACAGCGACCTGTACCACGTCGAGGAGACCATGCTCTGCATCTACCTGCACGATGCACCCGCGCGCATTCGCGACGCCCTGACGAGGAAGGCGGCATGAGCGCCCGACGCGGCCGCACGCTGCTGGTGCTCGGCGGCAGCCACGACCAGCTGTTCCTGATCCGGACCGCCCGCGCGCTGGGCGTGCGCACGCTCGTGGTGGACGGCAACCCCGCCGCGCCCGGGCTGCGCGAGGGAACGCTGGGCGAGCCGGTGAGCTTCGGCGACCTCCCGGCGCTCTTCGCCTGCGTCGACCGCAACCTGGCGGCCGGCGAACCACTGGCGGGCGTGCTGACGATGGGCAGCGACGTGCCGCACGTCATGGCGGCGGTGGCCGCGCGGTACGGCTGGGTGGGTCCCTCGATCGAGACCGGCGCGGTGGCCACCGACAAGCTGGCGATGAAGGAACGTTTCGCTGCCCAAGGGGTGCCGGTGCCGCGTTTCGCGCGCGTGGACGACGCCGGCGAGGCGCTCGAACGCTGGCGCGAGTGGGGTTGCGAGCGGGTCGTCGTCAAGCCCACCGACCGCGCCGGCAGCCGCGGCGTCAGCCTGGTCGAAGACCGATCGTTCCTCGCGCCGGCCCATGCCCATGCCCGCCGGTGCGGCCGCAGCGGCGTGGTCCTGCTGGAGGAGCATCTGCCCGGCCCGCAGATCAGCACCGAGACCCTGGTGCACGGCGGCCGCGCCGAGACGCCCGGGCTCGCCGACCGCCTGTACGAAGGCATGGAGATCTTCCATCCCCAGATCATGGAGAACGGCGGCTGGATCCCGTCGCGCGTCGCGGGCACCCCGCTGGAAGCGCGGGTGAAGTCGCTGGTGGAAGCTGCCGCCGGGGCCCTGGGGGTGAGCGCGGGGATCGCCAAGGGCGACGTGGTGGTCCATCCGGACCGTGGCCCCGTGATGATCGAGATGGCCGCCCGCCTGAGCGGCGGCGACTTCAGCGAGGCTCTGGTGCCGCTCGGAACCGGCGTGAACTACGTGCGCGAGGCCGTGCGCGTGGCCCTCGGCGAGGCGCCGGACTGGGACGCCCTGCGTCCCCGCTGCCGTCGGGTGGTGGCCAATCGTTACTTCTTCCTGCCGCCGGGACGGCTGGAGCAGATCACCGGCCTGGAACCCTGCCGCGACCTGCCGGGCGTGGCCACGCTGGAGATCTTCTACCGGGCGGGCGACGAGGTGCCGCCGATTCGCAGCCACGGCGAGCGGGTGGGGCGCATGGTGGTGGCGGGCGGGTCGCGCGCCGCCGTCCAGGCCGTGGTGGACACGATCTACGAGGGCGTCGCGTTCCGGGTGGGCGGTCGCTGGACCACGGCGCGGCCGGCCGACGCGGTGCCGCCCGGAACCCTCGCGCACCCGGTGCCGGTGGTCCCGGGCGCGTGACCCCGCCGGTCGGATCTGCGGGATCGAGACGTACCATTCCGGCCGGCGAGGCGCGGATCGGCAGCGCGCTCGCCTCGACTGGCAGTTCCGGCCCGAGCGAGTACGATGTTTTCCACGCCGGCGCTGTTGCGTTCTGGCGGAGCCTCCTGATACGGTGCGCCGGGCGGGGGAATGCAAGGATCATGACCTTGAGAACACGCTCGAGCGAGCCATGCGGGACCGGCGCGGCAGCGCGCGACGCGGTCCATGCGTCACCGGACATCCACTCCTCGACTGCGGAGTACGCCGCCCGGTTCGCCGGCGCCGCGGGCCGCTGGTTCCTGCGGGTGCAGGAGGATGCGACGCAGGCGGCGCTGGCCGGCATCGTCCCCGGCCGGGCGCTCGACGTGGGCGGCTGCCACGGACACAACCTCGCAGTCCTCTCCCGGTGCGGCCATTCGGTGACGGTGCTCGCCAGCGAGCCTGTCTGCTTCCGGAACCTCGCTCCGGGCGCCGCCACGTTCCGGGTCGGCAGCCTGATCCGGTTCCCGTTCCGGGACGCGGCCTTCGACGTGGTGCTGAGCTATCGCTTGCTGACGCACCTGGCGAGCTGGCGGGACCATGTGGCAGAACTGTGCCGCGTGAGCGAGCGCACGGTGATCGCGGAGTTTCCGGTGCGGACGGGGATCTACGCGCTGGCGCCCCGGCTGTTCGCGGCCAAGAGGCGCATCGAGGGGAATACGCGGCCCTACGCGATGTTCCGCGAGACGGACGTGATCGCCGAGTTCGGGCGGCGCGGCTTCGTGCCGGTGGTGCGCCACGCGCAGTACTTCTGGCCCATGGCGCTGCACCGACTGCACGGGCGTCTGGCGGTCGGCGTGGCGCTGGAGGCGCTGCCGCGACGACTGGGGCTCTCGTCCCGGTTCGGCTCGCCCGTGATCCTCCGGTTCGACCGGAAGAGGCCGTGACATGGCGCGCATCCTGTTCCTGGCCCCGCAGCCGTTCTACCAGGAACGCGGCACGCCGATCGCCGTCGACCTGGCCTTGCGCGTCCTCGCGGCCGAAGGTCACGAGGTCGACCTGTTGACGTATGCCGAAGGAGACGCTCGGGAGTACCCGCGTCTGACCCATCGCCGCCTTCCCCGCGTGCCGGGCGTGGGCAAGGTGCCGCCCGGCTTCTCGTGGAAGAAGGCGATCTACTCTTCGCTCCTGATTCCCGCCGCCCTGCGGCTCGCACGCGGGCGCCGGTACGATCTGGTGCACGCCGTGGAGGAAGCCGTCTTCGTGGCCATGTTGCTGAAACGCATCTACAGCCTGCCTTTCGTCTACGACATGGACTCCGCCCTGGCCCGCCAGCTCGTGGACAAGGCCCGCTGGCTGCGGCCGCTGTCGCCGGTGTTCCGCGCCGCGGAGCGCACAGCCATCCGGCAGGCGGTGGCGGTGATCGCGGTGTGCCCAGCCCTGGTCGCCCACGCGAACGCCTGCGGGGCGCAGCGTTCGGTGCTGCTGCAGGACGTGGCGCTGCTCGACGACCGGCCGCCGGGCCGCGAAGCGACCGATCTGCGGCAGGGGCTGGCGGCATCGGCCATGCTGATCCTCTACGTGGGGAACCTGGAACGCTACCAGGGCGTCGACCTGTTGCTGGAGGGGTTCGCGGCGGCCCGGCGCCGCGGTTCCGACGCGGCCCTGGCGGTGATCGGTGGAGTGCCCGCCGACGTGGAACGCTACCGGCGGCTCGCGTCGCAACTCGGCATCGGCCACGAGGTGCGGTTTCTCGGTCCGCGCCCGCTGGAGGATCTCGGAGCGTACCTGGCGCAGGCCGATGTCGTCGTCTCGCCGCGCACCCGCGGCAACAACACGCCGATGAAGGTCTACAGCTACCTGGCGAGCGGCAAGCCGCTGCTGGCCACGAAGATCGACAGCCACACGCAGGTGCTGGACGACGAGGTCGCCTGCCTGGTGACGCCCGACGCCGACGGCGTGGCGACCGGCATCGCGCGGCTGGCCGGGTCGCCCGACTTGCGGGCGCGTCTCGGCGAAGCCGGCGCCCGGCGGGCCGCCGAGAGACACACCTGGCCGGTGTTCCGGCGCACCCTGGCGGACGCCTACGCCGGCATCCTGGGCGAGACGATTCCCGGTCGGGCGGAGCAGGGAGCGAGGTCATGACGAACGTCCTGGTCACCGGAGGCACGGGTTTCACGGGCCGGGCGCTGGTCGAGCGCCTGCTCGACCTGGGGCACCGCGTCACCGCGCTGGACCGCAAGGAGGGCATCGGCACCCAGGAGCTTCGCGACCGCGGCGCCACGGTGGTGATCGGTTCGGTGACTGACCGCAGCCTGCTCAGGTCCTGCCTGGAGGGCGTGGAGGTGGTCCACCACCTGGCGGCGGCATTCCGCGAGCTGAACGTGCCGGCGAGCCACTACGACGAGGTGAACGTCGGCGGCACCCGGGCCGTGCTCGAGGAGGCCGTCCGGGCCGGAGTGCAACGGTTCGTCTACTGCAGCACCTGCGGCGTGCACGGCAACGTCACCGATCCGCCTGCCGACGAGAACGCGCCGATCGCGCCGGCGGACTACTACCAGCGCACCAAGTACCTGGCGGAGCCGGTGGTCCTCGAGTTCCACCGCCAGGGCCTGCCCTCGGTGATCCTCCGCCCCGCCGCCATCTACGGCCCGGGCGATCCGGAACGCTTCTGGATGATCTTCAAGCGGGTGAAGAAAGGCGTCTTCCCCATGTTCGGCGACGGTAAGACCCTGTACCACCCGCTCTACGTCGACAATCTGGTCGACGCCCTGGTGCTGGTCATGGAACCCGGTCGCGGGGACGGCGAGGCTTACCTGATCGCGGACGAGGAGTACGTGGAGATCGAGTCGCTGGTGCGGCGCGTGGCCGCGGCGATGGAGACGGAGGTCAAGATTCCGCACCTGCCCACCTGGCCGGTCGTCGCCGCGGGGCACGTCTGCGAGACGGTCTGCAAGCCGCTCGGGGTGGCGCCGCCGATCTTTCCGCGGCGCGTCGACTGGTTCCGGCAGAACCGCGCCTTCGACATCGGCAAGGCCAGGCGCGAACTCGGCTACGAGCCGCGGGTGGGGCTGGACGAGGGCCTGCGCCGGACCGCCCGCTGGTACCGCGCCGAGGGCTACCTGTAAGTTATTCCACGAAGAATGTTTCCGGCCCCGGTCCTGCAATCCGGCGGGCATGGACACCCATGAACTCGACCATCCCCGCTAGACTCAACCTAATTCGCCCCAGACGTCCTTCATTTTCCTGGGCTGCGATCATCACCAAAGCCTTTCCCGCAGAGCCGCGACCACGCTTACCCGGCTTTTCACCGCCA
>JAWOID010000034.1:0-9164 GCA_046484865.1 Candidatus Krumholzibacteriia bacterium
GGATTGGATGTGGATGCGGGCGTCATCTCGGCCTGCAGACGCTGTTCCTCCCTTTGCTGGCCGCCGCTGACCGTGCTGAACACCTTCGCCTACACCTGCGGCTTCTCGGTGTGCGCGGCGCTGGCCGGCGCGCACACGACGAGCCTGGATCTGACCAGGAAGTCGCTCGACTGGGGCGCGCGCAACTTCGAGCTGAATGGCCTCGATCCGTCCCGGCACGACTTCATCTATGGCGACGCGTTCGACTGGCTGAAGCGGCTGGCCCGGAAGGGCCGCCGGTTCGACGTCGTTCTGCTCGACCCGCCGACGTTCTCGCAAGCGAAGAAGCGCGGCACCTTCCGGGCGGCGAAGGACTATGGCAAGCTGGTGGCCGCCGCGCTGCCGGTGCTGAACCCCGGGGGAGTGCTGTTCGCCGCCACGAATGCCGCCGATCTGCCGGCGGAGGCGTTCCTCGCCCAGGTGGCCGGGGCCGTCGAGGCCGCGGGGCGCCGGATCCGCCGGCATCACTACGCGCCCCAGCCCCCCGACTTCCCGGTCAGTCGTGCCGAACCGGCGTTTCTCAAGACGGTCTGGCTGCGGCTGGATTAGCCCGGTCGCACTGGACACATTTTCGCCGGCACAACCCGAGGAGTCCGCGCCATGCTCCCGCTGCAGGTCGCCCGACGGATCACCGCCGGAGCCGCCATCATCGCCGGCTGCGCCACCGCCGATGCGGGCGAGCCGGCAGGTGGCGCCGGCATCCTCGTCTTCGCCGCCACGTCCACCACCGAGGCCATCACGGAGGCGGCGGCAACGTTCCAGGAGGAGACCGGAATCGTCGTGACCTCGTCGTTCGCCTCGTCGTCCACGCTCGCGCGGCAGATCGAACAGGGCGCGCCGGCCCAGATCTTCGTCTCGGCCAGCGAGAGCTGGATGGACTACCTCGACGCGAGGGAACTGATGGTCGCCGGAACCCGGGCCCGCCTCTTCGGCAACGGCCTGGTCCTCGTCGCCCCTGCCGACTCGCCGCTTCAGGGCGTGGAGGTGAGTGCGGACCTCGACCTGACGGGAATGCTCGCGGGCGGAAGACTCGCGCTGGGCGATCCCGATCACGTGCCCGCGGGACAGTACGCCCGGGCGGCGCTCGAGAGCCTCGGTCTCTGGCGCGAGGCGGAGCCTCGCCTGGCGCGGCAGAACACCGTGCGCTCGGCGCTGGCGCTGGTGGTGCGCGGCGAGGTGCCGCTCGGCATCGTCTATGCCACCGATGCCGCCGGCGTCGACGGCGTGAAGATCGTGGGTACCTTCCCGGCGGGAATCGATCTACCCATCAGCTACCCGGCGGCGCTGGTACAGGACACGCCGGCTGCGCGCCAATTCCTGGCCTTCCTCCACAGCGAGAGCGCCCGGGCGATCTTCGCTCGTCACGGATTCGTGGTAGACTGACGCCGTGGAGACCATCGCCCTCACGCCACTCGAGCGCGAGGCGCTCTGGCTGAGCGTCAAGGTCTCGTCGTGGGCGGTGGCAGGCAGTCTGCCCCTGGGCATCGCGTGCGCATGGCTGCTCGCCCGGCGCCACTTCCCCGGTCGCATGCTGCTGGACGGACTGATCCACATGCCCCTGGTGCTGCCGCCGGTGGTGACCGGATACGTGCTGCTGGTCATGTTCGGCAGACGCGGGGTGCTGGGTGAACGGCTGGCGGACTGGTTCGGCATCCAGGTGGCCTTCACCTGGAAGGCGGCGGCCATCGCCTCGGCTGTGATGGCCTTTCCGCTGATGGTGCGTGCGATCCGTCTGAGCCTGGAGACGGTCGACCAGGGGCTCGAGGACGCGGCCCGTTCCCTGGGGGCGTCGCCGCCGCGGGTGTTCGCCACCATCACCCTGCCCCTCATCGCCCCGGGCATCCTGACCGGCGTCATCCTCGCGTTCGCGCGATCGCTTTCCGAGTTCGGCGCCACCATCACCTTCGCCTCGAACATCCCCGGCGAGACG
This sequence comes from Candidatus Krumholzibacteriia bacterium, assembly GCA_046484865.1. Taxonomy (GTDB): domain Bacteria; phylum Krumholzibacteriota; class Krumholzibacteriia; order LZORAL124-64-63; family LZORAL124-64-63; genus JAWOID01. The sequence goes on from JAWOID010000034.1 coordinate 1,970, forward strand.
CGCACCTTGCCCCTCGCCCTCTACACGCTGACGCAGGTCCCGGGCGGCGACGCACCGGCCATCCGGCTCTGCGTCATCGCCGCGCTCCTGGCCATGGGAGCGCTGCTGGCGTCCGAGATCCTCTCCCGGCGCATCCAACGCAGGCTGAGCGGATAGGACGGGAGGACCACAGGACATGCTCGACGTCACCGTACGGAGGCAGCAGGGCTCATTCCGGGTGGACGCCGCCTTCTCCACCCCGGCGACCGGCGTGACCGCTCTCTTCGGGCGGTCGGGGTCGGGCAAGACGTCGGTTGTGAACATGATCGCCGGCCTGGCGCGTCCAGACGCGGGGCGGATCGTCCTGCAGGAGCGCACCCTGTTCGACGCCGCCGCCCGTGTGGACGTGCCCATGGAACGACGTCGGGTCGGCTACGTGTTCCAGGACGGACGCCTGTTCCCGCACCTGACCGTCCAGAGCAACCTGACCTACGGGATGAAGCTCACGCCGGCACCCCGGCGGGTGGTCGGCCTGGACGCGGTGGTGTCGCTGCTGGGCATCGGCCATCTGCTGGACCGGCGGCCGGCCCGGCTGTCGGGGGGCGAGAAGCAGCGGGTGGCCATCGGTCGCGCACTCCTGACGAGTCCGCGGCTCCTGCTCATGGACGAGCCCCTGGCCGCCCTCGACGAGACCCGCAAGGCCGAGGTCCTGCCGTTCATCGCCGACCTCTCGCGCGAGTTCGCCATCCCCATCATCTACGTGAGCCATGCCCTGGACGAGATCCTCAAGCTGGCCGACTCGCTGGTGCTGATGGACCAGGGCCGGGTGGTATCCGCCGGCGCCGTGGAGGATGTGATCGGCAGGCTTCATCTCTCCGCTGCCGACCGGCAGGCGGAATCGGATCGGCGAACTTTTATCAGGAGCGGTGGGAGCCGCGAATCGGATCCGTCGTCGCCGGCGGGATGATCGCCCCGGGGCGCGCTGCGCCGCCGGAACCCGCCGCCGGCGACGCAGCCGATCGAGTCGGCGATCAGGTCAGCTTGGCGTCGTCCTCCACCCGCGCGGTCGCCTGCTCCTTGCCGGCCTTCGCGCGCAGATCCTCGGTGGAGTTTTCGTGCCCGCCTACCTCACCTTCGCCACCTTGGTCACGAGCCGCTCCGACTCGGCCTGCATGCGCACCAGGTAGATGCCAGAGGAAGCCGCCCGCCCGGTCGCGTCGCAGCCGTCCCAGTCGATGCGGTCGATGCCCGCCCTGCCGTCGAGGCGCCGCACCAGGAACCCGCGCGCATCGTACACCTCCAGCCGGAACGGTCCGGCCACCGGGCGCCCGAAGTGGAACGTCGTCCGGTCGGCGAGCACGCTCGGCCGCGCTGACAGTGCCAGACCCGAGCGCGCCGGCGGCGTGGCGGTGCCGATGACCACCTGGACGGAGTCGACGAGCACTCCGCCGAAGTCGTCGCGGGCGGTCACCACGATCCAGCCCTCGGTCGTCGGCTCGGCCGGGATGTGCGCCAGCCCCGAGGCGTCGCTGTAGCGGTTGGCGAGCACGCCGCCCGTCTGCTTGCCCGGCGGCGGTCGCATCCACGCCGACACGATGGCCTCGGGCAGCGGATTGCCATGATCGTCCATGACGTTCACGTCGAGCCAGCAGGGCGGAGCGGTGCAGAGCGGAACCGTCTGCGGCAGGCTGGCGGTGATCCGGCCCACCGCCTCGCGCCGGATATGCATCTCCGGATCGCCCAGCAGCATGTACATCCAGGCGTTGTCGACGTAGGTCGCGTCCACCATCTCTTCCTCGGCTAGCATGATCGCGTGCGAGTGGATCGTGACATCTTCGCTGTAGACCTGCCAGAACAGGCTCTGCTCGAGGACATGGTTCGGCTGGGTGTCAGAGGGGCTCGTGGAACCGTAGTGGGCCACGGCGCGATTGGTGGCGCTCTCCATCCACACCTCGCCCATGCAGTCCTCCGCGGTGATGTTCCCCGCCACGCACGTGATCGACCAGACGACGGGCGTCATGATGCCGTTGGTCAGCACGGACACGTCGGTGGTGTCGTACCACTGCCCGAGCAGGTTCCAGCTCGACCACCCGGTGGAGCCCGCGTGTCCGCGGTACGCCACCACGCCGAGCCCGGCGTTGATGGCGGCCGCGATGTCGGAGTCGGTCTTCCCCTCGGACCCGTAACAGGTGATGAATGTCGGCGGGCTGGAGTAGAGCTGCGTGCGCACCGCCTCGGAGCATCCCTCGTACTTGCCGGGCGCCCCCTGCAGGTGCGCCACGAGGAGCGCCTTGTGGTAGTCGCCGAAGAGCGTCCAGCCGTCCTCGTACTCGAGGATCTTGCGGACCTGGGTGCCGAGATCGGCCGCGTCGTCCACCGATAGACGGCCGAGGAAGACCTCCTCGTCCAGGTCGTTTCCGCGCGGCGAGGCGTAGAGGTCCTCGGTCATGACCTCGCCATTGTAGAGCGTCCCCACGGGACAGAGGTCGATCGCGGAGCGGTCGCCGACCAGGAGCACGTAGCAGTCCCCCCGATGCTCCACCAGGTCGTACCAGTTGCCGATCGCCGTTCGCACAGCCGTGCACGACGTGCCGATCGATTCTGTCGTCCACTCGGTCACGTAAAAGCCGCGGGCCCGCTTCTGGTCGGCCAGTGGCTGGATGGAGTCGGCCAGCGCCGCGGCGTAGACGAACAGGAAGCTGCCGATATACTCGGTGCGGTCCCAGGGGAAGTAGGATTCAACGACCCCCCAGTTATCGTATCGGGATTCGCTCAGCCGCGCGCGATGCCGGGTCATGGCCGGCGCGATCTGGGCCGTGCCGCCGTGCGCGTATACGATGGTCACGTCGCGGATGAGGCGCATCTCACCCGTGTTCGGATTCCACTGGACCGGATAGAACTCGATGACGCCGGTGGGGACCAGGCCCATGAACTTGACCACCGCGGCGCTCGTCTGGACCGGTTGGGGCGGATAGATCGCGGTTCCCTCGTAGATCGAGTCGTCGATGGTGAACTGCTCGGGACGGCCCTCCTGGTCGCCCTCGGGGATGGGCATCGGATAGGGCAGGATCGAGTCGTAGATGCGCTGGTCGTGAATCGTATAGGTCTGGAAGTTGAGCGTCTGGGCCCCGGTGGGGATCGCCAGGCGGAAACGGATCTTCGGTAAGTCGGGGGCGCCTTCCTGGGCGATCATCCCCAGCCCCGGGAACCAGTAGCGCTGGTAGGTGCGCTGATCGGGTCCCACCACCGATTCCCGGTAAAAACCGTGGATCGTGACGCGATAGGTGCTCGAGCTGGGAGTGGACGCCTGGCTATCGAAGATGATGGAGGCCGGCTTGCCCGCGCCCGAACCGTCCAGGGAGACCCATTCCTGGGCTGCCTGGGTGGCGCCGGCGACGGAAACGAGGATCAGAACGCCGGCGAGCAGCAGCAAGATCTGCAAACGGGTCGACATGTTCGTCTCCTTCTTCACGGGTCTTGGGTCTTGCGAAATCCTTTCAGAAACTCCTTTGAGAGTGACGTCATCCCTCCCTCAAGGACGACGGGCTCCCGAGCCCGGAGCGCCGGAGCCGCAGTCATCGAGAAGCTCGTCAGCGACTCGGGACTGACAGGAGAACCGTCGTGCAGGGGTTGGCCCGGACAAGACACCGGCGGTCTGGACCAGGCTCTCGAACAGGGCAGACAAGAGATGCCCCTCGCGTGTGAACGCCACGATCAACAGACGACCGGTGTCGCAGCGCGTCGGAGGGCTATGGTCGAGTTGGGAGGCTGAGATGTGCCTCCGAGACTAGCATTTTGACTGACGATTGTCAATCCGGGGCGCCCCTCGCCGCCCGCGACGCCCTGCGAGCATCGAGTGACACTCGAAGCGTCGGGTCTGGCCAGCGGCATCTGTCTGTGCGGGCGCGCGATCGCTGCGCCGCCGGAACCCGCCGCCGGCGGCGCAGCCGATCGAGTCGGCGATCAGGTCAGCTTGGCGCTGGCCCGGTCGAAGGTCTTGCCCATCTGCTCGAGCGTCTCGTCGAGCTTCTCCTTGGTGGTCTGGAACTGACTGTCGTCATCGGTCTCCAGGCCGGGCAGCAGTTCCTTCCCCTTCTGCACCAGGCGCTCGAGCTCGCGGAGGTCGTCCTCCACCCGCGCGGTCGCCTTCTCCTTGCCGGCCTTCGCGCGCAGATCCTCGGTGAAGTCCTCGTGCTTCTTCACCTGGGTGATCATCATGTCCCGATATTCCTTGCGGTTGTCCACCGTCATCGTCCGACCTCCCCTGGAGTTGCTTCGTTCTCAGGCTCGCGAGCGGCCGGGGCCGCAGGTCACGACGCCCGCTCTCGTGACGACACGCTAGTCGCGGATGATGCGTTCTCAATTCGGGCACTCCCCCATTCCGCCGCCTCTGCGCTGCCACGCCAGCGCCCGAACCGCACGCGCGCCTCTCAGTTTCCCCTCCCTTTCTCCCCGATCTTCGCTACCTTGTGGGGTCTGGTCCAGCCGTCCACCCCGGAGCCCGCGACCCCATGGCCCTCCTCGAACTCAAATCGGTCACGCTCGCGCTCGGCGGCCCGCCCGTGCTGGACGCCGTCGACCTGCGCGTGGACAAGGGCGAGCGCGTCTGCCTGCTGGGCCGCAGCGGCGAGGGCAAGACGACGCTCCTGCGCCTGCTCGCGGGCGAGATCGAGCCGGACGCCGGCGAGATCGTGCGTCCGGCGCGCCTGCGCGTGGGAATGCTGCCGCAGGAGGTGCCCGCGGGTCTGGCCGGCACCGTGCGGCAGATCGTGCTGGGAGGCCTGACCGATGTGCCGGAGGCGGCCGGGGCCGACGAGGCCTGGCGCACCGAGCATCTCGCCGACCAGATCCTGACCCGCAGCCGGCTGGACGGGGAGGCGGACTTCGCCACGCTGTCCACGGGCAACCAGCGGCGCACCTTGCTGGCGCGCGCGCTGGTGGGAGAGCCCGACGTCCTGCTGCTGGACGAGCCCACCAACCACCTGGACATCGACGCCATCGAGTGGCTCGAGGACCGGCTGCGTCGCTTCACCCGCACGCTGTTCTTCGTCACGCACGACCGCGCGTTTTTGCGGTCGCTGGCCCGCCGCATCGTCGAGCTGGACCGCGGTCGGCTGCGCGACTGGACCTGCGACTACGACACCTTCCTGCGCCGCCGCGACGAGGTGCTGCGCACCGAACAGGCCCACTGGGCCGAGTTCGACCGCAAGCTGGCCCAGGAAGAGGTGTGGATCCGCCAGGGCGTGCGCGAGCGCCGCACGCGCAACGAGGGCCGCGTGCGCGAGCTGCTCAAGATGCGGGATGAACACGGCGCCCGACGGGTGCAGGTTGGCGATGCGGCCCTGCAGCTGCAGGACGCCGAGCGCAGCGGACGCCTGGTGGTGCGCACGCGGGGCCTGACCTTCGGCTGGGACGACCGGCCCATCGTCAGCGGACTGGACACCATGATCATGCGCGGCGACAAGGTGGGCCTGCTGGGCCCCAACGGCTCCGGCAAGACCACGCTGCTGCGACTGCTGTTGGGGCATCTGCAGCCGCAGGCGGGCACCGTGCAGCGGGGCAGCAACCTGCAGATCGCGTACTTCGATCAGCAACGCGGCCAGCTCGACGACCGCAAGAGCGTGCAGGAGAACGTCTGCGGCAAGGGCGACACCATCGTCTTCGACGGTCGATCGCTGCACGTGATCACCTACCTGCGGAAGTTCCTGTTCTCGCCGGACCGCGCGCGCAGCCCGATCACCCATCTCTCGGGCGGCGAACGCAACCGCCTGCTGCTGGCGCGGCTGTTCACCCGGCCGGCCAACCTGCTGGTGCTGGACGAGCCGACCAACGATCTCGATCTCGAGACCCTCGAGCTGCTTGAGGAGTTGCTGGTCGAGTTCGACGGTACCCTGCTGCTGGTGAGCCACGATCGCGAGTTCCTGGACAACGTCACCACCAGCACCCTGGCCCTGGAGGGCGGTGGCCGGGTGGTCGAGACGGTGGGCGGGTATGCCGACTGGGCGCGGGTGTCACGGGCGGGACGCGAGCGGGAGGCGCCGGCGCGGAGGGGACCGAAGGCGACGCAGGAGCGGTCGGCGGCCGTCTCCGCGTCGACGGCGAGGGCCCCGAAGGGGAAGCCGCGCAAGCTGACGAACCGGGAGCATCAGGAGCTGGCGGCGCTGCCCGGAACGATCGAGACGCTCGAGCGTGAGCAGGCGGACATCCATGCCGAATTGGCCGACCCGGCGCTGTATCGCGAGGCGCCCGAGCGGGTGACGGCCTTGACCGATCGCCTGGCAGCGCTGAAGACCTTGCTGGCAGAGGCTTACGAGCGCTGGGAAGAGCTGGAGGGCGTCGGCGGGTGATCGCCGGTGAGCGGCGGCGCCTCCCGCAAGACCCTCAGCGTCCGATCGCGACGATCCTCGATGAGGCGACGGTCATGTGGCGCCTCCACGGAGCGGTTCGCCGTGTCCCAGATCAGCGTCACCTGCTCGCGGAGGGCCTGACGGCGCCCGGGATTTTCCGTGACCGCGGCCACCGTGTCGATGGCGTCCAGCATCCGCATGATCGCCGCCGTGTTGCCCGCGGCGCTGCGCCGGACCTGTTCCAGCGCGTCGGCGACCAGGGTGCGGAACGTCGGGCCGCGGCTGAAGACGCGGACCTCTCCGTCGCTGCTGCGGTACGGGCTCTCCACCCGTCGAGTCGCCGCCCGCGCCAGGATCGCCGAGAGGTGATCGATCGAGATGATCGCCGTCGTCGTGTCGTTGACGCCGGGCGACAGGGCTTTCAGCGCCATGTCGACGATCTGCTGGATGCCGAAGCTCGCATCCTGATAGACGCTCCGCTGGAGGCGCAACGCGTGAGCGCGCTGGAGCGGACGGACGAGATCGTCGTCCGGGGGCGCGGCCGCTGCCACGCTTGCCAGCGGAGTGCCCTCGACGACGAACTCGCCGATGGCCCGCTCCATCCGCAGGATCGTGTCGTGCTTCTCCGCCAGCTCGAGGACCGACTTCGGATCGATGCTCTGCAGGTAACCGGTGCTTCGCGCGACGACGGGATGCCACTGCTGCCCGGCCGGCAAGGCGCTGTCCGCGGACGGCGGCGGCTCCTCGGCCTCCCGGCCCAGCACTGCCGGGAACAGGGAATCGATGGCCTCGATGGTCTCGTGCGTCGCCGACGCGATGATCGCGACGGCCTGGATGGATGACGCGATATGATGGATGAAGTAGATCAG
>JAWOID010000139.1:0-27365 GCA_046484865.1 Candidatus Krumholzibacteriia bacterium
GCCGAGCAGCTCATGGTGGAGGCCGGCTGGGGCGGCCCCGAGTTCCGGCTCAACCAGGACAAGATGCGCCTGCGGACCATCGCCAACGCCATCCTCGACAATCGCATCCACACCGCCGGGATGACCGAGGACGAGGCCATGCGGCTGATGATGGAAGGCACGTTCCAGCAGGAGGGCGAGGCGGCCGGCAAGTGGCGTCGGGCCTGCCTGACCAGCACGCAGCTCTCCACCTACTACGTGGGCAACCTCGAGGTCAACGCCATCCGCCGCGACTGGGAGGAGCGGGCCGGCCGCAAGTACCGCCACCTGGCCTTCCACGACGAGCTGCTGAGCCACGGCTCGCCGCCGCCGCGCCTGCTGCGGGAACTGATGGGGCTGCGGCCGGCCGACCGGATCGCGGCGGTCACCGGCGCGCGCGAACCCGGTCTCGCCGCCGCGCGGACGGATGCGGCGACCGGCACCGCCGCGGCGGGACGGCCGGAAGCGGCACCGGGACGGAGAACCGCGCCATGAGTGGCGCGCCGCTCCGGGTGGGGGTCTACGTGGATGCGGCCAACCTGGAGCGCAACGGCGGCCGCGGTCTGCGCTACGACGTGCTGCGGGAGTTTGCCTGCCGCGGCGGCGCCGAGGCGCTGCGCCTGAACGCCTACATGACGTACGATGCCGAGCGCGCCGCCAAGGACCCCGAGTACCGCCGGGGCGCGCAGAACTTCTTCGCCAACGTGCGGGAGTTCGGCTTCAAGATCACGCGCAAGGACATCCGCTGGTACCTGGACGAGTCGGGCGTCCGCGTGGGCAAGGCGAACGCCGACCTCGACCTGGCGGTGGACGCCATCCTGCAGTCGGGGAACCTGGACCGCGTGCTCATCGCGTCGGGGGACGGCGACTTCGTCCAGGTGGTACGGGCGCTGCAGAACAAGGGCTGTCGCGTGGAGATCGTGGCCTGCGACAATGCCAACGGCGACCTTCGCCAGGAAGCCGATCTCTTCATCTCCGGGTACCTGATCCCCAACCTGGTGCCGATCCGCGATCTGCTCCCCGACGCGCCGCCCTGGGGCGAGGTGGGTTCGCGCGTGCGGGGGCTCTGCTACCGTCACTCCGAGAAGGGGTACGGGTTCCTGCGCTACATCCGCAGCACGGAGCCCGATAACCTGTGGCTGGTGGATACGCGGCGGGACGAGAGCCCGTACGGGCAGGTCTTCTTCCACGACTCGCACCTCACCGCGGTGGATTCACGCTACCTGCCCACCCGCCGCATCGTCCTGGAGTTCGACCTGGTGCAGAGCGACCGCGGCGAGGGCCAGCTGGAAGCGCGCAACATCCGCCCCGCCGGCCGAGCGCCGGCCTGACCGACGACGTGGGCGCCGGCCTGGCCGATGACGTGAGCGCCGGCCTGACCGACGACGTGGGCGCCGGCCTGGGTGACGGCCCGAGCGCCCTCCTGAGCGCGAACGCAGCGCTCACGCAGGCAACGCTCACGCAGCGCTCACGCACTCAGCGCCCACGCAGGCATCGCTCCCGCGCAGCGCTCCCGCGCCGTCAACGCGGCATGCGCGCAGGCTGGCAGACCGGGCAGTAGTGGCTCGACCGTCCCGCGACCCGCATCCGCTCCAGCAGCGTGCCGCAGGCGCGGCAGGGTTCGCCGGTGCGCTGGTACACGCGCAGCTTGCGACGGAAGTCGCCCGGTTTCCCGTGGAAGTTGGTGAAGTTGAGGAAGGTGGTGCCGCCGTGGCTGATGGCCGAGCGCAGCACCTCCTTGCTGCGGGCGAGGATCAGCCGCAACTCGTCGTCGCGGAGAGCCGACGCCGGGGTGTCCGGCCGTACCCCGGCCCGGTGCAGGGCTTCATCCACGTAGATGTTGCCGAGTCCGGCCGCGATCCCCTGATCCAGCAGCAGCGCCTTGATGGGCGCTCGCCGTCCCGCGATCCGCCGCTGCCAGTCGGGGAACCGCACGCGCAGCACGTCGGGTCCGACGTGCTCGATCGCCGAGGGCCGACGCGCGTCGTCCACCAGGACGAAGCGGCCGAACTTGCGGATATCGCGATAGTGGACCGTCACGCCCTCGAAGTCGAACACCGCGTGCACGTGCTGGTCCGGCAGGTAGTCGTCCCGCACGAAGATCTGGCCGGTCATGCGCAGGTGCAGCATGAGATGGGTGTCGGCGGCGAAGTTCAGGATCAGGTACTTGCCGTGTCGATGCACGCCCTCGAGCTGCTTGCCCACCACCGCGCGGCTCACGCGGCCGGGCGGGTCGCGGAAGACGCCGGGAAAACGGATGTTCAACCCGGTGACTCGTCGTCCTTGCAGGTTCAGCCGCAGGGCGGCGGCCACGCTCTCGACCTCGGGCAGTTCAGGCATGATTCCTCGGCGGCCGGATGCGTCAGCGCAGGCCCCGCGCCTCCTTGATCTGATCGTAGGCTGCGTTCACCGCGAGCATCTTCTCGCGTGCGAAGTCCTGGAACTCCTCGCTCAGCCCCTTCGATGCGATGACGTCGGGATGGTACTCCTTCGCCAGACGCCGGTAGGCTGAGCGGACCTGGGCGTCGGTCGCCCGCGACTCCACTCCCAGCAGGGCGTAGGCAGCGGGCAGGTCGCCGCGCTGGAAAAGCGCGTAGCACTCCTCCAGATCGCGGGGGCCTAGCCCCAGATCGGCGGCGATAGAGCGGATCAGGCGGTCCTCCTGGCGATTGATGCGCCCGTCGGCATGCCCGATCTTCAGCAGGAGCGTGACCAGATCGCGCATGCGGTCGCGCTGGTGGCCGAGGATGCTGCGAATCTGCAGCGCGAACTCCCGGGGTGGCACCTCGGAATCGCGCGCCTCGTTGAAGATCCTCGCTGCGATGCGTCTGTCCTCGGCGCCCATGCGCAGATCGTTCTTCAGGAAACCGTCGAAGGACCGGACCTCGGCCGTACTCACGCGTCCATCGGCCTTCGCCACCTTGGCGGCCAGGCTGATGAGCGCCACCATGAAGGCCGACTGGGCCTGTGCCTCCCGGCGGGCCCGCTGCGTCGGGTCATCCTCCCGCCGGGCACCCCAGATGCCCGATCCGTCGCTCCAGCGGCCGGAGCGAGCCCCGGCTCCTGCGCCGCGAGTCGCGCGGTCGAAGTTGCCGCCGGGTGCCTCGCCGAAGCCGCCGCCCCTGCTGCTGGGGCCGCCGGTGTTCAGGCGGGCGCCGCAGCCCGGGCAGGCGAGCGTCTCGCCCTTGCTGAACCAGACCACGCTCCGACACACCGGGCAGCGCCCCATCAGCCGCTGCGCCCGCGGTCGCGGCAACAGCCGGTCGCCGCTCAGGGCCGGTTCGCCGACCTGAGAGCCCAGCGCGCCGCCGATAACCGCGCCCAGCGGTCCGCCGAGCAGGAACCCGAGGCTGCCACCGACCAGCACTCCAAGCAGTCCCATGCATGCACCTCGTGCTGGTGAACGCCCCACCGGCGCGAGGCCGCCGGAGGCGGAGAAGCGGGCGGGAGCGGGGCGGAAGGCGTTCTGGCCGCTGACAGCCTCTCCGGGCTCCCCTACGTTGTGCCTGGGAAAATGTGTCCGCGCGCTCGAGGCACTGATCGACAGCACCAGAGCAGCCGCGAAAGAGATGAAGAATCAAAAATCGAGCCCATGACGGGCCCTCGGAGGCTCTGGACACATTTTCGCTGGCATAACCAAAGATACGCCTGAAGGGGGAGATATGGAAATCGCCACCGCCATCCACCAGCGCCGCTCCATCAAGTGCTTCGACCCCGACCACCGCATGACCGAGGCCGAGGTGAGGCAACTCCTCGGCCTCGTCCGCCTGTCGCCCACGGCCTTCAACCTGCAGCACTGGCGCTTCGTCGTGGTGCAGGACCCGGATCTGCGCCGCGAGGTGCGCCGGGCGGCCGCGGACCAGGCGCAGGTGGAGGAGGCGTCGCTCCTGCTGGTGCTCTGCGCCGACCTGCACGCCTGGCAGCGCGATCCGGCACGCTACTGGGCGGCGGACGCCGGCCTCCGGGAACGGATGGCCGAGAAGGCGCGGCGCTTCTACGCGGGCGACGAACGCCGGCAGCGCGACGAGGCCATGCGCTCGTGCGGGATCGCCGCCGGGGTGTTGATGCTCGCCGCGCTGCATCTGGGTTACGACACCTGTCCGATGATCGGCTTCGACGTCGACGCGGTCGGGCGGCTCGTCCGGCTGCCGGACGATCACGTGATCACGATGATGATCGCCGTCGGCAAGGCATCCCAGCCGGCCCGTACGCGCGGTGTTCAGTTGCCGCTGGAGGAACTCATGATCCGCGACCGGTTTCCCGAGCAGCGCTCCTGAACACGGCGCGAAGACGGCTCAAGTCGAGCGCGCACAAGCCGATACATTATCGAGAGATATGCGTCGCGCCGTCGCGAAGCCGCTCGTCCGGCGTTTCGGGGGCTTAGCGCGACCGCCCGCAGACGAAAGGACGCCCCGCATGCGGATCCTGGTCGTCGAGGACGACTTCATCAGCCGGCGACTGCTCTGCCGCTATCTGGAGCCCTACGGCGAGTGCGACGTGGCCGTGAATGGACGCGAGGCGATCCAGGCGGTCCGGCGCGCGCTGAACAGCGGGCCCCGCTACGATCTCGTCTGCCTCGACATCATGATGCCGGACATGGACGGACAGCAGACGCTGCGCGAGATCCGCATCCTCGAGAAGGAGGGCGGCGTGGCGCCCGAGGACACCGCGCGGGTCATCATGACGACTGCGCTGGAGGACCACGTCAACGTGATGAAGGCCTTCCGCAGCCAGTGCGACGGGTACGTCGTCAAGCCCATCGAGCGCAAGCGGCTCCTCCAGATCCTGCACGAGAGCGGCCTGCCGGTGACCACCGGCGAGGGGCGCTGAGCCGAGGCCGCCGGCGCGGCGCGGCGGTGCACGGCACGGCGTTGCACGGCCCGGTCGAGCCCGCTCCTCCGGCTGCTGCTCCAGTATCCCCCTCGTCGCGCCGACTCGATCCCTGACCAGCCCATCTCTGGCAGTCCGCCCCCGCCCGAATTAGCTTCCTCGCGAGAGATCGAGCCCGGCGCGCCCGTGCCGCGGCTCGACCGCCCGGAACTCCAGACGGAAGGACGTTACCCTCATGGCGCCGCTCCTCTCCTCCACGTCCTCCACGCTCGCTTTCTCCCATCGACGCCATCGCGACGCCGATGTCGCTGCCGGCGGCGACGCTCCGGAACGGGGGGAGATCGCCGAACGCCACAAATGGAGAGTGGACAAGATCTTTCCTGACTGGGAGAGCTGGGAGGAGGCCTTCCGCGAGGTGGAATCTGCGCTGCCGGAGCTGGCCGGGCTCCAGGGCAGCCTGGGCGAGTCCGCTCGCCAGCTGCGGACCGCCATCGAGCGCATCCACGACGTGCAGCGCAAGCTCGAGGTGGTGGGCGCCTTCGCGAGCATGCGCTCGGACGAGGACACGCGCGCCGGCGCGAACACTGCACGGCGGGGGCGCGCGGGAAGCCTGGCGGTGGAGTTCGGCGAGGCGGTGAGCTGGTTCGAGAGCGAGGTGCTCGCCTTGCCGCCGCCGGTCTTGCAGCGCTTCCTGGAGGAGGACGAGGGGCTGCGCCTGTACGAGCACTTCCTGGACGACATCCAGCGCGCGCGCGCCCACACCCGGTCCGCGGAGGTGGAAGCGGTGCTGGCCGCCGCCGGCAACGTGACCCGTGGCGCCTCGGACGTCTTCAGCGCGCTCAACAACGCCGATCTTCGCTATCCCACCATCGTCGACGCCGAGGGCCGGGAGGTGGAACTCACCAAGGCCCGGTACTACAAGTTCATCAAGTCGCCCGACCGGAGGGTCCGGCGCGACGCCTTCGAGGCCTTCCTCGGCACGTACAACTCGGTGGTCAACACGCTCGCCGCCAACATGGACGCCAACGTGAAGAATCACGTGTTCTACGCGCGGGCCCGTCACTTCCCCGGCACCCTGGAAGCGGCGCTGCATCCGAGCGCGGTCCCCCCCGCGGTGTTCCACATGCTCATCGACACGGTCAACACGCAGATCGAGCGCGTCCACCGGCTGACGGCGCTGAAGCAGCGGGTGCTCGGCCTGGACGAGCTCGCGGAATACGACCTCTACGTTCCGCTCTTCCCCGAGGCGGAGTTCAAGTTCACCTACGAGGAGGCCTGCGACCTGCTGCTGGACGCCCTGGCGCCGCTGGGCGAGGAGTACCGGGAGATCCTGCGCCTGGGATATCGCGAGGGCTGGATCGACGTCCACGAGAGCCGGGGCAAGCGCAGCGGCGCCTACTCCGGCGGCGTCTACGACACGCAGCCCTACATCCTGCTGAACTGGTCCGACGAGCTGGGCGACACCTTCACGCTGGCGCACGAGCTCGGCCACTCGGTGCACACGTATCTGGCCAGGCACCACCAGCCTTACGTCTACGGCGATTACCCGATCTTCACCGCCGAGGTGGCTTCCACCTGCAACGAGATGCTGCTGATGGACTACCTGCTGCGCCGGACCGAGGATCCGGCGCGCAAGCTCTACCTGCTGGACTACTACCTCGGGCAGATCAACAGCACGGTGTTCAGGCAGACGATGTTCGCGGAGTTCGAGCGGGACATCCATCGCGTGAGCGAGGAGGGCGAGACGCTGACCGCCGATCTCCTGGGCGAGCGCTACGTTGAGCTGCTGCGCCGCTACTGGGGTCCGGCCGTGGTCCTCGATCCGCAGCTCAGCCCGCTGAGCTGGAGCCGCATTCCGCACTTCTACTACAATTTCTACGTCTACCAGTACGCCACGGCGTACTCGGCGGCCGCCGCTTTCTCGAAGACGATCCTCGCCGGCGAGGAGCGCGACCGCGAGCGTTACCTCGACGTGCTGCGGTCCGGCAGCAGCCGCTACCCGGTGGAAACCGTGCAACTCGGCGGCGTGGACATGACCACCGCGGCGCCGGTGGAGGACGTGTTCACGCTGTTCGACGCGCTGCTGGACGACGTGGAGGCGCTGATCGAAGGCAAGTGACGCCGGCGCGAGCGGACCAGCTATTGACGCGGCCATCCATTGCTCTAGGTTCTTTGCGTCGGCGATTCGCGGCCGGGCGATAGGCCAGGCCGCGCCGTGGTGCGAGACCGTTCGGCCAGCCGGGCGGTGGGAGGTGCGCATGAGCCCGGGTCCCGGAACGAGCGGTACCGGCTTCAAGATGTGGGGCGTCGTGCTCGGGGTGATCCTCGCGACGCTGCTGATCGTCCTGCTCGTCGTGGCGGCGTTCCGCGACCTGGACGGCGACGACGGCCGGCTCGACCTGCCCGCCGCCGACGGCCGGCTCGACCTGCCCGCCGAGGGGCGCGACTCGTCGCTGGTGGACGAAGCGGTCGTCCCGGCGCCGGCGGACGAAGGTGCGGGCGAGTCGCCTGCGAGCCGACGCCCGGCGCCGCTCCAGGAGACGGAGGAGTCGGTGGAGTACCTGTCGCGCGAGGGCGGCTTCGCGGTGATCTTCCCGACCGGTTGCAGCCGTCTGCGCACCCGCGTTCCGGAGGGTGCGCCCAGCATGGACGAGTTCCCCGGCCGACAGCCCACCATGCTGGAGGTCCTCTGCCGTCGTCACGGCAGCACTCGCGAGGTGGCCTGGGTGGCCGGCATGTACAACGAGACCACCGAGCGCGGGACGCCGCCCGATCCGCCGATGGTCGTGCGGCAGCTCCAGGCCACGCTCGAGCGTTACAGCGTCCGGGTGGAGGAGCAGCGAGTCGTCGGCCGCGGTCCGCTGGAGGGGGTGGAGGTGAAGGCCCGCCGGCCCGGTCCCGATCACGGCGAACTCTGGCTGCGAGGCGTCCTCGCCGGCCCCCACTTCTACGTTCTGGCGGCCTGGAAGGAGCAGGGCGGGCTCTTCGACGACCCGGAGTACGCCCGGTTCTTCTCCTCGTTCCGGATTCTCGCCTACGAGGAGCACTAGATGCCGCGGATCAGACCTCGCTGGTGGCCCCTGATCGTCGTCTGGGCGATGCTCGTGCTCGCCGCGCTGATGGGCCGGCGACCGGCGCCGGCCGCTGCCCGGACGACGGCCGGCGACTCCGCCCCGGCGGTCGTGGCCACGGCGCCGGCGCCCGGGGCCGGTGCCGCTGCGCCCGCGGCGGCCGCCCTGGCCGACGCGGTGCAGCAGGATCTCCGGCAGTCGATCGCCGTCCGCCAGGAGACGCAGCAGCAGCAGGACGCCTGGGCGGCCGAACGCCTCGAACTGACGGCGCGATATCGCGATCTCCAGCGCAGCGTGGAGGACCTGCAGGAACGCCGCTCCGCCGAGGAAGCCCGGTTGCAGGCGCTCCAGGAACGCGCGAGCGAGCTGCGGCGGCGCATGGTGGAGGCCGAACGGCTGGAAGCGAGCCTCGAGGACACGCTCCGCACCACGATGGTGCAGCTCGCGGCGGCGGTGGAGACCAGCCTCCCCTTCCTGCCGGATGAACGCGCGGCGCGCCTGCAAGCCGTCGGCTCGGAGCTTGCCCGGCCGGAGGTGGCGCCCGCCGAGAAGCTGCGGCGGGTGCTTGAGGCCCTCCAGGTGGAGACCCAGTACGGCGGCACGGTCGAGGTCTACCGCGACCGGATCGAGGTCGCAGGCCAGGTGGTGCACGCGGACATCCTGCGGCTCGGCCGGCTGGCGCTCTTCTGGAGCACGCCCGACCGCTCGCGGGTGGGGACGTTCGCCCTCGCGGGCGGGCGCTGGCTCGATCTGCCCGGCCGTCATCACCGGGCGGTGCTGCGCGCCATCGAGATGGCGAGCCGGCTGAGACCCGTGGAAGTGATCGGTCTGCCGCTCGGGAGCGTGGACCGTTGATGATCCGCCGTGCCTGCCTCACCCTTGCCGCGGTGCTGGCGATCGGATTCGCGTTCGCGCCGGAGGTCCCCGCGGCGGCCCAGGACATCCGCGCTGCCGCGCGCCGGGCCGCCGCCGAGCGCGACTCCGCCCGGGCCGAAGCGCGGCGGGCGGAGGAGGCGATCTTCGAGGATCGCAGTCGGCTGCAGGAGGCGGTGGCGAACCTCGCCGCGCGCGAAGACTCCCTGCGGGCGCAGACCAGCGCGCTCGAACGCGCCCAGGCCGACACGCGTGCCGAACTCGAGCGCCTGGAGGAGGCGTGGTCCGCGCGCGAGCTGGACGTGCGCGAGATCAGCGGCAACGTGCGGGTGGCGGCGCGCGACCTGGAATCGCTGCTGAAGGCTTCGCCTCTGAGCGCCACGTGGCCGCAGCGTCTCGAGCGGCTGGAGCCGCTGCTGCGCGAGGGCTACTTCCCCGGCCTCGACGACATCGCCGTGCTCTCGGGGCTCTACCTGGACGAGATGGCGCGCAGCGGGCAGGTGCTGCGCGAACCCGGTGCGTACGTGGACCGCGACGGCCGGGAAGCGTCCGGCATCATCTATCACCTGGGCAAGTTCACCACCGTCTTCGAGACGGCCGGCGAGGTGGGCTTCCTCACCTACGCGCCCGGGAGCCAGACCCTCTACGCGCTCAGCAAGCCGGTGGGCGGCGACTGGCGCCGCATGGTGTCGCAGTACGTCGCGGGCGAGTCGCCGGTGGCGCCGCTGGATCTGTCGCAGGGAGCGGCGCTGCGGCAGGTGGCGCACCGGCCGTCGTTCCTCGATCAGCTGCGCGCAGGCGGCCCCATCGTGTGGCCGATCCTCGCCATCGCGCTGGCGGCGCTGACGATCGTGGTGATGAAGGCGTTCTTCCTGCAGCGCGTGCACCAGAACGCGGACCGTCTGATGGGGCAGGTGAATGCCCAGGCCGCCCGGGGCGACTGGCCGGCGTGCGCCGAGCTCGTGAAACGGCACGAAGGCCGCAACTCGCCGGTGGTGCACGTCATCAGGGCCGGACTGCAGGCCCGCGGCGAGCGCCGCGAGACGCTCGAAAGCGTGCTGCAGGAGGCGATCCTGAGCGAGTTGCCGCGACTGCAGCGGGGACTGGCGGTGCTGGCGGTCCTCGGCGCGGTGGCACCGCTGCTGGGGCTGCTGGGGACGGTGACCGGCATGATCGAGACCTTCCGCGTGATCACGCTCTTCGGCACCGGCGATCCGCGGCTGATGTCGGGCGGCATCAGCGAGGCGCTCATCACGACCGAGCTGGGCCTGGCGGTGGCCATCCCGATCATGCTGCTGCACACCTTCCTGGCCCGCCGCGTGGATCACATCATCGGCGAGATGGAAGAGAAGGCGGTGCACCTGACCAACCTGCTGGTGAAGGAGTGAGTTATTCCACGAAGAATGTTTCCGGCCCCGGTCCTGCAATCCGGCCGGCATGGACAACCACGAACTCGACGATGCCCGCTGGACACCACCCCACTGCCGTTCGCTTATCTGGAAGTACCGCAAGCTCTTGCAGCCGGGCTGGCGGTCCAGGCGCATGGACTCGTATCTCCGCCTCCGCGAACCCATCCGTATCCGCAAGTTTCGGGGCATGCGCTGCGGCGTCACCTTCAGTTCACAGATCCTCGCCCTTTCGCGTCAGGACAACCGAGGGGAGGTCAGGACGAGGGCGCTGAAGGTTAGCCGGCGCCACGAGTTGACCGAGGCGGCATGAACGGCCAGTTCGGCGTCATGATCAGGAACCGGAAACAATTTCCGTGGAATAACTGAAGGAGTGAGCGACGGTGCTGCCGATCCTGGCCGAGCGCACACTCGAGTACCTCCGGCAAGGCGGCTGGGTGATGGCGCCGCTGGTGGTCGTGTCCGTGGTGATGTGGACGCTGATCATCGACCGCGCCCGGGCGCTGCGTCTCCTGCGCCGACACGACGTCGATCTCGCGGGCGCGCTGGACGCGCTGCGCGCGGGGCGCACCGGCCCGGGCGAGGGCCTGCGTGCGCGGCTGGTGCGGGAGTTCCTGCTCGTGCGCCTCGGCCGGCCGGCCGCTGATCGGGCGGCCCTGCGCGCCTGCGCCGGCCGCCTGCGCCGGGACCTCGATCGCCACCTGGCGGCGGTGATGGTGCTGGCCGCGGTGGCGCCCCTGCTCGGTCTGCTGGGCACGGTGCTGGGCATGATCGAGACCTTCGACGTGATATCGGTGTTCGGCACCGGCAACGCGCGCGCGATGGCCGGCGGCATCTCCGTGGCCCTGGTCACCACCCAGACGGGGCTGCTCGTGGCCATTCCCGGGTTCTTCCTGGGGGGGCGGCTCAGGAGCATGGCGGCGACCCTGGCGCTGCGTCTGGACGAGGTCACCGCCGTGCTGGAGCGGCACGTGCACGAAGCGGCCGCGCTGGAGGGAAACGCCGCCGGCCCTCGCAGCGACCGCCCGGAGCCGGACGGGCATCGTGATGACCCGGGAGATCGGTCGTGAGGGGCCGCGACGCGCTCCTGCTCGCCCCGGCCTTCGGCCTGGCGATGCTGGTGAACGTCGCGCTGTTCGGGGGTGCCGCCCTGCTCACGGGTGAGCGGCCACTTCCCCGCGACATCACCGAGCCGGTGCCGGTCAGTCTGGTGAGGCTCCCGGCTCCGGCGGAACGCGAGCGCGAGCGCACGCCGCCGCCACCACCGCCGCCGCGGGAACGACCGCGCCTGGACTTCCAGCCGGACCTCGTTCCGCCGGTCATGGGCGAGATCTCGCCGCCCGCGCTGGAGGTGCGGGTGGTGCCGCAGCCACTGGGGCCGCTCGGAGTGCCGGACCTGGTGTTCACCGAGGCCGAACTGGACAGCAGACCACGGCCGGTCGCGCAGCCCGTCGACTACCCGTACCGCGCCCGCCAGCGCGGCACCGAGGGCGAGGTGACCGTGCGGATGCTCGTCCACGAAGACGGCACGGTTTCCGACGTGCAGATCCTCGAGTCGCGGCCGCCCGGCGTGTTCGACCAGGCGGTGCTGCGGTCGGTCCCGCGCTGGCGGTTCGAACCCGGACGCATCGACGGCGAGAACGTGGCCAGCCGCGTCGTCACCACCATCAGCTTCATGATCGAACGATGAGACGGCTCGTCGACCCCCGCGGATTCGCCGGGACCGCGCTGCGCGCGCTGCGCGCGCCGCGGGTATCGGTCACGTCGCTGGTCCTGCTCGCACCGGCCGGACCGCTCGCACCGGCCGTACTGCTCGCACCGGCCGTACTGCTCGCACCGGCCGTACTGCTCGCGCTGGGCGTGCTGTTCGCACCCTTCGCGCTGCTCGCGCCCGGCGCCGCGGCTGCGGCGGCGGCGACGCCGGAGCGCGTGTCCGTCGGGTCGCGACTCGCGCTGGTCACCGCCGCGGCAGCCACCCCGACGGTCGAGGACGCGTCCGCGCCGGAGCCCCCGCGACGCAGCCTGGCCGAGGTGCTCGACTTCGCCGCGGCGCCGCCTGCGGTCCGCCGCCTGCTGTTCCGGGTTCAGACCCTCCGGGCGCGAGACCGTGGCGACGAGGCGCTGTCGGTGCTGCGGGAGTCCGTGGCGCGGTCGGCGCCGGCGGCAGCGGACACGGCCCGGGCCGGGGTCATGCAGGGGAACGAAGGCAGGTCCGGAGCGGCCGATCACCCGCTGGTCCGCTACTTCCTGGGGCAGTTGCTGCTCGAGACTGGTGCGACAGCGGACGCGTTGCCGCACCTGCGCGCCGCGACCCGGAGCGATCCCGAGCTGTGGCCCGCCTGGCGGGCGCTGGGCGAGGCGGCCTGGGCGGAGCAGAGCTATCGTGACGCAGCCGAGGCGTTCCTTGCTGCCCATCGCCTGCAGCCGGATCCTCCAGCCGAACTGCTGCACTACGCGGCCGCGGGCTTCCTGGAGGCCGGCGAGCCGCAGCGGGCCGTGCCGCTGGCCACGGAGCTGGTCTCGGGAGAGCACGGCCCCCCGACCCTGCCGTGGTACCGCACCGTCGTGGCGGCGGCGCTGGCCGCGAAGCGGCCGGAGCTGGCCACGCCCGTCGCCGGCGACCTGGTGCGCCGGTTTCCGGAGGAGCCGCAGGCGTGGGACCTGGCGCACCGGCAAGCGGCCGCCGCGGGCGACCTCGAGCGCGCCGCCGCCATGCTCGAGGCCCGCGGCTACCTCGAACCGCTGTCGCGCGCCGAGCGGCTGCGGCTGGCCGATCTCTACGCAGCCGTCGGCGTTCCGGCGGAGGCGGCCCGGCATTACGCGCGAGCCCTGGCCGACTCGGCGTCGTTGCCCGAACTGCAGCGCCTGGCATCGGCGTACCTGGCCGCGCATCGGCCGGACAGCGCCCTCGCGGTGATCGAACGCGCACTGGAGGCCGCGCCCGCCGCCGGGGCGCCGGGCGGGGCCGACCAGGACCGCGACGCGCCGGTCGCCGCCGCGCCGGGCGAAGCCGACGCCGCGGCCGTCGCGCGGCTGTGGTCGCTGGCCGGCGACGTGCACTTCGCGCAGCAGCAGCATGCGGAGGCCCTGGCGGCGTTCGCGCGCGCCGCCGAACTGGATCCGGCGCGGGGACACGCGCGGCTCATGATGGGATACGCCGCCTGGGAGCTGGGGCGGCGAGAAGAGGCGGTGGCGCACCTGCGCGCGGCCGTTGGCACCGACGAGACCGAGGCGGCGCGGCGTGCCCTGCGCAGCCTCGGCGCCGAGGAGTGACGGGCCCATGCCCGAACTGGTGGTCGAGTTGCAGAAGCCGGCCGTGGTGGTCGCGCTGGCGCTGGCCGTCGGGATGATCGCGCAGACGCTGGCTCTGCACCTGCGGGTCCCGGCCATCGTCGTGCTGCTGGGCGCCGGCGTCGCGCTCGGGCCCGACGGCCTCGGGCTCCTCCATCCGGACGCGCTCGGCGACCACCTGCACGGCGTCGTCGGCTTCGGCGTCGCCGTGATCCTCTTCGAGGGCGGACTCAATCTCCGCTGGAGCCGGATCCGTCACTCGGCCGGCCCCCTGCGTCGGCTGCTCACCATCGGAACGCTCCTCACCGCCGCCGGCGCGACCGGCGCCACCTGGTGGCTGCTCGACTGGAACCTCGGGGTGGCCGTCGTCTTCGGCGCCCTGATCGTCGTCACCGGACCCACGGTCATCACTCCCCTCTTGCGCCGCATCCGCGTGCGGCACCGCGTCGAGACCCTGCTCGAGTCGGAGGGAGTCCTGGTGGACGGGGTGGGTGCGGTGGCGGCCGTGGTGGCGCTCGAGGTGATCACCGGCCACAGCGACGAGGTGCTGAGCCAGGGCCTGATGGGGCCGCCCGCTCGCCTGGGGACGGGCATCCTGGCCGGAGCCCTGTGCGGTGGCTTCCTGACCGTGGCGCTGCGCATCCCGCGCCTGGTGCCGTCCGGCCAGGAGAATATCCTGGTGCTGGCGGTCGTGCTGGCCTGTTACCAGGTGAGCAACGCGCTGGTCTCGGAGTCGGGCGTCGTCGCTGCCATCGCCGCCGGGGTCGTGATGGCCAACATGGGCGTGGTCCGCCTGCGCGAGCTGCAGGAGTTCAAGGGTCAGCTCACGATCCTGCTGATCGGGCTGCTCTTCGTGCTCCTGGCGGCGGACGTCCGCGTGGCCGAGGTCCGCGATCTGGGCTGGAACGGCCTGCTGGTGGTCCTGATCCTCGTGGTCGTGGTGCGGCCGCTGGCCGTGTGGCTGTCCTGCTGGGGCGGCGGCCTCGGATGGCGAGACAAGGCGTTCCTCGCCTGGGTGGCGCCGCGCGGGATCGTGGCGGCGGCGATCGGGTCGCTCTTCGGGGAACGGCTCGCGCCGCAGGGCCTGGCCGGAGGCGACGAGCTGCGGGGCATGGTCTTCCTGGTGATCGCCGTGACGGTGGTGGTGCTGGGCGGCACCGCGGAGTACGTGGCGCGCGCGCTGGGGCTGCGGCGACCGCGCGACCAGGGCTTCGCCATCCTCGGCGCACACGAGTTGCCCCGCCTGCTCGCCGCTCGTCTGCAGGCCGCCGGCGAGCCGGTGGTGCTGCTGGATGCCAACGCCTCCAACCACCGGCGGGCGCAGGACGAGGGCTTCACCGCGATCTTCGGCAACCCCCTGGAGGACCGGGTGCTGCTGGCGGCCGGCGTGGAGAGCCGCCGCGCCGTGTACGGTCTGCTCAGCAACACCGCCACCAACCTCCTGTTCGCCCGCAAGGCGCTGCAGGACCACCGCGCGCCGGCCGCCGGCGTGGGCATCATGATCGGGGACAACGACGTGGAGCCGGAGGCGGTGCGTGCGGCCGGTCTCGACATCCTGTTCGGCCAGCCGTTCGACCTGGAGCAGTGGACGGTGCGCCTGCGCCACGAAGACGCCGTGCTCGAGAGCTGGCGCTGGCGCGACGGCGGTCCCGAGGACGACGACCGCAGCGACGAGGTCGACCTGCCCCGCGAGTTGCGCTCGGCGCTGCTGCCCGTGCTGCACGTGCGGGACGGTCGGGCTCGACCCATCACCCAGAGCACCCGCCTGCGTTCCGGCGACCGGGTGGAGTGGCTGGTGGCGACCGCCCTGCGTCCGGGCGCCGCGGAATGGCTGGAGAGCACCGGCTGGCGCCCCGTGCCGGCCGAGGACCACCACCACTCGCCGTGAACCGCCGATTTCCCTTGATCCTGCCCGTTCACGCATCTATCTTTGTCTCGACCAAAAGATTTCGTCCAGCGCCTAGAAGCTTCTGCCGACAAAAGGGGAAGCTCCAGCGGACCGGAGGGGCGCCGCCGGCGACCCGCGCCGCGGGCGTCAGAAGTGGATCGACGGGGCGAGAAGCCGATGGAAGCGAAGAAGATGGCGACAACCGCGCAGCTCACGGCGAGCCTCGAGGACTATCTCGAGGCCATCTTCCACATCGTGGAGGACAAGCAGGCGGCGCGCGCCAAGGACATCGTCGAGCGGCTGGGCGTGCACAACAGCTCGGTGACCCAGGCCCTGCGCTCGCTGTCGGAGAAGGGCCTCGTGAACTACGCGCCCTACGACCTGGTCACCCTCACTCCCGAAGGATCGCGGCTGGCCCGCGACGTGGTGAAGCGGCACGAGACGCTCAAGGCCTTCCTCGTGACCGTGCTGGCGCTGGACGACGCTTCGGCGGAGGACGGCGCCTGCAAGATGGAACACGCCATCTCCGGTCAGATCCTCGACCGGCTGGTGAAGTTCGTGGAGTACTTCGAGGGCTGCCCGTCGAGCAACGTGTGCTTCGACGAGCAGCTCGGCTACTACTGCCGGCGCTGCGAGGGGGCCGAGGGCGGCGAGCGCTCCTGCGGGCGGGAGATCTGCCTGCTGCAGCAGGACCTCCGCGAGCGCGAGGAGATGATCTAGCGCCATGGCGACCCTCGAGATCTTCCCGCCCCGGGCGGTTGACATCAGCGGGCCGGACCTGACCGGCGGTCCGCGGAGGACGACAACGATGCCTCTGAGCATGGTGCGACAGGGTACACGGGCCCGCCTGCGCGAGGTGCGGGCCGGGCGCGGGTTGCGCGGCCGCCTGGCCGCGATGGGCCTGGTGCCCGGCTGCGAGATCGAGGTGCTGCGCAACAGTGGCCGCGGACCGTTCATCGTGGCCGTCCGCGACGCCAGGATCGTCCTGGGGCGCGGCATGGCCATGAAGATCGAGGTCGACTAGCCCGCCACCGGAGACCCCAGGCGATTCTTCCGCCGCCGGTCCCGGTGTTCGCATCCCATGACCTGCCACGGCGGCTGCGGGTGCCGGCCGAGCCGGGAGAATCCCACGTGACCATCGCGTCCCGCACAGGACAGGACACCTTGACGGTCGCCCTCGCCGGCAACCCCAACGCCGGCAAGACGACCCTCTTCAACCAGATCACCGGCGCGCGACAGCGGGTGGGTAACTACCCCGGCGTGACGGTGGAGTGGAAGGAGGGGCATGCGCGCCGTGGCGGCACCCGCCTGCGCGTCGTGGACCTGCCGGGCACCTACAGCCTGAGCGCCTACACCGACGAGGAGCGGGTGGCTCGCAACTACCTGCTGGACGAGCGGCCGGACGTCGTGGTCGACGTCGTCGACGCTTCCAACCTCGACCGCAATCTCTATCTCACGACGGAATTGCTGGAGCTGGGCCTGCCGCTGGTGATCGTGCTGAACATGAGCGACGCGGCGGCCGCCAATGGCCTGGAGATCGACACGGCTGCGCTCTCGCGCCGCCTCGGCGCGCCGGTGGTCAGCACCGTGGGGCACCGCGGCCGGGGCCTGGACGCTCTGCTGGACGCGGTGGTGGCGGTGGGGACCTCGCCGAACGGTCACGGCCGCATGCGCGTGGACTTCGGCGGACCGGTCGAGGACGAGATCCGGCGGATGCAGGAGGTGATCGGACGCGACTCCCTGGTGCGCGACCCGCGCGACCTGCGCTGGCTGGCGATCAAGCTCCTGGAGAAGGATCGCGAGTACCTCGCGCAGGTGGAGTCGCACCTGGTGCGCGCGGAGGTGTCTGCCGCCGTCCAGCGCTTCGCCGGCGCGGCGGCGTCGAAGCCCGACGTGGTCATGGCGCGCCACCGCTGCGCGTTCGTCGACGATCTGGTGCGCGCGAGCGTTCGTCGCACGCGGGAGCGCGGGGTCAGTGTTTCCGATCGCGTCGACGACGTCGTCATGCATCCGGTGTGGGGCCTGCCGCTCTTCGCAGGCCTCATGTACGCGGTGTTCACCCTCACCTTCACGCTCGGCAACCCGCCCATGACCGCCATCGAGAGCTTCTTCGGCTGGCTCGCCGAGGCGGTGGTCGGGCTCTGGCCGGCGGGGCACGAGAGCGCGTTGAAGTCGCTGGTGGTGGACGGCATCATCGGCGGCGTGGGCGGGGTGATCGTCTTCCTGCCCAACATCGTGCTGCTGTTCCTGGCCATCGCGGTGCTCGAGGGCACCGGGTACATGGCCCGTGCGGCGTTCGTGATGGATCGCTTCATGAGCAAGGTGGGCCTGCACGGCAAGAGCTTCATTCCGCTGCTCATCGGGTTCGGCTGCACCGTGCCGGCGATCATGGCCACGCGCACGCTGGAGAGCCGCCGCGACCGCATCACCACCATGCTCGTGCTGCCGCTGATGAGCTGCGGCGCCCGGCTGCCCATCTACGCTCTGATCATTCCGGCCTTCTTCCCGCAGCAGTGGCAGGGGCCGGTGCTCTGGCTCATCTATTTCATCGGCATCGTGCTGGCGCTGGTCGGTGCGCGGCTGCTGCGCGCCACGGTGTTCCGGGGCGATACCACCCCGTTCGTGATGGAGCTGCCGCCGTTCCGCATCCCGACTGCCCGCGACCTGGCCCTGCAGGCGTGGACCCGCGCCTGGCTCTACCTGCGCAAGGCGGGCACGGTCATCCTGGGCGTGGCGATCATCCTGTGGTTCCTGACCAGCTACCCCAAGCCGCCCGCCGGCTACGAGCCACCCGAGGGCTTCGACGAACCGGTGGCCGCGCAGAGCGCCTTGCCCACACTGGCGGAGTTCGAGGACGGGACGTCCGCCGTGACCGCCACCGGCGGCGAACTCCTGCCGGCCGACCGGCAGCGGGCGGCCGAGCTGAGCTACTCGGTGGCCGGACGCATCGGCAGGTTCATGGAGCCGCTGCTGCATCCGATGGGCTTCGACTGGCGCGTCGGCACCGCGCTGGTGGGTGCGTTCGCGGCCAAGGAAGTGTTCGTGGCGCAGATGGGCATCGTGTTCGCGGTGGGCGACGCGGACGAGGCGAGCGAAGGCCTGCGGGCGCAGCTCCGGTCCCGCTACACGCCGCTGCAGGCGTTCTGCATCATGCTCTTCGCCCTCATCGCGACGCCGTGCATGGCCACCGTGGCCGTGACGCGGCAGGAGAGCGGCTCCTGGGGCTGGGCGCTGGCGCAGTTCTGGGGCCTGACGCTGGCGGCCTGGGTGCTCACGACGCTCGTGTACCAGGCGGGACGCCTGATGCTCGGCTGACATCGGCGGGCGCCGCAGTGCGCAGGGAGAGAACGGTGGAGAACGTCGTCGTCATCCTGGTGGTCGTGGTCGCGCTCGTCTGGGGAGTGCGCTCGATCTGGCACACTGCCCGCCGGGTGAAGGCGGCCGGGGAAGCTCCGCCCGCCGACGGGATCTGCGCCACCGATCCATCGGTCGTGACGAAGCCCGCACCGGGCTGCGGCTGCTCGGCGGCGGGATCCTGTCCGGCCGCCGAACGGTGTGCCGTCCCCTCGCCCGATCGGTCCCACCGGAAATCTGATTGAGGACTCCTGGTATCGCATATTCAAGTTCTTGCACGGCAAGAGATTAACCGAAATATTTCTTTGACAACGAGAATCGTGAACTCCTACTTATGCGGTAGGGTTTGTGGCGACAAACATCGCGAGGCCCGCTGGTCGTCGGTCCCGGATTCGCGCCGCCTCGTTCCACCAGGGGAGCAGCATCATGGACCATGGATCTCGTTGCGGAAGCACCTCGAGCCTCGATCACGGCTCGGCACCCGACATCTTCCCGGTCCTGGCGGCGCTCGCCCTGGGCCTCATGGTCGCGGCGACCTCGGTCCCGGCGCCGGTCAGGGCGTCGGATGCGCCGGCGTCTTCTGCGGCTCCTGCGGCATCGGGCCGTCCGGCAACGGTCCATCCAGCTTCAGACGGCGTGGGCCCGGTCGATCCGGGCCGCGAGGGGGACCTCGAGGGCGGCATCCACGACAAGCCATACAACCGCGAACAGGGGCGCGACATCGCCGTGGGCGGCTACATCGACATGGAGTTCGAGTGGAACGAGGACGGCAGCACCTTCGACCAGCACCGCTTCATCCCGTTCATCACCGGCCACGTGAGCGAGCGGGTCACGGTGTCGGCGGAGATCGAGTTCGAGCATGGCGGCTACGTGAGCGGATCCGACCGCACCGACGGCGAGGTCAAGCTGGAGTTCGCCGTGCTCGACTTCCGCCTCAGCGAATCCTTCAACTACCGCGGCGGCGTGATCCTCAGCCCCCTCGGCGCGTTCAACCTGCTGCACGACAGCCCGCTCAACGACCTCACCGAGCGCCCCCTCGTGGACCGCCAGTTGATCCCCACCACGCTCAGCGAGGCGGGCATGGGCTTCTTCGGCACGGTGTACCCGGGTATCGAGAGCGTCCTCACGTACGAGGCCTATCTCGTGAACGGCTTCGACGAGGAGATCATCAGCGGAGGCGACGGGAACGAGCGATTGCGGATCCGCGGGGGACGCGGCAGCCAGAAGCAGGACAACAACGACGACAAGGCGTTCGTCGGGCGTCTGGGGCTCAGCCCGCGGCTCGGCGTCAGCGTCGGCGGTTCCGTGCACACCGGCAAGTGGGACGACGCCGACGAGCATCGCCTCACCATCGCCGCACTGGATGCGCGCTGGAACCTGGGCGCGCTGGAACTGCTCGGCGAGTACGCCATCGCGTCGGCGGACCTGCCGGACGCGCTGGCCGACCACGTGGCCGACAGCCAGCGGGGCGCGTACGTGCAGGTGAACCATCACGTGCTGCACGACGCCGTGCTCGACGGCTCGGTCTTCACCCTCGTGGCGCGCGGCGACTGGCTGGACTTCGACAGCGACGTGGATGGCGACCATCAGCGGGGCGTCACCGTGGGGGTGAACTTCCGGCCGACCGAGGAGACCGTCTTCAAGCTGGACCACGGCTGGTCCTGGAACACGGCCCGCGGCGCCACCAGCGCCCAGGACCCCGACCGGCAGATCTTCTTCAGCTTCGCCAGCTACTTCTAGGAGCGCGCGATCATGGCTTCCAGGAGCGGGATCATGACGCCGGCGCCGGCAACGTCGCGCGGGAGCATCTGCTGGCTGCTCGCGGCCGCCCTGGCTGCGAGCGCGGCGGCGGCCTCCGTCCGGGCGCAGGACGACGACCTGGAGCTGGTCCACCTCACCCTCGATGAAGCGCTCGCCGAGGCCTTCCCGCAGGCCGACTCCCTGTGGACGGAAACCTGGACGCCCGCCGCCGCGGAACGGGCCGCCCTCGAGCGGCTGCTCGGCTGGAGGCTGGAGGAAGCGGCCTTCGTCTTCCATCGCGCCGCGCGGATGCCTGCCGGCGGCGGGCGCACGAGCCACCACCGCGAGGACCTGGGCTGGGCCGTGGTCACCGAGCAGATCGGACACCATCGTCCCATCACCTTCCTGGTGCACGTGAAGCCCGACGGCGACGTCGGATCCGTGCACGTGATGGTGTACCGCGAGTCTCGCGGCGGCGAGATCAGGCGCGAGCGCTTCCTGCGGCAGTACCGCGGCAAGAACCGCGACAGCCCCCTGCGCCTGAACCGGGACATCGTCGGCATCAGCGGCGCCACGCTCTCGGTGCGCGCCGCCAATGCCAGCGTGCGGCGTGTGCTGGCGCTGGTGGCCGCCCGTTACGGCGCGGGGAAGGACGGCTGAGATGACGCGAACCACCGGACGCGGTCGGCCATGGCGACACAGTGGCATGCGCTGGCGGCAGGAGAGCGGCCGAGCCCATCGCTGGGTGGGGGCCGCGGCCTCGCTGGTGCTGCTGGTGCTGGCCGGCAGCGGCCTCCTGCTGGCGCATCCGGACTGGATCGGAGCGTCGCCGGAGGAGACGTCCAGTCTCGCCGCCGATCCGGGCGACCCGCAGCTGCTGCTGCGGGGCACCACGGGCGGGCTGCAGCGGTCCGAGGATGGCGGGCGCACGTGGCGGCCGGTGAATCTCCTCGTCACCCTCGAACACGTCGTGGGCGTGGCCTTCGCACCCGATGCACCGGGTCAGGTGTGGGCCGCCGGCCGCGACGGCAGCGTGATCAGGTCGGACGACGGCGGCTGGATCTGGCAATCGGTTCGCGGCGAGGGTTGGCCACCGCCCGCGGGAGGCCGCATCGACGAACTGGACGTGGGTGCCGGCGGGCAGGTGCTGCTGTGGACCGACCGGGGTCTGGTCGTCTCGGCGGACGAGGGTCGCACCTGGCGCGTCGCCGGGGAAAGCCTCGCGAACGGCCGGTCGCCGCGAGACATCCTGCGGGACCTGCACACGGGTCGCCTGCTCGGCCGCGGGCACGCTCTGGCGAACGACCTCGCTGCCGCGGCCGTCATCGTGCTGGTCGTCACCGGTTGGACGATGTGGTTTCGCCGGCCGGCCGGGCGCCGCGGCGCCGCGGGCGCCGGTGATGCCGTGGAGCAGCGTCGTCATCGACGTCGTACCCGGTCGGCGGCGGCGGTCGCGGCGACGGCGGCCCTGGTTGGCGTCCTGCTCCTGGTGCTGCTCGCGGGGGCGCATGCGCGACCGAGAGCGGACCTCCAGTCCCGAAGCCCTGCGGAGCCCCTCGTACGCGCTCGCCTGATGATGGGTACCCTCGTCCGGGTCTCGGTGTGGGACGGCCAGGCGGATGTCCGCCGCGCCGCCAGCGCGGGCGCCTTCGCGGCGATCGCGCGGGTGGACAGCCTCATGAGCACCTGGCGGGATGACAGCGATGTGCTGCGCGTCAATCGGGCCGCCGGGCAGGACACCGTGACCGTGGCGCGCGAAGTGGCCGACGTCGTGCTCGCGGCTCTGCGGGTGGCTCGCCTGACGGATGGAGCGTTCGATCCGACCGTGTTGCCACTCATGCGCCTGTGGGGCTTCCGTGGCGGCGAACCGCGCCGGCCCGGTGCCGCGGAACTGGCGGCGACCCGGGCACGGGTCGGCTTCGAGCATGTCTTCGTGGACTCGGCCGGCTGCCGCATCTTTCTCCGCCGGCCGGGCATGGAACTGGATCTGGGCGGTATCGCCAAGGGGTATGCGCTCGATCGTGCGCTCGCGGCCGCCATGGCGGCCGGCGCGGCCGGGGCCGTCGTCGACCTGGGCGGCAATCTCGGCGCCCGAGGGTCCGGACCTCCGGACCTCGTGGCCATCCGGATCCCGCGCGCGGCCGCCGCCCCCGGCTCGGCCGCCGCCCCCGGCGTGGCCGGTTACCTGCGGCCCGGGGGCCGGTGCGTCGCGACCTCGGGCAACGCCGAGCGCCACGTGATCGTCGGCGGCGAGCGGCAGGGCCACATCCTCGACCCACGCACCGGCATTCCGTCGGCAGCGGCGGGGAGCGTGACGGTCCTGAGCGCCGACGGAGCGCTCGGTGATGCCCTCGCCACGGCCCTCCACGTGCTCGGTCGCGAGCATGGTCCGGCTCTTGTCGCGCAGCTGCCGGGATTGGAGGCGCTGTTCCTCGACGAGACGACGGCCGGGGACCTGATTGCGACCGTCTCTCCCTCGCTCGCATGGGAACCCGCCGCGCGTCCGCGCTCGTGATCTTCGGAGCCGGTTCAGGTACCGAGATGCTCCGCCAGCACGTTGGCGCCGATCACGAACAGGACCAGGCCGCCGGCGATCTCCATGGGTGGGCCGAAGCGGTCGCCCAGCACGCGGCCCACGTGCAGCGCCAGCAGGGAGAGCCCGGCCGTCACCGTGCCGATCACCAGGCACGGGACCCAGAGCCGGGTGCCCAGCAGTCCGAGCCCCAGACCGACGGCGAGGGCGTCCAGGCTGGTGGCGATGCTCAGCCCCACCAGCGACCAGCCGCGGGACGGATCGCCTCGCTTCCGTTCGCCGGCGGGCGCGACGCCGTCGCGGATCATGCGCAGACCCACGACGGCCAGGATGCCGAAGGCCAGCCAGTGGTCCCAGGCGCCGATGGCATCGACGACGACCCGCCCCAGCAGCCAGCCCAGCAGCGGCATCAGGAACTGGAAGAGACCGAAATGGAACGACAACCGGAAGGCGGCGCGAGCGCCTGACGCGCGGCCGCTGGCGCCTGCGCCCAGCGAGACCGCGGCGGCGTCCATGGCCAGGCCCACGGCCACGGCGAGGATCTGCAGCGGTGTCATGGCATCACCGCCACTGCTCGCGCAAGCGCCGGAAGCGGCTGGCGTAGACCATTTCGAACAGTTCCTCGTGCTCGGGCAGGTGCTCGCGCACCCAGCGCCGCAGCGCGGCGATCGCCACGTCCAGGTCCACGTCGGGATAATCGCTGCTCAGGATCAGGGCGCAGATGCGGTCGGCCCGGAGCCGCAGGTCGTCCGCCTGCGGGTCGGCCGGGCGCCGGTCGCGCGCGCGGCGCGGGACGTCGCGGCCTGCCCCTTGGCCCTGCCCGGCGCCGTCATCATCGGGACCGCCACGATCGGTGTCGAAGGCACGGTCAGGACACATCGGCCCTTCCCCTCGGTTTCGCGGCGCGGGTGTGTCGCTCGTCCGGCGCGCCGGCCGGGTGTTGTTGCTCGCGCAGCCCGGGACGTTCCGCTCATCCGGCGCGCCGCCCCTGGGTGCTGCCGGCCCGGGTCCCGTTCGCCCCGGCCCGGGTCCCGTGGCGATCGCGGCCGAGGGCCCGATACTGTGGAGCGAAGCTTCACACTAGGCAGCGGCGAGGGATGGGTCAAGGCGGCGACAGGGGAGGTTGGCGGCGGCCGCGAACCGGCCCCCGCTCCCCATTCGCGCGCTGGGCGGTTGGCCAGGTCGCCGGAGGGTGTCGCCGCCACGATGCCGGTTTGGCAGCATGCGCCAAATGTGTCATGACACGCACCCCAAGGCTTGCGTCTGGATACGATATACTGTATAAAATCGGGAGGCGCAAGAACGAGATCGTTATTTTCCATCGAGTTACCCGGGTACACTCCGCGTGCGACCTTCGGACCGCCTGGCACATGGCGTGCACTCATGAGCGGTGATTCATCACGACCATTCCGCGCCCATCCGGCCCGGGCGAGCCGTGCGGCGCTGTCGCGAGAACGGGGAGACCGATGAAGAACTTCACCGTCAATGCCGTGGAGGCCCTGCAGAGGGCTCAGAACAAGGCCTACGAGCGAGGCAATTCCGAGCTGGAAAGTCTCCACCTGCTGTGGGCGCTGGTCAGCGAGAGCGGTGTGGCCACCAACGTGCTGCGCAGCCTGGAACTGGATCCCGGCATGATCGCGCGCACCGTGGACCAGGAGATCGCGCACCTGCCGGTGGCCGGCAAGAAGGACGTTCCCGGCACCAGCCGCGAACTGCAGAAGGTGCTGCTGGACGCCCAGGAGCTGGCCCAGAAGAAGAGCGGCGGCTTGGTGGGCACCCGCGAACTGCTGCTCGCCCTGGCGTCGGACCAGGGACGGGCCGGCAGCGTGCTGCGCACGTTCGACGTGACGGCGGAGAAGGTGGCCCGGGCGCTGGAGGTGACCGGCGCCGAGGGCGCCTACCAGGGCGAGGACGAGGGCGACGTGGGCCAGGGGCAGGAGTCGGCGCTGGACCGCTATGCCCGCGACCTGGTGGCGGCCGCCCGGGCGGGCAAGATCGACCCGATCATCGGCCGCGACGAGGAGATCCGTCGCGTCATCCAGATCCTCAGCCGTCGCACCAAGAACAACCCGGTGCTCATCGGTTCGCCGGGGGTGGGCAAGACGGCCGTGGCCGAGGGACTGGCGCGCCGCCTGGTGGAGGGCGACGTCCCGGAGGGGCTCAAGGGCAAGAAGCTCTACGCCCTGGACATGGGCGCGCTGCTCGCGGGCGCCAAGTATCGCGGCGAGTTCGAGGAGCGCCTCAAGAAGGTGATCAAGGAGGTGACCGACCGCGAGGGCGAGATCCTGCTGTTCATCGACGAGATGCACACCCTGGTGGGCGCGGGCAAGGCCGAGGGGGCCATGGATGCGTCCAACATCCTGAAACCCGCGCTGGCGCGGGGCGAGTTGCACTGCGTGGGCGCCACCACGATCGAGGAGTACCGCCAGAACATCGAGAAGGACCCGGCCCTCGAGCGTCGCTTCCAGCCGGTCATGGTCGAGGAACCCACCTGGGAGCAGGCCGTCGCCATCCTGCGCGGGCTCAAGGAACGGTACGAGGTGCACCACGGCATCCGCATCACCGACGGTGCCATCGTGGCCGCCGTGAAGCTCTCGCAGCGGTACATCAGCGACCGCATGCTGCCGGACAAGGCCATCGACCTGATGGACGAGGCCGCCAGCCGCCTGCGCATGGAGATCGACTCGGTGCCGACGGAGGTGGACGAACTGCAGCGACGCATCGACCAGCTCGAGATGGAGAAGCTCGCGCTGGAGAAGGAGACCGATCGCTCGGCGGTGGTGCGGCGCGAGGCCATCGACCGCCAGCTCGCCGAGTCCGGTGACGAGCTCTCGCGCGTGAAGGCCCGCTGGCAGGAGGAGCGCGAGGCCATCGATCGCATCCGCAACCTGCAAAGCGAGCTGGAGCAGTTCAACCTCGAGATGGAGACGGCCCAGCGTCGCGGCGATCTGGCTCGCGCCAGCGAGCTGAAGTACAGCGTGATCGGAGCCAAGGAGAAGGAGATCGAGGCGGCGCGCATGGAACTGCAGCGCATCCAGGGCGATGCGCCGCTGCTGAAGGAGGAGGTCACCGACGACGACATCGCCTACCTGGTGGCCAAGTGGACCGGCATTCCGGCCCAGCGCCTGGTGGAGGACGAGGCCGCCAA
Source organism: Candidatus Krumholzibacteriia bacterium (assembly GCA_046484865.1). Taxonomy (GTDB): domain Bacteria; phylum Krumholzibacteriota; class Krumholzibacteriia; order LZORAL124-64-63; family LZORAL124-64-63; genus JAWOID01. The sequence continues at coordinate 26,153 of JAWOID010000139.1, forward strand.
GCTGCGCGACCTGGAGAGCCGGCTCACCGCCCGCGTGGTGGGGCAGGATGAGGCCGTGCAGCAGGTGGCGAGCACGATCCGCCGCTCGCGCGCCGGGCTCACCGGTCACGACCGTCCGCTGGGCTCGTTCCTGTTCCTGGGTCCCACCGGCGTGGGCAAGACCGAGCTGGTGAAGGCCGTGGCCGAGCAGCTGTTCGGCGACGAGTCGCACCTGGTCCGCCTGGACATGAGCGAGTACATGGAGCGCCACACGGTGGCGCGCATGATCGGTGCGCCTCCCGGCTACGTGGGTCACGAGGCGGGCGGGCAGCTCACCGAGGCGGTGCGCCGCCATCCGTACAGCGTGGTTCTGCTGGACGAGGTGGAGAAGGCCCACCCCGAGGTGATGAACGTCCTGCTGCAACTGCTGGACGACGGGCGTCTGACCGACGGCAAGGGCCGGGTGGTGGACTTCCGCAACACCCTGGTGGTGATGACCAGCAACCTGGCCCAGGACGAGCGGTTCGCCCTGGAGGGCGATACCGGTTCCGGCGCCGGCGCCGGCGCCGGCGGGGCGCTCGGCGGCACGGCCGGCGGCGAGCAGGCCGGGCGCGACAGCGCGGCGGCGAACGCGGCCGGCGAGGTCCTGCGCCGCAAGCAGCAGACCGCGCTGATGGCCGAGCTCCAGCACCACTTCCGGCCGGAGCTGCTGAACCGGCTCGACGCCATCGTGCGCTTCCATGGGCTCTCCCGCGAGCTGATCGAGCAGATCGTGCGCCTGGAGCTGGCCAAGCTGAATCGCACCCTGGCCGAGCAGGACCTGCGGCTCGACGCCACCGACGCCGCCGTCGCGAAGCTGGCGGCCCTCGGGTACGACCCCCAGTTCGGCGCCCGGCCGGTGCGGCGCGTCCTCCAGCGGGAGGTGCAGGACCGGCTGGCGGACCTGATCCTCGCCGGCGATGCCGGACCGGACACGGTCGTGGAGCTGGACGTGTCGGCCGATGGCGAGGGCTTCGCCCTGATCCCGGCCGTCGCGGCGACCGCGGCGGAAGCCGGGGCTGCCGGCGACACCCCCCACCGTCCCGGCTCCGGCGAGCAGGACGCGTCGGTTGGCTAGCCCCCGCCGGCGATGCCGCCGCCAGCCCCAGGCTTCATATAGTGAAGCCTACTCGGCATATTCTCGTTGACATGAAGTAGGGCGCGACGGATCATGGCCCCGGATCGCCGGGCGAGG
>JAWOID010000004.1:0-20811 GCA_046484865.1 Candidatus Krumholzibacteriia bacterium
GTCGGCCGAACCGGGCGGCGATCGCCCCGTCGGTGCGGGCGGCGGTGCTCGCGCGGGACGGTTACCGGTGCCGGACACCCGGGTGTTCGCGAACCCGGTTCCTAAAGGTGCATCACATCGTGCCGCGGGCGCGTGGAGGAGGAAACGCGCTCGAGAACCTGATCACGTACTGCTCGGCGTGCCACCGGCACTCACACGCGAGGCGGCCGGGGAAGTAGCCGGGTCGCGATGCAGAAGGGCTTCGGTGATCCTGTGGTGCCTCGGTGATCCGGAGAAGTGCCGGTGATCCTGTGGTGCCTCGGTGATCCCGAGGAGTGCCGGTGATCCCGAGGGGCTTGGGTGATGCCGAGAGGAATCGTCGAGATCATGATCGTCATGGCTGCGCCGACCCCCTGAATGGACGACGGCCGGCAAACGCGGACTGAGCCGGCGCGGCCGCTAGGGTTGGCGGATCCCGGGAGCGTAGCCCTCGATCACGTCGGGCTGATAATGGCTCGAATCCATGAGCACCACCCCGATGAAGAGAACCACGAAGGCGATCGACGCGAAGAACGCCAGCGCGTAGGTGCCGCGGTCGAAGGCGAGATGCATGAAGATGGCGCACACGAGGCTGGCCTTGACGCCGGCGATCAGCAACGCCGCCCACAGATTGAGATCGCCCAGGTCCACGTAGGTCACGGCGACCGTGGCGACGGTCAGGCCGACCAGGAGTACGAAGACGCCCAGGAGCTGCTTCAGCGGCACGACGTGCGGGTGGAGTTCGCCGCTGCTCCGGTCGGCCGACACATGGTCGTGCAGGGGCCTGGTGGGCCCCATTTCGGAATGGCTCTCCGCACTCATGTCTCGTTCCTCCCGGTTCCGTCGACCGGAGACGTGAACCTCGATGGATCTCGTCGATCGCGCCGCTCCGGTCCGCAGGGTGGAGCGCCCGTTCCGCCCTCAGTGGATCAGATAGAGGAGGGGAAACAGGAAGATCCAGATCAGATCCACCAGGTGCCAGTACAGGCCGCCGAGGTCCACGGCCGTGAAGTTGCGGGTGCCGAAATCGCCGCGCAGCGCGCGGACCAGCAACCAGCCGATCAGGCCCATGCCCGCGATGACGTGAAGTCCGTGGAGTCCGGTCATCACGAAGTAGATGCCGAAGAAGACATGCACGTTGCGCGGGATCTCGGCGGCCGCGCCGAGCGCGGCATGCTGTTCGACGACTGCCTGGATTCCGGCCGGAGCCGGTGCGCTCTGGGCGAGCTTCGACCTGACCGAGGGCGCTCGTAGGCCCGGGCTCAAGGCGCGAGGCAGGGGAGATTCCCGGTGGGCGTCGATTTGTGCGGGGCCGGGTTCGCTGCCGGTGCCGCCGGCGGCCCCGGCGTCTTCGGCGGCCCCGGTCCTATCGGCGGCACCGGTGCTTCCGGCAGTTTCGGCGCCTTCCCCAGCCCGGCCGCTGCCTGTCTCTGCCGTTCCGCCGGGACTGGTGGCATCAGTGGTCCGCTGACCAGCGCTACCGTCAGCGAGGGCGATCTGCTCCCCGGTCTCGCCGGCGGCGTCGCCGGCCTCGCCCGCAGCGCCGCCGGCCGCGTCTGCGGCGCTGCCCGTCTCGCCTGCGGCGACGGTCGCGCCCGCAGCGTCGCCTGCCGGGGCGGCTTCGGCAGGGAGCCGTTCGCCGTGGCCGGCTTCCCCGGGCTGGAGGGCGGCGTAGTCGAAATTCTCGCCCCAGAGGAGGCCGTGCTTCCACTTGTGTTCGTACTCGATGCCCTTGATGCCCAGGAAGCCGAACCCGCACAGCAGCGTCACCGCCAGCAGGCCGACCAGCAGGCGTCGTTGCCCGAGCTGCGCCGCCCGCACCGCCCAGGCCATGGTGAAGCTCGAGAAGAGGAGCACGATCGTGTTCACGGCGCCCAGCTGCTTGTCGAGGAAGGTGTGGGCGAAGAGGAACACCTCCGGGTGGTTCGCCCTGTACACCGCGTAGGCGCAGAACAGTCCGCCGAACAGAAGGATCTCCGTGACCAGGAAGAGCCACATGGCCAGCTTGTCGGATTCGTACTGATGCCGGGGCGTGTCGAAGTGGTGCGCAAGCTCGAATCGGCCGGGATGACCGCTAGCCGCTGCCGGGGGAGCCGCGTGTCCGGCGTCAGGATGTCCGGTCGTGCTGCCGGTACCCGGGTGTCCGGCCCCCGGGTGTCCGGCTCCGGCGACCGCGCCGGCTCCCGATTCGCCGCCGGCGGCGAGATGACCGGTACCCGGGTGTCCGGCCGCGGCTCCGGCGCCGGCGGCCGGATGGCCGCTTGCCACGGGGTTCGCGCCCCGGGCGCCCGAGTCGGCTCGGCTCGCGTGGCTCATACCGTTGCTCCCCGCGGGGGGTCCGCCTCCAGCACGTACCCTTCGATCTTCTCGTCGTACTCGATCCCACCATAGTCGTAGGGATCACGCACCACGGGTTCCACGTCGAAGTTGTGGTGAGAGGGCGGCGAGGAGGCCTGCCATTCCAGCGTTGCGCCGCCCCACGGGTTGGCCGGTGCGAGCCGTCCCTTCACCAGGGAGTGGATGAGGTAACCCAGGATGATGAAGAGACCGACCGCCAGGATGTACGAGCCGATGGTGGAGATCACGTGGTAGATCTCGAACTCCGGCGGATAGTTGAAGTAACGCCGGGGCATACCCTTGCTGCCCATCACGAACTGCGTGAAGAAGGTGACGTTGAAGCCGACGAAGACCAGCGACGCCGCGACTCGTGACCAGCGTTCGCTGTACATGCGGCCGAACATCTTCGGCCACCAGTGGTGGATGCCCGCCAGGAACGCGATGAACACGCTGCCCATCATGGTGTAGTGGAAGTGCGCGACGATGAAGTACGTGTCATGCAGGTGCACGTTCGTGGCCAGGGCGCCCAGGAAGAGGCCGGTCAGGCCCCCGATGCCGAACAGGAAGATGAACGCCAGCGCATAGATCATCGGTGCGGTGAAGCGGATGTCGCCCTTGTAGAGGGTGGCGATCCAGTTGAACACCTTGATCGCCGACGGGATCGAGACGCTGAAGGTGAGCGCCGAGAAGATCATGCCCGCCAGGTAAGACTGGCCGCTGACGAACATGTGATGTCCCCACACGAGGAAGCTGAACACGGCGATGGCGATGCTGGACCAGGCGATCATCCGGTAGCCGAAGATCGTCTTGCGGGCGTGGACGGAGATGCACTCGCTGACGATGCCCATGGCCGGCAGGATCATGATGTACACGGCGGGATGGCTGTAGAACCAGAAGAAGTGCTGGAAGAGCACCGGGTCGCCGCCCAGGGCAGGATCGAAGATGCCGATCCCGAGCACGCGCTCGGCGATCAGGAGCAGCACCGTGATCCCCAGCACGGGGGTGGCCAGGACCTGGATCACGGCGGTGGCGTAGAGGGCCCACAGCATCAGCGGCATGCGGAACCAGCCCATGCCGGCCGGTCGCATCCGGTGGATCGTGACGATGAAGTTCAGACCGGTGAAGATCGAGCTGAAGCCCAGGATGAAGACGCCCGTGGTGACGGCCACGACGGCGGTGCCGGTGGACGTGCTGTAGGGCGTGTAGAAGGTCCAGCCGGTGTCCACGCCGCCCATGACGATCGACGCCACCGCGAACAGCGCCCCGAACACGTACAGGTGGTAGCTGGCCAGGTTCAGCCGCGGCAACGCCACGTCCTTGGCCCCGAGCATCATCGGCAGGATGAAGTTCCCCAGCGCCGCGGGAATTCCCGGGATGATGAACAGGAACGTCATCACCGCGCCGTGCAGGGTGAACATCTTGTTGTAGGTGTCGGCGTCCATCACGGTCTGTTGCGGCGTCAGCAGCTCGGTGCGCACCAGCAGCGCGAAGATGCCGCCGAGCAGGAAGGTGCTCAGGATGGTGACCAGGTACATCACCCCGATCCGCTTGTGATCCAGCGTGAAGGCCCAGCTCCTGAAGCCGTGCACCCAGTTCAGGTAGTTGACGGCGGCATGGCCGGATGCGTCCACGCCGTGTTCGAGCTGCCCCCTCGTCGCCCTGGCGGTACGGTCGCTCATCGATTCTCCTCCTGCCCGCCACCGGTCACGGGGACGACGCGGGGATCGGCGGCCCTGCCGGCGGCCTCCTGGTCGCCCTCACCCGCAGCGCCTGCGGCGGCGCCCTCGACGGTGGCTCCGGCAGCGGTCTCGACGTCGCCCCCGGCGGCGCCCTCGACGGCGGCTCCGGCAGCGGCCGAGTCCTGCGACGGGTCCTCCGCGGCCGCGAAGCGCGAGATGGTCTTGAAGTACGCGATCAGCATGGTGATCTCCTGGTCCTTGACCTTGCCCGCGTAGGTGGGCATCACCGGTTCGTATCCGGCATGGATCTTCGCCAGGGGTTCGATGATGGACTCGCGGACGTAGTTCTCGTCCGCCACCACCGTGCCGCCGCCCTGCAGCGGCACCTCGGCGCCGAAGAGGTCCTGGAAGCTCGGACCGATGCCCGGCGAGCCGTCGACCGAGTGGCACTGCAGGCAGCCCTTGGTGCTGGCCAGTCGCTCGCCGGCCTCCGCCGGCGGCAGCGTGCCGAGCACATCCGACTCCTCGCGTAGCCAGCGCTCGAAACCGCCCGCTTCGTGCACGACGACGGTACTGAGCATGTCGGAGTGGCCGGTGCCGCAGTACTCGGTGCACAGCACGGGATATCGACCGGGAACCTTGGCGTGGAACCAGGTCTGCGTGTAGCGGCCGGGAACCACGTCCTTCTTGACGCGGAAGGCAGGCACCCAGAACGAGTGGATCACGTCCTCGCTGGTCATGGTCAACCGCACCGGCCGATCCACCGGCACGTGCAATTCGTCGCTCACGTGCCCGTTGGGATAGGTGAAGAACCACTGCCATTTCTGAGCGGTCACGTTCACCTCGTAGGCGTTGGCCGGCGGCGTCGCCAGGTTCATGAAGGTCTTGAAGCCGATCCAGAAGATCATCGCCGAGAGGATCACCGGCACCACGGTCCAGGCCACCTCCAGCTTGAAGCTGTGGTGGGGCGAGGGCTCGGTGCGGTGGCCTCGACGGCGGCGGTAGCGCCACGCGAATGCGATCATCACCCCGACGATCAGCGCGAAGAACACCGCCGAGATGGCGTAGATCACATAGAAGACCAGGTCCACCTCGGCCGCCGCCGACGATCCCTGGACCGGCAGCCAGAACGAATCCCTCAGCTGCGCGAGGAAGGGGAGGGGACCGCTTCCGGGACTGGTGCCGGCGCCGAGAACGTAATCGACGTAATCGGTAGGAATACTCCCGATTTCCGCGCCAGGCAATCCCCTGAAGTCCATCAACGGCTGACCTCACTCCGTCGTGCGGGTGGATCGATTTCGTGACGTCGCCGCGGGGCGAACGGACCGGTCAGACCTGCGCGCCCCGTTTGACGTGCCGCCTCCGCTCCTGCCAGCGGAAAGCGACAATCAATATCGCAACGATGGCCACGGTCAGCAACCCCCCGGCCTTCATCAGGTTCCGGGCGGCGGGCGAATAACGTCCCGTGCTCGCGTCGTAGTTGAAGCAGAAGAGCATGATCCGGTCGCCCGCGGTGCCGATCTTCCCGTCGGCCGCCTCCACCAGGGACAGCCGCAGGGTTTTCGGATCGAATTGCACCCCATAGAGATACCGTGCCACCCGGCCATCCGGGGTGAGCACCACCAGGACGGCGGCGTGGGCGAATTCCTGTCTCTGCTCGTTCCAGGCGAAACTGAAGCCGACGGCGTCGGTGAGACGGCGGATCTGGTCCTCGTCGCCGGTCAGGAAGTGCCAGCCGGATGCCGCGCCGGGACGGCCGAGATCCCGGACCAGCTTCTCCTTGCTGGCGCGCGCCACCTGGGGCGTCTCGGTGTGATCGAAGCTCACCGACAGCACCGTGAACTCTTCGCCCGCGGTCCAGTCCATCTGTCGCATGGCATCGATCATCCCCTGCGAGATCAGGCCGCAGAGCATGGGGCAGCCCAGGTACATGAGGTTCAGGATCACGGGCCGGCCCCGGCCGAAGACGTCGTCCAGCCGGACCTCGGCTCCGGTCTCGTCGCGCATGACGATGTCGCCGGGCACCCGGGCGTCGAACTTCTCGCTCACGCCGACCTCTGCGAGAGCATCGGGCAGCGGCTCGCCGCGCTCGGCCCGCGGAGCGTCCGCCGCCGCGCCGGCGGCGACGCCGGACGACAGGACGCAGATCGCCAGGACGGCCGCGACCAGCCCGGGCAGGATCCCGGCCCGGTGGCTCGGTCCACCACCGGAACGGAGGGGAATGGGTCTGGACATCATCGACTCACGATCTATTGGTTCGCCGCCTTTGCGGGCCGATCGGTGCGCTGGTCGCCGCCGGGCTCGCCGTCGGCCCCGTTGTCGGCCCCGTCGCCGGCCCCGCCGCCGGGCTCGCCGTCGGTTTCGTCGCCGATGCCGGCCTCCTGGTCCGGGGTCGCCGGAGGCGTGGGCACGCCCTCGCGCACCACGAGAGCCATGGCCCGCTCGATGGGGATTCCCACCACCCCGTCCGTCTGGTCCACCCAGCGGTATCCGCGCAGCTTCTGCTGCTGGTCGGCGAGGGCCGATGCCAGCGACTCGCTGCGAGGGGCGACGATCTTCGTGTAGTACTCGCTGCGCTCGACCTCGTAGAAGTAGGACTGCAGCAGCAGGATCAGTACGAACACCAGCACGACGAACAAGATCCCGATGGTCAGGATCATCGGCAAGTTCAGGTCTTCCTTGGCGGTGGCCACGGTTCTCCTCCGGCCCGGTCGCGCGGCGGGGCCGCGCGGACCGTCGGGTCAGGCGTTCTCGAACTCCAGCGAATCCTGCAGTCGCGGGTCGCCGGTGGGCACCAGCGAACCGCGGCGGGCCAGGAGCGTCACGCCGGCGATCCAGAGCCCGGCGATGGCCACGAAGCAGGTGACGTCCAGCAACGCGAACGTGAATGCATGCGGGCTGTAGTCCGGCATGGTCACCCAGAAGACGTTCAGCCACTGGAAGACCAGGATCCAGACCGCCCAGAACGCCAGGAGCGCCCGGCTGCGCTTGGCGTGACGCGAGACGAGGCCCAGGAAGGGTGCGACGAAGGCGCCGAAGATCAGTGCCACGCCCAGGGTTCCCCAGCCGTGACCGCTGCGCTCGAGGAACCAGATGGTCTCCTCGGGGATGTTGGCGTACCAGTAGAGCATGTACTGGCTGAAGGCGATGTAGGCCCAGAAGAACGAGAACGCGAACATGCCCTTCCCGAGGTCGTGGTAGTGCTCCATGCTCACCACCCGCTCCAGGCGGCCGCCGAGCTGCAGGGCCAGCATCAGCAGCGTGAGCACCGCGAAGAAGCTCACGAAACCACCGGCGAAGTAGAAGATCCCCCAGATGGTGCTGAACCAGACGAAGTCGAGGGTCATCAGCAGATCCATCGACGCCAGGGTGACCGTCACGGCGTAGATCACGATCGCCGGTCCGCTACGACGTTCCATGAGCAGGGTGAGGCGCGGGTCGGGACGATCGTCCTGGCGCACCGACGTCCGCCAGTACCAGAGGGCGATGCCCGACCAGATCGCGAAGTAGGCCACCCACCTCGCCAGGAAGAACGGTACGCTCAGGTAGCTCTGCTTGTGCGCGAGCAGCTCGGCCTGCTCCGGCGGCAGGTCCGTGTGCGCCCACTCGTAGAGGGCGGGCAGGTTCAGCAGCACCGGCAGCGAGAGCAGCGCCAGCAGGGGAATGCTGGCCGCCATCAGCTCGACCGGTCGCCGGAGGATCACGCTCCAGCTCGCGCGGGTGAGGTACTGCAGCGGTACGAAGAGGAGCGCTCCCAGCGCGATGGCCAGGAAGAAGGCGTAGCTCGTGAGATAGCTGTAGGCGAAGCGGCGCAGACCGTCGCCCGCGGCCATGCCGAGCGCGATGCTCGCTGCCAGGGCTGCGAGGCCGACGATCGAGGCCCCGGCGAACACCCGCCCGCCCAGGCCGTCGAGGGTCGTGCGGGTGTCGGCGAGCCTGGGTGCCTGGTGCTGGAACACGGCTTCAGCTCCTTGGCGCCCGCTGCGGTCCGGGCGCTCGCGGTTCACGTCAGGGCAGGTTGCGGCGGGCGTCCTCGGGCACGTCCGCCAGCGTGGCCCCCCGCGCGCGCTGCAATGCCCGCATGTACGCCACGATGGCCCAGCGGTCGTTCACGTCGATCTGAGGCCCGTAGGCCGGCATGTTCCGGACCCCGTTGGCGATGGTGTTGTACAGGTAGCCGTTCGAGCGGTTGGTCACCACCGAGCCGGCCAGGTCGGTGGGCGGGGTCCAGGTGCCCTCCTGCAGCCTCTCCGCCCGCAGGTGCACCGGTCCGTTGCCGTCGCCGGAGAGGCCGTGGCACACGGCGCAGAAGATGTCGAACCGTTCGCGGCCGCGGGCCATGAGCGCGTCGGTGACCGGTAACGGGAACTCGGCGGTGAGGCTGCCGTCCTCCTCGAGACCGTGGAACAGCCTCTCGTCGTCGTCGAGGCGGCCGCGCGCCACCGTGCCGTCGGGAGTCTGGCGCATGGCGCGGCCGTCCCGGAAGAAGGCGTGGGCAGTCTGCGCCTTGAGCTTCGGCTGGTCGTCCATGCTCGTCACCACCTGCAGGCGGGGCCGTGTCTTGATCGAGCTCTGCTCCTTCACCAGCAGCACCAGGGGCACCCAGCTGAGAGCGACCAGGACCATCAGCACGTAGATCGGCGAACGCGGCATCGGGTCACCCCTCGTCCTGCTCGTAGACCGGCTCCACCGCGGCGGCGCCGGCGGCGCGGAGCAATTCGCCCGTGCGCGTCAAGTCGAACTCGGCATCGCGCGCCTCGATGGAGATGAAGAAGCGATCGGCGGTGGCGCGACGGAAGCGCGCACTCGTGAACAGCGGGTGGTGCAGGCGCGGCATCCCGTTCAGGCCCCACATGCCCAGGAAAGCGGTCAGCGCGCTGAAGAGCACGGTCAGCTCGAACGCCACGGGCACGTTGGCCGGCAGGCCGAACAGCGGCTTGCCCGCCACGATGAACGGGTAGTCGACGGCGTTCATCCACCACTGCATCAGGAGGGCCGTTCCCAGTCCGGCGGCGCCGCCCAGCAGGACCAGGAAGGGCAGACGGGTGCCGCGGATGCCCATGGCGTCGTCCATGCCGTGCAAGGGAAACGGCGAGTGGGCGTCCCAGTGCCGGTAGCGGGCATCCCGCACCAGGACGCAGGCCCGCACCAGCGTGTCCGGGTCGGTGAATTCGGCAAGCAGGCCGTAGAGCCGCCCCTGCGCGCCTCCCGGACCGGCCGTGCCGGCCGGCGCCGCCGCGTCCGGTCGATCGGCGCGCGGGTCGCCCGAACTGCCGCTCATCGCTCGTCCCTCCTGCGCGTCTGCACGCGCGGGTCGCGTGCATGCGGGATGTCGCCGTGGTAGTCGCCCACCGGCCGGTGTCCGCCGGAGACCTGGGCGACGGGCATCACCGTCTTCACCTCTGCCATGGCGATCATGGGCAGGAAGCGCACGAACAGCAGCACCAGCGTGAAGAACAACCCGAAGCTGCCCACGAAGGTGAGCACGTCCACGACGGTGGGGCTGTAGTAGTCCCAGGCGGCGGGCAGGAAGTCGCGGCTCAGCGACGTGACGGTGATCACGAAGCGCTCGAACCACATGCCCACGTTCACGAGGATGTAGGCGGCGAACATCACGGGGATGCTCGTGCGCAGCCGCTTGAACCAGAAGAGCTGCGGCACCAGCACGTTGCAGGTGACCATGATCCAGTAGGCCCAGGCGTAGGGGCCGAAGGCGCGGTTCACGAACGCGAAGGTCTCGTTCGGGTTGCCGCCGTACCAGGCGATGAAGAACTCGGTGGCGTAGGCATAGCCCACCATGCTGCCGGTGGCGAGGATGATCTTGTTCATGTTCTCGAGATGGTGCAGCGTGATCAGGTCCTTCAGGCCGAACCACTGCCGCGCCGGCACGAGGCAGGTGCCCACCATCGCGAAGCCGCTGAAGATCGCGCCCGCCACGAAGTAGGGCGGGAAGATGGTGGTATGCCAGCCGGGCACCTGGCTCACGGCGAAGTCGAACGACACCACCGAGTGCACCGACAGCACCAGCGGCGTGGCGAGTCCGGCGAGCAGCAGGTACGCCTTCTCGAACCGGTGCCAGTGGCGGTGGCTGCCGCGCCAGCCCAGCGCGAAGAACCCGTAGGCCATCTGGCGGACCTTGCCCCGGGCGCGGTCGCGCAGCGTGGCCAGGTCCGGCACCATCCCGGTGTACCAGAAGAGCAGGGAGACGAGGGCGTAGGTGCCCACGGCGAACACGTCCCACAGCAGCGGGCTGCGGAACTGCGGCCACATGGCCTGGTAGTTCGGGAGCGGGAACAGCCAGTGCACCACCCACACGCGGCCCACGTGGATGGCGGGGAAGATGCCGGCGCAGACCACGGCGAAGATCGTCATCGCCTCGGCGAAGCGGTTGATGCTCGTGCGCCACTTCTGCCGCAGCAGGAACAGGATGGCCGAGATCAAGGTGCCGGCGTGCCCGATGCCCACCCAGAACACGAAGTTCACGATGGCCCAGCCCCAGCCCACCGGGTTGTTCAGCCCCCAGACGCCCACGCCGGTGGCGAACAGGTAGCCGATCATCACGAACATCGTCAGCGCCAGCAGGCTGGTCACCGCCAGGGCCGCGTACCAGATGCGCGGGGGGCGGGGCCGCTCGACGATGCCGCACACCTTGTCCGTGAGCGAGGTGAGGTCGTGTCCGCCCAGCACCAGCGGCGTCGGCCGGCTGGGATCGTCGAAGGTGTTGTCCAGGGCTTCGCTGCCCGGGGGTCGGACCGTGGCGCCGCCTGCCGTACTTCTCATGCGCTAGGCTCCGTGGGCTGCTCCGCTACCGTGATCGTGGCCGTGACCTCCGGCGGGGGCCGGTTCGTCGCGCGTTGCGCCGGGGGCCGGCGTGTCGTGCGTTGCGCCGGGCGCGGCATCGTGCGGGCCTTCCCGAGCACCCTGGTCGGCCGGCACCAGTTCCGGGTTCGGGTTGCGGATGCGCGCCAGGTAGTGCGTCCGCGGCTTGGTGTTCAGGTACGTCAGCAGGTCGTAGGCGCGACTGTCCTCGCGCAGGCCGCTGACCCGGCTGTCGCGATCGTTCAGGTCGCCGAAGACGATGGCCTCGGTGGGACACGTCTGGGCGCAGGCCGGCACGATCTCGCCGTCGCGGATCGGGCGGCGCTCGTTCCGGGCCTCGATGCGGGCGTTCTCGATCCGCTGCACGCAGTAGGTGCACTTCTCCATCACCCCGCGGGAACGGACGGTCACATCGGGGTTCATGACCATCTTCTGCATCTCGGTGAGCGGGCCCGCGTTGTCGAACCAGTTGAACCGCCGCACCTTGTACGGGCAGTTGTTCGAGCAGTAACGGGTCCCGATGCAGCGGTTGTATACCATCGCGTTCAGTCCCTCGGCGGTGTGCAGCGTGGCGGCCACCGGGCAGACGCTCTCGCACGGCGCCATCTCGCAATGAACGCAGGCCACCGGCTGGTGCGCCACCTGCGGTGCGTCGGGCTCGCCCTTGAAATAGCGGTCGATGCGGATCCAGTGCATCTCGCGCCCGCGTTCCACCTCGTCCTTGCCCACCACCGGGATGTTGTTCTCGGCCTGGCAGGCCACCACGCAGGCATTGCAGCCGGTGCAGACGTTCAGGTCGATCGACATGCCCCACTTGTGGCCCTCGTATTCCCACTCCTTCCAGAGCGACTGCAGCGGCGGGTGATGGATGCCCAGGTGGTCGACGAACCCGGGATGCTCGACGTGCTCGTCGAGGTTCGCCTCGCGCACCAGCGAGCCCACGCGGCGCTCGCGCTCCTGGTAGCCCAGCGGATCGATCACGTGGTGGTCCTGGGTCGTGGCGAGCTTGTGCTCGCGGCCGGTGGCCTCGAGGCGCAGTCCGGGTCCGCCGTGGGGCGCGTCGACGGTCCGCAGCCGGTAGGCGCTGGCACCCACGCCGTCGCCCACGCGGCCGGCGTCGCGGCGGCCGTAGCCCAGGTGCACCGTCACCGTCCGGCGGTCCTGGCCGGGCAGCACGAGCACGGGCAGTTCGATGGCGGCGCCGCCGCGCTCGAGCGTGACCACGTCGCCGTCCTCGAGATCCAGCGCTGCGGCCGTGACGGGCGCCAGCAGGGCCGCGTTGTCCCAGGTGAGCTTGGTCAGGAAATCGGGGAGTTCCTGCAGCCATGCGTTGTTGGCGAAGCGGCCGTCGTGGACCGCGGGCGAGGGGGCGATCACCAGCTCGAGTCGATTCCCGGCAGCGGTGGTACCGGCGTCGGCGCCGTTGCCGGCGACCCTGGCCGTACCGGCGTCTGCGGCGGTGCCGGGATCGCGCCTTGCGTCCGCGGACAGATCCCAGCGCCCCCCGGTCTGCACGCGCGGCTGCGCCGACGCAGGAGTGCTGCCGGCCAGGAAGCCGTCGTGGACGAAGCGTCGCCAGCGCTCCTCGAATCGCGGGTCGTCGGCGGGAGCCTGGCCGCGGCCGCCGGTGTGCCGGTGGAACGTGCGCCGCACGATGTCGTGCGCGCCGAGCGGCGCCTCCGCGATCAGCGCCGAGAGCAGCTCCAGGTCGCTCCTCCCGTCGTACAGCGGCGAGATGAGCGGCTGCTGTGCCAGATAGGTGCCGTCGGGAGCGACGAGATCGCCCCAGCTCTCGAGCCAGTGGCTGCGGTTCACGTGCCAGGTGCACAGGCGGCTCGTGGCATCGCGCTGCAGGCTCAGGTGCAGCGACGCGCCCGCGCGCGGGAGGGCAGAGGCGAGGTCCAGGTCGCCGGGCGCGGTGTAGACCGGGTTGCCGCCGAGGATCACGAGCAGTCGTACGCCGCCGCCTGCCAGGTCCCGGACCAGCTCGGGCAGATCGCCGTCCGTCCCGTCGTCACGGTCGTCCGGCAGGTAGCTCACCGTGCGGCCGGCGCCGTCCAGCGCCTCGTTCAGCGCGGCGCACGCGGCGTGGACGCGAGCGGGCTGCCGCGGGCCTGCCGCCAGCAGGATCGCGCCCCGGTGCGCGGCGAGGTCACGGGCCAGCGCCGCCACCAGCGGCTGTCGGTCGCCTGCCCCACCGGCGAAGGATCGCACGGCGACGGCCAGCCCGTCCGGCAGTTCCAGCCCGTGCTGCTCGTGGAGCTCCGCCGCCAGCGCGTAAAGCACGGCGGGGATCTCGGTGGCGGGAGTGGGCTGATGATGGTCGGCCATGGCCCCGGTCACCGTGGGGGTGGGTTCGAAGACGTAGAGCCGGTTCATGGCGCCGCGCACGGGTCGCCGGCGCCGGGCGAACTGCCGCGCATTGCGGACGGCGGTGGGGTGGTCGTGCAGCAGGTCGGCGTCGAGGTCCACCACCACGTCGGCCGTGCTCAGGTCCGGCAGCACGCGGTGGGGGCGGCCGAAGACCAGCCGGGTCGCGTCGCGCTCGGCGCGACGGTCCACCGGTTCGTGCTCGTACCAGCGCATCTGCGGGTAGCGCTGCCGCAGCTCGGCCTGCAGCGCGGCCCGGCTGGGGGAGGTCGACGCCTCGGCCAGGATCGCAAGGCCTTCTCCGGCGTCCTCGGTCAGCTGCGAGCGTTGTTCCGCCAGGAACGCCAGCACCTCGTCCCAGCCGGCCGCCAGCGTCTGGCGACCGCTGCGGCGCAAGATGCCGCGGCTGCGGTCCGGATCGTACAGGTCGAGCACGCCGGCCTGCACCACGGCGCTGGCGGCCCCCCCGCTCAGGTCGAGGTCGGGATTGCCGTCCACCTTGATCGGCCGGCCGTCGAAGCTGGTGGCCAGCACCGGGAACGCCTGGCCGCCGATCTCCAGTGCGGAGGCGAACAGCCGGCTGCGTCCGGGCACGACACCGGCCGGACGGTGGCTGAACGGGACGATCGTCTCCTCCGGCCAGCGGCAGCCCGCCACCCCGGCCATCGCCACCGACGCGGCCATGATCTGCAGGAACCGGCGCCGGCTGAGTCCATCTTCCGGCAGCCCCACGCCGCCCGGGAACTCGTTCTCCAGGTGACGGCGGAACTCGTCGCTGTCGGCCAGCTCCTGCAAGCTGCGCCAGTAGTTCTGTCCGTGGCCGGGATCGGTGTTCTGATCGGGCATCCGCATCTTCTCCGCGTCTCGTCGCTGCGCCTCGCCTCGTCCGGTGCGCTCCGCGACGCTCGGTGGCGGTCAGCGGTGACAGGTGGTGCAGTCGGTGCTCGGATCGATCGCGAGCGCCTGGCGCAGGCGGCCCCCGAGCTGCACCGGGTTCTCCAGTGGCTCCCAGTCCAGCTGCGTGACGAACTCCACCGGGCGCAGGCGCGCATCCGGCCGGCGATGGCAGTCGAGGCACCAGGCCATGTTCAGACCGGCCGCCTGTTGCACCACCTCCATCTTGTCCACCCGGCCGTGACACTCCACGCAGCTCACCCCCACATTCACGTGCGCGCTGTGATCGAAGTACACGAAGTCGGGCAGGTCGTGGACGCGCACCCATGCCACCGGCATTCCCGTGGCGTCACTCTGCCGGACGGGAAGCAGCTGGGGGCTCTCGGCCCGGATGAGGCGATGGCAGTTCATGCACGTCTGGGTGGGCGGGATGCTGGCGTGGGGCGACTCCTCCACGGTGCTGTGGCAGTACCGGCAATCCATGCCCAGCTCGCCCACGTGCAGGGCATGACTGTAGGGAACCGGCTGCTCGGGCGCGTAGCCCACGGCCGTGGTATCCGGGTCGAACAGGAGCGTGAAGAACACCACCGCGTACACGATGCCGCCCACCACCACCGCGGCCGAGAGTCCGCGTAGCCGGTTGGTCCAGCGTGGGAACAGGAACCTGGCGGTGGGGGGAACGGAGTCCGGGCCGCGGTCGTCGCGGGCGGGGCCTCCCGGCGCATCGGCAGTCTTGTCCGGAGCCAAGCGCTTCTCCTCGGTCGCATGGGTCGCGGATGTGTCCGGGCGTCGCCCGGTCCTCGCGCCGGCCGGCCGTCCACGGACGGCTTGCCGCCGGATCATATACGCGGCGCGAAAACCTGGCAATCCCCGCGCGGGAGCGGACAGGGGATCAGCGCTCCGGCGGTGCGGCCAGCCGGCCCGCACCGCCGGGGACGTGACCAGTCTAGATGCGGAACGAGGTTCCGCAACCGCAGGACCGCTTCGCTTTCGGATTGTGGAACTTGAAGCCGCCGCCCATGAGCTTGCGGGAGAAGTCGACCTGCAGGCCCTCCAGGTAGCCCAGCGACTCGCGGTCGCAAACCACCCGCACGCCGTTCTGATCGTAGACGTGGTCCGCAGCGCGGGCCTGGCGTTCGAAGTCCATGCTGTACTGCATGCCGGAACATCCGCCGGTCTCCACGCCGAAGCGCACCAGGGCATCGGGCTCGCCGCGCTCGGCCATCAGCCGTCGGAGTTCGTCGGCCGCGGACTCGGTGAGATGGATCATGTCGCTCGCTCCTTGCTGCTGTCTCGGTTCATCTGCCCACGGCAGATGTCGGCAAAGATAAATCGGAGTGATATGGTATGCAATTGAGGAGGCCATTTCGTCAGGCTCCCGACGGGCTGCTCGACGCGAGCGGGACAGGGACTCGCGCCTTCCGGCCACGCACGGAAGCCGCGGTTGCGCAGCCGGAGCGCGGCCGATAGGTTGTGGGGGCGCGCGTCCGGCGCGCCGGTGCGCCGGTGTGCCGCGCCTCTTCCTTTCCCACCAGCCGGCAGGTAGATCGATGACCGCATCCGCAGGTTCCGCAGACGATCAGAGGGGTCCGCAGGCCCACCGCGATCCGCAGACCATCCGCCGCGAGGGGAACCGGTTGCGCGACGAGGCGTCGCTCTATCTGAAGCAGCACGCCCACAATCCCGTGGAATGGTATCCGTGGGGCGAGGAGGCCCTGGAGAAGGCCCGGCGCGAGGACCGGCCCATCTTCCTGTCGATCGGCTACTCGTCCTGCCACTGGTGCCACGTCATGGAGCAGGAGGTGTTCGAGGACGACGAGACGGCGGAGTTCCTGAACCGCCACTTCGTCGCCATCAAGGTCGATCGCGAGGAGCGGCCGGACATCGATTCCATCTACATGCACGCCGTCCAGATCATCACCGGCCGCGGCGGCTGGCCGCTGTCGGCCTTCCTGACCCCGGACCAGAAGCCGTTCTTCGGCGGCACCTACTTCCCGCAGCGGCCCTTCCTCGACCTGCTCGGCAAGATCGTGGGGGTCTTCCGCGAGCAGCGGGAGGAACTGGAGCGCCAGGGCGCGCAGCTCGCCGAACGGGTGCTGGCGCTGCCCACGCCGGCGCCCGGCGCCGCACCCGCGCGGGTGGACGCCGCGATGATCGATTCGGTGGCCCAGCACGCCGAACTGAACTTCGACCGCCGGTACGGCGGCTTCCAGGGGCAGCAGAAGTTCCCCACCCCCTGCCGCTGGCAGTTCCTGCTGCGCCACCACCGCAAGACCGGCGAGAACCGCTACGCCGTGATGGTCGGCAAGACGCTGGAGGCGATGGCCTCGGGCGGCATCTACGACCACGTGGGCGGGGGTTTCCATCGCTACACGGTGGACAGCAAGTGGATCGTGCCCCATTTCGAGAAGATGCTGTACGACAACGCCCAGCTCGCGAGCCTGTACCTGGAGGCCGGCGTGGTCCTGGAGCGGCCGGACTTCCTGGCGGTGGCCCGCGACGTCCTCGATTTCCTGCTCGGCGAGATGCGCTCCCCGGACGGCGGGTTCCACAGCAGCTTCGACGCCGACGCCGGCGGCGACGAGGGCGCGTACCACGTGTGGACTCCGGACGACCTCACGATCGCCACCAACCCCGACGACGGGCCGCTGCTGGCCGAGCTGCTCGGGGTGGCGCCCGTCGGGAACTTCGGCGGACCGCGCAACGTGCTCACCCGCAGGGCGGACGCGGCCCAGGCGGCTCGCGATTTCGAGCGTGATCCCGAGGAGGTCGCCGGACTCTTCGCCAAGCACCGCCACAACCTGCGCGCGTACCGCGATCGTCGCCCCGCGCCGGCGCGCGATCCGAAGATCATCACCTCGTGGAACGCCCTGACGATCACGGCGCTGGCGCATGGATCCATGGTCTTCGGCTCCGAGCCGTTCCTCGAGGCCGCCCGCGCGGCGGCCGAGTTCATCTGGACGAAGCACCGGCGGGACGACGGGCGGCTCATGCGCGCGTCGAGCGAGGGTCGCCTGGTGGGCTCGGGCATCCTGGACGACCACGCCTACCTGGCGGCGGCGCTGCTGGATCTCTTCCAGTGCGACGGCGACCCCGGGCATCTGGAGCGGGCGATCGAGCTGGTGGAGATCGTGCGGCGCGACTTCGCCGCTCCCGACGGCGGCTTCTACATGACCGCCCAGGACGCGCGCACCCCCATCGGCCGCTCGATCGATCTGTTCGACAGTGTGATGCCGTCGGGTAATGCGGTCATGCTGCAGAACATGGTGCGCCTGGCCGCTCTCACCGGCCGCGGCGAGCTGCGCCAGGAGGCACAGCGGCACCTCGATGCCTTCGCCCCGCTCCTGGGTCATACCCAGCTCGAGATGGCGGTCTGGTTCGATGTCGCGCAGAAGCTGGTGGGGCCGTTCTACGACGTGGTGGTGGCCGGCGATCCACGGGCGGAGGACACGCGTGCGCTGGTCGCGGCCGTCCACCGCCGCTTGCCGAGCCACGTGGTGCTGGCGCCGGTGCCCGCGACGGGGGCGGATCCGGACCTGGCAGGTCTCGCCCCGGCCGTCGCCCAGAAGCCGGCCCGCGATGGCCGCGCCACCGCGTACGTCTGCCGGTTCGGTTCCTGCGAGGAACCGACGAGCGAGCCGGACAGGCTGGTCGAGCAGCTCACCGAGGGCTGGTCGCGCTGACGTCAGGCGCCGATCGGCAGCGCCGGAGCCTGTCGCCGGTGGCGGCGCAAGGTCGAGCAGGCGGTCCCTTCGAGGCACCCGGGGCCGGGAGGTGGGCTGGACGTGCACGGACGCGACGGCGAGTTCCCGCGCCTCGTCGACACCCATTGCCATCTCGACGTCGATCCCCTGGGCAAGGATCCAGCCGCGGTCCTCGGGCGCGCTCGCGCTGCCGGCGTGAACACCGTGGTGGTGCCTGCCTACGACCTGGCGTCCTGGCCTGCGGTGACCCGCCTGGCCGTCGCACACCGCGGGGTCCACGCCGCCCTCGGGCTGCATCCGTGGGTGGCGCACGAGGATCTGAGCCGGGCGCGGCTGGAGGACGCCCTGGCCGCGGCCGGTGCCGTCGCGGTCGGGGAGATCGGTCTGGATGCCCAGGTGGACGACGCCGATCTCCGTCGCCAGCAGATCGTGCTCGAGTTGCAGCTCGAGGTAGCGATCGCCGGCGACCTGCCGGTCGTCCTGCACTGCCGCGGCGCCTTCGCGGAACTCCTGGCGGTCCTGGGCGAGCGGTCCGGGCTGCGGGGCGTCCTGCATGCGTTCTCGAGGTCCGGTGATCTCGCGGAGCGGTTCGTGGCGGCGGGGCTGCACCTGGGGTTCGGCGGGGCGATCACGCGACCCCGGGCTCGCGCCCGCGACGCCGCCGCCCGGGTCCCGCTGGACCGGACCGTCCTGGAGACCGATGCTCCTTCCATCGGACTGGAAGGGGTGCCGGCCAAGGAGACCGAGCCCCGGCACGTGCGCGACGTGGCCGAGGCGCTGGCCGGAGTACGCGGCGCCGAACTCGACGAGATCGCGGAGGTCACCACCGCCAATGCCTGTCGACTCTTCCGCCTCTGAACCGCGCGAGCGGGCCGACGACGGCATCCCGGCACGGTTCGGCCGCGTGGCCGATCTGTACGGCCTGGCTGGCCTGGCGCGCCTGCGGCTCGCGCGCGTGGCGGTCATCGGCCTGGGCGGCGTGGGAGCGCATGCGGCCGTCTGCCTGGCCCGCAGCGGGCTGGGACAGCTGCTGCTGGTCGACTTCGACCTGGTCACAGCGTCGTCCCTGAACCGCTCGCCGGTGGCCGGTCCGGCCGACGTCGGACGTGCCAAGGTGGACGTCCTGGCCGAGCACCTGGCGAGGGCGTGCCCCGAAACGGCGGTGGAGACACGGCGGGATTTCTGCCATGCCGAATCGCTGGCCGCACTCCTGCAGCCGGGCACGTCCGCCGCGCCGGACCTGGTGCTCGACGCCATCGACAGCCGCAACCCCAAGGTCACGCTGCTGGCCTACTGCCTGGAGAACGCGCTGCCCGTGATCAGCAGCATGGGCGCGGCGGGCCGCCGCGACCCGGCGGCACTGCGCACCGGCGACCTGGCGCAGACGCGCGTCTGCCCGCTGGCGCGACACGTGCGCCGATACCTGAAGCGGCGAGGCGCTCTCGGGCCGGTGCCGTGCGTCTGGTCCGAGGAGGATCCGGCGACGCCCTGTGAACCCGACAGCGGCGACCGTACGCTGGATCGCGGCCGGGTCCGCAACCGGCTACCCAGCCAGATGGCCCTGCCCGGGATCTTCGGCTACGCTCTGGCGGCCCTGGCGCTCGAGCGGCTCACCGCACCGCTGCCGGGAGAGGACCCGGACGGCGATCGCGCCGAACGCAAGGCCGCCGCGCCAGGCACCGGTCACCCGGCTTCGAGACCCTAGGCTTCGAAGTTCTGGCTCGCGAAGTCCCAGTTGACCACGTTCCACCAGTTCTCGAGGTACTTGGGCCGCGCGTTGCGCGTGTCGATGTAGTACGCGTGCTCCCAGACGTCGCAGGTGAGCAGCGGGACGTCCGGTCCGGTGAGCGGCGTCTCGGCGTTGGGTGTGCTGACCACGTCCACGCCGCCGTCGCTCTTCTTCACCAGCCAGGTCCAGCCGGAGCCGAACTGCCCGACCGCCGACGCGAAGAAAGCTTCCTTGAACTTGTCGAAGTTGCCCCACTTGGTCTCGATCGCCTTGGCCAGCGCGCCTTCGGGCCGGCCACCGGCGCCCTTGGCCATGCCGCGCCAGTAGAAGGTGTGGTTCCAGGTCTGCCCGGCGTTGTTGAAGACGGCGCCCTTGGGGGCGTTCTTGACGACCTCCACCAGGCTCTTGTCCTCGAGTTCCGTGTCCCGGATCAGCTCGTTGAGCTTGTTCACGTAGGCGGCGTGGTGCTTGTCGTGATGGAACTCGAGCGTCTCCTTCGAGATATACGGCTCGAGCGCATCGTAGCCGTAGGGTAGAGGCGGCAGCTCATGGACCATTGCTCACTCCTTCCTCGAGGGCCTTCCGCCCGGTCGAATATCCGGCCGCAGCCGCGGGTAACTCGGGCCACAACATAGCCTCTCGCTCGATAATGGCCACTGGGCGTCAGGGGTGCCCCGACGCCTCGGGTACGTTCGCTGATCGGTCGAGGAGGCGGCGAATCCTCCACCCTGGGCTTCCCAGCGCCGTCGCGAAAGGTTACTTTCGCCGCGTGGGCGTGGTCGCCACCGGCCCGGGGGCCGGACGAGCACGGTGGAGCGAACACGAAACCAAGGCAGGAATGCATGACGGACAGGAAGAGCTTCGGGGAAGATCCCAATGTTCCCGAGATCCGCTTGCCGCGAATCTCGGCGGGTCTGATCAAGCTGGTGGTGATCGGCATCATCGCACTGGTGTTGATCTTCACCAGTTTCTACACCATCAATCCGGACGAAGCCGGCCTCGTGCTGCGCTTCGGCCAGTACGTGCGTCAGAGCGGACCCGGGCTGCACCTCAAGTTCCCCTTCGGGGTCGAGCAGGTGTACAAGGTCGAGGTCCAGCGGCAACAGAAGGCCGAGTTCGGGTTCCGTACCACCAGCGTGGCCGTGCGCACGCAGTATGCCACCGGCGGGTACACCATCGGGGTGGGGATGCGTATTCGCTCTAGCTTTTGACGACAGCGCAAGCTGACTTAATCCGATTCCTGGGCTTCGCGTTGGCGCAG
>JAWOID010000107.1:0-6494 GCA_046484865.1 Candidatus Krumholzibacteriia bacterium
CATGGATTCTTCCCTTGGCCGGGTTACACTCACCATCATGTTTCAAGGAGCAATATGTTTCGCAGGCTCTGCAACCTGAACCGCCACAAGCGGCCCTTCTGGCTGGCCAGCACGACGGCGTCGCCGCGCCATGGCCCGCGGGGCACCCCGCCTCGGCCCCCTCGCTCCGCTCTCATCGTGCGCAGCCACACTGCATCATGGACCCGATCACGCCACCGACGACGCTGACCGAGCGCGACGCCGTCGCCGCCCTGTGCCTCATGGCCGCCCAAGCGGATGGCCTGCGACCCGAGGAGCGCACGCGTCTCGCCGAGGTGTTCGAGGCCCTCGGCGGCGTCGACACCGCCCGGCTGTTCAAGGACGTCCTGCTCGGGCGCGTCCGCATGGAGGACGCCGTCGCCGCCGTCACGGACCCCGGCATGCGCACCTACGCCTTCGAGATGGCGGTCGCCGCCTGCGACGCCGACGGCCACACCTCGCCCGCCGAGCGCTCCTTCCTGGACGCCCTCGAGCAGGCGCTCGGGCTCGCGCACGACGACGCCATGGCGACGATCGCGCAGGCGGAGGCGCTGGCCGACGCACCGCTGGGCGCAGGAACGGCGCTCGCGGCGGCCGGGACGGCCACGGGCGCGCTCGTGACGGCGCCACCGGCCCCACCGGAGATCGCTCCCGACGCCGCGACGCCTCCGGCGGGCGCCGCCCCCGCCGCCGACCTCGACCGCCTCGTCCTGCAGCGTGCCATCCTGGCCGGCGGCCTGGAACTGCTGCCGCAGTCGCTCGCCACCATGGCGATCGTGCCCGTGCAGCTCAAGACCGTACACGACATCGGTCGCGCGCACGGCTACGCCCTCGACCAGGGGAGCATCCGCGAGCTGCTCGCCATCGCCGGCGTCGGCCTCACGGGGCAGGTCCTCGAGGGCTTCGCCCGCAAGCTCTTTGGCGGCGCGCTGCGCGGCCTGGCCGGCAAGACCGCCGGCGCGATCGGCAAGACGGCCACCAGCGCCGTCACCACCTTCGCGACCACCTACGCCATTGGCAAGGTGGCCGACGCCTACTACGGCGGCGGTCGCACCATCGACACGGCGCGCATACGCGAGGTCTTCGCCGCCGAGCTCGAGCGCGGTCGGACGCTGTTCGACCGCTACCAGGGCGACGTCCGCCAGCGAGCGGCCACCACCGACCTGGGCGAGCTCACGCGGCAGCTGCGGATGTGAGGGTCGGCCCAGACGCCCCCGGCCGTGAAGCACCCGACACGCGGCGTGCCCGCGTGCCCCTAGCATGCGCGCATGCCGTCGCGTCCGAACCATCGCCACCACGGGGCGGCCGCGCGCTGCCGAGCACCCACGGGGGGCGCGGCAGCGTGACGGCGTCCGGCATGCGCACGTCGGAGAGCGATCCCCTCCGCGTCCACTGGGTGCCCGACCTGCCCACCGCGGGCGCGCTCGGCCTCACCCTGGCCCCCGGCAAGCACGGCCCGAGCTACTACGATCCGGCCGGCTGGGCCCGCGATCTCGACGCCGACCTCGACCGGCTGCGGCACCACCACCGCGCCGACGTCCTCGTCTCGCTCATCGAGGACCACGAGTACGATCTCCTGGCCATCCCCGACCTGCGCGGCCGCGCTCGCGACGCCGGCCTCGAGGTGCGCCACTTCCCCATCGCCGACGACTCCGTGCCGCCCCCCTGGAAGGACGACGCGTTCGCCGATCTCGTCGCCGGCATCCGCCGCGCGCTCGACGACGGCCGCTGCGTGGTCGTGCACTGCCGCGGCGGCGTGGGCCGCTCGGGGCTGGTGGCCGCCGCGGTCGCGACCACCTTCGGCGACGCCGCCGCCGCCGCCATCGCGCGCGTGCGTGTGGCGCAACCCCACGCCGTCGAGACGCGCGAGCAGGAGGCTTACGTCGGGCGGTTCGCGGGGCGAACGGGTTGACGCGACGTCGGCCGCGGCCCCGACCTCGTGCGGTTAGGCGCGAACCAGTGCTGCGGCCCTACCGCGGCGTCGCCCATCGCGGTCCATCGCCGTCGTCAAGGTCCGTACTTCGCGAGGAACGTGCCGCCCGTGGTCGTGCCATCGAGGCTGCCCCCCGTGGTGCCGGTGACGTAGGCATGACCGGCGGCATCGACCGCCACACCTCTGCTGAAGTCGTTCGTCTCCGTGCCGAACTGCCGTGTCCACAGGACGTTGCCGTCGGGATCGTAGGTGCGGAGGAAGGCGTCTTCCCCGCCAGCGTTCGTGCCTCCCAGGCCACCCCGGGTGAAGCCGGTGACGAATACCCTGCCGCTCGCGTCGACCGCCACGCCCGTACCCGTATCCCTGGCGCTAGGGCCGAACCTCCGCGTCCACGAGGGGTCGCCCCCGGGCCCGAACTTGGCGAGGAAGGCGTCAGCGAAGCTCGTGCCATCGACGCTGCCGGAAGTGGTACCTGCCACGTAGACGTCGCCGAGCGCATCGACGGCCACGCCATGGCCGAAGTTCTCGGTGCCGTCGGCGAAATCGGTACTGCCGAACGTGAGATCTCCGCCCCAGAGCAGCTCACCGTCGAGGCCGTACTTCTGGATGATCGCGAAGGCATTGGATCCGATGGTTCCACGCGTGTAGCCCGTGACGTAGACGGCTCCGCTGCCGCTACCGTCGACGGCCACGCCCTTGCCCTCGATGTCGGCTCCAGCGTTGACCTGCTGGGTCCAGAGCACTTCACCGGAGGGATCGTACTTGCGCAAGAACAGGTCGAACACCGGGGTCTTCACTGCGTCGTCAGCGATCCGACCCATTGTCGAGCCGGTGACGTAGGCGTTGCCGTCCGCGTCCACGGCCACGCCGAAGCCGATGTCTTCATCCGCCTCCACGGAACCGAACTGCCGGTCCCAGAGTAGGGCGCCGTCCGGGCCGTACTTCAGGACGAGCACGTCGGTGTCCGAGTTGCCAATCTTCGTGCCGCCGACCACGTAGGCGTTGCCGCTCACATCGACCGCAACGGCCCAACCCTCCTCGGACGCCTCGGTTCCGTACTGCCGAGTCCAGAGGACGGCACCAGCAGGGTCGAACTTGCGCAGGAACACGTCGACACCGCCATTCGTGCCTTCGAAGCTGCCCGTCGTGCTGCCGGTGACGTAGACGTTGCCGCCCGGATCGACGGCGACGCCACGGCCGGTCGCGGGCTCGAACTGGCGTGTCCACAGGAGTTCGGCAGCCAGCGTCGGGCTGCCCTCGAGCGCGCGTGCGGTGCGCGCCTCGTTGCCGGCGTTGTCGAGGGCGAGCGCTGTGATGGCGTAGGTGCGCGCCTGCAAGGGCGAGAAGGTGAACGTCCAGGTGGATGGCATGCTCGTGGTGTCGATGGTGGCGAAGCCCAGGAGGACGACGCCTTCGTAGATCTCCACGCGGTCCACGCCGCTCTGCATGTCGTTCACCTCACCCGACACGGTGATCGGGCCCACCACGCTGCTCCCCTCGGCCGGGTCGGTGATGCTCACGAAGGGTGGGATGAGGTCGGCGCCGATGCCGGCGCCGACCGTTGGGCACAGGTCCTGCACCAGGATCGTCGTGTTCGCCTGAACGTCGTTCTGGAAGGTGTCGCTCACCGTGGCGCCGATGCTGATGTCGCGGCACGCCGCCACGAGCCGAACGCCGAGCTTGCTGTCGCCGATGCGCAGCGCCTCGTCGCTGAGCACGTACGCCACCTCGTAGTCCGGCAGCGGCACCTGCAGGTCAGGCCTGCCTGGAGGATGCACCCCCAGAACGACCTCGAAGATCTCGTTCGGCTGCACGATCCTCGGTTCGCTCAAGCTGGCCGAGCCTACGTAGCTGCGGAGCGGGATGGTGACGGTGGTCGCGTCCGCAATGGCCTGGTCCAGGAGTTCACCAAACGCCAGCGTGTTGGGCCCGACCGCGTCGTCGAGGGCCGTGAGCTCGAAGCTATACGTGCCCGGCGACAGGAAGAGCGTCACGGAGCCGTTCGCGGGAGTGAGCTGAGGGGCCGGCGCGGTGGTGCCCACTTGCCGGCCGTCGGCGTCGAAGAAGCGCTCGGTCTCCCCCTGGAACACCCGCAGTTCGGCGACCGTCACGCCGGTCACGCCAGCAGCGTCGCTCGGTACACCCTGGCGCGTCACTTCGCCATCGTGGTGCCCCAGGTACGACACGACCGTGAGCGCGATCGTGCCGTCTGGCACCGTCGTCGTCGTTTCGCGCCCGCAGGCGGCGAGCAGCAGGGAGAGGGCAAGCAAGAGCCCGAAGCCCCCTCGTGTCGTTCTCGTCATGGTCTTCTCCTCGGTCGTCCCGTATCGCGTGGTGTGGCCCTCGAGTTCTGCGGTTGCCGCGTGTGCGGGTAGACGCCGCCTCCCATGCCCGACGCTCTAGCAGCCAGTGACGCAGACGAGGCGTCACTCGGGCGTTACGCGGGCGGTGCCGCCCGTGTTTGGCTGGGATTGGGCTCGCCCCGACGGTCTTCGCTCCGGGGCAACCTCGGAGGGTCGCGGCGATGGCGACGGACCAGACCCGCCATCGAGGGCGCGCCGGGGCGACCCATCCTGACTACCGCAGCAACAACTCCATGAACCGCAGATGGGGCCACAGCTCCTTCGGGTTCTCGGTGTCCTCGTAGGGGTCGCGATCCACGAAGCCGACCGCCTCGTACGTGCGGTGCGCCGCCGCCATGAACTTCCCCGTCTCCAGGCGGACGTGGGCGTACCCCAACGATCGGGGGTAATACCATCGGGGATGTTCAGATTTGAGCCCGGCTCCAGTTCGAGCAGATCGATCTCAGGATTCCCCCCGGTAAAAACGGCAGGATAGTGATCTCCCATCAGTATCTCAGGAATGATCACATGAGATTCAGGGCCCGGGACCGTTCCGTCGCTCCAGTTCGCGGGATTGTTCCACTCATTCGTATGGCCCAGCCAGCAGCCGGGTGGCATGATATGCACATTGTAATCTTCCGCCTCGCCATAGTTATAATTATTGCAGGGATCAATACCCGTATTATACCATACTTCCCTTACTCTCAGTCTCACTATCCCGACAGTGGCATCCGATGGAACCGGAAATGTGATCGTGGCCGTGGCAGGCATGGGTGAAATGTTATTCGCCTCACCCAGTTTCTCGGCAGGCTCAAAGATCCCGTTCCGGTTAAAATCGATCCAGGCGGCGATATGATTTCCCGATGAATAGGATCCGGGACTGACGATCAGATCATACGTGTTGCCCGGGACCAGGTGTGTGGCGACATCCTGGTAATAGGTATAAAAGGGTGATGGAGAGGCGCCGGTGGCATTGTACAATGTGTTCAGGTTGACCAGGCTGATATAATCGCCGGCACCGGTTCCACTATTATAAGTGGGAATACAGTAATTCAATTCAACCTGCCTGTATCCGGCCGGATGGGTCACTGACGGCACCTGGGAACCGGTAACGCCTGCAAATACTACTTCAGTGCAACCGGCGTCCAGGTGGTTTCCCGGGCCGGCGCCTGATGCGACATCATAAGCCACCCAGAAATAGTTTATCCCCTCATTCAGAATTTTAATTCCGGTTATCACCACTTCACTTCCCGGTGCAGCAGTGCCATAGAGCTCATTGGTATTGAAAGTCGCTGAAGCGGTATAATAAACCTTGATGGAGGAGATATCATTTAGATCGGTCGTCCCGCTGGTAGATATGGTCAGGGAATTGACCTGCAAAGGCAGGGGTGTGCCAGTGGTTGTGACCTCAACGCAAATGATATCAACATTTTGATCGCCCGACGCTACCGTCTGTGTATTCGGCTGGGTGGTAGTTAACACGGTCAGCTCCATCCCATCATTGATCAGACGGCTGCCCGACGGCGCCGTGATGTCCGGGGTCCTGGTAACCAGGCTGCTGTCACTGATAATGAGCCCGGTACATTCGGCATCGATCATGTTCCCTATAGCGGCCGCTGCATCGATATCATAAGCCAGCCAGAAATGATTGACCCACCCGGTAAGGGCCTGCGCACCGGTAATCGTAATCGATCCGGCGGAAACGGCCCCGGTCCCGAAAAGATTGCTGGTGCCAAATGTGGAACTGCTCCCGGTGTAATATACCTTCAGAGCGGTCACATCCGAAAGATCAGTCGTCCCGTTCATATTGAATGTCAGCGAAAGGAGATCGAACGG
This sequence comes from Candidatus Krumholzibacteriia bacterium, assembly GCA_046484865.1. GTDB lineage: Bacteria > Krumholzibacteriota > Krumholzibacteriia > LZORAL124-64-63 > LZORAL124-64-63 > JAWOID01. Next base: position 6,130 of record JAWOID010000107.1, read on the forward strand.
ATTCTGCGATCCCGACATAAGGACTTCCACTCCCAGGGCTTCGGCATCCTGTTCCCCCGGGGCCAATTCTCCCAGGTTTCCATGAAACGCGGTACTGGAAACGAAAGCCATGTCCTGATTGGTGATAATTAGCGTATCGATGACCGGCAAACAGTTGAACGCGGTGACCGTGACGGTCAGCGTGTCTTCCTGGTTGATCTGCCCGAAGAATACATTGGCGCTGCCGTTGCTGACAATGCCTGATCCCAGGCTCAATGGACTAATTTTCACTTGGCCAAGTTCATTGAGATCGCAGAGAGCAAAGCCACGACAATGGGTCATATCAAGCGCGGCGATCTCTCTACTTCGATGGTCTTGGTACCCGA
>JAWOID010000121.1:0-17974 GCA_046484865.1 Candidatus Krumholzibacteriia bacterium
GCCGGATCGTACCCGGCCGCACCGCGCCGGGCGACCACGCCACGGATCGTCTCGGCCGCGATCGCGGCGGGCGTCTGGCTCGTCGTGGTGGCGCCGTGGGCGATCCGCAACGGCGCCGTGACCGGCGACCCGTTCTTCGCCCTGCAGGCCCACGCCGAGCATCTGAAGGACACGCGCGCGTTCCCCGGGTACACGATCTACCGCGGCCTCGAGCCCGAGTCGCTCGCGACCTCGCTGCAGGAACGCCCGGAGATCCTCGCCCGCAAGACCTACCGCGGCCTGCGGTTCTTCCTGGAGAACCTCGGTTCGTGGCTGCCGTGGCCGCTGTTCGCGCTCACGGCCGCGCTCGTCGTCCGTCGTCGGCTGCAGTGGCGGGCGCAGGGCCGCGCCGGCGAACCGGGCCGCGCCCAAGCTGATCCATGGTGGAACGACGACGCCGTGGTGGTGGCGGTCACGCTGGGCCTCTTCATCCTGCAGTACGCCCCCTTCTCCCACACGCTGCGGCACCTCGCGCCGCTCTGGCCGATCGCGGCCTGGGTGGTGGCGCAGGAACTCGCCGGGGCCCTGCCGGTGTCGGACGCTGGCAGCAGAAGCGCCGCAGTCCCCATGATCGCCGCCGGGAGTGCGTTCGTGCGTCAAGGTCTGCTGCCGGCGGCGACGGTCGGGGTCGTGCTGCTGCTCGTCCCGCCGCGCCTGCCCGGCTGGGAGACCGCCGCGCGCGAGGCTACCCGCCTCGCTCCCGCGGTGGCCGCGGCCGTGGACCGCACGTCGGCGCTGCCGCCGGGTCCGGTCTTCACCGACAATGCAGCGGTGCTGTGGTGGACCGGACGGGCCGGGGTCTGGTCGCCCGAGGATCCCGCGGTCGAGCAAAAGCTGCGCGAACTCGTCCCTGGGCTCGCGGACGCGCCACGGGCGAGCCTGGCGGGCGGACCCGAATAGCCGATGCCGGGCCGTCCTTCGCAAGACCCCGAAAGACCCGCAGGACTCGACTACCGCCCGTTCGCGCCGCGATCGCGGGGCTTCTGCGGGACCGTGAGATCGACGCGCGGTCCGTCGGCGTCCGGGTCCAGCTCGATGATCCGGGCGCCCGACAGATACAGCCCGTCCGACTCCGTCACGGCCACGAGCATGATCTCGTCCGCCACCGGGTACCAGCCCAGCACCTGGCCCAGCTCGTCCCGCACCTCCACCGAATCGGCCACGGCGACCAGGTCCATGGGAATCGCATAGGTCCCGTCCGCGCCGGCGACCGCGCTGGGGTGCGTGACGAACTCGAGCGGCCGATAGAAGTCGAGGAAGAGGTCCGACTCCGTTGGTCCGGCACCGTCGGCAACCAGCCGGGCGATGTACGAGCCGGCCGGAACGCCGTCGCCGTTCGCGTCGCGGGTATCCCAGGTCACGGTGTGGGTTCCCGCCGGCAACTCCCCGTCGAGCACCGTGACGACCAGCGCCCGGGTGCGGTCGTGACGGCAGCAGCGATCTCGGTCGAGACGAGGACCCGGAGCATACCATGCAGCGCCTGCCGACGCGAGATCTCGCGAACCAACGGCGCCCGTCCCGTGGAGCACCTACATCGACCGCCGGTACTGCCCCCCCACGTCGTACAGCGCCCGCGAGATCTGCCCCAGCGAGCACACCTTCGCCGCCTCCAGCATGCTCTCGAAGATGTTCTCATGCCGCACCGCCGTCTCCTGGAGCCGCTGCAGCGCGGCCGCCGCCCCGTCGCAGTTGCGCTCCTGAAAGGCCTGCAGCGAGGCGATGGCGTACTCCTTCTCCTCGTCCGTCGAGCGGCTCACCTCGGCCGGGACCAGCGTGGGCGAGCCTTCGTCGTCCAGGAAGGTGTTCACGCCGACGATCGGCAGCTCGCCCGAGTGCTTGCGCGACTCGTAGACGAGCGACTCCTCCTGGATCTTCGTGCGCTGGTACATGCGCTCCATGGCGCCGAGCACGCCGCCGCGCTCGCTGAGGCGCAGGAACTCCTGCAGCACCGCCTCCTCCACGAGGTCGGTGAGCTCGTCGACGATGAACGCCCCCTGCAACGGGTTCTCGTTCTTCGCCTGACCCAGCTCCTTGTTGATGATCATCTGGATGGCGAGGGCGCGGCGCACGCTCTCCTGGGTGGGCGTGGTGATGGCCTCGTCGTAGGCGTTCGTGTGCAGGCTGTTGCAGTTGTCGTAGATGGCGTACAGCGCCTGCAGGGTGGTGCGGATGTCGTTGAAGGCGATCTCCTGCGCGTGCAGCGAGCGGCCCGAGGTCTGGATGTGGTACTTCAGCTTCTGGCTGCGCTCGTTGCCGCCGTAACGCCGGCCGATCGCCTTCGCCCAGATGCGGCGAGCCACCCGGCCGATGACCGCATACTCCGCGTCCATGCCGTTGCTGAAGAAGAACGAGAGGTTCGGCGCGAAGTCGTCGATCTCCAGCCCCCGCGACAGGTAGTACTCCACGTACGTGAAACCGTTGGCCAGGGTGAAGGCGAGCTGCGTGATGGGGTTGGCGCCCGCCTCGGCGATGTGGTAGCCGCTGATCGACACCGAGTAGAAGTTGCGCACCCGGCGGCGCGTGAACGACTCCTGGATGTCGCCCATCATGCGCAGCGCGAACTCGGTGGAGAAGATGCAGGTGTTCTGGGCCTGGTCCTCCTTGAGGATGTCCGCCTGCACGGTGCCGCGTACCTGCTGCAGGACGTCGGCGCGGATCTGCTCGTAGACGTCGCGCGGCAGCACGTCGTCGCCGCTCGCGCCCAGCAGCATGAGGCCGAGCCCATCGTTGCCCGCCGGCAGTTCGCCCTGGTATTGCGGCCGCAGGCGCTCCTTGCCCTGGTAGAGCGCCGCCATCCGCTTCTGGACGTCGTCGACGAGGCCGTGCTCGCGGATGTGCTGCTCGCAGGCCTGATCGACGGCGGCGTTCATGAAGAAGGCGAGCAGCATGGGCGCGGGACCGTTGATCGTCATCGAGACGCTGGTGGCGGGGTCGCTGAGGTCGAATCCGCTGTACAGCTTCTTGGCGTCGTCCACGGTGGCGATGCTGACGCCGCTGTTGCCGACCTTGCCGTAGATGTCCGGGCGGACGGCCGGGTCCTCGCCGTAGAGCGTCACCGAGTCGAAGGCGGTGGAGAGCCGCTTCGCGGGCAGGCCGCGCGAGACGTAATGGAAGCGACGGTTCGTGCGCTCGGGGCCGCCCTCCCCCGCGAACATGCGCGTGGGGTCCTCGTGCTCGCGCTTGAGCGGGAACACGCCTGCCGCGTACGGGAAGACGCCGGGGAAGTTCTCGGTGAGCTGCCACTGCAGGATCTCGCCCCAGTCGCGGAACCGGGGCGGCGCCACCCGCGGAATGCGCGTGCCGCTCAGGGAGGTGCGGTACAGCTCCTGCTCGAACACCCGGTCGCGCACCTGGAAGCGGTACGTGTCGGCGCGGTAGGCGGCGACGGTGTCGGGCCACGCGCGCAGGCCGGCGGCGCACTCGGCGTCCAGGCGCCGCTCCAGCTCCCGGTAGCGCTCCAGCAGCGCGCGCGCCTGATCGCCGTCGCCCGGCGCGTCGGCGGCCTCGGGCAGCACCGCGTCGTCCTCGCCGGCGGGCTGCAGCCCCCGCAGCAGCCGGATCGTGCCGTCGAGCTGGTAGAGCTGCCGCGCCAGCTCCGTCTGCTCGCGCACGAAGCGATCGTACTGCCGGCTGTGCTCCACGATCTCCGCGAGGTAGCGTTCGCGGTCGGGCGGGATGATGAAGTGGCGCTCGCTCTCGGTGTTCACGTCGAGGAAGGCGGACGGCAGGTCCACGCCCGTCCGCTCCGCCAGCGCGGCCATGATCCGCCCGTAGAGCGTGTTCATGCCCGGATCGTTGAACTGCGAGGCGATGGTGCCGACCACCGGCATCTCGTCGGGCGAGCGATCGAAGGCGCCGCGGTTGCGCTGCACCTGCTTGCGCACGTCGCGCAGCGCGTCGAGGCTGCCGCGCTTGTCGAACTTGTTCACCGCCACCAGGTCGGCGAAGTCGAGCATGTCGATCTTCTCGAGCTGCGTGGCCGCGCCGTACTCCGCCGTCATCACGTAGAGGGCGACGTCGGCGTGGTCGGTGACCGAGGTGTCGCTCTGACCGATGCCGCTGGTCTCCACGATCACGAGATCGAATCCGGCCGCCCGCACCACCTCGATGGCGTCCCGCACGTGGCGGCTGATGGCGCGGTTCGCCTCGCGGGTGGCCAGCGAGCGCATGTAGACCCGGTCGCTGGCGATGGCGTTCATGCGGATCCGGTCGCCGAGCAGGGCGCCGCCGGTGCGGCGCCGCGACGGGTCCACCGAGATCACCGCCACCGTGCGGTCCGCGAAGTCGCCGAGGAAGCGGCGCACCAGCTCGTCCACCAGCGACGACTTGCCCGCGCCGCCCGGACCGGTGACCCCCAGCACGGGCACGCGCGGGGCGCCTTCGCGACGCTCGGCGATGGCGGGCGCCAGCCCGGCGAAGCGCTCCGGATCGTTCTCGGCCAGGGTGATGAGCCGGGCGAGATGACGGGGTTCGCGCGCCGCGAGCCGCTGTTCCTCCAGGGCGAAATCGCCGTCCACGGTGGGGAAGTCGCACTGGCGGATCACGTCGTCGATCATGCCCTGCAGGCCGAGGCGGCGCCCATCGTCGGGGGAGTAGATGCGGGCGATGCCGTAGTCCTGCAGTTCCGCGATCTCGGCCGGCAGGATGGTGCCGCCGCCGCCGCCGAAGATCTTCACGCCGCCGCCGCGCTCGGCGAGCAGGTCGTGCATGTACCGGAAGAACTCCAGATGCCCGCCCTGGTAGCTGGTGACGGCGATGCCCTGGGCGTCCTCCTGCACGGCGCAGTCCACGATCTCCTGGACGGAGCGGTTGTGCCCCAGGTGGATCACCTCGGCCCCGGTGCCTTGCAGGATCCGGCGCATGACGTTGATGGCGGCGTCGTGTCCGTCGAACAGGGACGCGGCGGTGACGATGCGGACATGGTGGCGTGGCTGGTAGCGCTCGCTGGTGGGCATGCAGGACCTCTCGCTGGCGGCGGAGCGCCGCGGCTGGATCGTCGTCGCGGTGGACGGACCTTCCTCTTATATCATGCCGCTCGCAGCGGCGGCAACGCCGGGCGGCGGCGGCAACGCCGGGCGGCCGCGGCAACGCCGGGCGGCGGCGGCAACGGTGCTCGCCCGCCTCAGCGGGCCAGGCCGACGGCGGCGGTGAGCCAGCGGTCGCCACGGACGGCCCCGCGGGCGACGGAGCCGGCTTCCTCGTCGATCCACGCCAGCCGCAACCGGACCTCGGGGCCCGGCGGTAGCCGGCGCAGCCGCAGCGCCGCCTCGAGCCGGCGGGCCTCGGGCAAGCCGGGGTGCCGCCACACGGAGCGGTCGCCCCGCAGCTCCGCCTCCCACCGCGAGCCCCCCGACCGCAGCCGGGTCAGCAGCGTCACGCGCTCGCCGCCGCCCCCCAGCGGGGTCCCGAGCACCCGCCCTCCGTGCGCGTAGCCCGGATCGAAGCTCGAGCTGCTGTACCAGAGCACCAGCGGATGTCGCAGTTCCGCGTACTCGGCGGCCAGGTCCCAGCGCGGCGACAGCAGTTCGACCCCGGCCACCGAGGCCGGCGCCGCGATGCTGGGCAGGAACGGCAGCACGTCGTTCGGCAGGTAATCCTCGCCGCCGTATTCCCAGTAGGCGCGTCCCGCGGCGGCGGGCAGCAACGGCCACGGCGCGCGCCGCCAGCAGCCCTCGAACTGCAGGGCGAAGATGCGGTCGGTCAGCGGCCCGCGCTCGGACTCGGCGTCGGTGGCCCCCACCAGGGGGAATGCGACCTGCGGCAGGTCCGCCCAGAGCGTTCCGCGGCGGGGCGCGGCCACCGCCGACTGGGTGACGGTGGTGCGCAGCCAGCGCGTGTGATTCCAGGTGACCAGCCACTGCACGAACCAGGGCCGGTCGGCGCGCTCGTGCCGCCCCCTCTCGTCCTCCCAGCGCACCGCCCGGCGGTCGAGCAGGCCGCCGCGCACCAGCAGGTGTTCGGGCGCCAGCCAGCCCACCGGCCCGCGCCAGTGCAGCGGGGCCGTGCGGCGCAGCGTCAGCGCCGGGAACGAGGGCGCGTGCTCGCTCAGGGTGAGGCCGCCCTCGAGGCCGGGCCCCGCGCTGCGCGGCGCCCAGCCGGCGGCCAGCGCCCAGCGCCCGAGTTGCACGCCCGCCACCAGGCGCGGCCAGTCGACCCGCCACGGGCCGTCAAAGGTGCGCGCCTCGCCGGCGGCCGGCCGTCCGGTGGCCGTGGGCCAGCCGTCGTAGAGCAGTTCCGGCGGCGGCATCTGCCCGCCGGACGTCACCCGCCCGAGCAGGCGACCGCTGGCCGCCGCCCACGCCCGCCCGCGCTCCAGCTCCGCCGCTGCCGACATGGCGGCCGTGAGGCCGCGCGCGCGCAGCCGTCCCGACGCCAGCGGCACCTGATCGCCGCGAGGGTCCCATTCGAGGGACGCCGCGCCGTCCACCACCAGCCGCGCACCACGGCCCGCGCCATCGGGCCGGGTCAGCCGGTCGAGCCAGTGCCGCCGGAGCCGCAGCTCGCCGGGGTCCATCGTGACCGGCGGCATGCCGTCGGCCGGCTCGGCGAGCAGCCGCGCCAGCTCTGCCCGCGACACCGGTCGGTATGGTGGAGGGAAGGCGCCGCGTTCGAGAATGAGGCGGCGCAGGGTGGTCTCGTCGAGGTCGGCCGGCGAGGGCTCGGCCAGGCCGCCACGTGCGGAGCCGCAACATGCAGTGCCGCCAGTTGCAGTGCCGCGTGCAGTGCCGCGTGCAGTGCCGCGTGCAGTGCCGTCGGGTGCGGAGCCGACGGCGGCGGACGCAGCCGGAGATCCGGCCATGGCGCCGGCGGCGAGCGCAACGCCCAGAGGAGCGGCCCCCCAGGGAGCGGCCCACCCGGGAGCGGCCCCCAGAGGAGCGATCGCCAGCACGGCGATCGCCAGCAGGGTCGTCGTCGGCCGCGCCGACGTCAGCGGACGGCGGCGTACACCAGACCGCCCACGATCCAGATCGGCGCCGTGACCACGAGCAGTGCGACCGGCACCGCCAGGGTGGCGAGCAACGCCCCCACCAGCAGCACCGGCAGCCCGACCAGCAGCAGCAGTAGCAGCTTGGTGGCCACCAGGACGATCTTCACGGGCAGCAGGATCAGCCCCACCGCGAGCTTCAGCACCAGCAGGCCCACGCTCAGCACGAGCGTCAGCATGGCGAGTCCGATCACGACCTCGATCATCGCGTAACCTCCCGCGCGGCGGCCCCGGAGAACCGTCCGATCCGTCGCGCATCGTCATGGCTGAGGATACGCAGGCCATCCCGGCGGGTTGCAAGCCCCGGCGATGGCACCCGACGAACGGACCTCGTGGTGCCGGCGAAAATGTGTCCGGCGCCCGGCATGCCCGGAACGACCACGACGGCACGGCTCGCGCCGATCATCAACGGCGCGAGAAAAAAAGAACGGACTCGACATTTTTGTACTTATCGTGATATGATTTTGAAAGAGCTGCTTCACTGGAGACATTCCCGGCCTAGGCGGAGGTAGCGCAACTTCCCTGTGCGCGGGTCGACCGTGAAGCAGCACCTTCTACCGGCGAGGATACCACCGGCATCGTCGCCGGTCAACGACCGGTGATGCCGAACCTGCGCGGCCTTCGCCCACCTCTTCCGCGCGGAACCTCGCCGGGCGGGGCGGGGGGCGGTTCTCGTACCGCCCCCCGCATGAGTCCGCTACCGCTCGAAGAGCCCGCTCGTGTCCTTCGGATCGGCCTCGAACGACGTCACCGTGGCCGTCGCGAATTCCTCGTCGTCGTGCAGGATCCGCATCGTGTGCGGCAGGTGGAATCCGTCCACGTCCTGGTAGCTGTCGACGTAGACCTTCTGGGTCACCGGCGAACCGGTGACCGGCGACTTCGACGGGCTCTGCACCATGTGCAGCTCGCCCTCGCGGGTCAGGAACAGGATCTGCGCGTTGCCGCCGTCCAGATCCACGTGGATCGGCAGCACGTCGATGCCTTCCACTTGCCGCGGCTCGAGCGCCTGGAACTCGTAGTCGTCCAGGTCGTGCAGCATGGCGACGATGTCGCCCGAGATCTCCCGGCGCGTCTCCGCCACCTGCTCGGCGCCCATGTCCTGGCTGCCCTGGGGGCCGGTCGCCCAGCCGGCGTCGCCCGCCACCACCTGCGTCATGTCGCCGAACGGCGTCTTGGTCAGCAGGTGCAGGCGATCGGGGAAGATCACGGTCTTGGTCATCTTGAACGTCAGGGGCATGCCTTGGATCGTGGCGTCGATCTCGCTCTTCTCCTGATAACCCTTCAGCGCGGCCAGCTTCTTGCCGCCCGACTTCTCCCGCAGCTGCTCCATGGCCCGGCGCCCCTCGGCCAGACTCTCGGGCGTAGCCTCGGGGATCTCCATGGCCAGTGACGGCTCGGGGATCGAGATGTCGATCGAGTTGACCGGTCCGAAGCTGGAGAGGTCGCCGTCCCAGTCCGCCGGTTCACCGACGGCGAGGATGGTCAACCGGTCCGGCTGCCAGTGCCTCTGCACCGCGGACTGGATGTCGGCCGCCGTGAGCTGCCTCACCTCGTCCATGTACCGCAGCAGGAAGTCCTCGGGATAGCCGTACATCTCGAACAGGACGAGACGGTCGAGGATGGCCCGCTTGTTGGCGTAGTTGAACACCTCCGAGTTCAGCAGGGCGTCCCGGGCCTGCTGCAGTTCCAGCTCGCTCACCGGCTCGTCGCGCATCCTCTCTATCTCGGCCAGGATGCCGCGGGTCGCCGCCTCCACGGTCTGGTTCTTCGTCATCGTGAAGGCGAGGAAGGTGCCCGGATACCGCCAGCCGGTACCGGCCGAGCTGCCCACGGAGTAGGCGTATCCGAGCTTGCTGCGGATCTCGTTGAACAGGCGGCTGGAGAAGCCGCCGCCGAGGATGCGGTTGCCCACGACCAGGGCGGCATAGTCGGGATCGTCGTTGCGGATGCCCTTGTGTCCGAGCACGATCGTGGCCTGGGTGAGACCCTCCTTGGCGGCCACGTTCACGGTGCGCGGCAGGTCCGGGATCTCGGGATCGGGCGGCAAGGCCTCGCTCGCCTTCTCCCAGCCGGCGAAGGCCTGCTCGATCCGGTTCGCGATCTCGCCGGCCTCGAAGTCGCCGATCACCACCAGGTAGGTGCGGTCGGGCGCGAAGTAGCGGCGGTGGTACTGCTGCATGTCCTCGTGAGCGACGGCGGCGATGGTGTCGTACTCCGGATGCCTCGCCAGCGGGTGGTCCGGTCCCAGCAGGACCTTGACCGCCTCGCGCTGCGCGATGGACATGGGCTCGTCGTTGCGGCGGGCGATGACGGCCTTCTGCTCCTCCTTCGCCAGCGCGATCTTGTCCTCGGCGAACGCCGGGTTCATGAGGACGTCCGCCAGCAACTCCAGGCCGAGGTCCAGGTCCTCGGTGAGCGTGGACAGGTAGGCCGAAGCGGTGGCGTCGCCCACGCCGATGTTCAGGCGCATGCCTCTGGCCTCCACCAGCGCGTCGATCTCGTCGCCGGTGCGGCTCGCGGTTCCGCCGGAGCGCATGACCGTGCCGGTCATCGACGCCAGGCCGATCTTGTCGGCCGGGTCGTAGATCGTACCGGCCTGGATGGTGGCGGAGAAGTCCACCAGCGGAAACTCGTCGTCCTCCATCAGGTAGAGGACCATCCCGTTCTCCAGCTCCACGCGCTCGTACTCGGGCAGCTCGATGTCGCCCAGCTCGGGCACCGCGATCTTCTCCCACGGCTTCTTGCCGGCAGCGCCGGCCACGGCCGCGTTCAGGATCAGGAGCGCCGCCAGCAACACGGCCGTCGCGGCGATCCTGCGTCGGGTCATCTGCATCGCTTTCCCTCTTTCGTTCCCGCGGCGGTGCCGCGCCCGGTCAGGAGTCCTGCTCGTTCTCGATCAGGGCGACGGTGCGGTTGCGGGGCTGGAAGATCTCCGCAGCCACTCGCTGCACGTCGTCCAGGGTCACGGCCTCGATGGCGTCCACCTGGTCGAAGAGGTTGCGCCAGTCGCCGGTCATGCCCTGGTAGAAGGCGAGCTGTCCTGCCATGCCGTTGTTGCCGCGCAGCCCGCGGACGAAGTTGGCGCGGGTGCGCTGCTTCACCGCCTCGAGTTCCTGCTCGGTGACGCCGCCGTCCACCAGCTTGTCGATCTCCGCCTGCAGCAGACCCTCGAGTTCGGCGGCCGTGACGCCCTTGGTCGGGATGCCGAAGGCGATCAGCAGATTGCGGTGGCGCTTGCCCGGGTAGCCCGCGAAGGACATCGCCTGCACCGCCTTGTTCTGCTCCTTCACCAGCGAGGTGTACAGACGGCTGGTGCGCCCCTGGCCCAGGATGTCCGCGATCACGGAGTACACCGGGTCGTCGGGGTGATGGATGCCCTCCACCTTGTAGCCGATCGTGACCACCGGCTGCGAATCCTCGCGCAGCACGATCCGCTTCTCGCCGAGCTGGTCCGGCTCCAGGGTCTCCATGGGCTGCGGCTCGCCGCCCGGGATGGCGCTGAAGTACTTCCGCGCCACCCGCTTCACCTCGTCCAGCTGGACGTCGCCGACGATGGCGATGGTCATGTTGGGGCCGATGTAGTGCGTGTCGTAGAACTCCTGGCAGTCGGCCCGCGTGATGGTCTCGATGTCGCTCATGTACCCGATGGTGGAGTGATGATAGCCGTTGGCCATGAAGGCCAGGTTCTGCAGCTGCTCCAGCAGGCGGCCGAACGGGCTGTTGTCCGTCCGCATGCGCCTCTCCTCGGTGACCGGCCCGTCCTTCTCGGTGTAGAACTCCCGCAGCACCGGCCGGGCCATGCGGTTGCCCTCGAGGTACCCCCACAGCTCGAGCCGGTTGCTCGGCAGGCTGTAGAAGTACTGGGTCTCGTCGGTCCAGGTGGAGGCGTTCAGGCCCACACCGCCGTTCGATTCGACGATCTGCCCGAACTCGTTGCTCACCACGTACTCCCGGGCGGCGTCCTTGGCGTCGCTGAACGCCTGCTCGAGCTCGGCGAGCTTCTGCGGGTCGGCCCGTTCGCCCTTGTTGCGCTCCAGCTTGAGGGCCGCGAAGGCGGCGTCCTCGGCGGCCATCGCCTTCTTCTCGGCCTTGTAGTCGCTGGTGCCGATCTGGTCCGTCCCCTTGAAGGCCATGTGCTCGAGGATGTGCGCGATGCCGGTGACGCCGCGCACCTCGTTGGCGCTGCCCACGGACATGTAGGTTCGGAAGGAGAAGACCGGCACGTCATGCCGCTCCAGCACGATGAACGTGATGCCGTTGTCCAGGGTGAACTCCTGGATCCGGTCCTCGAGGTCCAGGTAGCCTTGCGCCCGGGTTGCCGGCACGAGCGCCAGCAGCACGGCGAGCGCCGCGAGCAGCGACCATCTCGATCTCCGCATGGATGCCTCCATGGTTGGCCCGCGGGAGCGGGCGTCGGGGGCGTCCGGCGAGGCCGGACGCTGTCGGGCAGACCTCGCCGGCAGTCGCCGTCGAGGTCCGTCATGATCGTCGTCGTGATCGTCGTCGGGCCAGGCGCGCAGGATCGCGGACCGCGCCTGACGTCAGGTCTCCATCTCCTTGCGGCCCAGCGCCTGGATGCCCAGGGCCGTGGCCAGGACCACCGCCAGCACCAGGATGAGCAACGAGCGCCACTCCGGGACGGGCGCCTTCACGAGCGCGGTCGTGATCAGGCGCTCGAACAGGCCGGCCATGCTCTCGACGGACGGCGGCTCCGGCCGCTCGATGAGGTTCCGCAGGTGGAACCTCAGCGTGTACTCCTGGATCCGCTGCGGGATACCCCCCACCAGCGGCTCCCAGCCGAACGCAAAGAGGATACAGACCAACAACGGCCGCCGCAGCACCGTTCCCACCCAGGCGAACAGCGCGGTGTAGGCGAACGAGCCCAGCACCAGCACCACGCAGGTGGTCACGTAGAGCCGCACCAGGTCCACGCTCAGCACCGACCAGCGTCCGATCACCATGGCCAGGAAGCACGCCACCAGCGACGCCACCAGCAGCGAGCTGCCCACCAGCTGGGCGGCGAGCACCCGCCCCACGTAGATGGCGCCACGCCGGACCGGTCGCGACCAGGGGTAGATCAGGGTGCCTTCGGACACCTGCTCCCCGATGGCCGACACCCCCACCGCCAGCGCGAACACCGGCACCAGGAACGGCAGGAAGGTGTGATAGCTGAGGCTGGTGAGGATCAGGCGCGGCGTCAGCAGCTCGCCCTCGTACCAGATGCGTAGCGCCACCACCAGCAGCACGGGCAAGGACGCGATGAACGCCAGCGAGATGAGGCGCCGCCGGCGGCTCAGCTCCCGGAACGAGTACCACGCCAGCCAGAACGCCGCCGTCCCGCTGGCCACCGGCGACGGCACCCGGCCGGCCGGGTCACCGGTCGGGTCGCCGGCCGGGCCCACGACCGGCCTGCGGGGGTCGGCGCCAGCCGCACCGGGCGAACGGCCGGTGTCGGCGTCCGCGGTCTGCGGCCCGGCGGTGCGCCGGACGTCGTCCTGAGGTGCGGTCACGTCGCTGTTCCCCTCGCTCACGGTCCGGTCAGATAGGTGAACACGGCCTCGAGGCTGTCGTCCAGCGTGTTGATCTCCTCCACCGGCAGCCCCTCCGTCAGGATCCAGCCGGGGAGGTCGCGGTAGAAGCGCACGGCGTGGTCGGTACGCACCACCACGCGCCCCTCGTCGCTCACCTCCACCGAGACCACGTGCGACCGTCCGGCCAGGAAGGCGGCCAGTTCCCGCGGTCGCGGCGAGATCAGCGCCACGGTGGTCGGCCGCTCCGGGATGCGGTCGCGGATCTCCGCCACGTCGCCCTCGGCCAGGACCTTGCCCCGGTGGATGAGGATGATCTGGCGCGTCATGCTCTCCACCTCGGGCAGGATGTGGCTGGACACGAGCACCGTCCGGCCGGCCGCTCCCAGCTCCTGCACGAGGGTGATGGCCTGCTTGCGCGAGACCGGATCCATGCCGTTGAGCGGCTCGTCCATGAACACGACGTCGGGATCGTGCGCCAGCGCCTGCGCCAGCTTGATCTTCTGCCGCATCCCCTTGGAGTAGCCGCCGAGGCGCCGGTCGGCGGCATCCTCCAGCTCGAACCGGACCAGCCAGCGATCGGCGCGCGCGCGCACCTCCGGGCCCTCGAAGCCGGCCAGGCGCAGCATCAACCCCAGGAACTCGCGGCCGGTCATCCAGTCGGGCAGCGCGTCGCTTTCCGGGCAGAAGCCGATCCGGCGGTACAGGCCGATCTGCCGCCGCAGCCGGTGACCGAGCACGCGGACGCTGCCGCAGCTCGGCTCGATGAGCCCCGCCAGCATCTTGAACAGCGTGGTCTTGCCGGCCCCGTTCTCCCCGAGCAGGCCCACCACGCCGGGCCCCACCGCGAGCGAGCAGTTGTTCACCGCGATGACCTCGCCGAACCACTTGCCCACGCCGTGCGCCTCGATCCGCACCGCCGGAGCGTCGCCAGGCCGCGCCGCCGGAGCGTCGCCAGGCCGCGCCGCCGCTCCCCCGGCGCCGTGTGCCGCCGGCCGGTTCACGACACCACCTCCACCGGGCGGATCCGCCGGTGCAACACCGCCACGGCCAGAGCCGCGTACCCGAGCGTGAGCGCGAGGCTCAGCCAGGGGGAGATGGCCAGCCGCGGAGCCGCGCCGAAGATGAGCGCCCCGGCATTGTGGTACTGGCCCGCGAAGTTCACCGCCTGCAGGCCGTCGAGCCCGGCCACGGTCACCAGCGAGCTCACCGCCTCCGACCCCATGAAGAGGATGGTCCACCACACGGTCACGAAGATCGCGCGCTTGCCCAGCGACGACATCGCGAGCAGCACCAGGCCCATGCTCGAGCCCGTGTACAGCGCGTAGACCGTCGCCTGCGCCGGGATCTGCAGGAGCATCTCGGCGCCCGTGGCGCCGGAACCCACCAGGTAGCCGAAGAAGCAGAGGGCGTAGACCGGCGCCAGGGTGACCAGCAGGTAGGTGAAGAGCACGATCAGCAGCTTCCCCGCCACGTAATCGACCAGGTTCAGCGGTCGCGAGAAGTAGAGCGACAGCCCGTTCTCCCGCCGGTCCACCGCCACCAGGCCCGCTCCCACCAGCGCCAGCAGCAGGAAGACGAAGAAGCGCTGGCCCTCGAGGAACGCGAGGAACCCGCCGGGCGCGATGCTGGTCCAGTTGCCGCCCACGAGATCCAGGAGGTCGCCGGTGCGCGCCTTCACGAAGATGATGGTCCCCTTCACCACGGCCGGGATCCAGGCCAGGACCAGGAGGAAGAGCAGCCCGCGCTTGCGCAGCGGGCCGACGATGCCCCGGCGGGCGATCACCCACCAGGGCGGATATGCCTGCCGACCGGACGGCTGCCAGGACGTGTACCCGCGCTCGTAGACCGGCATTCGCTCAGTCCTCCTCCACGAGTCGGTAGAACTCCTCCGCCAGGGAGACCGGCCGCGGCCGCAGGCGCCGCGGCGCGTAGCCGGCGGCGTGGGCCGCTTCCAGGATGAGGCGCAGACCCGCGGCCGCGGTAGCGCCCGGCTCGGCGGCATCCTCGACCCCGGCCGCCGCACCGGCAGCGCGCTCGGACTCCGGGGCGCCGGCGGACTCCGGGGCGCCGGCGAGCTCGAGGGTGACCAGGATGCGGCGGCCGTCGCGGGTCACCGCCGCCGCCATCGTCTCGAGCCGGCGCAGGAAGGCGCCCTCGTCGCCGAACCCCTCCACCTCGTAGACCCGTCGCCGCGCACGCGCGGCGGCCGTCACGCTCTGCTGGCTGAGCAGCCGTCCCTGGCGCAGCACCAGGATCTCGGTGCACACCGCCTCCACGTCGGCCAGCAGGTGCGTCGACAGGATGACGCCGAAGCCCTTGTTACCGGCGAGATCGCGCACCAGGTCGAGCATCGCGGCGCGGCCGCGCGGGTCGAGCCCGCTCGTGGGCTCGTCCAGGAAGAGCCAGACCGGATCGTGCACCAGCGCCGTGGCCAGCTTCAGGCGCTGCTTCATGCCCTGGCTGTACGTCTCGCAGGGACGGTAGCGCTCGTCCGCCAGCCCCACGTAGTGGAGCACCTCGTGCGCGCGCTGCATCGCATCCCGCGCGGGCATGCCCGCCAGCTCGCCCATGTACGACACCAGCCCCACGCCGCTCAGGCCGGGGATGACGCCGCCGCGCTCGGGCATCCAGCCCAGGCGGCCGCGGACGGCGCGGGCCTGCGCCGCCATATCGCGGCCCAGCACGTGCACGCGCCCGGGACGCAGGGGCAGGTGGCCGAGCAGGGCCCGCAGCAGGGTGGTCTTGCCCGATCCGTTCGGTCCCAGCAGGCCGATGGCGCCGCGTTCCAGCTCGAAGCTCACGTCCCGCAGCACCGGCTCGCGCGCGTAGGCGAACGTCAATCCGTCCACGCGGAGAGACGTCTCGGCCGAGTTGACTTTGTGATCGGGCCTCTTCATTATCCTCGAACCGGTTGTGCGCGCCGGGGCCGAAGGAAGATGCACCCCCGCCGCTGGTAGACGCAAGAGACGAAACGATTGTTGCCTGCGGTCGACCCCGGGATCATTCGAGACCGCTGACCGCCCGGAATCCGGTCCCGGCCATCGCTTCCCCCCGTACGGAGGTCCCCATGTCCCCCACCCGGATCATGACCGCCGAATCGGTGACCGCCGGCCACGCGGACAAGCTCTGCGACCTGATCGCCGACGCCATCCTCGACGCCATCCTCGCCAGCGACCGATATGCGCGCGTGTCCTGCGAGGCCACCGTGACGACGGGGCTGGTGGTGGTCACGGGGCAGATCACCACCAAGTGCTACGTGGACATCGCCCAGGTGGTGCGCCGCACCATCGCCGCGGTGGGCTACGACGACCCGGCCCTGGGCTTCGACCACAACAGTTGCGCGGTGATGGTGATGCTGGAGGAGCAGTCGCAGGAGGTGGCGGTCGGGGTGGATCGCAAGGGCGCCGGCGACCAGGGGGTGGTCGTGGGCTATGCGACGGACGAGGGGTCGGAGCTGCCGGCGGACATGCACCTCATGCCGGTACCGGCCTTCCTCGCCAACCGCCTCGCCGAGCGACTGACCGCCGTGCGGACCGAGGGCCGGCTCACCGACATCTACCCCGACGGCAAGGTGCAGGTGTCGGTGCGGTACGAGGGCGGTGCGCCCGCGGGACTCTCGCACGTGGTGGTGTCGGCCCATCATCGCAAGGACACGGACCTGGACGAGTTGCGCGACGACCTGCGCCGCCTCGTGATCCGTCCCACGCTGGAGCCCACGGGACTGCTGGACGAGGGCACCCAGATCCTGATCAATCCGGTCGGTCCGTTCACCGAGGGGGGCCCGCGCGCCGACTGCGGGCTGACCGGGCGCAAGATCACGGTGGACACGTACGGCACCGCCTGCCCCCACGGCGGCAGCTCGCTCAGCGGCAAGGATCCCACCAAGCCCGACCGCAGCGGCACCTACGGCGCGCGCTGGGCGGCGAAGAACGTGGTGGCCGCCGGCCTGGCGCACCGCTGCGCCGTGGAGATCGCCTACGTCATCGGGCTGCCCCGGCCGGTGGCGGTGGCGGTGGACACCTACGGCACCGGCTCGGTGTCGGACGACGAGTTGACCAAGATCGTGCAGGCGACCTTCGACCTGTCGCCGGCGGGGATCATCGAGAGCCTCGACCTGCGGCGGCCCATCTACACGGCCACTGCAGCCTACGGCCACTTCGGCCGCACGGGCGAGAACTTCCCCTGGGAGCGGCTGGACCGCGTCGAGGCGCTGCGCGCCGCGAAGGGAGGACGGACGTGAACGAGCGCGACGACGAGGGACGCCTCCGGCAGCTCGGGTTCGCCACCCTCTGCATCCACGGCAAGAAGCATCTCGACAAGCACGCAGGCGAGGAGCCCATCCGCTCGGTGAGCACCCCCATCTTCCAGAGCTCCACCTTCGCGTTCCGCAACGCCGATCACGGCGCGGCCATCTTCGCGGGCGACGATCCGGGGTACGTCTACACGCGCCTGGGCAACCCGACGCAGGCGGCGCTCGAGACCGAGATGGCGTATCTGGAGCGCGGCGAGGCGGCCCTGGCGCTCGCCAGCGGCATGGCCGCCGCCACCACCGCGGTGCTCAACTGCTGCCGGCACGGCGAGCACATAGTGGCGGGCGACACCCTCTACGGCGGCACGCACCAGCTCTTCACGCAGACGCTGCCGCGCATGGGGATCGAGGTGACCGAGGTGGACGGCCGCGACCCCCGGAACATCGCCGACGCCATCACCGACCGCACCCGGCTCGTCTACCTCGAAACGCCGGCGAACCCCACCCTGGTGCTCACGGACATCGCCGCGGTGGCGGAACTGGCCCACGCGCGGGGCGTGCCGGTGCTGGTGGACAACACCTTCTGCACGCCGTACCTGCAGAACCCGCTGGAACTGGGCGCCGATATCGTGCTGCACTTGAACCATCGGAAATGAATATATAAGAAAACATTCAGTGTATTAGTTTGTATGGCATAAAAATAAAACAAAACTGGTAAATAAGAAGGGATTTAATCATTGAAAGATCGCATTCCGACCAAATCAATTGTTGAAGGCGCATTTCTTTCAGCGATTACAGCAATATTATTTTTAGCAAGTTTGTATATACCATTGTTTGGGACCCTAATTAGTTTCTTATGCCCATTACCGATTATTGTATTATGTTTAAGACATAATCTTAAAATTGCCTTACTTTCCCTGGTAATTGCATTTTTTCTGGTAACTTTATTAGCGGGGCCTTTTCAGGGATTGATTGGCATATTAGGTTTTGGAACACTAGGGATTGCTCTGGGGATAGCAATTAAAAGAAAATTAAGCTTTTTGGAAATACTGCTGATTGGCAGTTTAACATCATTTATTTCAAAGATATTTTTGATGTTAATTGGATTATGGCTTATGGATGTTAATCCTTTATTATTAAGCATTGATCAAATAGAAAGAAGCATCAACC
>JAWOID010000136.1:0-18364 GCA_046484865.1 Candidatus Krumholzibacteriia bacterium
CGCCCCGGTAGAGCCGCACCGTGCCCGGCGTAACGAATTGTCCACGCCTGCCGGTCCGGAGATGCCGGGGCGACGACTTCGGCACCTGGGACCTCGACGACCCGTACGAGTTCACCCCTGGCGGCGTGGTCACGAACCTCGCCCTGTGGGGCGCCTCGGCCGACGCGGCCAGGTCATGCGGTGTTCCCGGCCCCGACCCGGCCCCGAACCCCGACGAAGAGAGGGGTCGTAGAACCCGACGTCCGCCGAGGTCGTGACGAAAGACGTCCGTTGACACCTGCCGATCTTTGAGTTAGGTGCTGCTGGTGGGGGGTGCTGGCAACCACAATCATGCCAGGAGAGCCTAAAGACCGGAGGTTTTACCAATGAGAATTTCCACTGTCGATTGGATTGCGCTCATTCTGGTCATCATCGGAGGAATCAACTGGCTGCTCGTCGGGCTGTTCTCGTTCGATCTGGTGGCTGCCATTTTCGGAGGCCAGACGGCTCTTCTGGCCCGGATCATCTATGTCCTGGTCGGGATATCGGCGATTTACCTGATCTTCGCCGCCCTGCGGTGGAAACGGCCGGCGGTATAGCCTCCGCGGAAGCGATCGGGATAGGGGCGCCGGGTCCCCCCCGGCGTCCCGCCCCAACGAATAGCCGAGAAACGGTCGCGACGTAGCCCATCGAGCAGAGCGCGGTGTGGGCGCTCGGATGGGTGGGGCCTTTCGCGGTGGCCGCCTCACCCGCAGCGGTGCAGAGGCTGCGGTACGCGACGCGGCACCACGAGAACAGCGAGCCCGCCGGCTGGCGACGGAGCCGCTAGAGCGCGTGGAGCGAACCGCTGCCGTGACGGCGAGTAGTAGAGGCAACCCACCTCCGTACGAGGCCGGCCGAGGACGAACGTGCGCGCCTGGTCGAGCGCAGCGAGCCAGTCGCGCTTGATCGCAACGGGGTCGATCTCTTTCACCAGGTCCAGCCGCTTCAATTCCTCAGGACGCACGCGGCCCCGACGACTGAGCATTTCCAGAAGCGAAAGCAGCGAGTAGCCGGGGTCCTTGCCCACGGCCGCCCAGACCAGCGCACCGAGCGTGAGCACGTGGTCATGCAGGTATACAGCGTGTCAAGCAGAACACGGAGTTCGTCCCGGCCGGCGAGCGCCAGGACCTTGTTGGTGGCCAGGTCGACGGGATGAAGCTGGTATCCGAATTCTTCGCTCTTCACGACGGGCATGAAGCGCCAGGTCGAGTCCTGGGCCCACTCGATCTTCGCGGCATCGGCACCCTTGCGAACGATGGCACGCACATAGCCCGGCTGACTGAGCTCGATATCGACTTCGTATTGCGCTGACCCGAGAGTCTCCCGATCCGCGGCGAAGGCGGCGGCGACGCGCTCGGCGGAGTCGTGGAAGTCGTCGAGATCGTGACTGTAGCGAGTGGTGTTGGGCGCAGCGAGCATGGCGGCGACGCCGGCGAGATAGCTGTCCTCGCTGCGATTCGCGGCGAGCAGACGACCGATCGTAGCCTGGAAGGCGGTCAGCGGCACAGCTGAGCTCCCTTGTCCCATGCCTCGCGTTCCCGGTGCCGCATGAACTGCTCGGCGACCCAGGCCACGTCATTTGAGCCGATGTGCAGATCTGGAGAATACGACCAGAAGCACCGCGCGTGGTACTTCCGGTACGCTCGGCGCGCTTCAGGGACGCGGACCATCTACCGCGCCTGTTCGGCGGTCAGCGTGCGGCGGCTGCGACGTCCGCCGCGGCGGCCGATCTCCGCGAGGTACTTCCGGATCGAGTCTTCCATGGCAAGGGAAAACCAAGCGGCACAATTGAATAGGCTGTCTCGATGAAGGCTGGTCCGCCAGGACCGACAGAGGGAGGCCCACCGCCAAGGTGATCTTCGGCTCGAGGTACCAGTCCGATTCCCGTCTCTGTGACCGTGGACATGTACCCGCTGATGAAGTGGTAGACCGACTGCTTCGGGGTGAGCCGCGCGATGGGCGGCAGCACGCCGGAAGCATCGCAGCTCAGACTCGCCAAGGATGACTGGCACCTGACCGAAGGATTGTGCATTCCTGGAATCTCCTCATTATGTTCGTCATCGCTCGAGTGGCGGCGCAAGCCGGAAACTACGCCGGCCAGAACCGGCGGGCCGAGTTTGGGCTGCTGGGCACGGTCTCGCACCCCGAGCAAGCGGACCGCTTCGTTTCGCGGGAGTCGTGCATCGCGGATTATTGAATCGGCACGAGAGTGACAAGGCTGACCGGGCGTCCGAAGCACACGAGAAGATCGACGTCGCTGTCGGGACTGGCATCCCCACGAGCCCGCGAGCCGAACAGCGCCACGCACGTGGCTCCATTGGCCTCGCAGTGTCCACGACGCGCCTGGTGTCGATGTCTCGTGCGACCACGCGTGCCTCCGAAGCAACCCCCGAAGTCCCTTCGCACGGCAGCACTGATCCTGCGTCTGCAAGGCACCTCAATGAACACCGGCGGCCCCTCGCGGGGCCGCCGGCCGTCCCACTCCTTGCTCTGCGGGTTCCAGGTCAGGTTTGCGAAGACCTTCCAGTTGGCCTCGTCGAGGGCCGGCTTGTCCTTGCGGAAGTAGTAGCCGGGCCAGCGGGTCTCCTCGCGGAACAGCATCGTCTGGACGTGAGCCTCGGCCTGCCACATGCGGTGGATGTTCTCCCACACGCGCATGAGCTCGTGGAGGTCCTCGGCCGCCAGGTTCAAGCTGTCTTCCTTGAGGAACTCGAGCAGTTCCTGGCCACGGGTCAGCAGCGGCTCGCTGGTGAAGAACTGGGCGCTCACGCCGCCGGCGTACTCGTCCATGATCTTCTGCAGCCGCATCATGAAGTGCGGGTTGATGTTCGGGTCCGTCGTCTTGCCCTTGTGCTCCTCGTACAGGTCCATCGGAGCCAGGATGGTCTTCTTGAGCTCCTCGACCTGCGCGGCGTCAATCGTGGGCTCGACCCGCGGCGATTCGGCTTCGAGTCGCCGCGGGTGCATGGCGGGGCTGGTAGACCGGGCCATGGTCCGCTCGGAGAGGGGGGCAGGGTGCTCGCCAGGACCCGACCCTGCAGCCTGCGGGGTGAACCCGCAGGCTGGCTGGTGAACCCGGATCTGGCGCGTCAACCCCGCAGCTTGAACGTGACCGGCATCACGACCCAGACCTCAACGGGCCGGTTGTCCATCAGCGCGGGGCGGAAGATCGCGGTGCGGGCGGTGGCCAGGGCGGCCTCGCGCAGCGCCTCAGGCCCCTCGACGTAGATGACGTCCTTGATGCGCCCGTCCTTGCCCACGAGCACGCGCACGATGACGGTGCCCTCGATGCCCGCCGACCGCGCCACGTCCGGGTAGACCGGCGGGTCGATGCTGATGCGCACCGGCTCCTCCTCCACCGCCACGAACGCGTCCGGTGAGGGGGTGCCGTCGCCCACGCCGATTCCGCTCACGTCGATGACCAGGCTGTCGCCCGTGCCCTCGCCGAAGCCCAGGTCGCTGAGCGTGACCGGCTCCAGGGCCTCCGCCATCTCGCTGACCGTGGCGATGGTCTCCACCCGGGCGCGTTCGTCGGCCACCGGCTCGGGGACGGCGATGGCCGGCGGCGGCGCGGCGATCCGCGCCACCTGCTGCGCCACGCTCACCTGGGGCACCGTCGGGCGGGAGATGGACGGGGGCACACCCAGGTCGGCGTAGCGCACGATCTTCACCTGGCGCAGCACCGGCGCCTCCACCGACTCGCGCGCGCTGAGCCACGCCCACACGCCCAGGGCGGCCAGCGCCAGCACCAGGGTCAGTCCGCAGGCCCATAGCAGCCACTTGCCGAGCTCCCGGCGCAGGGGATGCTCGTCGCCGGTGAGCGGCAGCCGTTCGGCGCGCTCCAGGGAGAAGGCCCAGGGGATGTGCGGGACGTCGGCGACGTTCCGCAGGTCGCCGGCACCGGCACCGATGTGGGCTCCATGGCCGCCGGTCATTCCACCCCCTCCAGGGCCTGGACGTCGCTCTCCTGCATGGGCACCAGGCTGAAGCGCTGCATCTCGGCCTCGTCCAGCGCGTCGAGCATGTCCACGAACGGCTCGTAACGCGCCTCGCGGTGGATCTTCACCAGGGCGATGAGGTTGGGATTGGCCGCCTGGTTGGCCGCCAGGGTGGGCTCGATCTGCGGCCACGTGATCGGCTCGATGGCGCTGGTGCCGATCTTCCAGAACATCTGCTCGTCCCGGTCCACGTAGATGGTCATCACGTTGGATTCGGGCACCTCCACGCGGGCGCCGGGCTCGGGCAGGTTCACCTCCATGGCCAGCGGACGGCGGAACACCGTCGTGACCATGAAAAAGATCAGCAGCAGGAACGCCACGTCCACCATGGGCGTCATGTCGATGTGCACGCCGGGGCGCTTCCTCTTGCCCCGCGCCAGCACGCCCTTGGGCGGCAGTTTCGGTTTCTCGCTCTCGGCAGCGACGACGTCGGCCATCGGGCGGCTCCTCGCTCTACTCGGGCGACCCCGGGGTCTCGGACGTTTCGGTTCCCTGCTCGCGCGGCGACTGGGGCTCGCGCGGCGTCTGCGGCGCGGAGGGCGCCTGGTCCTCCTCGCCGACAGGCGGACGCTCCAGCTCGGTCATCAGGTTGAACCGCAGGGTCTTCGATTCGGCCAGGATGTCCATCAGGTCGGCCATCACGCCGAAGGAGGCGTCGCGGTCGCCCTTGAGCACCACCACGGCGCCCGGGTTGCGGCCGCGCCAGGCGATCAGCGCGGGCAGGATCCCGTCGGGCGCAAGCGCCTGGGCGTCGGCGGCTCGCTCGCTGGAGATGAACACCTGTCCCGTCCGGTTCACCGTGAGGATGATGGTGTTCGTCTCGGGCACGTGGATCTCCGACCGGGACAGCGGCAGGTCCACGGCCACCGCCTCGGGTGGCTTGAACTGGGTGGTGGACATGAAGAAGATCAGCAGCAGGAAGGCCACGTCCACCATGGGCGTCATGTCGATGCGCACGCGGTTGCGACGGGTGGCCATGACCTATCCCTTCTGGCGGCTCTCGAGCATCTGGAGGATCTCGTACGAGGTCTCCTCCACCCGGTTGTTGAAGCTGTCCACCCTGGTCGTGAAGTAGTTGTAGAGCACCGTGGCGATGATGGCCGTGGTCAGGCCGAGGGCGGTGTTCACGAGCGCCTCGCTGATGCCCAGGGCGAGCTGCGTGGCGTCGGGGGCGCCGGCTCGCGACATCGCGTGGAACGACCGGATCATGCCGATCGTGGTGCCCAGCAGGCCCAGCAGCGTGGCGATGGAGGCGATGGTTGAGAGCGCCGTGAGGTTCTGCTCCAGGTTGGGGCTCTCCAGGGCGCTGGCCTCCTGGAGCGAGCGGCGGGTCTCGTCCAGCACGTCCTTCTTGCCCTCGGGGTGGCCCTGCCAGCGGCGGTAGGCCTCGAGTCCGGCGCCGATCACGTTGGCCAGGCTGCCTCCCTGCTTCTTGCAGGCCTCCACCGCCGCCGCCAGGTCGCCCGACTGCACCGACGTCTTCACGCTCCGGACGAAGGTCGGCACGTTGCCGCGGCCGCCGGCCCGCCACAGCACGATGAACCGCTCCACCGCGAAGGTGAGCGCCAGAAAGAGCAAGGTGAGCCCCAGCACGAGCAGCGGGCCCCCTTGACGGATGTACAGCGGCATGCTCTGCCAGATGAAATAGGAGACCACGAGGGACACCAGGACGATGGGTATCAGCACGTAGTTCTTCATCGTGGGTCTATCTCCCTTCGGCGTTTCGGGCCTGGTTCAGGATCTCGGTGCCCTTGACCAGCATGATGTTCTCGGGGTCGATGGCGCGGGCCTTCGCGAAGGCCGCCTCGGCGTCGTCGTAGCGTTCCAGTCCCAGGTACGCGCTGCCCAGGCCGGCCCAGGCGTCGGCGTTGCCCGGCTCGGCCTCCGTGGCGCGGCGGTAGGCGTCCACGGCACCGGCGTAGTCGGACTGGCGGATGCGACAGAAGCCGAGACCGCGCAACGCTTTGGCGTTCTGCGGCTCGCGCTCCAGCACGCCCTGGTACTGCTGCTCGGCAGCGCTCTCCTGGCCGGTGGCGGCCAGCGCCTGCGCCAGCAGCAGCCGCGCGAGGACCAGGTCCTCGTCCTGCGCCAAGGCCTCGCGCAGGGCCGGCACGGCCTCGGCCACGCTTCCAGCCTGGTAGCGGGCGATGCCGAGGTTCAGGTGCGCCGCGGCGGACTGCGGCCGCAGCCCGGCGGCGCGCTGGAAGTACCGGGCCGCGGCGTCCGGCCGGCCTGCGCGCAGGGCCACCACTCCCTGCTGGAACGGCACCTCGAACAGCTCCGCGTCAAGCTGCGCCGCGCGCTCCAGGGACGCCTGGGCTTCCTCGAAGCGGCGCAGCTCCGTCTGCCAGGCGGCCAGCGCCACCAGGTCGCGCGCCGTCCAGCCGGAATCCGCAGGGAGCTTCTGCATCAGCTGGGCGGCCTCGGCCTTCACGGCGTCGTCGCTGCTGTGGATGCCCGCGCGCGCCAGCGCCAGGGCCGCCGCGTCGCTGGCAGGATCCAGCCGCAGGGCGGCCCGCGCCGCCTCGGCCGCGGAAGTGTAGCGGCCCACCTCGTACAGCGTCTCGGCCAGGCCGAGCAGCGCGTCCACGTTCTCGGGATCCAGCTCCACGTACCGCAGGTAGGTCCGCGCGGCCATCTCGTGCCGGTCGGCCCGGCGCAGCAGGTCCGCCAGGTCCTTCACGGCGGGGGCGTAGGTGGAGTCGACGGCGACCGCCTGGCGGTAGCGCTCGGCCGCGTCGTTGAAGCGATTCTCGGCGCCGTAGAGGCGGCCCAGGGCGTGCATCATGGGCGCGGTGGGTTCCATCCCGGGGGTGGCCAGCGCCTGTTCGTAGGCCTGGATGGCCAGGGTGCGCGTTCCGCGCTGCTCGTAGA
This sequence comes from Candidatus Krumholzibacteriia bacterium, assembly GCA_046484865.1. Taxonomy (GTDB): domain Bacteria; phylum Krumholzibacteriota; class Krumholzibacteriia; order LZORAL124-64-63; family LZORAL124-64-63; genus JAWOID01. The sequence continues at coordinate 6,894 of JAWOID010000136.1, forward strand.
TGCGCGCCACCAGGGCACTGTGCTCCGGGTCGGCCGGGTTCAGGTGCATGGCGCGCAGGGCGCTCTTCTCCGCCTCCGCCACGTCGCCCTTCCCCAGGTGGTAGAGGGCCGTGCCGTGGTGGTACAGATCCTCGCCCTCGGTGACGCCCTTGCCGCCCTCGCCCCGTTCCAACTCGCGCCGGGCCTTTTCCCATTCGCCGGCCGCCAGATAGCGTCGCGCCATGCCGTAGTGGGCCGCCCACACCTTGTCGTCGCGGGCGAGGGCTTGCTCCAGCTCCTGTTCCGCCTCCAGTTCACGCCCCAGCCGCAGCAGCAGCAGGGCCAGCCCCGCGCGTGCCTCGGGGAAGCTGTCCCCGGCGGCCGCCAGCGCTTGGCGGTAATTCGCCTCGGCGTCGGGGTAGCGCCCCTCGCGCACGGCGATCCGGGCCAGGCCCAGGTACGCCTCGCGCACGTGGTGCTCGTTCGCCACCGCCTCCTCGTAGTGCTGGCGGGCGCCGGGAAGCCGTCCCTGTTCGAGGGCCCGATCGCCGAGGCGGATGGGGTCGGTGTCGATGGTGTAATTCCTGCGCTGCGCGGCGGCCGGCGGCGGCGCCACGGCGTCGAAAGCGGCGGCGACGGCGCACACCAGCCCGGCGACCAGCAGCAGAGCGGGCACGGCGGGACGGCGCATGCGGGTCTCCTTACGGCTCCACGGGCCGGCGGGTCAGATGGATCTCGCGCGCCACCAGGCGCGCGGGCACCACGCCCGCGCGGGCCACCTGGCGCAACCCGCGGGGACTGGCGAGATAGGTGACGAACTTCCCCGCCTCGATGCCCCCGTTGCCGCGGGTGGCGGCATACAGGCGATGGTAGAGGGGGTAGTCGCCGCGGGCCACGTGCGCGTCGTCGGGAGGCGCCGGGTCCGCGCCCGGCGTGGCCCGCAGGGGCACGACCACGGCGCCGGGATAGCCCCCGGCACTGTCCGGCCGCGCCGGGCCCAGGCTACTCACCAGGCCCCAGGCGCCGGCGTCCTGCGCCACCGCGCTCGCCACCACCGTCTCGTCGCGCAGGAACACCACCGGCGAGCCGGCGAGAGGCTCGCGGGGAAGGTCCAGGCGTGCCCGCACCGCATCCCACAGGCCCTGGTTGGGATCGGCCAGGTAGATGCGCTCCACCGGCGATGCCGCACCGGCGAGTGCGGACCGCAGCTCGTCCGGAGTGAGCGCCGGCGGCGCCACGTCGGGATGGGCCAGCAGCACCGCCGCGCCCACGGCCACCGGCACCACCACCGCGCTGTCGCCGTGGGCGGCGCGGAAAAGGCTCTGCTCCTCGGGCGTGGGAGGACGGTAGAGGAAGGCCACACCGGTCTCGTCGCGGGAGAGCGCTTCGAGGGCATGGTTGGTGCCGCCGCCGGTCACCCGGACGGGCGTGTCCGGGTAGTCGTCGCGGTACTCCGCCACCAGGTGGTCCACCAGCCGTGGCGCCAGGTCGCGGCCGGCGACGGCCAGTTCCTCTGGACCGTCCGCCGTGTCCAGGAGCCGGCGCAGATCGGCCCGATCCACGCCGCCGCGGACCAGGAAGAGGACGGCGACGATCACCACGTAGGCGACCAGCCGGAGGCGGAACCAGGTTCTGCGGCGAGCAGCCATGGCGCTCGATTTCTGCCGCCCGTTTTCTGTTGCCCCGGCCGGGGCGCGGCCTATAATCGACCTATGACACTCCGGCAGACAGGGAGCCGGGCGACCGGCTCGCAGGGAGGTCGCCGGTGGCTCCTCGCGCCGGTGCCGCTGCTGTTGCTCGGCTTGCTGGGCGTGCTGAGCAGCGGCCTGTCGGGGAGCGCGTGCGGCCGCAACAGGCCTGGCGACGACGCGGCGGACTTTTCCTGGCCGCCGCATGAAACCGCTTTCATCCGCACCCTGCAAGCTCGTACTTTCCTCTATTTCTGGGACCTGTGCAACCCCCAAACGGGTCTGGCGCCCGACCGCGCGCCCTCGCCGTCGTTCGCGAGCGTGGCCGCCACCGGTTTCGCGCTGACCGCCTATCCTGTGGGAGCCGAGCGCGGCTGGGTCACGCGCGACGAGGCCGCCCGGCGCGCACTGACCACGCTGCGATTCCTCTGGACGGCGCCGCAGGGGCCGGAGCCGACGGGCACCGCCGGCCACCACGGTCTCTTCTACCACTTCTTGGACATGCAGACGGGCGCCCGGTTTGGAACCGTGGAGCTGTCCACGGTGGACACGGCGCTGCTGCTGGCTGGCGCGCTCTGCTGCCAGCAGTACTTCGATCGCGGCAGCGCGATGGAGGACAGCATCCGCGTCCTCGCCGACGCGCTGTACCGCCGCGCCGACTGGACCTGGGCGTCGCCGCGGCCGCCGGCCATCGGTCACGGCTGGAAGCCGGAGGAGGGGCATCTCCCCTACGACTGGCGCGGCTACAACGAGGCCATGATCCTCTACGTGCTGGCCCTGGCCTCGCCCACCCATCCGGTGGCGCCGGAGGCGTGGGAGGTGTGGACCTCCGGCTACCGCTGGGGCACCTTCCACGGCCAGGAGCATTTGGGCTTCGCGCCGCTGTTCGGCCACCAGTACAGCCACGTCTGGCTCGACCTGCGCGGTATCCGCGACGCCGCCATGCGCAAGCGCGACCTCGACTACTTCGAGAACTCGCGCCGGGCCGTACTGGCGCAGCACGCGTATGCGATGGAGAACCCGGCCGGCTGGCGCGGCTACGGGCCGCGCCTGTGGGGCCTCACCGCCTGCGACGGTCCGGTGCACGGCACGTTCCTCATCGAAGGGCGCGAGCGCAGCTTCCACACCTACTGGGCACGCGGGGCGTCGTTCACCCGCGTGGACGACGATGGCACCATCTGCCCGTCGGCGGCCGCCGCGTCGCTGCCGTTCGCGCCGGACCTCGTGGGTCCCGTGCTGCTGGCCATGGCCGAGGACCACGGCGACCGGCTGCTCGGCCGCTACGGCTTCCTGGACGCCCTCAACCCCACGTTCACGCTGGACGTACCCGTGCAGCACGGCCGTGTGGACCCGGTGCACGGCTGGTACGACACCGACTATCTGGGCATCGACCAGGGGCCCATCGTGGCGATGATCGAGAACTACGAGAGCGGGCTGATCTGGCGCCTCATGCGCGGCAATACCGGCATCGTGCGCGGCCTGCGGCGGGCCGGTTTCACCGGCGGGTGGCTGGACAGCGTACCGGAGACGCCGTGAGCCGCGCCAGACTCGCGCGGCTGCGCGCAGCGTGCGGCCGTGCGTGCGTGCGGCATGCGGCGGCCGCGGCGCTCGCGCCGGCGGCGCTCGCTCTGCTGGCCGCGGGCGGCTGCTGCGACGACGAGGGCGTGGTGACCCTGCGCTTCTGGGCCATGGGGCGCGAGGGAGAGGTGGTGCAGGAGCTGGTGCGCGACTTCGAGGCGCAGCACCCGGGCATCCGCGTGGAGGTGCAGCAGATCCCCTGGACCGCGGCCCACGAGAAACTGCTCACGGCGCACGTGGGGCGGGCCACCCCCGACGTGGCGCAGCTGGGCAACACCTGGGTGCCGGAGTTCACGGAGCTGGGCGCCCTGCGAGTTCTCGACGAGCGCGTTGCGGCCTCCGCAATCGTGGATCCCGCCGACCACTTCGCGGGCATCTGGGAGACCAACGTCCTGGACGGGCGGCTGTACGGCGTCCCCTGGTACGTGGACACACGCGTGCTCTTCTACCGGGCCGATCTGCTGGCGGCCGTGGGCCACCGGGAGCCACCGCGGAGCTGGGAAGAATGGCGCCGCGCGCTGGCGGCGTACGCAGCCACCGGCCCCGATCGCTACGGCATCCTGCTGCCGGTGAACGAGTGGACGCAGCCCGTGATCCTCGGCCTGCAAGCCGGTTCGCCGCTGCTGTGCGCGCACGACACAGAGCCCGCGTTCTCGGGCCCCGACTTCCGGCAAGCGTTCGCGTACTACGTTGGCCTGTTCCGCGACGGCCTGGCGCCGCCCGTGAGCAACAACGAGGTGGCCAACCTCTACCAGGAGTTCGGACGGGGCACCTTCGCCATGTACGTCACCGGTCCGTGGAACGTGGGCGAGTTCCGGCGGCGGCTGCCGGAAGAGTTGCAGGGCGCCTGGGCCACGGCGCCGCTGCCGGGGCCGGACGCCACACGGTACCCGGGCGTGTCACTGGCCGGCGGCGCCAGCCTGGTGATCTTCCGGGGCTGCGAGCACCCCGATGCGGCCTGGCGCCTGGTGGAGTTCCTCGCGCTCCCCGAGCAGCAGACGCGGTTCTTCCACCTGACCGGCGACCTGCCAGCGCACCGCGCGGCGTGGCGCGACTCGGCGCTGGCCGCGGATCCCCGCGTGCAGGCGTTCTACGAGCAGCTCCAGAACGTGACCGCCACCCCGAAGATCCCCGAGTGGGAGCAGATCGCCACTCTGGTCTGGCAGCACGCCGAGGCAGCCATCCGCGGCGCCGTGAGCGAGGAGGCGGCCCTGGCCGCCCTCGACGCCGACGTGGCCCGCGTGCTGGCCAAGCGGCGCTGGATGATGGAGCGGCGTGCAGATGCGGCCGGCACGGCGCGCAGCACCGGGGTGGCGGCCGGTGAGGGCACCGCTTACGCCGCCGCCGATGCCGCGGTCCCCGGCGCCGCCCACGTCACCGCCCACGCCCCCGCGAGGCGGGGCCCATGAGTGCCGGCCTGGTCCGCGTCCACCGGCGCGCGGCGCTGGCGTTCCTGGCACCGGCGATCATGTTGCTGACACTCTTCTTCGTCCTTCCGGTGGCGGCGGGCCTGCTGCTCAGCCTCACCGACTTCGACATCTACGCGGTGGCCGACCCCCGCAACGCGCGCTTCGTGGGATTGCGCAACTACGCCCTGCTCCTCGGCGACGGCACCTTCTGGCGCGCGGTCACCAACACCCTGTTCTTCGTGGTGGCGGGCGGACCGCTCACCGCCGGCGTGGCCCTGGGCGCGGCGCTGCTGCTGGACCAGCGCCTGGCGCGCCTGCGGGGGCTGTTCCGCACCATCTACTTCGCGCCCGTGGTGACCACGCTGGTGTCGGTGGCCATCGTCTGGCGCTACCTCTACCACCCGCGCTACGGGCTCTTGAACTGGGTGCTGGGCTGGTTCGGGGTGGGGCCCATCGACTGGCTGGGCGACCCGCAGTGGGCCATGCCAGCCATCGTCCTGCTCGCCGCTTGGAAGAACTTCGGCTACAACATGCTGATCTTCCTGGCCGGGCTGCAGACCATCCCGCAGGAGCTGTACGAGGCCGCCTCGCTGGACGGCGCCGGACCGTGGCAGCGCTTCCGCAACGTCACCCTGCCCGGCCTGGCGCCGGTCACGCTCTTCGTGGCCGTCACCACCATGATCGGCTACTTCCAGGTGTTCGCCGAGCCGTACGTGATGACCCAGGGCGGGCCGCTGGGGGCCACGCGCAGCCTGGTGCTGCTCATGTACGAGGAGGGGTTCCGCTGGTGGCGCATGGGCATCGCGTCGGCGGTGGCGGTGCTGCTGCTGGTGATCACGCTCGCCTTCACCCTGGTGCAGCTGCGGCTAGGACGGAGGTCGGCATGACGGGCCGCGCGGTCCGCTCGGTCGTGCTGCACCTGGCGCTCACCGCCGGAGCCGTGGTGGTGCTGGCACCGCTGGCGTGGATGCTGGCGGCGTCCCTCATGCGGCCGGGAGAGGCCAACGCGCTGCCACCGCCGCTGCTGCCGTCCGAGCCGACCCTGGCCAACTACGTGACGCTGTTCACCCGGCTCAACATGGCCCGCAGCTTCCTGAACAGCGCCCTGGTGACGGTGCTGGCCACGGTGCTGTCGGTGGTGGTGAACTCGCTGGCGGGCTATGCCTTCGCCAAGCTACCGTTCCCCGGCCGCGAGCGACTGTTCACGTCGCTGGCCGCGGCCCTGGTGGTGCCGGCGCAGGTGGGGATGCTGCCGCTCTTCCTGCTGCTGCGCGAGCTGGGCCTCGTGAACACGTACGCGGGGGTGCTGGTGCCGTACCTGGCCAGCATCTACGGCATCTTCCTGATCCGGCAGTACGCGCTGGGCGTCTCGGACGAGCTGCTCGATGCCGCGCGCATCGACGGCGCCAACGAGCTGACGGTGTTCCGCCTGGTGGCGCTGCCCGTGCTCAAACCCATCCTGGTCACCCTCGCGGCGTTCACCTTCCTCAGCGCCTGGAACGACTTCATGTGGCCGCTGATCGTCCTCTCCGACGGCTCCATGTACACGCTGCCGGTGGCGCTGGCCAACCTCATGGGCGAGCACGTGCAGGACACCGAGCTGATGATGGCCGGCTCGGTGGTGACGATCCTGCCCGCACTGATGGTGTTCCTGGTCTTCCAGCGCACCTACGTGCACGGGATCATGGCGGGGGCGGTGAAGGGATGAGGCGTGGGCTGGTCGTGCTGGCGCTGGGGGGAGCGCTGCTCTTCGCGGGGGGCGGCTGCCGCAGCGACCGGGCGAGTGCGGCCGCGGCGCCGGCGATCACCATCGACGGCTTCGACGCCCCCGGTGACATCGCCGCCTGGACCGCCCACCCGGCCGACGGCGTGGCCATGGAGCTGTCGCGAGGCGAGGGCGCGGCCGGTGCCGCGGACGGCGCGCTGCGCCTGGACTTCCGCTTCACCGGCGGCGGCTGGGCCGTCGCGCGGCGAAAGCTGGACGTGCCGCTGCCCGCCGACTACGTGCTGCGATTCCGCCTGCGGGGCGACGCCCCGGCGAATCACCTGGAGCTGAAGCTGATCGACGAGAGCGGCGAGAACGTCTGGTGGCACGTGTGGCGCGACCTGGCGTGGCCCGCGGAGTGGACCACCTTCCGCGTGCGCAAGCGCGACGTCTCCTTCGCGTGGGGGCCGCGCGGCGGCGGCGAGCTGGAGCGGGTGGCTGCGATCGAGTTCGCGGTCACCGCGGGCAGCGGGGGCGAGGGAACTGTCTGGATCGACGCCCTGGAGCTGGTGCGGCGCGAGCCGGTCACGGGCCCGCCGCCGGAGCCGGTGGCGAGGGCGTCGTCGGCCGCGAGGGGGCAGCCGGCGGCCGCGGCGCTCGACGGCGACGGCATCACTCCCTGGGCTCCCGCGGAGGACGACGACCGCCCGCAACTGACGCTGGACCTGGGCCGCCTCCGCGACCTGGGCGGATTGACGTTGGACTGGGCGCCGGACCGGCACGCCACCGACTACGTGGTGGAGGTCCTGGACGAGGAGGGCGCGTGGCGCACGGCCCAGTCCGTGACCGGCGCGAACGGCGGCCGCGACCGGCTCTACCTGCCGGACACCGAGGCCACCGGGTTGCGGCTGCGCCTGGAGCGGTGGCCCGGAGCGTCGCCGCCGGCACTGGCGGAGATCGCGCTGCATCCTCCCGAGTGGTCGGCCACCCGCGAGGCGTTCTTCACCGCGGTGGCCGCCGACGCTGCGCGCGGGCTCTATCCCCGCAGCTTCACCGGCGAGCAGATCTACTGGACCGTCGTGGGCCAGGACCGCGACACGCGCGAGGGGCTGGTGAGCGAGGACGGCGCCGTGGAGGCGGGGCCGGGCCGCTTCTCGGTGGAGCCGTTCCTGACGGTGTCGGCCGGCGGCGTCGCAGCCGGCGGGTCGGACAGTGGCCGCGCGGCCGGCGTGGGCGGCCTGGTCACCTGGGCCGACGTGGAGATCGAGCACGCGCTCGTGGACGGCAGTCTGCCCATGCCGCGGGTGACCTGGCGGTCGCACCACTGGTGGATGGAGACCACGGTCTTCGCGGTGGGCGAGCCCGGGGCCTCGTCCCTGGTGGTCCGCTACCGGCTCGCGATGAGGCGGCACCGGCCGTGGCCGGTCTCGATGGAGCCCCAGGCCACGTTGCACCTGGCGGTGCGGCCCTTCCAGGTGAACCCGCCCACGCAGACGCTCAACCGCGCCGGGGGGACCGCTCCCATCCACTCCATCGCACACGCAGACGGCGCGGTTCTGGTGAACGGCGCGCCCGCGCTGGTCCCGCTCGCGGAACCGGACGCCTTCGCCGCGTCCACGTTCGCCGGCGGGGACGCGGTGGCCGACCACCTGGGCCGCGGCGAGCCCCTGCCGGACGCGACCGCCGTGGACGACCCCTTCGGTGCCGCGTCGGCGTTGCTGTCGTACCGCCTCGCCGACGCTCTCCGCGACACCCTCGAGGTGGCCATCGTGCTGCCTCTGCACGCGGGCGCCTCGGTGCCTCGAGGCGTGCCGGTGGCGCAACTGCAAGCCGCCGCAGCAGAGGAGTGGCGCCGGCGCCTGGCGCCGGCGGAGGCTGCGCTCGCTGGGGTACCGTGGGGCGCGGACGGCGGCGCCGGCGATGGCCATGGCGACGTCCTCTCGCGCGACGAGCTGGTGGCCACGCTGAAGGCCCAGCTCGGCTACATCCTCGTGAACCGCGCCGGGCCGGCCATCCAGCCAGGAGCGCGCTCCTACGCCCGGTCGTGGATCCGCGACGGGGCCCTCACCGGCGCCGCTCTCCTGGACCTCGGTCACGCCGAGTCCGTACGCGACTTCCTCGAGTGGTACGCGCCGCACCAGTACGCGAGCGGCAAGATCCCTTGCGTGGTGGACGCGCGCGGGGCCGACCCGGTGCCGGAGCACGACTCCACCGGCGAATTCATCCACCTGGTGGCCGCGTACCATCGCGCCACCGGCGACCGGGACCTGCTGCAGCGGATGTGGCCGCGCGTGGTGGCGGGTATCTCATACCTGGAGTCGCTGCTGGAGGAGCGCCGCACAGCGGCGTACCAGGCGCCGGAGCTGCGGCACTTCTACGGGATCCTGCCCCCCTCCATCAGCCACGAGGGGTACTCGGCGGCGCCGATGCATTCGTACTGGGACGACTTCTGGGCGCTGCGCGGCTACCGGGACGCGGTGTGGCTGGCCGGCGAGATGGTGCGGCTGACGGAGGGCGTTGCACACGCAGGCCAGGCGCACGCGCTACGCGCCGAGGAGCACCGTCTGGCCGCGGTGCGCGACCGCTTCGCCGCCGACCTGGGCGCCTCGGTGGCCGCGGCCATGGCGCACCACGGCATCGACTACGTGCCCGGCTGCGCCGATCTCGGCGACTTCGACCCCACCTCCACCACCATCGCCCTCACCGTGGTGGATGCCCGCGACGTCCTGCCGCCGGGCGCCCTCGAGCGCACCTTCGAGCGGTACTGGGAGTTCTTCCTCCGCCGGCGCGACGGCGACGAGCGCTGGGACGTCTACACGCCCTACGAGCTGCGCAACGTGGGGGCCTTCGCCCGGCTGGGCTGGACCGACCGCGCGCGCGAGCTGCTCGCCTTCTTCATGGACCACCGCCGTCCCGAGGGCTGGCGCCAGTGGGCCGAGGTGGTGGGACGCGAGGAGCGGCAGTCGCGGTTCCTGGGCGACATGCCGCACACGTGGGTGGGGTCCGACTACATCCGCGCCGTGCTCGAGTTGTGGGCGGCCGAGGCCCGCTGAGCCCAACAGGACCGGCGCCACCGAGAGCGTCGATCCGCCCGTCACGCGGTCGTCTCGCTGGCCGCTCGCCGCCTCGCCTGCGGTCAGTCCGGATCGCTGGCGCGGCTGCGGATCACGTTCCGGTAGTACACGGCGGAGCGCTTGAGTATTCGTTCCTGGGTGGCGTGATCCACGTAGACGATGCCCAGACGCTTGGCGTACCCCTCGGCCCACTCGAAGTTGTCGAGCAGGGACCAGACGAAGTAGCCCTGCACGTCCACGCCCGCGCGCATGGCCTCGCCCACCGCGGCGATGTGCGCGCGCAGGTACGCCTCGCGGCGCGGATCCGGCAGCGGGTCGGCCTTGCCCCACCGGGTGGCGGCACCCTCGTGGCCGCCGGAGCCATCGTCCGAGCCGGCGGCGGAACCGCCGCCGGCATCGTCACCCGTGGAGCCGCCGCGCCGTCCCGGGATCGCCGCCGCCCGGCTCCCCGGCGTCGGATCCGCGAAGGCGGCACCGTTCTCGGTGATGTACACGGGCCGGTCGCCGTACCGCTCCTTCACCCAGCGCAGCACCCGCGTGAGGCTGGCCGGGTGCACCTCCCAGTTCATGAGGGTGTACTCGGCGTCGTCCACGCGCACCTTGGCCGCGCGCTCCGGCACGCCGGCCGGATCGTGCCGCGTGAGGGAGCGGGTGTAGTAGTTCACGCCCAGAAAGTCGATGGGCTCCTGGATGAGCCCGAAGTCGGCGGGCGGATGCTGTGGCCAGGCGGCTCCGTAGATCCCGGCCAGCTCGTCCGGATACCGGCCCAGGAAGAGCGGGTCCAGGTAGTGGCGGTTCATGTAGGCGTCGGCGCGGGCGGTGGCGGCCAGGTCCTCCTCCAGGTCGCTGGCCGGGTCCTTGGGCTCCAGGTTGACGACGATGCCGATCCGCCCCGCCCCGCCGGCGCGCTCCGCGGCGCCCAGGGCGCGGTACGCCTGCACGGCCAGACCGTGGGCCCGCAGCAGGTTGTGGGCGGCCTGCGCGGCCGCGGCCAGGTCGCGTCGCCCGGGCGGATGCACACCGTGCACGTACCCGGCGTCCACGATCACCCACGGCTCGTTCAGGGTGGCCCAGTAGCGCACGCGGTCGCCCAGGCGGCGGCACACGATCTCGGCGTAGTCGGCGAACCAGCCGGCGCTGTCCCGGTGCGCCCAGCCGCCGCGGTCCTCGAGGGCGGCAGGCAGGTCCCAGTGGAATAGCGTGACGAAGGGCTGCACGCCGGCGCCGAGCAGCGCGTCCACGAGGCGGTCGTAGAAGTCGAGGCCGGGAGCATTGGCCGGGCCGCGTCCCTCAGGCTGGATGCGGCTCCAGGCGATGCTGAAGCGGTAGGCCTGCAGTTCCAGCGCCCGCATGAGCGCCACGTCCTCGCCCCAGCGGCGGTAGTGGTCGCAGGCCACGTTGCCGGTGTCGCCCCGAGCGGTGCGGCCGGGCTCGTGGGTGAACCGGTGCCAGTTGCTGGGGCCGGCACCGTCGGCCAGGGGCGAACCCTCCACCTGGTAGGCCGAAGTGGCGGCGCCCCACAGGAACTCCGCCGGGAACCGCCAGCCTGCCGGATTCATGATCGTCTCCCCAGCTCGATCCGGACCTGGTGGCGGGCGCCGTCGCGCGCCACGGGGATGCGCGCCCGGCCGTCGTGCACGGGCAGCTCTGCGCCGTCCAGCAGCACCTTCACCACGGCCTCGCCGCAGCCGCTGCCGCTGTCCACCTGGATGTCGTAGACCGCCTCTGTCCCGGGCACCCGCCAGCGGATGCCGAACCCCGGCCACTCGTCCGGGATGCACGGCGCCAAAACGAGCGTATGGCCCCCTTCCAGACGGAAGCCGAGCACCGACTCCACCGCCACCCGCAGCATCCACCCCGACGAGCCCGTGTACCAGGTCCAGCCGCCGCGGCCCACGAATTTGAATTTGGTTCAAATACAATGGCTGAAGAAAATTTTACAGAAAACGAACTTATTGTAAGGGATTATCTGGCAAGGCAACGTACGCACCTTGCAAATGACCGCACGCTTTTATCCTATATCAGAACAGCTTTATAC
>JAWOID010000109.1:0-16078 GCA_046484865.1 Candidatus Krumholzibacteriia bacterium
AATTTTTGTACAACCACCAACCACCAACCACCAACCACCAACCACCAACCACCAACCACCAACCACCAACCAGTAAACCGCTAAAAGCTTGGCTGATGCTGCTGTTGTGTTGCCTTTCCGTCGTTTCCTGGGGCCAAAAAGACAAGTGGATGCTCTACCCGAATAAAGTGGACTTCGACGCCGGGCCGGGGTTTTCGCCTTACAACTCTCGGCCGATCGCTTGCGCCTGCGAGGCGAGGTGCCGGTGCACCTGGCCGCCGACGGTCATCCTCGCACCCTGCATGTCCTGGCCGGGGCCGTGCGGGTGCTGGCGGCGGATGGCGCCGTCCTGGCGCAGCTCGGCCGCGGGCAGTCGGCGCTCCTGCCGGCCGCTCTGGGTCCGGTCCAGCTGAGCGCCGGGTCGCCCGAGGGCACTCCCGGCGCGCACGGCGCGCACGGGGACGCCGCTGCTGGTCGCATCCTCGCCGAAGCCGTGCTGGTGGAGGTTCCTGCGGCACGCGTGTCCGCAGCGGCGGGCGCGGTCACGACGGGGGCAGGCGAACGCGCGGCCGGGCCGCGGCCGGCCTTCCTCGCGCGCGAGCCCGTGGAACTGCGCTTCGGCACCAGCGGGCTGCGCGGCCTGGTGCGCGACATGACCGACCTCGAGGTTTACATCAACACCCGGGGGTTCCTGCGCTTCGTGCTGCGCATCGGAGAAGCGGCGCCCGGGACGCCCGTGGGCGTGGCGGAGGACCTGCGCGAGTTCGATCCGACCACCGGCCTGGTCAGCTCGCCGCGCATCGCCCGGGCGGTGGCGAGAGCCATCCACGACGAGGGTTTCACCGTCCGCGCCTGCGGGCGCATCCCCACGCCGGCCCTCGCCTACCACGCCGGCCGAGCCGCGGCCGACGCTCCGTTTGCGGCCGTGATGGTCACCGGCAGCCACATCCCGGCGGACCGCAACGGGATCAAGTTCTACCGGCCGGGACGCGAGGTGCTCAAGGGCGACGAGCCGGGCATCCTAACCTGCGTGGCCGAGGTCCGTCGCCAGGAGTACAGGCGACCGGCCGGCGAGAGTCCGTTCGATGCCACGGGGATGTTCCGGATCCCCGGGGAGCAGCTGACCGCCGACCCCGCCGCCGCCGAGCAGTACCTGCGCCGCTATCTCGACGCCTTCGCCGGTGCCGAGGGGCGGGCGCCGGAACTGCCGCTGTCCGGCTGGCGCATCGTGCTCTTCGAGCACACGGCCGTGGGGCGCGGGCTGCTGCGCGAGATCCTCGCCGGCCTCGGCGCCGAGGTCGTGCCGGTGGAGCGCAGCGACACGTTCGTGCCGGTGGACACCGAGGACGTGAGCCCCGTCGCCGAGTCGCGCTACCTGGAACTGGTGACCCACCACGCGGCCCACGCCCTGGTGAGCACCGACGGCGACGGCGACCGCCCCCTGCTGGTGGACGAGCGGGGCCGGTTCCATCGCGGCGATGTGGTGGGACTCGTGACCGCAGAACTGCTCGACGCCGATTTCTGCGCCGTGCCGGTGAGCGCGAGCGACGCCCTGGACCGGCGCTTCGAGCAGCGCGCCGCCGCCGGTCGGACGCGACCGGTGCTGCGCAAGACCCGCATCGGATCGCCGCACGTGATCGCGGCGCTGGAGGAGGCCGTCGCCCAGGGCTACCGGCGCGTGGTCGGCTGGGAGGCCAACGGGGGCTTCCTCACGGCGACGGATCTGACCGTCGGCGAAGCGGAGCGCGGGGAGCGCCTGGCCGCGCTACCCACCCGGGACGCCGTGCTGCCGCTGGTGGCCGTGCTGCTGGCCGCGGCCCGGAGCGGCCGGACGGTGAGCGAGCTGTTCGCGGAGCTGCCGCAACGGGCCACCCGCTCCGGTCTTCTGGACGGATTCCCGACGGAGTCCAGTCGAGCGCTGCTGGAACGTCTGGCCCCGGGGTCGGAGCAGCGGCTGCGCGCCGTCCGGTACGGAGCGGGCGGCGAGGTGACGGTGACCGCCGCGACGGGAGACGAGGAGCGGACCCTGGAGCCGCGCTCCGGACCCGCGCGCGACCTCCACGCCCGGCGCGAACTGCTGGAGCGCTACTTCGGTCGAGCCCACGGGTACGGACCGGTGCTCCGGCTCGATCTGCTCGACGGCATCCGGATCGAGTTCGCGGGCGGCGACATCGTTCACCTGCGGCCGTCGGGCAACGCGCCCCAGCTGCGCGTCTACGCCGTGGCCGATCGCCAGGCGCGGGCCGACGCCATGGTGGCGGCGGCGCTCTCGGAGCCCGGCGGGATCCTGCGGCGGATGGAGCGGGACCTGCTCGGTTGATTCCGGTCGGCGCCGGGTGCCGCCTGCGCCGGCGCGGACCGCCTGCGCCGGCGCGCACGCCGGGCGACGGCGCCGGCCGCCGCGAGAAAGGGCCCCGCTCGCGAGGAGCGGGGCCCTGTTCGTGATCGTCGTCGGCGCCGGCGGACCGGCGCGCGGCGGACTAGTAGGTGGTGAAGAAGCCGACGATGAACGAGCTGATGCTGTCCTCGTCCACGCCCCAGGGCAGCGCGTAGTCGGTGCTGACCTGCTCGTAACCGACCTTGATGTTGGCGTTGTGGCCGGCGAGGAAGTAGGTCAGGCCGAGGCGCCACAGGTTGTAGCTGCCGTCGTCGTTGTCAGCATCGCTGCTCCAGGTCTCGTACAGGAACCAGGGCTGCCACTTCTCCTGGAACAGGTAGCCCACCTGGCCGTAGATGCCGGTGCCCTCGACGTCCGGGGCGCCGTCGTCCAGGTCCAGCTGCAGGTAGCCGACCTCGGCCGTGATGGCGCCTTCGCCCAGTTCCTTCTCGATGAACCCGTCCACGCTGAAGAGCATGTAGTCGCCCGGTTCCTCGAAGGTGCCGGCGACGTCGGACTGCATGTCGATGCTGGCGCCGATGCCGATGGTGTTCTTCCGGCCCACGTAGGTGGAGCTGTTGTAGTAGCCCGCCTCCGGGTCGCCGAAGTTCACCTGCACGCGGCCGGTGTAGCGCTCGGTGTCGTCGCCTTCCCACGTCTCGGGCGGGGCGAGCCGGCTGGTGCGGCCGAGACCGTTGTACATGCCGGCGTAGTACTTCAGGTGCACGTTCTCGCCGATGGGACCGGAGCCGAACAGCGTGGCGCCGAGGTCACGGACGCTGCCGGGAACCTGGGCACCGCCGGAGGTGCCGGACAGCGTGGCGGTGTTGAACCCGTACATCGACCGGATGCCCCACGAGATCACCTTGTAGTTCATGCCCGGGCGGTCGACGGCCATCATCGCACCCGAGGAGGTGAGGTTCTGGCGCAGGGCGGGGGCCATGTTCAGGCCCATGTAGAGCTGCAGCCAGCTGTTGTACTTGGCGTTCACCCAGGCGTCGATGGCCTGCATGTTCTGGCCGATCGACCCCGCCGACGCGCCGGACACGTCGGTCTGGATGAAGGCGGTCATGTGTTCGTTGACCACCATCGTCAGGCGCAGACGGGCGCGGCGGACCCGGAACATGTCCCAGCGCTCGACGTCGTCGTCGTCGCCGACGATGTCGCCCATGTTCAGGTAGTACGTCTGGACACGCGCGCCCAGGTCGATCATGGCATTCTCGTTGATCGTGAGCTTGGCCCCCGCATGTGCGAGCGAAGCGCCCAGGACCGCCACGAGCAGAATCGTGAGGAGAGCGGACATCGTTGTCCTCATTATCGAACCTCCTGTTTCATCCTTCGATTCAGCCCGCCCCAGATTGTCGACTTCCTGCGCGGGGCGGGGACGTACCCGAAGCCGTGTCGCCGGGGTGCTTGGCACCGGCCGTCGCTTCGGTACGAAGCTCCTGGGATTGGATGCCGGTCCGTCCTCCTCTCTCTGCCGGTTCGCCAGTCCCGCGGCAGCGTGCAACGGTCCGTCACCGGGACCGGGCATGGTGACCCACCGCATTCTAGATTCCGTTTTGCAAGCCTGTCTACATCAAGGTTGCGGGTCTCCGGGCCGCCGATGACCGGACGCGGCTGCCCCGGAAAACGGTCGTAGGCATGCAAAAGCGCGGCGTAACGACCGTCACCGGCGTTCGCGCCCGCCACTTTCGCTCGTGAGGATGCACAGGCCATGCCCCGACCTCAAGGGTGATTTGCGGGTGGTCGGATCGAGTTCAGGGGGCGGCGTACCTCAGAAGGGGAAACCGCTGCCCAGATGGACGTAGGTGTCCTCGTCGCTCCCCGCGACGGTGAGCGAGACGGTGTGCAGCAGATCCAGGGGGGCGATCCAGATCCCGGCCTGCCATGATGGATGCCAGTCGCCCGGCGAATGTCCGTCCACGGCGACGCGGCCGGCGGCGACTCCCACGACGAGGCCGAGCTGGCTGGGCACGAGGATCTTGCGGCGCAGCAGGCGCAGGCGCAGCTGGACGGCTCCGTCCACGGCGGTGTCGCCGGCGAAGCGCTCGCGAGGGTAGCCGGCGAGCGACTCGGGCCCGCCCAGGTAAGCGGCGGCGAAGAACGGATAGGCGCCCCAGACCCTGGTGCCCGCCAGGCGGACGGCGACGGTGGCGGGCCGCCACGGGGTCCAGAAGCCGGAGAGCCGGCCCCGGGCGCTCGTGTAGCCGTCGCCTGCCACATCCCAGATCGGTGGTGCCCAGGCGGCGTGCGCCTGGGCCTGGTAGCCTGCGGTGGCATGGCGCCGCCGGTCACGTCGATCGAGATCGACTCCCACCGCCAGCGACACCTCGCCGAAATTGCCGGTGCCGTCGGCGTCCGCGAGGGCCGCGGCTCCGGCTCCGTTCGCCGCCGCGGCCGCGACTGCGCCGGCACCGGGGACCTCGGTACGGGCCAGCCGCGAGCGCACCTCCATCGTCACGTCGAACCCGCCTCCGGTCACCCGGGTGTAGCCGAGGGCGAGCGAGTACTGCTCGTGATCGATCTCCGCGTGCGCCAGCTCCGGCGGCGCCGGCACGGCGTTGCCGAATCCGAAGAAGTTGAGCCGCTCCAGCCCGGAGGCGGCGAACGTGAGCCGTGACGACGACAGTGAACTCTCGCGCGGGCTGTGCAGCAGCACCGATCCGGCCCAGCGGCCGCGGCCGGCCGCGAAGCGCGCGTCGGCGCGCAGCATCCGCTCGTAGGGACGGTGCTGGAAACCGAAGTCGCGGCGCTCCCGCGCCAGGCCGAGCAGCAGACCGGTCGACGGCGCCACCGCCAGGCCGACCTTCCACGACCCCGACGTGCCCCAGTCGCGCGGCGGCGGGCCGTCCACCGGGGACGGGTGGGGCACCGAGCGCACGCGGACCCGCTCCGCTTCCACCAGCGAGCCCGCGAAGGGCACGTCATACACCACCACGTCGCGCTGCTCGTTCCGGGCGTTCACGCGATCGTGCCCGGTGGAGCTCACCAGCCGGATCGCGATGGGCCCGACGTCGGGTCCGGTCACGAGGACACGATCGTCGCCGCCCTCGAGATAGATGCGGATCTCCTCGGTCTCGACGGCGTGGAACCGGCGCCGGTACACCTCGGCGGTGTCCGGCGCTGCGCTCCCCGCGCTCCCCACACTCCCCGCCGGCTCCGGCGACAGGGTGTCGGCCCACGCCGGCAGGAGCGGTGCGCGAGCGGTGACGGTCACGTCGCCGTCTCGGTGGCGGTGGATCACCACCTCCTCACCGACGTCGTGCAGGTGCACGTCAACCTCTTTGGCCAGATGCCGATAGAACGCGAGGGAGTAGTCCGCCAGCCGGTCGCGGCGGTGGCGCAGCGTCTCCTCCAGCCAGGGGCCGCGGATCTCGAGGTGCTCCCGCGGCAGGGCCGCCAGCGCGGCTTCGATCACCTCGTCGGTGAGGCGCCCCTGAACGGTGGCGGACACGGTCGCGAATTCGTCGCGCCCGAGTCCGGTCAGGAGCCGGCGATCCACCCGCCGGGCGTTCCAGGTGGCGGCATGGATGCTCGGATAGTTCCGATCGAAGACCGTGAGCTGCGGCGCGACAGCCTTGCCGACCAGGCGCAACGCCCAGCCGTCGTAGCGGGAGAGGGCCTGGTCGCGGTCCTCGGCCACCGGCACGTAGGCGGGGGGCCGGCCCGGACCGACGTCGGCCCAGCGCCACTGGCCCTCGTGGCGGTCCCAGTCTCCCAGCCAGAGGTCCACCAGGCGCGCCGCCAGCAACGCATGCGCGTCGATGCGCACGCGTGGGTCGCTGCGCAGAAGCGTGACCAGTCTGCGGGTATCGAGGACCTCGTCCGCCCCCGCGAAGCCGGGTTGATCGTCGCCGGCGTCCGGATACTCGATGAACACGCCGGCACGCCCGGCGAACGTGTTGCGCCAGCGTCCCAGCCGCTCGTGGTCCGGCAGCACCACCAGCCGGGGCCGATCGTGCAGGAGTCCGAGACTGTCCAGCACCACGGCCGCCAGCGGGGACACCGTCGGAAACTGGGAACTGGTCTGGTCGCGTACGAGGTCGCGCACGATCCCGGTTTCCAGCTCGTCGGGGATCGCGGCGGTGGGATCCTTGTCCAGGGCCCGCAGGGTGTAGGGGCGGCCGTCGGCGCCCTTGAAGCGCAGTTGCTCGGTCTGCTCCCCGCCACCCGTGCCGGTGGCCTGGAGCCCGCCACCCACCGACGCCACGTCCAGCACCGGGAGCGCTACCGGCGTGGTCCACAGATCCCGGTAACCGGCGCCGAAGAGCAGGCGGTGCAGGAACCCGGCGTCGTACTGTGGACCGGGCACGATGGGCTGCGGAGGATCGTCGATGTCCGGCGCCGCGGCCGTGTCCGCCGCCAGGACCAGCGGCGCCGCCGCAGCCAGCGCGAGATGCAACGCGCACGCGACTGCCGGCGCCACCGCCGGTCGGCTCCGCCGTCGTCGTGCCGACAGGCTGCGCCCGGATCGCGGTTGCGGGCACCGATGATGCATGCCTGAAGAGAAACGAGCGAAATGCCCGGCTACCATAGGGAGTGGCCCGATGGCGGCCCGGTTTGCCGGCCCGGTCACTGTGCGGGTGAGTGGCTGGTCCTAGCCGAAGGGATCCGACATGTCCATGATCGATCGGCTCCGTCGGGGCGCAGCGCCGGCGGCGGTCCTGCTGTTCCTGCCGCTCGCCGCACTGGCCCAGGACGACGGCGATGACGACCTGCGGGCGTTGCTCGAGCAGGTGGGTGCCGATTACGCCGAAGCGTACATCTCCCCGTTCATCCACGCCCACGGTCCCAACCAGAACTCGGCTCTGTATCACACGGCGAGCGTGCCAGGCACCGGGCTGCACGTGACGATCGGGTTGAAGCTCATGGCGACCCAGCTCGACGAGAACGATCAGACCTTTCGCAGGGTGCTCGAGAACGTCGAAGTCGGCGGCGTGCTGCCCGACGATCCCGTGTACGATCCGTACCGGGAGGAGACGGGCACCGTGGTGATGAGCGGCCCGACGGTGTTCGGCGACACGTCGGTGGACGGCAGGGTGACCGTGTACGTGAACGGTCTGCCGATCTACACCGACCACACCATTCCCGGGCTCGTGGACACGCGCTGGGTGCCGCTGTTCGCGCCGCAGGTCACCGTGGGCAGCGTGTACGGTCTGTCCGCGACCCTGCGCTGGTTCCCGGACCTCGATCTGAGCGACTACGGCAAGTCCAGCTTCTTCGGCTGGGGGCTGTCATGGGGCGCCTCGGCGCTGCTGCCGGAGTTGCCGGTCGACGTGATGATCGGTTACTTCGAGCAGAGCCTGGATGTCGGCACCCTTCTGGGAACGCAGGCCACGAGCTTGCATCTGGTGGTGAGCAAGCGGCTCCACGCCGTCACCGTCTACGGCGGCGTCGCGGCGGAATCTTCGGAACTGGATGTCCGCTACGAATTCGCGGGCTACGACGCCTTGCCCGGCTCCGCGGGCACGGTCGCCTTCTCGGTGGAAGGTGCGCAGGATCGCCGGCTTACCCTGGGCGCGACGGTCGGGCCGGTCAACGCGGAGATATCACACGGCAAGCTGACCACGTTCGGCGCCGGGCTCCTCTACGGGTTCTAGCCGGTAGCGGAGCCGGAGCGACGTGCTCGCGGCACGAAAGGACGATCGCGATGAGGACTTTCAGGAGCGACGGCGCGGGCTGGGCGGCGGCGCTGGCCGTCGCTCTGTCGCTCGGGGGCTGCGCGAGCGATCCGGTGGCGCCCAGGGACGACCTGCCCCCCCTGGGCCGGGACGACGTGGCGAACCAGGCGGGGCTGCTGGCCTCGGTGCTCGTGAACGTGGCACCGGAACTGGTGCGGGCCGGCTTCGAGCCCCAGGGCAAGGACACGTACACCTTTGACTTCACCGGCGAGGTGGCCGGTTCCCTCTCGCTGGACTTCCGCTGCGGCGGTCCCGAGGGCACGCCCTGCAGCCACGACCAGGCCGACTGGGGCCGCATCTGGACGCCGGAGCCCGAGGGTCTGTACCTGGCCGCCGGCACGGACGTGACGATCGCCGTCGACCTCGACCTCGCCGGGACGATCGACCAGGCGATCAGCGTCGCCGTCGTCGGCGGGAGCGGCGTCCTGCGGGCCGGCGAGTACGAGACGAACTGGTCGGTCGCCGGCCTGGTCGTGGCCACCAGCGGCTATCCGGCCGCCGGCACGCTGACCGCGACGAACGGCGCGCACGCGGTGGTGGTGAACTTCGCCGGGACCGGCACGGCGGCCGTGACCGTGGACGACGAGGTCATCGGGTACGTCGATCTCGACTCCGGGGTCTTCACGCCGGCATCGTGAAGGTCTGACGCGAGCCGGCCCGCGTCCGGCCGGCGCCTCACCGGCGAGGTTTCTCCCGGGGCAGAACGACGGTGCTCTCGCGACGGCCGAGCCCCGGCGCCTCCGCGCGCACGGTGACCCGGTCGTCGGGCCGGCCGTGCACCACCCAGACCACCAGTTCCGCGCCGCCTGCCGGCAACTCGCGCACCAGTTGCCGCGAGTGGCCCTCGATGACCTCCGCTCCCTCGAGGGTCACCGCCACCGGCGCCGGGCGCCGCATGCGCGCCCCCTGCGCGGTGGGGTAGGGCAAGCGTCCGCCGTTGACCAGCCGCGCGGTGATCGCGTAGGCGCCGCCGGCGCGGCGCTCCGCCGTGAGCTCCGGAATCTCCAGTCTCGGCAGCCACCCGGGCAGGTCCAGGAGAAACGGCAGCTGCGGCTCCAGGAGCGAGTCCGCCCAGGCCGCCGGTGGCGTCCGCAGGACGTAGGGCACTGCACCGCCCGCCAGACCGCGCGCGCCGCCCGGGAGCGTGACCTCGGTCCACGGGCGCACCACGTCGAGTTGCGGATGGGCGCGAGCGAACGCCTGCAACGCCACCCGCTCGGCGGCGGAGGTCCCGGTATCGACGCTTGCCGGCAGCGGCAGCGGCAGCGACCAGAGGTCGACCGCCACTGCGGGCACCCCGAGCCGCTGGTACGCCCAGTCCTCCACCGAGCCCGGGAGCGGGCCGGGCGAATCCAGGCGTGGACCCGCCAGCCCCGCGCGCGCGAGCAGCCTGCCGCGCTCCGCGGCGATGGCCCGCCACCACGCGATGTCGTCGCGATGAAGTCCGAGGGCGCAGCCGCGATCCGGGTCGGCGGGCAGGTTGGTGCTCTCGCCGAGCACCATCACGATCGCGATCTCCGGATGCTCGTGCGCGAACTCGAGCAGCGCACGTGTCTCCGGCGCGAAGCCCGGCCACGGCCCGCCGACCTCGCAGTCGTGGTCGTACCCGGGGGGGAAGTTGCGGCCCATGACCACGCCGCCGCGGGGATCCTCGTTCCAGCGACCGTCGCCGTCGTCGTCGATTCCCTCCAGTTCCCGGGCGTACCGGCCCGTCTCGCCCGCCGCCGCATCGGCCCGCCGCGGCAGCGGAGGGTCGCCGGCCAGCAACCACGCGCCGCCGGGCTCCTCCCGGAGAAGAGTGGTGATCGCATCGTCGCCATCCAGATCGTCCGGCCCGTCCTCGTCGACGAGTCCGTCGGCGTCGCTGTCGACGGGCTGCCGGTTGCGTCCGTCGAGGTGGAGCGGGCGCCGGTGATGGCGATCGGCAGCGTCGGGGTTCGCCGCTGGCAAGACGTACCAGCGGACGCGCGCGGCGGGTGTGGCCGCGTCAGCGACCGCCGCGTGCCGGGCGAGCCGCACGGCCGCCTCGATGGCCAGCGGGCTGGTACCCAGCGGATCGCCGACCACGAGCGCAGCCGGTCCCCGCACGCCGTCGTCTTCCGCGGCAGCCGGATGCGGTGCGATCTCGATCAGGCGCAGCTTCTGCCCGCCCGCCGACGATCCGATCTCCCGCAACTCCACGCGCGGATTCTCGTGCGCCAGCCGCTTCAGCTCTGCCACCAGCTCGCGCCCGTCGCGGTAGCGGGCGGGCACGGAGTCCGCTGCGGCCCGCGCCGTCGCCGCGACCGCCGGCGACGTCGCGACCCCGGCGGCCGCCACGGTGACGGCGATCGCCACGGCGACCCCGGCGACCGCGAAGGCGACCCCGATGGCGGCCCACGCGGGTGCGGCGGCGGCTGCCGCGACGACGAGGGAACGAGAACGATGCAGCATGAGGCTCCCCGGTGCCGAAAAGCGACGGCGGAAGCGTCGCAACTGTGGGATGTGGCGCCTGGCGATCTTCCTGGTGTGGAAGAACTTCGTGCGGACGGGGCGGGTGCGCAACATGGCCAGGAAGCGGAAACAATTTGCGTGGAATAACGAGACTGTTGCTAGGGCCGGTCGCGCGCGATAGGGTGACCGACGCGCCGGCAGCGATGCCCCGCTGCACTCGGCGCGAGCCGATGCCTCGGAGGAACCGCATGCACCGCCTTCGGCCCGCCCGCCGCCACCCGAACGTCACGACGGCCGGACTCGTCATCGCCGCGCTCGCGGTTCTCGCCGGCGCGGCAGGCGCCGCGCCGGAGCCGGGACCGGCGGCCGGCGAGATCGACGACGGCGACGCCACGGGCCCCGCCGTCGCCGCGGAATCGCCACCGGGTCTCGAGGTGCTCTTCGCGACCGGTCTGGCCGTGCCCCGTGGACATCTCGACGACGCCTGGGGTACCCGGCTGGGCACCAACGCCCGCGCCGGCTACGATCTGGGCATGGCGCTGCGAGTCTTCCTCGGCGACCGCGCGGCGTTCACCCCCGCGTTCCACTTCACCCAGTTCCGCGCTTACGAGGCGCGGGTCGACGCGGACGATTACGAGCTGAAGACCTCGGTCCTCAGCTGGTTGCTGAGCGGGATCTACCACCCGTGGGGCCGCGCGGGCCGGTGGCAGCCGTTCGTCACGGCCGGGGTCGGTCTGGCCCGCAACCGGTTGCAGGAGGAGCGCGGAGGCGACGACACGCGCGTGGAGGCGGCGATGTCGCTGCTGGCCACGGTGGGCGCGGGCGTGCGGTACGGTTCCTTCGAGCTCGCGGCGATCTACCGGCGCGATCGGTTCACCACGGCCCGGTTTCTCGACCAGACGGCTCGCGCCGATCACGACTGGGATCACGTGGTGCTGGCCCTGCGCTGGTCGCTCACGCGCAGCGGCCAGGGAGAAGACGGAGCGACTGGGGGCAGGACTGGCGGCAGGACTCGCCGCTGATGCCGGTGGCCGGCGCCCGGAGCCGGCGCCGGCCACATCCGTCGGGGTCGCGCGAGGAGGTCAGAACAGGACCGGTTGACCGGGCTGGCCCGGCGGGCCGATCGCAGCCGTGAACGGATCGGAAGACGGGGAGTACGGGCCGATCCGGTTCTGCGCATCGACGGCCGCCACGCGGATCGCGTGCTCGTCGCCGATGGTCGCCTCGAGGTCGTAGCTGTTGCTGCTGACCAAGGAGGCCACCGTGGTGAACGGCCCGCCGTTCACCGAGTGCTGCACGATGTAGTGATGCACCGCACTCCCGGTGCTCGGAGGGCTCCAGGTGTAGCTCAGGTTGACTGTGGAGGTTTGAGCCCCTGCCGGCGCGGTCGCCGCCAGCAGGATCGTGGCGAGCGTCGCCAGGGCCGTCGACGTGCGGTTGATCTTCAAGATCTTCGTCCCTTTCGGGTTGCCTCGCCACCGCCGGGGGCAAGCGGCCGGGAGAAGGTCACGGATGGCTGGGGCCGATCTGTCCCGGTTCCTGCAAGCGAGGTGCCATCGGCGCCGAAGCTTCTCGACCATTGCGGGAGGCACGTTCCTGCTCTCGCAGCCGCCACGGCGATCGCATCCGGCCCGTCCGGAGACCGGCGCACCGTGCAGAATGCGCGGCCGGCCGCGACGGCGGTGTCAATCTCGCTCTCGCGCCGTGCGCCGGCGATCACACCCGCACGCGGGCGATTGACCGCGGTGGAGCCCTGTGTTTCCTTTTCCGCGCGTTCGCGGTGCGGCCCCCGCCCGGCCGCACGGACCCCGCCGGCCAGCACCACGAGGAGCCGCCATGAACGAGACCGTGCACCAGCTGTGGCCCGAACTCGACTGGATCCAGGACGTCGCCCTGCGGGAGGCCACCGCCCGCACCTGGGAACTGGCCCTGGACCGCAGTCCGCTGACCGCGGAAGACCTCGAGACCATCCCGTTCACCCTGCTCGTGCCGGGTCTGAAGGTGAGCTTCATGGCCCACAAGCGCTGCGTCGTGCACCTGGCGCGCGACGCCGCCGAGAAGATGAACGCGTTCTTCGGCGATGATCTGCCAGTGGACCTGGATACGGTGATCGCCGGCGCCATCCTGGCCGACGTGGGCAAGCTGCTGGAGTACGAGCGGCGAGCCGACGGCGGCACCGGCCAGAGCGACACCGGCCGGTACCTGAGGCATCCGTTCACGGGGGTCGCCCTGGCGATGGAGGCGGGCGTGCCGGACGCGGTCTGCCACATCATCGCCGCCCATGCCGGCGAGGGCGACCTCGTGAAGCGAACGACCGAGGCGTACGTGATGCATCACGCCGATTTCATGACGTTCTTGCCCTTCAAGAACCGCTGAAGGGTGGGATCGGAAGGCCGGCCCTTGCGTCACCGGATCAACGGGACTAAAAAGGGGCTGGACAGACGCGCCGGGGCGGTCCATAGGGAAGGCTCGCGGCCGCGCGAAGGCCCGACGAGGAGTCAGACGGGACGGCCGGACGGCCGGCGTCCGCAACGTATCCCGGTCAGCCGGAGGAGGAGCGACCCCATGGCGGATCCCAACGACAAGGTGGCCAGCAACGTCGATGGTCCGTTCTACGTCGACAGCAGCTGCATCGATTGCGACCTGTGTCGGCAGACGGCGCCGGACAACTTCGAGCGCAACGAGGACGACGGCTACAGTTTCGTGTCGAAGCAGCCCGAGAACGACGACGAGGAACAGGCGTGCCGCGACGCCATGGAGGAGTGTCCCGTCGAGGCCATCGGCGACGACGGCTAGTCCGTCGACCCTCCGTTCCTCCTCCGATCGAGCGGGCCGGATCCGGCGGGTCCGTCCCGCTCGCCGTCCCGGCCGGCCCCGCCATTCCCGGTCCGCAGACAGCTCGCCCTCCGTGCTCCGATCGCGTCTTGGGGGGCGCCCCCGCTGGCGAGCCTCGCGCCGGGGCACCTATCTTCTGCGCGGGAGGGAGCGGAACCTCGGCCGCAGGCATATGGTAGAAGTCCGCCGGCGGGGCTCGACCGGGCGGTCGAGCCGGTACGGACGTCTGACGACGAGTCGAAGAGAGGAGCATGTCGATGCGTACCCTGAACACCGAGCGAAAGGCTCGTCGCTGGGCGGCGAGTCTGGTGCTGGTGGCGGCCGGCTTCGTGGCCGGCACCGTGCTCGTTGGAAGCGGCTTCGGGCCGGACGTGACGGGGCTGCGCGGTGGACTGGCCGCGCCCGTCGCTCAGGCCCAGACGGTGGACGTGGGCGATTCCCGCACCTACATCGAGGTCGCCGAGAAGGTGATGTCGGCGGTCGTGAACATCTCCAGCGACAGGCTGTCGCAAGGGGGCACGTTCCGGCATCCCTTCTTCGACGACCCGTTCTTCCGCCGGTTCTTCGAGGAGCCCGGCCAGGACGACCAGCGGCAGCAGCGGCTGGAGCAGTCGCTGGGTTCGGGCATGATCATCAGCCCCGACGGTTACGTGCTGACCAACCACCACGTCGTGGCCAACGCCGAGAAGGTCCGGGTCAGCTTCTCGAACAAGGAAGAGTACGAGGCCGAGATCATCGGTTCCGACCCCGAGACCGACGTCGCCGTCCTGAAGATCGAGGCCAGAGACATGCCCTATCTGGAGTTCGGCGACAGCGACCAACTCCACATCGGCCACGAGGTGATGGCCTTCGGCAATCCGTTCGGCGTGGGCCAGACCGCCACCAAGGGCATCGTGTCGGCCCTCGGACGCAGCATCGGCCTGCTCGACTACGAGGACATGATCCAGACCGACGCCACCATCAACCCCGGCAACAGCGGCGGGCCGCTGGTGGACATGAGCGGGCGCGTGGTCGGCATGAACACCGCCATCCTCAGCCGTACCGGCGGCAGCCAGGGCATCGGTTTCGCCATTCCCAGCAACCTGGCGCGACGGGTGCTCACCGAGCTGCGGGAGCACGGAGAGGTGCGTCGCGCCTGGCTGGGCGTGACCATCCGCGAGGTGGACCAGGCCATGGCCGACGTGTACGGGCTGGACCACCCCCGCGGCGTGCTCGTGAACACCGTGAACGACGATACGCCGGCGGAAAAGGCCGGTTTGAGGCCCGAGGACATCATCCTGAGCGTGGACGGCCAGGAGGTGAACACGACGTCCGAGCTGCGCAACCGCGTGTCGCTCAGTCCCATCGGCGAGAACGTGGAACTGAGGATCCTGCGCGAGGGCCGGACCATCACCAAGAAGGTGAGGCTCGAGGCGCTGCCGGGCGAGATGCGTACCGCCGAGACGCGCACGCCCGAGCAGCAGGACGGCATCCCCGGCGTCATCGTCGGCGAGCTGAACGATCGCCTGCGCCAGCGCTTCACCATCCCCGAGGACGTGGACGGCGTGGCGGTGATCGACGTGCAGCGCGGCAGCGACGCCTGGCGCAAGGGTCTGCGGCAGGGCGACGTGATCCTGATGCTGAACCGCGACTCCGTGAGCGATCTGGACGACTACCGTGCCGCCCTCACGCGGGAATCGGACAAGCCGTACTTCCTGCAGGTCTTCAAGCCCGGGGCGGACGGCGGCAGCCGTATCTTCCTGGCGATCGAACGCGACTGACCCCGCGGGCCGGGCGGCGTTCCGATGCGCCGCCCGGCCCGACTGGATTTCGTACCACCTCGCAGCATCGCCCCCACACGCTCTTACACCCGACGACTGTCGATCCGTACCCCGTTCGCGCGGCCGAGGAGGGGTGTTATTTTCTTGACAGCTCGCGCCACTGCGGCCACCTTGTTGGTCCTCCGCCAATGTCGGCGGGGGGTAGCGCACGAGGTGTGCAGCGATGCGGTCATCCGTGTCGCCGGACGCCGGCCATCGTGCCGGTGCCGCGCCGCCACCCCCCCGAACCGGGCGCGGGCGGCATTACCGAGAGCTTCTCGGGCGCACCATACTGCGTCTTTCCCTGATCTACCTGGTCCCCCTCATCCTGGTCACCGTGTACTTCCAGGCCCAGACCCGGGCCGTTGGCGCGCGCGCGCGACGCATCCACATGGAGTCGGTGGCCGAACACCAGGCCCGGATGCTCGACTTTTTAATGGTTTTCAGTTGCTGAATTCAGTCAGGAGGAGTCAGCTGGATCTTCATGCTTCTGCATATGATTTGCAGGTCATTGAAAATGAAATGTCTTTAACCATTGCAACAGCATTCCTGCAAATCCTGTATAGTATTGAGATGGCGGAGAATGCAAGACTTCAGTACGAACTCACTGTAAAACAGGTTGATCGTACACAGAAAATGCTTGCTGCAGGAGCCGTTGCGCAGAATGTATTGTTAAATTTACAAGCTCAGGCAGCAGCAGAAGAATATCAGCTCACAACGCTTGAAACTCAGCTGGAGAT
Source organism: Candidatus Krumholzibacteriia bacterium (assembly GCA_046484865.1). GTDB lineage: Bacteria > Krumholzibacteriota > Krumholzibacteriia > LZORAL124-64-63 > LZORAL124-64-63 > JAWOID01. The sequence continues at coordinate 15,848 of JAWOID010000109.1, forward strand.
GGCTGTTTTAACATTGACTCAGCTGCTGGATCTCCCAAGTCATCAGGATTTTCATATTTCAGTACCGGAAGTCGATATTTCAGAAGTTGTCCTTCCTTATAATGCCGGGTATATATATGAATATGCAGAGAAACACCAGCCCGAAGTTAAAAGTGCTGAGATCCGCCTTGAAAGTGCAAAAAAGTCTTACAGCATCTCAAAAGGAGCCTATAGTCCCAGCTTTTCTTTTGG
>JAWOID010000009.1:0-43717 GCA_046484865.1 Candidatus Krumholzibacteriia bacterium
GCGCCGATCGCCCGTGCCGTCGTGGCGAGTGTCGCGAGGCGATGCTCGAGCTGGCCCACGCTGGCGGACGCGCCGCCGCCGCCGTTGATGATCACCGGGATGTTGTCCAGCGTCTCGACGTTGTTGATGCAGGGGGGGCAGCCGTCGATCCCCTTCTCGATGGGGTAGGGCGGCCGCTGCCGGGGCTCGCCCGCGTGGCTCTCGATGGAGCGGATCAGGGCCGTCTCCTCGCCGCAGACGAAGGCGCCGGCACCCTTGACGATCTCCAGGTCGAAGTCGAACCCCGTGTCGAGGATGTTCCGCCCCAGCAGGCCGAGTTCGCGCGCCTGGCGCAGAGCGATCAGGGTGTGCTTGATCGCGAGCGGGTACTCGCCGCGCACGTAGAGGATGCCCCGGTCCGCGCCGATCGCGAACCCGGCGATCAGCATCCCCTCGATGATGGAGTGGGGGTTGCCCTCGAGCAGGCTGCGATCCATGTAGGCGCCCGGGTCGCCCTCGTCGGCGTTGCAGACGACGTACTTGCGCCCGCCGCCGCCCTGCGAGGCGCGCGCCAGGGCCCACTTGCGGCCGGTCGGGAAACCCGCGCCGCCGCGGCCGCGGATGCCGGCGGCCTGCACCTCGGCGATGACCCAGTCGGGATCGCGCCGCGAGAGGACCTGCTCGAGCGCCGCGTAGCCGCCCTGCTCGATGTAGTCGAAGATGCGGATCGGGTCGAGCTTCTGGTTGCTGCCCAGCAGCGTGCGCTTCTGCTTGCCGAAGAACGGGATGTCCTGCTGGGTGGCGCAGGCGCGGCCGTCGCGCGGGTCGCGGTACAGCAACTCCTCGACCGGGGTGCCGGCGAGCGCGGCATCGACGATCCGCGGCACGTCCGCCATCTTCACCTTGGGGTACAGATGCTGCCCGGGTTCGACGATGAGGTACGGCTCCAGCGCGCAGAATCCCTGGCAGCCGGTGATCCGGAGCCTGAGCTGGCCCTGCAGACCGCGATCCAGGATCTGGCGCTTGACGATACGGATGACGTCGTTGGCGCCGCTGGCCTGGCCACAGGTGCCGGCGCCCAGAAGGAGCGTGGGCTGGGCGCTCTGGATCTCGACTTCGCGCAGGATCCGATCGCGGAATTCCTCCAGCTCACCGATCGTGGCTAGCTTTCGCATCGAGAGATCACTCCTGGCTTCGGGAGAGCGCGCGCGGCGTCAAGGTATCGTGGTACCGCCCAGGTCCAGGATGTGGCCGAGGCAACCGCGGCGGCTGCAGATCTGCACGGTGCCGCCGCCGCGGACGATCATCGGCACCATGGGAGCGCCGCAATCTCCGCACGCGCCACCGCCGAGCATCTCGCCGTGGCAGTGGGGACAGAAGAGCTGGACGACGGTGCCGGGCGGGATCTCGTACTCGCTCGACACCTTGTAGCTGCCGTAGAGGCTGGAGAGGGCGAGCCAGCCGTGACGGTCCTCGAAGGCCGCCGTCACCCGGATGGCCGGGCAGCCGTCGATGAGCCGCCGCGAGTCCATCAGGCTGTGATTGCAGCGGCCGCAGCTCACCTCGACGGGGAAGATCCGCTCGTCCGTCTCGACGTCGACGCGGTCCAGTCCGGCGTTCGCCGCGGCCAGCAGCCCCGCCACCTGCGAGGTCCGCACCTGGGAGAAGTAGTGGCCGTCGATGAGCACGACCGGTCCCAGCGCGCAGGCGCCGAGGCAGTTGACGGTCTCGAGCGTGAACTCGCCGTCGGCGGTCATGTCGCCGGGCGCGACCTCGAGCTGGCGCTGCAGTTCCTCGGCGATCCGCGGCCCGCCCTGCACGTGGCAGGCGGTGCCCAGGCAGCAGGAGACGAGGTGCTTGCCGCGCGGCTTGAGGCTGAAGGAGTGGTAGAACGTGGCGACGCCATAGACGTCCACCAGCGGCTTGCCCGTCTGCTCGGCGACGAGGCGGAGCGCCTCCTCCGGCAGATAGCCGTACCGGCCCTGGATCTCCTCGAGAATCGCGATCAGATTCCCGTGCTGCTCATCGTGCTTCCCCACGATGCCCGTGACCTGGTCATGATCCATGTGAATCACCTCGAGTGTCCGTCCGGGTTGCGGGGCTCACGCCCTCGGTACCGTACCACCGGCTCACCGCCGGCGTCCACCGGAGAATGGAGGCGCGCGTGGCCGCCGGCGACCGGACCGCCGCCGCTCATTTCCCATTGCGCAGCGCCAGCTTGCGGGCACCCGTGCTGCCGGACCCGATCTGCGCCGCGTAGCCCGTTTCGCGGGCGACCTCCTCGTCGGTGACCAGGTGCACGTCCAGCAGCCGCGGCACCCGCACGCCGGTCTGCAGGTAGTTCATCTCGCCCAGACACAGGCTCCACCCCTCGAGCCAGCTCTCCAGGTCCCGTTTCTGCGCATCGCTGCCGCGGAAGTGCACCAGCAGGTCGATGTCGCTGTCCGGCCGCGCCGTCGCGTTGCGCGCACTGCCGAAGACGTACACGGCGGCCACGCCGAACCGTTCCCCGTCGAGGCGACTGGCCACCAGCTCGGCCATGTGCAGCCGCCAGGCCCAGTAGCCCTCGAGGGGGCGCGGCGAGGCGACCTCTTCCAGGCGCGGCGGCTCGACCGGCTGCCGTCGGTCCCGCAGCACTCCAACGGCCCGGTCGAGGTCGGCATTGAGCAGCACCCGCAGGACCCGTCCCTCCGCCGCGGCGGGAACGTCGATCACCCGCAAGATGTCGGCGAGGTGTTCGTACTCCGGCAGCAGCGACTTGAGCAGGTTGGGCGCCTCCTCGAAGAACCGGTCCGCGAAGACGACGCCGGCATCGTCGGGGTAGAGCGGCAGGTAGCGGATGCGCGACTCCACCAGGTCCTGGAAGAAGTGGGTTCCGAACGAGAGGTCGGGCAGGTAGCCGTCCCGCTGCTTGGCGATCTCCACGAGCATGGCCGTGTTGTTGATGTCGGCGTAGGTCACGTTGACGCCGAGCGTGCAGTCGCCGCGGCTGCCCCAGCGTCCCGGCCCCATGAGGATGAACTGCCGCTTGGGCAGGAGCTTGTTGAGGCGCCCGACGGCACGACCGACGGCGATCATCTCCGCCTCGCTCATCAGCTGGCCATAGCGGGCCGGATCGACGTAGACGACGTGCGTGATGTCCGGCAGCGAACCGTTCGAGACGTGGCGATTGGCGGTGAAGAGGATGTCCTGACGCGGCAGGTCCTTCGGGATCGGCGCTGGCCGCCCCTCCTCTCCGCTGCTCTGGGGCCGGCACTGCAACAGGTAGAAGTCGCGACCGTCGTGCGCGAACTCCAGGTCGATCGGCGAGTGCAGGTTCTCCTTCAGGATCCTCAGCATGCGGCGGAGGTCGCTGACGAACGTGGTGGTGCCGAACAGCCCCTGGAAGGTGGGCAACAGCTCGTCCTCGTCGGGGTCGAACAGCAGGGGGACGACCGGCGCCAGCATCCCGTCGCGCACGGTCGAGAACACCTTCTCGAAGGCGGGGAAGTCGCGGCCGCACTCGCCGAGCAGGTCGGCCACCGCGACGGTCTCGAACCGGTTGCTCTCGAGATTGATGACGTCCATCCAGCGCGGGGAGTAGCGGATGATCTCCTCCAGCTCGGCCCCGGCTCTCAGGTCGGGCTGCCCGGGAACCATCAGCACGGGATAATCGTCTCCCACCCGGTCGACGGCGCGGGTGCCGAGACCGGGCACCATGCGGACCAGCCCGTCCTCGCGCCGGATCCGCGGCGACCAGCGGAACTCGTTGTTGCTGAAGACCACTCCCGCGAACGCCGGGAACCAGTACTTGCCGATCTGCCGGCCGACGACCTCCTGGATCAGGATGCCCATCTCCTCGTTGAAATCCAGCAGGTCGTTCGCGCGGCGGTACTCGATCGGATCGGGGCCGACCGTGGAGGCGTAGACCTCGCAGATGGCGTCGAGGAGCGCCACGAGCCGTTCCTGCTTGTCGCCCTGGTTCGCCAGGAAGATGCTCCGGTACTTGCCGGAGAAGGCGGTGCCGAGCCGGTCCTCGAGCAGGCTCGAACTGCGGACGATCAGCGGCACCTGGCCGAGATTGTCGAGTGCCAGCGAGATGCCGCGCACCAGTTCCGGCGGCAGCGGCGAATGCTTGAAGAGCTGCAGGATGTTCGGATATTCCTGCCGCACCTGGTCGATCTCCTTGTACTTCTGCTCGATCACCTCCTCGAGGTCGTTGTAGCCGACGAAGTGGACGATGCCGTCGGAAACGACGTAGTAGGTCTGCGGCACCTTGACCTTGCAGGCGGGCCGCTCGTCGGCCGGGGCGTGCTCGAGGATGCGGTGGGCGAGAAACAGGCCGGCCCCCTTGCCGCCGAGCTTGCCGTGGCTCTCGGCCGGCAAAACCATCCGTTCGATCATGGCCTGGAAATCGAAGGTCGACACGTGGTCCTTGGCGATCCGGATGAAATCGAGCTGCTCGGTCAGGAACCGCCGCACGAGCGACACCCGCAGGCTGTCCATGGTCGACCGCGGCAGCTCCGCACCGTCGCCCACGAGGGCGTGATAGCGCTGGATGGCCTCGGCGATCTCGTTCAGGGACGAGCGCGGGTTCTCCAGGATCTTGATGAACGCGCCGGCCTTGTCCGCCTGCAGCCAGCTCTGCACGCTCGAGAGGATCTCAGACTCGCTGAGGAAGAGCGCGGCCAGCTCGAAGGGCCGGTCGCTGAGCAGTTCCTCCAGCTCCAGCCGTTGCCGCTTGCCGGCCACGTTCTTCTCGCCGGTGGCGATCTCGCCGGCGGTCTCGATGGCATCGCTCCGGCTCAGGAGCGACTGCGCCTCGGCCACCCCCAGGCGGCAGAGCCGGTTGAGCAGCTTGCGCGAGATCCTGAGGTAAAGACCCCGGTCGCATTCGCGCAGGAAATGGACCGGCCCGCGCCACCGCTCCCGGCCGCCGGCGGAGTCGCCGGCGCCGAGCAGCAGGTTCTCCTGCAGGCCCTTCATCTTCTGATGCAGGAGGTGAGCGCCGAGACGCTCGGCCAGGCTGTTCAGCAGGCGCAGTTCTTCGGTCAGGAAGGGTCCGCTGTCGGCGGGCGGGTACTCTTCGAGGTAGCCCACGCTCAGCGAGCCGACGACCTCGTCCAGGAGCTTGATCTCCCGCGAGATCATCCACGGCGTGGGTGCGAAAGCGTCGGTCGCGTATCGCTGGCCGTCGTACTCCAGGACGGCGCCGCACGACTCCGGATGCTGCCAGCCGGTGACGACCAGCTCGACGAACTCCTGCAGGATCTGCTCCGGGGGCGAGCCCCGGCTCATCAGCAGTTCCTCCACCCTGTAGAGACAGCTCAGCTCGCGGGAGCGCTCGTGCAGCGTATCCAGGATCTGCTTGAGGTCGCGCTGGGACTTCGGCATCGAGGGTCGACCTCCCGTGGCGTCCGCCGACCACCGCCGCACCGCAGAACGGCGGGTGGGTTCATCTGCGCATCCTACACCCGCGCCGGTGCGATCCACAATCGGCCGGTTCCGCCGAGTCGCCGGCGATAATGCGAGAGCCCGGTCCGGGGACCGGGCTCTCTTCGTCATAGGACGGCTGGAATCAGCCGCTCAGTCGCTCAGTCGCTCAGCCGCTCAGTCGTTGTACAGCGACTTGACGGACGACCAGGTGGCATCGACCGCCGACACCACGCAGCCGTCGATCGTCAGCGTGACCGAGGTGAAGTCCCAGGCCGCGCCCAGGGTCCGGGTCGCGGCGCAGTCCGGATCCAGCAGATCCGGGTAGTCGGCCGGGATGACCTCGCCGATCTCCGTCGTGGCGATGCGCGTGCCGTTGCCGATGTAGAAGGCCATGCAGAGCTCCGGGTAACCATCGAAGAAGGCGTTCGCCTGCACGTTGGTCACCGCCGCGATCGGCACCCATTCCGAATAGGTGATGGTCTCGAACTCGTTGTAGCTGTTGATGGTGCCCGTGTACTCGGGATCGCCGTTCCCCCAGGGGCCGTCGCCGCTCAGCCAGATGTAGCCGCCCACGAAGGTCTTCATGTAGGTCGCGTTGCCGTTGCCGGCCGAGTTGACCGTGCTGGTGAGGAGAACCGAGCTGGTCTCGGTGCCGCACCAGTACCGCCACTGGCTGCCGAGCACCATGCCGTCCCAGGACGCGGCGTTGAGCGTCGTGCCGGCATCGAGAGCGCTGCCGCTCGCGTCCCAGCCCTCGGTGTAGCGGCCGATGAAGGCGGGACCCCCCATGTCCGTCGAGTCGTAGGAGCCGTTCAGCGGCGGACCCGCCAGGGCGCCGGTGGCCATCATCAGAGCGAGCAGCGAGACCGCGATAGTGAAGCGTTTCATCTTCCGACCTCCCCGGATCACGTTGTGTTCGCGGTGCCGAACCTATCGGCGACGCGAAGAATCGACATGCTACACAAGATCACGAGCGAGCACAATATGTTTGTTTAGATATAATTATATAGTACAATATCAGTCTTTATTTTTGGTTCCGGTTTCCATCGGGGGCGGGAACCGTGCTGGCACGAGACCGACCGCTTCGCCACTGCCGTCGGCAGAAACCGATGTTTGACACTAAGCGCATGAATCTGATACGGTTGCCGCGAGGTGCCCAGGACATGGACGAGACGTGGAAGCCCTAGAGAAGTCCCACCGGCAGAACCGGGATCCGCACGCCTCGGAGCCGCGGCGTCGCGGTGCGTTTGCGATTTCCGCCGCCTCCGGCGTCCTGCTGCTGATGGGCATCTCCTACCTGTGGGGGGTGTTTTCTCAGCGGAACGACGTCTTCCCGTACGGATTGCTCGTGCAGGCGGAGAAGGGTTTCCAGGCGTTGACCGCCGGGGACGAGCTTCACAACATGTACAGGCGCGTCGACGACGACATCGACATCGTGACGCTGCACGGCGATCCCGCCCCCGGGCTCAACCTGGTGACCCGGGTGGCCGCAGACGACAGGTTCGCGGTCACGCTCATGGACCTCGACGGCAAGACCTTGCACGAGTGGTCCATCGACTGGTTCGAGATCGGGCTGCACGGAGATCACATCCCCGACTACCGCGTTCCGCAGGCCCATCCGGGATCGTTCGTCAGCGGAAGCATCATGCTCGCCGGCGGCGACATCGTGTTCAACTTCGATTACCTCGGTCTGGTGCGCCTGGGACCTGCCGGCGAGATCAGGTGGCGGTTGCCCTACCAGACCCATCACTCGATCCACGAGCACGACGACGGGAACCTCTGGGTGTGCGGCCGGCGGCTCTCCCGCGTTCGCGACGAGAGGTATCCCGACTTCGGCGCGCCTTACCGGATCGACACGATTCTCGAGGTATCTCCCGAGGGCGAGATCCTGGCGGAATGGGAGGTCCGCGAGATCCTCGCGAGCAACGGCTACGCCGGATTGCTGACGATGGACAGCCGCAGGGAGGCGGACCCGCTGCACCTCAACGACGTGGAGCCGTTCCCCGCCACGATGGAGGAAGATTTCTTCGAGCATGGCGATGTGCTGGTGTCGCTGCGCAACGTCTGCACGGTGTTCGTGTTCAGCCGCCACACGGGCGACATCAAGTTCATCTGCACGGGGTGGTTCGCGGCTCAGCACGATCCCGACTTCATCGACGGCAATACCTTCTCCGTCTTCGACAACAACATGGTCACCAGCGGGAATCCATGGACGGAGGTGGGGCAGAGCCGCATCGTCGAGGTCTCGGCGCGAGACCGGACGCGACGGGTCGTCTACGAGGGCCGGCCGGACGCTCCCTTCTACTCGTCGATCATCGGACGGCACCAGTGGCTCGAGAACGGGAATCTCCTCGTCACGGAATCGGTCCCCGGGCGCGCGTTCGAGGTCGATGCGGCGGGCGGCCTGGTCTGGGAATACCGTAACTACCTGGGTTCGGGTCTGGTCGGTGTCCTGGCGAAGGTCCAGCGGATACCAGCGTCGAGTTCCAGTCCGTTCGTGAGCGGCGCCGTCGGGGTCGCGGCGCGGCCGGACGGAAGCGGCGAATCCGGCGCCGAGGATGGCCCGACGATCCACTAGCCGGCCCTCGCGGCGCCAAGGCCAGCCATGCCATGCGAAGGGGAGATCACGAGATGAGATGTGCAGCGCTCCTGCGCGCGACCGTCGCGGCGACGCTCTCGATCGGCCTGACGTGCGGCGAGGCGCTGGCGTACACCGGGCCCGGCGCCGGACTCACGGCCATCGGTGCGTTCCTGGCGCTGGTCGCGGGCCTCCTGCTCGCCATCGTCGGCTTCCTCTGGTACCCGCTCAAGAAGCTCCTGCGCAGGATGAGGGCGCGAAGGCTCCGTCGAGACGAGGGGCTCGAGTGAGTCCCTGGGTCGGCGCGGTCTTGCTGCTGGCCGGCTTCGTCGTCGTCGCGAGCCGCCTCCGGCTGGGGGCGGCGAGCAGGTCGGCCATCTCCCTGGCGCGGAGTTCCTTGGATACCTTCGGTGCCGCGCTCTCCGACGACGAGAAGGAGGCGATCTACCGGCGCTCGGCGATCCGGCTGTTCGGGTTCGCGGTCCGGCTGCTGGCCGGCGGAGCCGCCGCGGTCCTCGGCCCGCTGGCGATCCTGTGGGGGGCTGACCGCCTGGGCGTCGTCTCGCTCGACGAGGTCCTGGCGGCGGCCATGTCGCCCCTCTTCCTGGCCGTCAGCTTCGCCGCGGTCGGCGCGGCCATGTGGGCGAGCCGCGGCGGCGCGGAAGTCGGCAGCCTGTACTCCGCCGCTGACCGCGCGCTGTACCGGATCGCGTTCGCCACGCGGCCGGCGCAGATCGCGCTCGCGGACGTCGAGGATCGTCTGTTGAAGGACGAGTCGGATCGCGGCGGCATCGACCGGCCCGTCTTCATCAGCGGTCTGCCCAGGGCAGGCACGACCTTGCTGCTCGGAATGCTCGCCGACCTGGATGAGTTCGCTGCCCACAGCTACCGGGACATGCCGTTCGTCCTCACTCCCTATCTCTGGTCGAGGTTCTCCGGGCGGTTCCACAAGCCGGGAGAGCTTCGTGAACGGGCGCACGGGGACGGCATGCTGATCGACTACGACAGCAGCGAGGCGCTGGAGGAGGTGATCTGGAAGGTCTTCTGGAAGGCTCACTACGCCAAGGATCGGATCGTGCCGTGGGGGGCCGGGCGAAACGAGGAGTTCGAGGAGTTCTTCCGGAATCACCTGCGCAAGATCGTCCGGCTGCGGTCGTCATCGCCCGCGGGCGAGGTGCGCTATGTCTCCAAGAACAACCTGAACATCGCGCGCGTCCGGTATCTCAAGTCCGTGTTTCCGGCGGCGACGATCGTCGTGCCGTACCGGCGGCCGCTCGACCAGGCCGCATCGATGCTGAGGCAGCATCGCAACTTCCTGGCCGTGCACGAGAAGGACTCCTTCGCCCGGGAGTACATGCGCGAGATCGGTCACTTCGACTTCGGCCGCCACCTGAAGCCCATCGACCTCGGCGGATGGCTCGAGGACAGGGAGCACGCGGATTCCGCGACGGTCGGGTACTGGCTGGAGTACTGGGTGGCGGTGTATCGCCACCTGGTGGAGACCAGTGCGGATCTCGTCGATTTCTGCAGCTACGACGACCTGTGTCTCGCCCCGGCCACGAGCTTGACCGCTCTCGCGCGAACCGTCGGCTGTCGGGCGGACCGACAGCTCACCGCCCGGTCGGCCTCGCTGCATCCGCCCCACCCTCCCACCGTCGATGACGCCGGAATCCCGCGCAGCTTGCTCGACCTGAGCGAGGAGGTATTCGGCCGCCTGCAGCGACAGTCGATCAACGGCGGTTCGGCAGCCAGTCCGAGGCGGTGATCCGGACCCCCCGCCGCGACCTGGCGAGTCGATCCCCTACGAAAGGGGCCGCCCCGCCGGGCGGCCCCTTCGGATTGCGGTCGGGGCCCGGAGGCCCTCAGACCAGGGTGATCAGTCCAGATCCTCGGGGCAGAGCGAGCTCGCCATGTCGCCCCAGACATGGTTGAAGGGCATTCCGTTCTTGGACAGGGACCAGACCCGGTCCATCCCGTCGAAGACCTCGAGGATCTCGTTCCGCTCCGGATCGGAGACGATGATGGTGGCCGTGCCCGGCATGAGGGCCACGCCGGTGACGAACTCGGGCGCACCCGGGAACCCCCCCACGACCGTCGCCATGCCGTTGGTCAGGTCGATCGTGTAGAGACCGGCGTCCACGGGGGAGTTGGTGATCAGGTACAGCATGCCGTCGTTGCGGAAGGTCATGTCCGCGCCGTGCAGGTCGATACCGGTGTCCCCCAGGAGGGACAACGCCAGCGTACTGATGTCGACCGTGAAGATCTCCTCGGTGTCCTGGCTGCCCACGTAGATGTACTCGCCCGCAGGATCGATGGTGACCAGCACGAGACCGGTCGGGAAGCCAGCGATCTCGCCCAGCGGCTCGAAGTAATCGCCCGCCACCGAGTACCGGCCGACCCAGCCGGTATCCTCGGCGATGACGTACACCCACGCGCCGTCGGGAGTGGCGCCGATGTGGTTGACGAAGCCGAACCGGTTGTCGCCGGTGAAGTCGACCAGCTCGATCAGGTTGGCCGTGCCGTTGTCGAACTCCACCCGGTTCAGCGTGACGGGCGAACCGCCGCCGTCGGCCAGGTACACGCCCGGCTCGCAGGGGGTGGGGATGAACGGATCGCAGCCCGGCTCGCCGCAATCGCCCATGCTGTAGTCGCCCGAGACCACGGCGTGCGCGATCACGTAGACATCGCCGTTCATGTAGGGAATCTCGACCGGGTACTCGTTCAAGCCCCCCACGTGGTCATTCGTGTAGGTGTACTGGCCCGGAGCCACCGTCCAGTGGCCGTTGCGCAGCATCGGCAGCGGTTCGCTGCCGACGTAGACGTGGACCTCTTCGAGCAGGTACGAGCCGCAGGTGTAGTACGTGACGTCGACCGAGTCGGCGTCGTACACCACCTCGACGGTACCGACGAGCGTGCCCTTCTCGAGGTCGCACTGCCCAGCGCCTGCGTAGAGGTCGAAGTAGTAGGTCCCCTCGTCCATCAGGTGGTTGGTCCAGCCCCAGCGCTGGATGTCATAATTGTCGAAGCACATGGCCATTTCACAGCCGAAGCCGAAGGCCGTCTCGCTGCCGTACATCTCACCGATGTCCTGGACGTCCCAGCCGGCCTCCCCTTTGGCCAGGCCGGTCGCCTGATCGATCGGCTCGACCGGACTCTCGTTCGAACAGCCCGCGACCAGCAATCCGCTGGCCATCAGCATCGCGAACAGCCCGAAGGCTACTCGCCAGGAACCGCGCGTGTTGTCTCTCTGCATGACTTGTCCCTCCCGGAGTGATGAACAATGCGAATCGTGACTGTCGATGATATGGCAGGTGTCTCCCTCCTTCCCGCCGCCCCATAGTCTAGTGATTTCCGGTGCGATCGCCACATGCAGGACGTCGCCTCACCAGGGGTAGCGGTCCCGATCCTCGCAGAGCGAGAGCGTCGTCGGGCCGTCCAGCGCGACCCTTCCGCCCGCCGGCACGTCGCCGGGTTGCAGGTAGTTCGCCTCCACGTACACCATGTATTCGCCCGGAGTCAGATCTTCGACCCGGTAGTCCAGGTCGTACAGGCACACGCAATCGCAGTCCGCCGCGGTCTCGACCTCGACCACCGTGATCACGCCGCCGGTCACGGTGACCTCGGCCGTGTACTTCGGACAGCAATTGAAGGCGGTGTTCTCGTGGCGCAGCGCGAGCGTGCCGGCACCGTCGTAGTTCAGGTGCAGGCACTCCTGCCGGGGATCCTCGACGGCCGGAAAGATCTTGCACTCGGTGGCGGCGACGAGCTGGCCGCGCAGCGTCGCGGGCGGCGCGGTGACCTCGTCGTCGCTGCAACCGGCGAGCGAGTGCGTCACGACGATCAGCAGGGCGGCGGCCAGGACGACGAAGAGTCCGGCGGCGACGACGTCGCCCGGGCGGTTCCGGAGATCGGTGGCCGAGACGATGGGAGGGCGCGAGCGTCCAGTCTCCATGGTGAGCCTTCTCTCCAGGGGTGAGACCACGGTTGATGATAACGGATGTTCGAAATGAGGGCAAGCGTGGGTGGAATCCCGCGGCCGAACCAGGTCATGTTTGCTTGACTTAATGTAAAATATACTTGACATTGCGAGCTGCAGGCCCGAGGATCGATCCCATGAGAGACGACGTCCAGACCGCGGTACGCAGGCTCCGCTTCGATCATGGCGAGATGACGCAGGAGGCCCTCGCCTCCCGGGTCGGCGTGAGCCGGCAGACGATCATCGCCATCGAGAAGGGCAAGTACAACCCTTCCATCGGGCTGGCGCTCCGTATCGCGAGGGTGTTCGGCGTCCCGGTCGAGCAGGTCTTCTTCCTGAACGGCGAATAGGGGCCGCAGGAAGCATGCGCGTCTGCGACGGGGACGCGAAGGAGGCAGGCAAGATGTTCAAGCGCGATGCTCTCTTCTGGTGGGCCTCCGGGATATTCCTGGCCGCCCTTCTGCTCGGCGCATTCGTCAGCGAGGAATTCCTGCTCCTGCTGGTCGCGGCGAACCTGCTGCGGCCCACGGTCAACGCGCTCGGACTGGCCGGGAAGTCGGCGGACGAGCGGCAGCTCCAGATCCAGTTCCACGCCGGCAATCTGGCTCTCACCGTCCTGATCGTGGCCGTTGCGCTCTTCGCGCTGCGCGCCGAACGGGTCGGGGCGCCTGCGGACGACTTCTATGCTCTGCTCGCCGTGGGGCTGGCCACCAAGGCTCTGGTCGGCCTGGTCATGATCGGCGACTACCGCTCCGCCGGGGTGCGGATCGCGGTCACGATCGGCGCGCTGGTGCTCCTCTTCTCCCTCTTCGACGCCTGGAACGATGGTCCGCTCGAGATCCTGCTGCACGCGAGCCCGGGGCTGATCGTCGTCGCCATCGGCCTGCTCGGTCGTCGCTTGCCTCGCGTGAGCGCGGCGCTGCTCGCGGTGTTCGCCGTGGTCGTGATCGTCTACGGCGCGGGGCGTTTCACCATGCCCGGCTTCGTGATCGCCTTCATCGTCGGAGCGCCGCTTTTGGCGGCGGCCTTCTGCTTCGGCATCGGCGGTGCCGACCGGAAGCTGGCCGGGCCGGACAGGATCTAGCCCGGATGATTCATGAGCGGCCTGCTGCGTCTGGTCAAATGCCCGCCAGAACACGCCTTCTCGGATCGGCTCGGTCAACGTACCGCATCGGGTACGCCTCCCTCGCCAATCCTTGCGAGGTCGTGTTCTGGCGGGCATTTTCCTCATCCTCGCTACGGCCGCTCATGAATCATCCGGGCTAGGTCGCCGTCGCTCGCCATCGACGACGGAATGATCTGGTCGATGGCGACGAAACGATGATGACGCAACGTGGGCACCGCCGTTCGGCCGTGCCCTGTGTTGCGCTTTGTCGACCCTCGATCATATTGACCTTCGTCGTGCATCGAGTGGCCGGCGCGGTAAGAAAGCCAGGCGTGCCGGATCCCGGCGTTCGGCTGGACCTCCGGCTGAACCAAGCGAAAGCGAGCAGGACATGATGAATTTCACGGGATCGGTGAAGGGCCGGACGTTCGCATCGACCGCTGCCGCCGTCTTCGCCATCGGCGCGGTCGTGTTCGCATTCGCCGCCGGCGCATCGGCGGCCGAGCCGCCCGATGAGCCGCAGCGGCACGTGGCCGGCACGAACGAGATCCAGTCCGCGATCGATCAGCGGCTCGATCAGGCCGAGGCCGATCGCCAGGTGATCCAGGACCTGTTGCAGCGCGAGGATGTCCGCGCCCTCGCCGCCAATGCCGGCCTCGACATCGAGCGGGCCAGCGCCGCCGCCGCGACCCTGTCAGGATCCTCTCTCGAGTCGCTGGCAGCGCAGGCCAGAGCCGTCGATACCGACGTCGCCGGCGGCGACAACCGGGTCATCATTTCCACGACCGGGATCATCATCATCCTGCTGGTCCTCATCTTGTTGCTCTGAGCCGGGTAGATGGTGAGCCCGAGGGCCGCGATCGGAATCTGGGCGGCGCTGGCCGTGCTCGGCTGGGCCGCTGCGACGGCGGCCGGTCCGTCGCCGCCCGGGCCGGACGCTCCGGAGCAGGTGTCGCTTCTCGACGTCCCGTACGTTCCACAGAGCGGGAGTCTGTGCGGTGGGGCGGCGCTCGCCATGGTTCTGCGCTACTGGGGGGAGACCGGCGTCCTGGCCGAGGATTTCGCCTCCCTCGTGGAAGCCGATCAGGACGGTATACGGACCCGTGCCCTCGTCGACGCGGTCGCCGGCCGCGGATGGACGGCTCTTATCCTGCCGGCCGCAACGGCCGCTGTCGCCGGCCATGTGCACGAGGGCCGGCCGGTCATCGCCCTCTTGCAGGTGGGCGCAGACTCCTACCACTACGTCGTGCTCGTGGCCTGGGCCGGCGGCCGGGTGATCCTCCACGACCCGAACGTGGGGCCGTTCCGGGCCGTGCGTGAAGCGGCGTTCGAGGCAGCCTGGTCCGGCAGCGGCAACTGGGCGCTCCTGGTCCTGCCCCCGCAGGAGTCCGGCGCCTGGCGCGTCCCGGATCACGTGGTCACCGCCGCCGACACGTCCGCCGTTCCCGACGCCTGCAGCGCCCTCGTCGAGCGAGGGATCCTCCTGGCCGCACAGCAGGATACCGCCGGAGCGGAGCACGAGTTGCTCGCCGCCCAGGCGCTGTGTCCCGCATCAGCAGTTCCCCTGCGGGAACGCGCGGGACTGCGCTTCAACGCCGGCGACTGGGCGGGTGCGACCCGGTTGGCGGAGCGCGCTCTGGCGCTCGATCCCGACGATGCCCACGCCTGGCGGCTTCTGGCCGGCAGCCGCTTCCTGGCCGACGACGTGCAAGGCGCGCTCCACGCGTGGAATCACCTGTCCGAGCCCCGGAACGACCTGACGCGCGTCGATGGCCTGGCGCGCACCCGCTACTCCGCCGTGGCCACCCAGCTCGATCTGCCCCCGGGCCGGTTGCTCACGCCCGGAGCCTTCCGCCGGGCCGGACGACGCCTGGCCGAGTTGCCGGCCCAGACGGGTTTCCGCCTCGGGCTAAGGCCCCTGCCGGACGGCGTGGCGCAGGTGGACGCGAAGCTGCTGGAGCGCCCCCTCGTGGCGGCCGGTCGGTGGGACATCGTCAGGGCGGGCACGAGGGCGCTCGTCGCGCGCGAGGTCGGCATCGACGTGGCCAGCCCCACCGGCAACGGCGAACTGTGGACGGGAAGGTGGAGGTGGTGGCAGGACCGACCGCGCCTGTCGCTGACGCTGGCGGTGCCGGCCGCCGGCGGCCGGCCGGGGATCTGGACCGTGGACGGCTCCTGGGAACGGCAGACCTACGTGGTCCGCGCCCGCTCCGGTGCGAGCGGCGCGTCGGCCGGAGAATCGATCCGGGAGGAACGCCGGCGCACCGCTCTCTCCTTCGCCGACTGGTTCGGACCCGACCTGCGCCTCGCGCTCGGCGCGGCGTTCGACGCGTGGGACAGGCAGGGCGCCCATCTCGCCCTGGAGGGGAGCGTGGAGACGCGATGGCTGCGCGACCGCCTGGCGGCGTCCGTGGCGGTGGCGAGGTGGACGAGCCTGGACGGTGGCGTTCCGTTCGCGGCCGGCGGCGTGTCGTTCGGGTGGGGTTCGGGCGGGCTGACGGGAGGCGACGGGTGGCGGGGCCGCGCCGGGCTCTCCAGCGCGACCGCGGACGCCCCCCTGGCCCTCTGGTCCGGAGCGGGCACGGGCTACGGCCGGGCCCCTCTCCTGCGAGCCCACCCGCTGCTGGACGGGGGCGTCATCGAGGGCCGGGTCTTCGGACGCACCCTCGCTCATGCCACGATCGAGAGGCAGGTCTGGCCCTGGCGACACGGTCCCGTGCAGTTCGGCTGGGCGGTCTTCGTCGACGGCGCCCGGCCGTGGCATACCGGGCGGGCAGAGCGGGTCCCGTGGCAGGTGGACGGCGGGCTGGGCCTGCGGTTGCGGAGCGTGGGCCTGAAGGGACAGCTGCGCATCGACGTGGCCCACGGGTTCACCGACGGTCACCGGGCCGGATCGGTCGCCTGGGAGTCGGCCTGGTGAGCGGCACAGGAACGTCGACGATCGCATCGATGCAAGCGACAAGGCCGAGTTGCTGCCGATGAGCGGCGGGTGCTATGCTGGCGACGTGACCCCTCTCGCCGGATCCCGCATTTCGCGCCCCCACGCGCGCGCGCCGCACCTGCTGCTGCGTGTGGTCGTCGCGTGCACGGCCGTGGGGTTTGCCGCCGTCGCTGTCGCAGCCGGCGCCCCCGACGAGTCGTCCCTCGACATCGGCGGAGGCGATCTGCGGACCCTCATGCTCTGGGTTCTGCTGGCCCTGGTCTTCTCCTTCCTCTGCTCGATCTCCGAGGCCGTGCTGCTGAGCATCACCCCGGTGTATATCGAGCGGCTCGGTGCCGACCGCCCGCGCCTCGCCCAGCGTCTCTACCGGTTGAAGGTCGAGAACGTGGACCGCTCCCTGGCCGCGATCCTCACCCTCAACACCATCGCCCACACCGTGGGTGCCATCGGGGCCGGGGCCGAGGCGGTCGCCCTCTTCGGAAGCGCTTTCTTCGGCGCCTTCACGGCCGCGATGACACTGGCGATCCTCTTCCTCTCCGAGATCGTGCCCAAGACCGTGGGCGCGGTCTACTGGCGGTCGCTGGCGGCGCCCACGGCGTGGTTCGTCCAGGCTCTGATCTGGATCATGTATCCGCTGATCCGTCTCTCCGAACTCCTCACGCGCTGGATCGGCCACGGGAGGCCGGTGCATGCCTTCAGCCGCGCAGAGTTCGCCGCCATGGCCAGTCTCGGCCAGCGCGCCGGCAAGCTGCGCAAGGAAGAGTTCCAGATCGTCCAGAACCTGCTCCTGCTCGACACCTTGACCGTCGGCGACATCATGACGCCGCGTCCGGTCGTGGAGGCGCTCTCCGAGGACCTCACGATTTCCCAGGCTGCGGACCTGATTGGCCGGCTGCCGTTCTCGCGGCTTCCCGTCTACCACGGGAGTATCGACCACATCACCGGATTCGTGCTCAAGGACGACATCCTCCTGCAGCAGGCCAGCGGCAACGGCGACGCCCCGCTGCGGGATCATCGGCGGGAGATCCCCACCGTGCTCGAGTCCATGCGGCTCCCGCGGTTGCTGGAGGTTCTGCTCGAGCGTCGCCGGTCGCACATCGCGGTGGTGATCGACGAGTACGGCGGCACCGAGGGGATCGTGACCATGGAGGACGCCGTCGAAACGCTGCTCGGAATGGAGATCGTGGACGAGCTGGACCAGAACGTCGACATGCAGGCCTTGGCCCGCGAACGCTGGCGCCTGCGGGCCACGCAGATGGGCCTGGACGTGGATGAAGCCATGACGAGACGGGACCCGAGGCCTCCCGGGAACTCCCGTTCGTGACCGTGACCTTGGGCATCAACGGCACGCGTATCACTTCACGTCACTTCACGAGCGCCATGCGGATCGACTGCCGGAACGACCCCACCTGGAGCCGGCAGAAGTACACCCCGGTCGCCACATTGTGGCCGGCGTCGTCGCGCCCGTCCCAGAGCGCCGCCCTGCGGCCCGGCGGCAAGCGGTCGCCGCTGATCAGTCTCCGCACCAGACGGCCCGAGACGTCGTAGATGCGCAGATCGACGCTGCCGGTTCGAGGAAGATCGAAGCGGATCGTGGTCGAGGGGTTGAACGGATTCGGATGATTCTGCACCAGCCGCAACTCCGTGGGCAGGGCCACGTCCGCGCTGCTGGCGGTGACGGGTGAAGTCGCGTCGCTCTCGTTGCCCGCATGGTCGAGGGTCGAGACGCGGTAATGATGGCTCCAGTCGCCCTGGGGATCGGTCCACTGGTTGCCGGTCGTCTCGTGGACGAGAGACTCCGGTCCCGGAACGAAGTCGGCAGTCGGGCCCCGGTAGATGCGGTGGTACTGGAAGTCCGGTTCGGTGGGTGGGTCCCAGTTCAGTGCATTGCCCGCGGTCGCGTACGTCACGAGCAGACCGGTGGGCACCGCCGGGGCCAGGTCGTCGGTCGAGTAGCCGCTGTCCGGAGCGCCGTCGAAGAATATCGCCGGTTCGGTCGTGTGGGCGGAGACGAAGTAATGCGTCCGGAACGGCGGTTCGCCCGCGACCGAATCGGCCAGCGTCGGCGCAAGGGCGAGGTATGTCTCCTGCTGCCGAGCGTAAACGGTCTGCACGACTTCCCAGACGCCCGGCGGCATCTCGCTCTCCGCCTTCTCCGCCCGCACGGCGTACCGCCGGTCGCCGAGCACGAAGAGGCCCGGCCCGGTGCCGCCCGTAACGTCGAGAACGGACGCCACCAGCGCCGGATCCTCGACCCGGCGATGCACGTTGTACCCGACCACCGCCGTGTCCGGCCAGCTTCCACGAGACATGTCGAGGCCGCAGCGGGTGAAATGGATCCGCACCCAGCCGCCCTGATCGGCAGGAACGTCGACGATCGAATCGATGCGTGCGGGTTGCAGTTCGTACGTGGTCTGGAACGTGACCGTGCCGAGGGGCGGCAACGCGAGCGACTCGCTCGCCGGCTGCGGACTCCAGCCGGCGATGGTACCCCAGGTGACCAGGTAGGTGCCCGCCTCGCTTCCGGCCAGCGTCGCATCGCCAGCCCCCTCGACGTTCCCTCCGGGACCCGAGATCATCCAGGACGCCACCAGAGGATCGGGTGACGGATCCAGCACGATGGTTCCCTGCACGCTGGTGGTGTAGTAGGGGCCGAGGAAGATTCTGCGGTCGCCGGCCGCGTACGTGCCCACGGGGTACCAGATCAGGTGACCGGCCACCTCGTGGCCGTCGATCGCACCTCGGGCCAGCCCCGAGCCGAGCAGTGCCAGTTCAAGAGCATAGTCCGCGCCGGCGCCACCGAAGCGAGCGGCGCCCGACGCTATCACTGCCGGCGCCGTTGCGACGGCATCATTCGCCAGGCTGGGCCCCGTTGCGGCGGACTTCCCGAGCAGCGCGATCTCGAGCGCCGAGAGCCGCGCCTCGAGGTCAGGGCGCGCGTGGCTGCCGAGACCGGGGTAGAACGCGATCCTGCCGCCGGCAGCATCGCCGGCGACCTCGATACCGTCGACCTCGATCTCGAGGTGATACAGCTGCTCGACGTCCAGCGAGAGCGGCGTGACCGCACCCAGCACGACATCGAAGAGACCGGTCGCGATGGCTCCCGCGAAATCCGCGCCCGAATCGTAGATCATCGTTCCGCCGGTGGCGGAGTCGTAAATCCGTACCGCGAGACTCCCGGCGGCCACAGGCACGCCGGCGGCGTTCATCGCCCGTCCCTGGAAATCCAGGAGATGCGGCGTCGGCGAAGCCGCAACCGCCGGCCATGCAGCGAGGATGGCTGCGAGGAAAACGGGGACCGTTACGCCGTCGATTGCGCGCCGCATGATCGTTCTCCCTCACCCTAGTTGACGCCGGTCTCCGCCACGTCGCCGGCGACCCCGTCCGTGCCAGGGTTGCCCGGCGACCCACCGCCCGCGCCACCGCTGCCGGCCGCCCCGCCCGCGAAGGTATTCAGAGAGGCGTAAGGCGGAGCCCCCGAAGCATTCGAGAGGTAGACGCCGTACGCGCTGCCCCCGGCGCCGCCGCCGCCACCGCCACCGTTACCGCCCCGGCCGCCCGGACCACCGGCCCCGGCCGGACCGGGGCACAGCAGGGACGCCGCCGTTCCGCCGGCGCCACCGCCCCCCCCCGCGCCGCCCAGGCCGCCCATTCCGCCACGGCCGCCGGAGCCCCCTCGGCCCAGATCGATGCGGCAGTTCTGGATCGTCGGCGCCGATCCGCCGTACACGAAGATCCCGAAGGAGCCACCGCCACCGCCGCCACCGCCGCCGCCGGCGCCACCCGCGCCGCCGGCACCGCCGCCACCGCCATGGGCACCCAGCTGATCGGTCGCCGAGCCGGATCCCTCTGCGCCGCCACCGGCACCGCCGCCGCCGCCGCCACCGCCGTGGCCGGCGTTCTCGCCTGAGGACCCCATCTGGGCGATCCACTCGCCCGCGACGATCACTCCCGTCGGAATGGTCGCTCCGGCGCCTCCGCTGCCGTTCCCGCCATCGCCGCCGGAGCCGCCGCCCGAGCCGTCCCGACTCGCCGCCGCGGGGTAGCAGACCGCGCCGTCATAACTGGAGTCGGCTCCGCCCAATCCCCCGGCGCCGCCCGGACCTCCCAGCGCGCCTGGTCCGGACATGCCCGCGGCGCCGTCGCCGGCGGAGGTGGACGTGTCGTAGATCGGCGCGCAGAAGTTGCCGCCGCCCGCGCCGCCGCTCAGGTCGACGAGGCCGACCGTGAAGACGCCACCGTTGGCGTACTGTCGATCGAAGTAGGAGGTGCAGTCGATCTGGCCGGTGTCGAACGCGTCGTAGGCGCTGTCCGGTTGACCCGAACTGCCCCCGCCCGACGTGCCATCGCCTCCGGAGATCCCATCGCTCCCGGCGAGGCCGGGCCCCCCGTCGCCTGCGTGGACCCGAAGGTTCAGCAGACTGAGCCCGCTGCAATCGCGTACCCATACGGCGCAGGAACTGGCGCCCGGGCCCCCGTTGCGTCCGAGCACCAGGAAGCCTTCGACCGTCGTCGGCTGAGCGAGCCCGTCGGCAATCAGGGTCTTCGGGGCGCCCGGTCCGGTGGTGCCGGCCAGCATCGTGGCGCTGGAGGACACGTTGCGTTCCCAGGTCCCCGGTCGGTAACCGCCCTTCAGGTCCACGCCGTTCTCGAGCGTCACCGACTCGTCGTAGTAACCGTCGGCCACGTAGACCGTGTGACGGCCGCTCGCCGTCGCCCGCATGATGCCGAAATTCACCGATCGGCACGGATAGTTGCCGGTGCCCTCCGGGCCGAAGCCGCAGCCGCCGTCGTCCACGGCCGCTGGTGAATCGATCGAGACGTAGATCCCGCCCGCGTCGAGAAGGAACTCGCAGCCGTCGGCCGGATTGCCGTTCAGGTCGAACTCACCGGGACTGCAGGTGAGGAAGACGACGGACTCGAGGATCGTGAGCCGGTCTTCCAGGTCCTGCCGCTCGTGGCTGCCGCCCCCTGGATAGAACGGCTGCCTGCCTGCAGCGGCGTCGCCGACCACCTCCTGGCCATTGACATCGACCTCGAGGAAGTACTGCCGCGTGTTGTCCAGACTCAGAGGCGTGACGCTGCCGAGGACGACGCTGAAGAGCCCGTCCTGCACCTCGCCGGTGAAGTCGATACCGGAATCGTAAACGAGCACGCCTCCGGCGGCCGCATCGTAGATGCGCACAGCCACGTCACCGGTACCGAGGGGCTGTCCCGCGCTGTCCAGCGCCCTCCCCTGGAAGGAGATCAGGTGAGGTGTGGATGTCCCGGCACTGCAGGGGACACAGCCCAGCGCCAGCACGGCCGCCACCAGTGCAACCCATGCGAACTTCATCGCACAACCCCCATCGTTTTCGGAAGCATGAGACGATCGGTGGCCGCCTCGTCTCCCCGGCAAGGCGCACGTCCCGAAAGCAGTATAGGGTATCCCCAGCCGTCGCGGTGGAAAAATGTCGAGGGGAGCCGCAGCTCCCAGCGGCCGTGTCGCAGCCCGGCGGGTGGCAGCCTAGAGGAACAACCCGACCGTGAACTTGGCGTCCGGAGAATCGGCCAGTCCGAGCTTCAGCTCCAGGAACAGGCTGTTGCCGCTCGACAGGCGGCGGCGCATCCCACCGAGAACGTTCAGGCCCAGGTCGGTGTCCGAGCCGTCGTGGCCGACCAGGTCGTCGTCCCAGTTCACCCAGTTGATCCCGAGCCCGCCGCCGACGTAGAAGCTCCAGGGGCGCTCCACCGCCTGCGGGAAGCGGTAGATCAGTTCCGGGTTGATGGCGACGACCGTGACGTGGTCGCCGAACCCGACCTCGATGTTCGGCACGAAGCGGCCGTCGGGAAACAGTTCCCCGGCGTCGACGTGGAACCCCACGTGCACCTGGTCCGGGTCGATGGTGACGCCCGCGCGCGGGCCCCAGGCGGTGCTCGCGGCGGCGGTGGCGACGAGCGCCGGAACCATGGTGGTCAGGACCGCGGCGAGCATGGCGACGCAGGCCGCCACGGCATGGACATGGAATCGCTTCATCTCTCTCGCGCCTCCCGGGCGCCGGCGTTCGGCGCCATCGCGGATCTCACTGGACGACTCGCCCTTCCCGGACCGCACCGGGTACGGCGCCGGTCGGGGTGGGCATGCTCCGTTCCACGTGCCGTCCCGCCGCTCGAGAACCGAGCGGGGAAGGCTCGGGGCACCGGCAACCGTTCCGCAGCGTATCTCATGCTATCCCGTGGGGCGTCGTCAATAGTCGATCCTGGTTCGGGCCACGGGCGCGCGAGCTGATCGCGGCGGCGCCGTCGGCTCCGCACCATGGCGTTCCGCCACCGCGCATGGCGGTTTGCGTTGCAGCGGCGGCGGCGAGGTCCCTGGTGGCGCAGCGACAGCAGAACGAGCATGGCGGTCCCCGCCATGCTTTCCCGGCGGGTGGCTCAGGGCGATTTCGATGCGAGTTCTCATTGATCAAGTCGTTGCCTGTCAAAGAATTGATCGATATGCCTTCACAAATTCCGGGCCGAATGGCGCGTATACGACTAGCAAGTGTCCGGGGGGCACGCAACGGCCTGTTGCTCGTGGGAGGTAACACCATGAAGAAGATGCTAGTCGTCCTGATCGTCGCACTGATGGCGTCGGCCGCGGCCGCCCAGGACACCGGAACGGACAGCTTCGGCCTCTACTTCGACGCTGAGTTGACCCAGAACGAGATCGTGATCGGGACCGGGACCCCGTTCAACATGTACCTGGCGATCGCTGGACCGACCGTGCGATCCGCCGCCGCCCTGGAAGTCCAGTTGCAGCTGGTGCCGAGCGATGCGTTCCTGTTCGTCAACGCGACGGAGTGGATCGGCACCGAAGGCATCGACATCCTTGGAGACGCGTTTGGCTTCATCGTGGGCTTCGGCACGCCGATCGAGGCTGCGGACGGCTACATCTACCTCGGGTACATGAACCTGACGTCGTTCGCGCCGGCGGTTCAGTTCCTTGCCGGACCGGTTGAGCAGGCCAGCGTCCCGAACGAGGCCGTCTACGTCGACGGAGACGACTTCGGTAACCTGGTCATCATGGAGTTCGCGACCGACGAGAACGGCATGGGGCGCGGCCCCGATGGCTGGCTGCTCCCCGGCTACGAGCTGGCCGCCGTCAACGCGGACGCTGCCACCAGCGCCGAGAACGCCACCTGGACGCAGGTGAAGGGGCTGTTCCGGTAAGCCGGACCGGCTCGAGGTTCGCGCGCGGGAAACGCCCGGGCGGCTCTGCCGCCCGGGCACCGGTCTGGACACCGACCGACCAGTCCTCACGAGATTGACCGTGCCGCGATCCTTCGCGTCGATGGTCTTGCCTCCGCCGGCGCCGACGATCGCCTCCGCCCGGGTTCGCGCGCGTGGCCCGGACAGCCGCCTCGATTCGCCAGACGCCCCGCAGAACGTTCAGTGCAGGCCAATCAGACCCGGCGCCTGGGGTCCGCAGAGCCTGGCCGCTTGACGGCCGTCCGGTCGCCATGCAGCGTATCACCGGTGCCTTCACGGCGATCAGGCCGCTCCGGCCCGCTTGCCCGAGCCGACGAAACGACCCGGGAGCGACGACATGACTCCTCGCGAGCCGAGATTCTCCGCCAGATCCTGCCACCAACTTCGCCCCATCGTGCTCGTCGCGACTCTCGCCGCGCTCGGCGCGGCGGTGGCCTGGCCGGCACCCGTCCTGGCCTGCACCAACTTCCTGATCTCGGCCGGAGCCTCGGCCGACGGGTCGACGATGGTTACCTACGCGGCCGACTCGCACGGCTTCTACGGCGAGTTGTACTACCGGCCGCCGGGCGAGCACGTGCCGGGCGCGCGGATCGAGGTCCACGAGTGGGATACCGGCAAGTATCTCGGCGAGATCGCTCAGGCGCCGGTCACGTACTCGGTGATCGGCAACATGAACGAGCACCAGGTCTCGATCGGCGAGTCGACCTGGGGCGGCCGGCCCGAGCTGCGCGATCCCGAGGGGATCCTGGACTACGGCAGCCTCATGTACATCGCGCTGCAGCGGGCGCGGACCGCGCGCGAGGCGGTCGAGATCATGACCGGCCTGGTGGAGGCCTACGGCTACGCCAGCACGGGCGAGTCGTTCTCCATCGGCGATCCCGACGAGGTCTGGATCATGGACCTCATCGGCAAGGGCGCCGGCCGGCGCGGCGCGGTCTGGGTGGCCCGACGCGTGCCCGACGGCTACATCACCGGCCACGCCAACGCCGCACGCATCCGCCGGTTTCCCCTGGACGATCCCGAGCATACGCTCTACGCCCCGGACGTGATCGAGCTCGCCCGCGAGAAGGGCTGGTTCGCGGGGGACGACGAGGACTTCAGCTTCGTCGACGCCTACGACCCCGACGCCTTCGGCACGCGGCGCTTCTGCGAGGCGCGCGTGTGGTGCATGTTCGAGCGCGCCGCGCCGGCCGGCGAGCACGGCACCGCCTGGATCCGCGGCGAGCCGGACGCCGAACCGGTGCCGCTGTGGATCCGGCCCGAGCGCAAGCTCACCGTCGCCGACGTCATGTCCTTCATGCGCGACCACTTCGAGGGCACCGAGCTGGACATGACCACCGACGTCGGCGCCGGCCCGTACGCTCTGCCGTACCGCTGGCGGCCGATGACCTGGGAGGTGGACGGCCGGCGCTACTTCCACGAGCGCGCCGTCTCCACCCAGCAGACCGGCTTCTCGTTCGTGGCGCAGATGCGCTCCTGGCTGCCCGATCCCATCGGCGGCATCCACTGGTTCGGCGTGGACGACACCTACAGCACGGTCTACTTCCCCGCCTACGCCGGCATCACGGAGGCCCCGTATGCCTACCGCGAGGGGACCGGCTCCTTCCATGACGTCGACTACGACGCCGCCTTCTGGGCCTTCAATCGCGTGGCCAACTTCGCGTACCTGCGTTATGCCGACATGATCGCCGACATCCAGCAGGTGCAGCAGCAGCTGGAGGGCCGCTTCCGGGCCGAGGTCCCCGCCGTGGACGCGGCCGCGGTCGCGTTGTACGAGCAATCGCCGCGTCTGGCGAAGGAGTACCTCACGCGCTACTCCGGTGAAGCGGGCAACGGCGTGGTCGCCCGCTGGAACCGCCTCTTCGACGAGCTGCTGTACACGTACCTCGACGGCAACGTGAAGGACGAGTTCGGCAAGCCCCGCTTCGAGGGCTACCCCGAGCCGTGGTATCGCGGGGTGGCCGAGGCCACCGGCGACCGCCTCGCCATGCGGAAGGTGCCCGCCGAGGTCGCCCGGGAGGAGGCGGCGCGGCAGGAGGCCGGCGAGATCGCCCGGGCCGTGGTGGCCCTCCTCGAGGCCCGTGGCCTGCCGGTCACCCCCGAGCAGAAGCAGCGCATCCTCGACCACGACGACCCGGACGAGCTCCGCGACTGGCTCCTCGCGGCCGCCACCGCGGAATCGGCTGCGAGCGTGGTCGGCGGCATGGAGTAGCGAAGCGAGCGGCGCATGTTCGACCGCAGGCTGAGCTCACGGCCGTGGATCGAAGCTAACCGCCCCCTCGCCCCACATCGGCACCGGATCCCCGGCGAGGACCGCCTGCAGGTCGGCGAACGAACCGCCCTCGAACCCGCCGCCGGCGATGCCCTCGAAGAGGCCGGTCCCCTGGACGAACGTGAACTCGTCCTCGAACCAGTGCTGACCGGTGTCGGGGTCGTAGCCGGTGACGCCGTTCCCGTAGGTGATCTCGATGGCGCTGCCGTTCGCGGCCCGCATCGAGGTGACGCCGTCATCGTAGGTCATGCCCATCGGCTCGCCGGCGGGCGACCAGGCGATCTGGGTGCAGTGGCAGGTCTCGCCCGTGACGCGCCCGAAGTGCGCCGCCTGGCCCTCGAAGCGCGCGCGGATGATGTAGTCCGAGGGCTCGGAGCAGCGACCGTCGAAGGTGCTGGTGTCCTGCCCCGGCATGCCCGCCCAGACGACCTCGGTGACCGACCACATGTAGGCGGCTCGCCAGGGCAGCATGGCGGCCTTGTCGGCGTCGAGCGACGGTGCCATGGGGTCGTCGGGCCGGTTCACGGCCGCCTCCTGTCCGCACGCTCCGAAGACGAGAAGAAGCATCGCGACGACGATGATACGGGTGATCATGATGGTGACCTCCTGCGCGGGCCGGAGCCCGGGGCGGGGGTGAATGATGCGCCGCTCACCGGGTGTGGGGATCGGCGACCTCGTCGTCACCCTAGCCGGAGGCGGGATGACATTCCTGACGATGTCATGCGATAATCCTGCGAATCGACCCGACATCCTCCGGCGGCAGGGAGACGGCCCGTGGGCGCCGACACGCAGGTCTTCAGGTTCGATGACTTCCGGCTGGACGGCCGCTCGCGCGCGCTGTTCGCCGGCGGCCGCGAGGTCGCGCTGCGGCCCAAGGTGTTCGAGACCCTTTTCTGCCTCGTGAGCCGGCCGGGCGAGGCCGTCCGGCGCGAGGATCTGCTCGCCTCCATCTGGGTCGACACCTGCGTCAGCGACGCCGTCCTCGCGCACTGCATCACCGAGGCGCGGCAGGCGCTCGGCGACGATCCCCGGCGGCCCCGCTACATCAAGACCCTGCCGCGGGTGGGTTACAAGTTCATCGCGACCGTGGCGGACGAACCGGTACGGACGACGGACGTGGAGGTGCCGGCCGGGTCGCGCCCGGTGCCCGCCTCCGGGATCGCCGTACTGCCGTTCGCGAACCTGAGCAGCGACGCCGAGCACGAGATCTTCTGCGACGGGCTCGCCGAGGAGCTGATCGGGCGATTGACGACGGTGCCGGGGCTGCGGGTGATCGCGCGCACCTCCTCGTTCGCCTTCAAGGGACGCCACCTCGACGTGCGGGAGATCGGAAACCGTCTCGGCGTGACGACCGTCCTCGAGGGGAGCGTACGGAGAGCGGACGACCAGCTGCGGGTGTCAGCGCAGCTCATCGACGCCGCGCAAGGCCACCATCTGTGGTGCGGCCAGTACGACCGTCGGCTCGAAGATGTCTTCGCGCTGCAGGACGAGTTGGCGGGCGCGATCATCGCGAGCCTCGCACCGGCGGTGGGCGACCGCGCTCCTCGTGGACCGGGGCGGCCGGCCGGCACCGACGTCTCCGCCTACCTGCTGTACCTGCAGGGCCGCGCGCTCTGGCACCGCCGCTTCGGCGGCTGCCTGGAGGCGGCGGGACGTCGATTCGCAGAGGCCATCGAACGCGACCCCGGCTATGCGCCCGCCTACACCGGGCTGGCGGACGTGCTCGGCACGAAAGCCGCCTGGGGGCTGGCCGCCCCGCGACCGGCCTGCGAGCGTGCCGGCGAACTGGCGACCCGGGCGCTGGAGCTGGACCCGCAGCTCCCGGAGGCGCACGCCACGCTCGGCCTGATGCACATGTTCGGCGACTGGCGCTGGGAAGCGGCCGAGGACCATCTGGTGCGGGCCCTGGAGCTGAACCCGGGCTCGGCCCTCACCCGCCTCTGGTACGGTCACTGGCTGAGCATCGTCGGTCGCTGCGACGAGGCGGTCGAGGCCGTCCTGCTGGCGAAATCGCTCGATCCGCTGTCGCCGGTGGTCGTGGCGAACGTGGGCTGGACCTACCACCTTGCCGGCGACCAGGACCGCGCCGCCGCGGAACTGCTCGAGGTGCTCGACCACGCTCCCGGCAACGGCGTCGCGCTCTTCTATCTCGGCTACGTCCAGGCCGCCACCGGCCGCCTCGAGGAAGCGATCGCCACCCTCGAGGATGCGCGCGAGGCGACGGGCGGCTTCCCGTGGATCGCCGAGGGGATCGGCATGCTCCACGGGCAGCTCGGACGCCGGCGGCGGGCGAAGGAGGAACTCGCCCGGTCGCTCGCGCGTCGCGACCAGGGCTACTGGCCCGCGTCGGCGCCGGCGCTGATCCACCTGGGCCTCGGCGACAGTTCCGCGGCCCTGGACGCTCTGGAGCGTGCGGCGGACGAGGGAGATGCCCTGATGCCCTGGACGAGGTTCCTGCCCTGCCTGGCGCCGCTGCGGCACGAGCCCCGTTTCCAGGACCTGCTCGCGCGGATCGGGCTCGGCTGATCCGGTCACGGTCACCGGAGACCGCGCCGGGGATGCCCCGGTTGACACGCAGTCCGGATCGGGCGCAGGATGAAGCTCGAAGCCACCTCGCCACTGTCCAGATTCTCCCGGGTCATGGAGCCGACGGCATGATCGGCCGCAAGCTGTCCCGCTACCGGATCACCGGCGAGCTCGGCGCCGGCGGCATGGGCGTGGTCTACCGGGCGCACGACGAGGCGCTCGATCGCGAGGTGGCGCTCAAGGTGCTGCCTCCCGAGTTCGCCGCCGAGCCTCTGCGGCGGGAACGGTTCGAGCGCGAGGCCCGTGCCGCGGCCCGCCTCTCGCATCCCGGCATCGTGCAGATCCACGACTTCGGTATCGTCGACGGCGTCGCCTACACCGTCAGCGAACTCGTCGAGGGCCGCAGCCTGCGTGACGTCCTCGCCGGCCGGCGGCTGCCGTGGCGCGAAGCCGTCACCCTCGGGGTGCAGATCGCGCAGGCGCTGGCCTCGGCGCACGCGAACGGCGTCGTCCATCGCGACCTGAAGCCCGAGAACATCATGCTGGACGATCGCAGCCGGCCGAAGGTGCTGGACTTCGGCCTGGCGCAGATCCTGGCGCCGCCGCCGGCGCCGGCACCGGCGGTCGAGGGCGACGCGCCGACCGTGCCCGCAACCCTCCTGGCCCTGACGCGGGACGGAACGGTCCTGGGCACGGCCGGCTACATGGCACCGGAGCAGGTCCGGGGCGTGGCGTGCGACGCGCGAACCGACGTCTTCGCGCTCGGCTGCCTGCTGCATGAGCTGCTGACCGGCCGGCGCGCCTTCCAGGCCGCCACTCCGGCCGAGACGATGGGCGCGGTGCTCAGGGACGAACCGCCGCCGCCTTCGAGCAGCGACCCGGAGATCCCGCCGGTCGTGGATCGGATCATCGCCCGCTGCCTGGCCAAGCGCCCGTCGGACCGGTTCTCCTCGGCCCACGACGTGGCCCTCTCGCTCGAGGCGATTTCCGATCACCGCCCGGGTCCCCGGCTGAAGGACGGTTTTCCGGCTCGTCGTTCCCGGCTGGTGGCGGCGGTCGCGGCAGCCGCCGTCATCCTGGTCGCGGTGGCCGCGCTGGTCTTCCTCGTGCCCGGCGGCGAGTCCACCGGCGAGGGGCACGCCGGCCCCGCGCCGCCGGCGTCCGGGCCTGCGACGGGTCTCGGCGAGCTGGACCCGGAGCTGGTCGCGGTGATGCCCCTGGAGAACCGCACCGGCGATCCGGCCCTCGACCCCCTGGGCCTGATGGCGGCCGACTGGATCGCCCAGAGGCTGGCCGGGACCGAGGTGGTGCGGGCGGTCCCGGTGATCGGTCCTCTGGGCCCAGGTCTCGGGCCCGACGCCCCTCAGGGGATGCGGGACCTCGCCGACGCGACCGGGGCCGGCATCGTCGTGAGCGGAGCGTACTACCTCCTGGCCGATACCCTGCGCTTCCACGCCAGCGTGTCGGACGTGATCCACGGCGAACTGATCTACTCGGCCGAGGCGGCTGCCCCGAACGCGCTGCCCATGCAGGGCATCGATGCCTTGCAGGCCTCGCTGGTGTCGGCGGTCACGATGAACACGATCGGCCTCCCCTCCAGACAGGAACCCCCCACGTTCGAGGCCTACCGCGAGTACATCGCCGGCCTGGAGAGCTTCGGCGCCGACTACGAGCGGGCGATCCTTCACTTTCGCCGGGCGCTCGAGCTGGCCCCCGATTTCGTGCCCGCTCGACTTCGCATCGCTACGGCCCTGATGAACCAGGGACGCCTCGCCGAGTCCCAGGCCGAGTTCGAGCGTCTCGAGCCGCACCGGCACCGGATGGCGACGCCGTTCCTCCGCGGGCTGCCGACCTGCGCCTGGCCCACCTCCGTGGCCTGCGCCGCCCTCCACATGCTGGGCCGCCACGACGAGGAACTCGCCTGGACGGCGGAGGCCTACGAGTTCTGTGGCGAGTCGCCGATGCTGCACGAGATCCGCCTGCAGGCCCTGGCCGCACTCGGCCGGATCGAGGAGCTCGAGAGGGAGCTCGAGGAAGTCCTCGCCTCCCCCGCCGGCGTGGCTGCGGGAGGCCGGCTGCTCGCCGTGGCCGCCCAGGAACTCCGCGCTCACGGCCACCCGGAACACGCCGCCGGGGTGGCCGGGCGCGCCCTTCGCTGGCGGCTCGAGCACGGCACGAGCCCCAGGCGCCTCGCCGAGGCCCACCTGCTGGTCGGCGACCCCCAGGCCGCGCGCCGTATCCTGGAAGAGCTGGCGGGCCGGCCCCCAGCCGGGGAGGAACCCGAAATCGATCTGCTCGGATTGCTGGGCGTGGCCGCCGCCCGCGCCGACGACCGGGAGGCGGCCCAGTCGCTGGCCGACCGGATCGCGGCCAGCCGGCGCCCCTACCTGCTGGGCGAGGACAAGTACTGGCGCGCCGCCATCGCCGCCGGACTGGGCGAGTCGAAGAGCGCTGTCGAACTGCTGCGGCGCGCCTTCACCGAGGGCAAGCAATACGGGGACGAGGTCCATCGCGATCCGTATCTCGAACCGCTGTGGGACATGCCGGAGTTCCAGCGGCTCCTCGAGCCGAGAGACGGGCCGTCGACGAGCGGCCGCTGAGGAGTTCCCCGGCTGCGGCGGTTCGCGACCGCCCGCGCGACGGCCCCGCCCGACGGCCCCGCGCGCCGTGCGTTGCGCCGGTCCCCTCCATTGCGCTAAGCTGGCAGCCTTGGCGAGAGGAGCCTCCACCATGCGACTCAAGCAGGGCCGCCGGCTCGGCCCGTACGAGATCCTGGAAGCCCTCGGGGCCGGCGGGATGGGCGAGGTCTACCGCGCCAGGGACACGCGGCTGGACCGGCTCGTGGCCATCAAGGTGCTGACGACCCAGCTCTCCGCCCACCCGGATCTGCGCCGGCGGTTCGATCGCGAGGCCCGCCTCATCTCGTCCCTGAACCACCCCCACGTCTGCGCGCTCTTCGACGTGGGGCACGAGTCGGGGATCGACTTCCTGGTCATGGAGCATCTGGAGGGCACGACCCTCGCCCAGAGGATCTCCGAGGGGCCGCTGCCGCTGGAAGCCGTCGTGCGCGTCGGCCGGGAGATCGCCGAGGCCCTCTCGGCGGCGCACGCGAATGGCGTCGTGCACCGGGACCTCAAGCCGGGCAACGTGATGCTGACCCGGAGCGGGGTCAAGCTCCTGGACTTCGGGCTGGCCAAGATCGCGCAGCCGGTGGTCACGGCCAGCGCGAGCGAGACGACGAAGGAGACGGCCGACCCGGCCAGCCCGGGCGGCCCGATCACCGCCGAGGGCGCCATCCTGGGCACCTTCCAGTACATGGCTCCGGAGCAGATCGAGGGGCACGAGGCCGATCCCCGCAGCGATATCTTCGCCCTCGGAGCGATCCTCTACGAGATGGCCACCGGCAGGCGCGCCTTCCAGGGCGGAAGCCGCGCCTCCCTGATCGCCTCGATCCTCAAGGACCGGCCGCCCCCCATCACCTCGATCGAGCCCATGACCCCGCCGGCGCTGGAGCGCATCGTGCACGCGTGCCTGGAGAAGGATCCGCAGGCGCGCTGGCAGACCGCGCACGACGTGGCCCTGCAGCTGAGCTGGATCGCCGAGGGCGGCTCCGAGACGGGCGTGCCGAAGCCCGTGGCCCGCCGGCGGCGCAGCCGCGAGCGCCTCGCCTGGATCACGGTCGCGGTGCTGGGCCTGGCGGTCCTGGGGCTGGGATCCCGGGAGTTGCTGCGCGAGCCCGCCCCCATGCCCCGCACGGTCCGCTTCCAGATCCTGCCGCCCGACGGGCTCACCTCGATGGGAACGCCCAGGATCTCGCCCGACGGACGCTTACTGGCCTTCGAGGCGACCGACTCCACGGGGACGACGAAGGTCTGGATCCGCCCCCTCGAGGCCCTTTCCGCCCATCCGCTGAACGGGACCGAGGGCGCCGGCCGGCCGTTCTGGTCACCCGACTCCCGTTCCCTGGCCTTCTTCGCGGGGCCCCAGCTTAAGCGCGTGGACGTGGGCGGGGGCGCGGTGCGGGTGATCCTGGACGGGGTCACCGGCTACGACGGCACCTGGAGCGAGCAGGGGACGATCCTCTTCGACGTTTCCAAAGTCGATTCGATCCGCAGCGTACCCGCCGCCGGCGGGCTGGCCAAGGCCGCCACGACGATCGATCGCGCGGCCGGCCAGACGGGTCATGGCTGGCCCCTGTTCCTTCCCGACGGCAAGCACTTCCTCTTCCTGGCGCGCTATCAGGACGCCGACGGCGACAGCCTGTGCCTGGGCGAACTGGGCTCGGTCGAGGCCCGCACCCTGGGCGCCGCCGGTTCGCTCGTGGATTACTGCGAACCGGGTTACGTCCTATGGGTCGATCGTGGCGTGCTCCTGGCCCGGCGCCTCCAGGCGGGCTCCTGGAGATTCCAGGGAGAACCCTTCCCGGTCACGACCAGCCTCGCGGTGGGCGCCACGGGTCTGGCGAATTTCTCGACCTCCCGCAACGGCAACCTCGCCTACCGCCCCGGTGGCACGTATCTGAAGACTTTGACCTGGGTGGACCGCGCCGGCCGTGAGCTGACGACGGTGGGTCCTCCCGGGGACTACGCCAACCCAGCCGTGGATCCGACCGGCGAGCGGATCGTGGTGGACCTGGCGAGCGACGGTGGAAACGAGGATCTCTGGCTGCTGGAGGCCTCCCGCGGCACCTCGACCCGCCTCACCTTCTCGCCGGAGCGGGAAGGCTCGGGGACCTGGTCCCCCGACGGAAGCCGGATCGCCTTCGTCGCCGCCGGAAACGAAGCCTGGAAGCTCAAGACCCTGGATGCCCGCGGGGCGTCGGAACCGTCCGAGATCCAGGCCGAATTTCCGGGTGGGCCGTCGGACTGGTCGGCCGATGGGCGAACCCTGCTCGTAAACGCCTACAGTGGTGAGAGCCGCTGGGACGTATGGGCGGTTCCCCTGGCGGGGGGAGAATCCATTCCGGTCGCCGCCGGTCCCTTCCGTGAGGTCCAGGGGAGGTTCTCGCCCGACGGCAGGTGGATCGCCTACGCCAGTACCGAGAGCGGCCGCACCGAGGTCTACGTCCGCTCCTGGCCCGGCACGGCCGGGAAGTGGCAGATCTCCACCGAGGGGGGCACCGAACCCCAGTGGAGGCAGGACGGCAAGGAGCTGTTCTACCTGAGCCTGCGCCGGGAGATCATGGCCGTGGACGTGGATGCGGGACCGGGGTTCCAGGCGGGTCGACCGCGGCGCCTGTTCCCCGCCGATCTCCCGCTCCAGCTGGTTACCCGCAACCGCTACGTCGCCTCGCCTGACGGCCAGCGCTTCCTGCTTCTCAAGCAGGGGATGGGCGGGGCGGGTCCGATCACGGTGGTGTTGAACTGGGCCGCCGAGGCGGGGGGAAACTGAGGGCCGTCGCCAGCGACTCAGCGACGCCGAAGCGCGCGAACCGCAACGAAGGCCCCCTCCCCGTGTCCGGGGATGGGATCCTCGATGTGTTCCGTCTGGTCCAGGGAGCGGAACAGCGTCTGAAGCCAAACGTCGTCAATGAAACCGGCATTGCGCAGCAAGTCGGCGACCTCGTCGGCGGAAACGAAGGACGCTTCGCGGTAGAACAGGCTCCTGGCCTGACGAGCCAGGTAGCTCCGACCGATGACGCTCTCACGGTCGATGAAGCCGATCACCAGCGGCGCACCTGGCTTCAGGATGCGGTAGGCCTCTGCAAGCGTCGCCGGGATGTCCATCACGAAGCAGATCGTGGTGACACAGAGCGCATGATCGAACCGCCGAGCAGGAAAGGGAAGCGCCTCGGCGACGCCCTGGACCACCGAGATTCCTCGCTGCCGGGCGTAGATCAGCATCTCGCGCGCTGGGTCAACCCCGACGCGGACGCCGAGCGGGGCGGCGAAGCGGCCCGTGCCCACACCGAGCGCCAGGCCTCGACCATGCCGCGGCAACAGAGCGCCGACTGCACGTAACTCCGAGTCGTAAGCGGCCGCGTTGTGGACGAACCACGCATCGTAGCGACGGTGATGGCGGGCGAAGGGTGATCCGTCCGGTTTGCCCATGGCCATCTCTCCCTGGCCTGTGATCGACGGACGGTGCGTGACTCAGCATTACCGTCCACCGCCACCAAACCTATCATGACCAGATGGACTTCGCCGCAGCCTCGTACAGCCCTGAATCAGCGATCCCCGGGTCCCGGCCAGTCGGTGTAGCGCTTGCGGATGCTGGGGATGAGGACCTCTCGGAAGGCCGCCTGGGCGTCTTGCCGGGCTGCCAGGCCCCAGTCCTCGTTCGCCGCGGACATGTCCACATCCGCTGGCCAGCTGTCGACGATGGCCTGGCGGTTCTCTTCGGGGGCGAAGCCGATGTCCGCCTCGGGAAACCCTTCCAGCACCAGGTCACGGACCTCCGAGGCGGACGGATTGAAGGCGCCGACGTTGTAGACGCTCTGGCGGAGGCAGGCGCGGTCGGCGCCGGCGAGCGCCAGCATGGCATCGACCGCGTCGGCCATGAGCATGAAGGGGATGCGCGAGTCCGGCCGGACGAAGCTTCTGTAGGGCTCGCCTCGGGCCGCGGCATGGATCATCTCGGGGGCGAAATCAGACGTACCACCCGACGGCAGCGTCTCCGCGCTGATGAGACCGGGAAGGCGGATGGCGCGGAAATCCACCCTGGAAACCGGACGCTCGGGCGCCAGCTGCGCGTAGTGCAGGCCGTAGTAGCGCCCCAGGTGCTCGCAACAGAGCTTGTTGCAGCCATACATGGTCCTCGGCAGGTTCCACTCGCGTTCCTTGACCGCTCCGGCCCGCACCTTCGTGGCCAGGTCCGGCAACCCATACACGGCGATGGAACTGGGGTAAAGAAAGACCACCGGCCGATCGTGGGCCTCTCCCTGCGTCCGGGCGAATTCGAGCAGGTTCAGGGTTCCATCAACGTTCACCTGATGAGCGGCGACAGGCATGGTCTCGCTGCGGGTCGACAGCAAGGCGGCGAGATGGAAGACCGTGTCGACCTCATGCTCGGCGGCGATCTGCTCCAGCAGATCGTGGTCCAGGACGGAACCCACGAACTCGCGCTCCACGAGGTTCGCGAGCGTGGTCGCCAGCGGCCTCGGATCGAGGGTGATGATGGCGCGCGGACAATGGGCGAGAGCCTCGATGATGGCATGTCCGACCTCGCCGCTGGCTCCGGTGATCAGGGTGACCGACTTGCGCATGTGCCGTCCTCCGTCGGGGCCGCTATGACGGATCGTCATCGACCCGCTCGGAATGTCGTTACCGTGATTCGCAACCCGGGACGCCGCGCAGCGTCACTGATCGGTGGAAGGGGCCGATCGCGTGAATCCGGAACGATGCGTCACGGTCAGGCCGTGCAGAAAGATGTCCACGGTCGAATCGAAGATCCTGTCGTTGTCGCACGGCGCCAGCTCGTCCAGCCCGAGGTGGACGTGCAGGGCGGCCTGGGTCATGAGCGAAGAGATGATCATCCTCCCCGCGACTTCGGCGTCCACGTCCCGCCGAAACTCGCCGGCGGCGATGCCGTGCTGAACCAGCCGGCTCACCAGATGCCAGCCCTCGATAGGGCCCTCCCTGGCCCAGGTCCGAAAGAGGGCGGGAAACTCGATGCTCACTTCCCCCAGCAGCAGGCGGAATGCGGCGCCCCAGCAGGACTCCAGCCAGCGTTGCCACACCTTCCTGAGCGCGAACCGGATCCGGGCCGACGCCGGTCCGGGCATGGCGTCCACGGCGGCCGTGATGTCGGCGAAGATCTCGCGATGGCGGTGCCGGAAGGCCTTGTGCAAAAGGTCCTCCTTGCTGTCGAAGTAGTAGTAGACCGCCCCTTTCGTCATGCCTGCGGCGCCGGCGAGATCCTCGAGACGGGCCGCCCGGTATCCGCGCTCGGCGAACATGCGGAAGGCCGCATCCAGCAGCGCATCCGGTACGGCGCGTGATTCCGGGTGATGCACCGGCCCGGGGTTTCGTGCAGACGACATCTTGACCTACCCGTGAGTATGTCGACAATTCTCTGGACGCTATCTGGAACATAATCAATGGATTGCGTGCAATCAAGCCCGACAGGAGGAAGTTGACAATCCATCAGATCAAGGTTAAATTATACTCACGAGTATCGAAAACGGCCGGCACAGGCGGCCTCCCGCTCGGGCTCACCAGCCGGTCGTGACGAAGGGGAGGCCTGATATGATCGCTTTCGGACCGGTTCCGTCCCGGCGGCTCGGCCGGAGCCTCGGGATCAACAACATCCCACCCAAGCTGTGCCCCTACTCCTGCGTGTACTGCCAGCTGGGGCGTACGCTGAAGCCGACGTCCGTGCGGCAGCCGTTCTGGGGACCCGGCGAGGTCCTGGCCGCAGTCGAGGCGAAGGTCGCGGCCAGCAGGCGAGCGGGCGAGCCAATCGATTA
The DNA here is from genome assembly GCA_046484865.1 of Candidatus Krumholzibacteriia bacterium. Lineage (GTDB taxonomy): Bacteria > Krumholzibacteriota > Krumholzibacteriia > LZORAL124-64-63 > LZORAL124-64-63 > JAWOID01. Next base: position 36,430 of record JAWOID010000009.1, read on the forward strand.
CTTGACGTTCGTGCCGGACGGCGAACCGACCCTGGACGCCAACCTGGGCCGGACGATCCGGGCGTTGCGGCCGCTGGACATCCCGATCGCCGTGATCACCAACGGCGCCCTGATGCCGCACGATGATGTCAGGGACGACCTCGCGGAGGCTGATTGGGTCTCGCTGAAGGTCGATGCCGCGAGCGAGAACGTGTGGCGGCGCATCGATCGCCCGCACGGCCGTCTCCGGCTCGAGCCCATACTGGCGGGGATGCGCGCCTTCGTCGACGGTTTCGCCGGGATTCTGGCCACCGAGACGATGCTCCTGTCCGATCTCAACGATTCGGAAGCGGAGCTGCGCGCCACCGCCGTACTGGTGGGCGAGTTGCACCCCGCTGTGGCCTACCTGGGGGTCCCGACCCGCCCGCCGACGGAGCCGTGGGCGCTGCCCGCCGCCGAGAGCACCATCGCCAGTGCCTACGAGATCTTCCGCGAACGCACCGACCAGGTCGAACTGCTCCTGGGCTACGAGGGCGATGCGTTCGCCGCGACCGGCGACGCGCGCGAGGACCTGCTGGCCATCACGGCGGTCCACCCCATGCGCGAAGCCGCCGTCAGGCAGCTGATCGAGCGTGATGGCGGCAGCTGGGACCTGGTGCCGGAGCTGATCGAGCACCAGCAGCTGGTCCAGGTCGATTACCGTGGCCACAGGTACTTCCTGCGACCGATCAGAAGGCCGCCGGCAGACTTTCCCGAGGAAGCGGCCAGATGAGACAGCGGACAGGAACGGATCGTTAGGCCCACGAAGGACTGGCCGACCATGGACAAGGGGCCCCAACCTTCCAGGACGGCGGACGGGAGACCTTTCCTGGAGAGCCTCTCAGCAGAGCGGTTCGAGGCCGTCCTGGGCAGCATTTCGGACGGCGTCTTCACCATCGATCTGGATGGCAGGATCACCTGCTTCAACCGGGCGGCGCAGGAGATCACCGGCTACTCCCGTGACGAGGCCCTCGGCCGGCCATGCCGCGAGATCCTCCGCTCGAACATCTGCCATGGCGCTTGTGCGCTGCGCTACACCATGGAGACCAACAAGCCGGTCGTGGACCTGCTCGTCCAGATCAGAAACAGGCAGGGCGATGAGATCCCGGTCAGCATCTCGACCGCCCTGTTCCGGGACACGTCGGGTGCGGTCGTGGGGGGCGTCGAGACCTTCCGCGATTTGCGGCAGGTCGAGGTGCTGCGCAAGCGCCTCGAAGAGACCTACTCCTACCGGGACATCGTGGGCAAGAGCGATGGCGTGCGGAAGGTGCTGGAGATCCTCCCCACGATAGCCGAGAGCGACAGCACGATTCTGGTCACGGGTGAGAGCGGCACCGGGAAGGAACTGGTGGCTCGCGCGATCCACGACCTGAGCACCAGGGCGACCGGGCCCTTCGTGCCGGTCAACAGCGGCGGGATCCCCGACACGCTCATCGAGGCGGAGCTGTTCGGGTACGAACCCGGAGCCTTCACCGGGGCCGTCAGGTCCAAGCCCGGCCGGGTCGCGCGGGCCGAGAACGGCACGCTCTTCCTGGACGAGATCGGTGACCTGGCGAGTCACCTCCAGGCGAAGCTGCTGCGTTTCCTCCAGGAGCGGTGCTACGAGCCCCTGGGCGGCGTGCGGTCACGTCGAGCCAACGTCCGGATCGTGGCCGCCACCAACCACGAGCTCGGCAAAATGGTGGAGGAGGGCACCTTCCGCAGCGACCTCTACTACCGTCTCAACGTGTTCAGGATCCGGATCCCGCCGCTGCGGGAACGCAGGGGAGATCTGCCGCTACTCATCGCCCATTTCGTCCAGGAATTGAGGGCCGAGCGAGGCAAGCGGGTCGTCGGCTTCACGCCGGCGGCGCTCAAGATCCTGATGGCATACGACTACCCCGGCAATGTGCGCGAGCTCAGGAACGCCGTGGAACACGGCTTCGTGCTGGCCTCCGGCCCGCTGATCGAGGTCGAGCATCTCCCGGGCTGGCTGGCGCCGGAGACGGCCTCTTCGCCCGAGCCCTCGAGCCTCGCCGAACTCGAACGGCAGTTCATCCTCTCCGTGCTGCAGAAGAACGCCGGCAATCGGAACGCCACGGCCCGGGAACTCGGGATCCACAAGACGACCCTGTACCGCAGGATCAGGAGGCTGGGAATCCAGCTTCCCGGACAGGACAGGCGTCCCTGAACCCACGCCTCCACCGTGCCGCCGCCGGGCAGCACCGCCCGGACTGGCAGATACGCTACCCCGTGCTCCCGCACGGTAGCGCCGGTGCACCCTCGCGGACCGGTTCCTGGGCCGGGCGCCGTCCCTGCTCGCTTCCAGCACGCTGCGGCACTTGCGCTTGGGCCCGCAGCCCGGTCCAGGCACGGACCATGCCCTGGACAGAGGTAGCAACCGTCGGAGTCGGGGGCCGCAGTCAGGAGGCACGGAGATGGATAAGAGCCGCAAGATCGTCTCGACGGACGAAGATCTCGATAACCAGGCCGGGCCGCACCGCGCAGCGAGGCCACTGAAATTCGTCATGGACAAGAAGGGGGGCAGCTGGCTCTGCGACGCGGACATCGATGTCGACGAGGACCTCGAGGCGCAGGGCTGCTGGCGATGCGAGGAGATCGCCTTCCCGTTCGGTGGCCGATGACCGGCGCGGAAGACAGACGCACGACGAGCCCGCGGATGGTGCAGAACTCGACTGATCCAGAGGAGGCCGGCGCCACCTTGAGCCGCCGCCGTTTCCTCGGAACGGCGGTCGGGGCGGCCGTTGCCGGTCTGCCATCGGGGGCGCGCGCAGAGCACGCCCCCCCGGACCGACCTCAGGTCGGCTGTCTCGTCGACACGACTCTCTGCATCGGCTGCCGCAAGTGCGAGGAGGCGTGCCACCGTGCCAACGGCCTGCCGCTGCCGGAAGGCTCGTTCGCCGACCGTCACGTCTTCCGGCAGACCCGCCGGCCGAACGCCGACGCCTTCACGGTCGTGAACTCCTATCCGGGCGAACCATCGCGGGTGCAGCTCGAGCGGGACGAGACCTTCGTGAAGGTCCAGTGCATGCACTGCCTGGACCCGGCCTGCGTCTCGGCCTGCCTGGTGGGTGCCCTGACCAGGTCGGCGACCGGGCCGGTCGTGTACGACGCCGACAAGTGTATCGGCTGCCGCTACTGCCTCGTCGCTTGTCCGTTCGAGATCCCGGCCTACGAGTACCTCGACCCGGTCACGCCGCGGATGCGCAAGTGCACCTTCTGCGCCGATCGGCAGCGGCAGACCGGAACCCCGCCGGCCTGCGCCGCGGCCTGTCCGGTGGAGGCGATCCAGTTCGGCGATCGGAACGAGTTGCTGAATCTGGCTCACCGGAGGATCGAGGAGCGTCCGGACCGCTACCTGGACCACGTGTACGGAGAGAGGGAGGTGGGCGGCACCTCCTGGCTCTACCTGACGGGACGGCCGCCGACCGATATCGACCTGCTCGACCTGCCGGAGGAGGCGCCGCCGCGTCTGACGGAATCGATCCAGCACGGCATCTTCGATCACGGAGCCGCCCCGCTGGCCTTCTATGCAGGTCTGGCCGGGCTGATGTGGCTCATCAGGCGCAAGCAACACGGGGAGGCGGAGGATGAGTGAGGGCCGGATGCTCTGCGGCCGGCAACCCTTCTTCTCCGCCGGCGCCGTCATCCTGCTGGCCGTCATGGCCATCGGCTACAGTTTCGGCATCGCCCGCCTCGTCGCCGGTCTGGCGCCGGTGACCAACCTGTCGGACCAGTACCCCTGGGGGCTCTGGATCGCGGTCGACGTGGCCAGCGGCGTGGCCCTCGCCGCGGGCGGCTTCACCGTGGCTGCGGTGGTCAACATTTTTGGCCGCCGCAAGTACCGCTCCCTCGAGCGCCCGGCCCTTCTGACCGCCTGGCTGGGATACATCTTCGTGGCCGTGGGGCTGCTCTTCGACCTCGGGCGCTATTACAACATCTGGCACCCGCTGATCTACTGGCAGGGGAATTCGGTGCTCTTCGAGGTCGGCATGTGCGTGATGTGCTACCTGCTGGTTCTGACGGTGGAATTTGCGCCGACCCTGCTCACGGGACTCGACGAGCACCTTCGTGAACGGCAGGGGCCGCTCCGGTGGCTCACCGGTCTTAAGAGGCCGTTGCGCGCCCTTCAGGAACCCATCCGACACGCCCTGCCCCTCTTCATCGTCGCAGGCGTCGTGTTTTCCTTCATGCACCAGTCCTCGCTCGGCAGCCTGATGTTGATCGCGCCCACCAAGCTCAGCCCGCTCTGGTGGACGCCGATCCTGCCGGTGTTATTCCTGCTTTCGGCGATCATGGTGGGGCTGCCCGTCGTGATCCTCGAGTCGATCGCGGCGAGCCGCGCCTTCGGGCGTGAGCCGGAGATGAGCATCCTGACGCCGCTGTCCCGCATCCTGCCGTGGCTCCTCGGGGTATACGGCGTCGTGAAGGTGGCGGATCTGTTCTGGCGGCACGATCTCTCCGTCTTCCGGCTCGACGCCGGCGACTCCGCTGCCTGGCTGGTCGAAGTGGGGGTCGGTGTGCTGATCCCCTTCGTGATGCTGCTGCGGGAGGAGGTGCGCCGCTCTCCGCGCGGGCTGTGCGCCGCGGTGTCCCTGATCATAGGCGGCGTGGTGCTCAACCGGATCAACGTCTTCCTGGTGGGCTTCCACCCGCCTTTCGGCGAGCGGGGGTATTTTCCCAGTTTCGGGGAGGTCGCCCTGACCGCCGCCCTCGTGTCGACCTTGATCCTGCTCTACCGCTTCTTCGTCTTCTACTTCCCGGTGCTGCCGGCGGATGGCAGCGAGGCACCGAGGACGGCGCCGGCGGCCGCGCCGCCGGCCGGACTCGGCCCCTGGGTCGGCCGCGCACTGGCGGCGGCGATGATCATCGGCATCATCGTCGTCTACGCCGATGTTCACTTCGCCGCTCCCGAGAGCACGCGTCGGGCCGTTGGCGAACTCACCTACCAAGCCGACCATACAGCGCTCGGGCCGGCGCACGGTCCGACGGCACCGCCGCCGGGGCCGGCCCCCTTCGCACCGAACACGATGCCGGCCTTGCTCTGGATCGACCACCAGGTCACGAACGCGCAGATCGACGACTACGCGGCGAGCCGCTTCATGCACCGGGCGCACGCAAGCCGTCTGGGCGGCCAATGTGCCGTCTGCCATCACCGCGCGCCGCAAGCGCCGGGCGACAGGATCGGCAGGCGGGTCGAGGCCGGCGACGGGTTCGCTCAGCGGCCGGTTCCCTGTGCCTCCTGCCACCAGCAAGCCGGCGAGCCGGACCGCCCGCTGCGGGCGGGGCTCAAGGGCGCCTTCCACCAGCGTTGCCTGGGATGTCACGAGAGCTCCGGGGGCGCGGCACCGACCGCATGCGATGCCTGCCATCACCGGCATGTCCCCGACCATGCAGACCTGATCCGCCTCGCAAGCGACCCCGCCCCGCGACAGCTGACCGCTCGTTGCCTGGAATGCCACCCCCAGCAGGGGCGCGATCTGCTCCGGTCCGCCCACTGGAACTGGGCAGGCCCGTCACCCTACACGGTGGGCGCCGAACATCGCAGCGATCTGGGCAAGCACGCGGTCTTCAATAACTACTGCATCCACGTCGGCTCCAACATCGCCCGCTGCACCCAGTGCCACGTGGGATACGGCTGGGTCGACGACAGCTTCGACTTCGACGATCCGACCGGCATCGACTGCCTCGTCTGCCACTGCACCAACGGCGCCTATCGCAAGGCCGAGCCCAGTGGCGGGATGCCTGCAGAGGGGGTCGATCTGCTCGCGGCGGCGCAGAGCGTGGGCCGGCCGTCCCGGGAGACCTGCGGCCGCTGCCACTTCTACGGCGGCGGGGGAGCCAACGTCAAACACGGCGACCTCGAGCCGGCCCTCGTCGCCCCGTCCGACGAGCTGGACGTCCACATGGGCCGGCACGACCTGCTCTGCCAGGACTGCCACACCACGAGGAGACACCGCGTCGCGGGGCAGTGCTCGGCCATCCCCACCAGCGAGGGGCGCGTGACCTGCGAGCACTGTCACGGGCCCACACCGCATTCGCTGGGCGGAATCCTGGGCTTTCACCTCGATGAACACGTCGCCTCCGTCGCCTGTCAGACCTGCCATATCCCGAACTTCGCCCGGGAGGCGCCGACGAAGATCTTCTGGGACTGGTCGACCGCGGGAACGGATCTGCCGGAGGAGATCGACCGTTACGGGATGGCCCTCTTCTCCCGGCAGAAGGGGTCCTTCACCTGGGCCAAGAACCAGCTGCCCTGTTACGCGTGGTACAACGGGAAACACAGACGGTACCTGCTCGGCGACACGCTGGCCGCCGATGGCGATCCGGTCCTGAACCAGCCGCAAGGGTCGTTCCTGGACCCGGCGGCCCGGATCCATCCCTTCAAGTGCTTCGCCGGTCTGCAGCCGATGGATGCCGGGAACCGTACCCTGGCCGTGCCCAACCTGTGGCAAGGGCTCTGGCAGCACGGTGACTGGGACCGCGCGATCCGGGACGGCATGGCGGCGGTGGACCTGCCGTACTCGGGCGAGTTCACCTTCACGCGGACCAGGATGTTCTGGAGTATCAATCACGAGGTCGTGCCTGCAGAGCAGGCCTTGCGTTGCGCCGATTGTCACCGATCCGAGGCCGTCAACTGCGTGCAATGTCACGACCGGGTCGAGAGCTTCGAGGCGACGGCGGGGTTGATCGGGCCGGTCGACGCGGCCCACGCTGGCGGACGGCTGGACTTCGTTGCGCTGGGCTACGAAGGCGATCCGGCCGTGGTCGGCATGCGATGGAGGCAACACACGCGGCCCTGATCCGGCGAATGAGAAGGCCCACCGCGTCAGCTCTTCGAGGCAACGCCGACGGCAGCGCGGATGGCCGCCAGCAGGACAGTCGAATGCTCACCCTTGTTGACATAGCCGACGGCGCCGGCTGCGCGCATCGCCTCGGCCTGGTCATCGGCCACGTAGAGGGAAAGACCGACGATCTTCGTTTCGGGCACCTCGGCCATGATCGCTTTCGTGGCATCGATGCCGTTCACGCCCGGCATGCTGACATCCATGACGACCACATCGGGCCGATGGGCCCGGGCCTGATCCACCGCCTGCTCGCCGTCGCTGGCCTCGGCGACGACCGCCATGTCGGGCTCGGCAGCCAGGATTTCCCTGAGGCCCTGACGGACGATGGCGTGATCGTCCACCAGGAGGACCCGGATCTTGTCCTCGGCGCCACCCGCCGCGGCGACGGGCGCGGCCGGAGACCTCGGTGACCCCAGCGCAGC
>JAWOID010000064.1:0-10780 GCA_046484865.1 Candidatus Krumholzibacteriia bacterium
GAGGCGATCCATGACCTGGAGACGGGATTAGATGACCGCTCGGCTAACCTGGCCCTGTCGCTTTATACCAGGCGCAGCGGTGTTTTCCGCCTCAGCTTCAACGCCATCAACGAAGCATGGGCCGGCCGGCTGTTTGCCCGTCAGCTTTGGGCCGGCAACGGCCGGCTGCAAGTCTGCAAATGGCTGTTCGCCTACGCTTCCCTGCAGTTGGGCGAGAAAATATATTATGACCCGCAAGACCCGTTCCTCGGGTCCGGCTCCCAGTTCCAGCTGGCGGCTTCGCTGCAACCGAGTGTCCGCCTGAACCTGAACCTGGAGTATATCCGCGACGTGCTGTCACGCCGTATCGACGGCCGGTCCGAACCGGTCTATACCGTCCTATCCCGCCTACACCGCGTCCGTCGCCATCGACGCCTTCCTGGACCACCGGCGCTGGACCGGCGATCCCGAGTTGCTCGCACGCGCCCGGCAGTTCGCCGACTGGGTCCTGGAACATCGCACTCCGCCCGACGACCTCTGGGGCAACCTGCCGTACAGCACCCAGACCGAAGGGGTGATGGGCGGCGGGTGGGACGGACCGGCCATCATGTCCGACAAGCCCGCGATGTTCGCCCTGCGCCTCCTGCGCCTGCACGACATCACCGGCGAACCGCGCTACCTGCAAGGCGCGCTCGAGATCGCGGACGTGCTGGCGTCCAACCAGCTGCAGGGTGGGCCCGAGGACGCAGGCCGGTGGCCCTTTCGCGTGGTGCCGGCCACGGGCGAGGTGACGCAGGACTACACCAGCCACCTGCAGCCGGCGGTGCGTCTGTTCGACGCCCTGGCCGAGCGCACCGGCGATGCCGCCCATGCCGCCGTGCGCGATGCCGCCTGGGCGTGGCTCCTGCAGAATCCCTGCAATCCCGCGTCGGCCAGCCATCAGCGCTGGGAGGCATTCTACGAGGATCAGTCGCCCGAGATGCAGACGGGTTTGCGCGACCACTATTCGGCCCACGAGATGATCGTGGAACTGGTGCGGAGGCGTCCGGCGGGCTGGCCGGAGCTGGCGGTCACCATCCTCGACACCACCGACGTGCGCTACCTCGCGGCCGGTGCCGGCAGCCTCTACGCTCCGTACGAGCCGGTGACGCTCGAATGGGAGGGCTGGCCCGAAGCCACCTACGCGGCCACCCTGCAGTACGCGCGCACCTCACTGCTGCTCCACCGGGCCCTCGAGGGGCACCCCTTGCAGCGGGAGACCTGGCGGGAGCGCGCGCTGGCCATGGTGTCGGTGGCCACCCACGGGCAGAACGACCGTGACGGCGCCGCCGACGGCCGCATGTTCACCACGGTGCGCGACCTGCTCCATCCGTTCAACATCGACTCCTGGTACGAGCAGAACTTCAACACCGTGAAGTACGTCCTCGAGATCATGGCGCTGGTGCCGGAACTCGCGCCCGCCGGCGAGACCCACCTGCTCGCCGCCGACCGGGCGCTGACCGCGATCGAGTACGGCACCGGCGGCTGGGCGGTGAGCTACGCGACCGCCGGCGGATCAGGCGAGGAACTGCTGAAGCTGGCCGGCGCCCCGGCCGTGGTGCGCGCCGGCGGCGCTCCGCTGTCCGCCCTGCCCTCGCCCGGGACGCCGGGCCCGGGCTGGTGGTTCGACGCGGCCGGACAGCTCCTGCGCGTGCGGCACGACGCCTCGCCGGTGGAGATCCGCCTGGCCGCCACCGACGCGGGTCCGGAAGACGTCCGCTCCGCCGACTTCGCGCTGATGGTGGCTGGCGGCGGCGAGACCGTGCGCATCGCGTTCTCGCTGCCGCGCACCATGGCGATCGGGCTGACGGTGCACGACCTGCGCGGGCGCCGGGTGCAATCGCTGCTGTCCGGCGCAGCGCTCGCCGCCGGGCGCCACGAGGTGCGCTGGGACGGCACCGACGGCTCCGGGCGACAGGTGGCGGCCGGTGTCTACCTCCTGCGACTGTCAGCGGCCGGCGGCGCCGTGACCGGGCGGGTCGTGCTGGTCCGATAAGCCCGGATCGGCCAGGAGCGACGCCCGGGCGGCCGGCGGCAGCAGGTTGCCGATTCGCGTCCCGACCGTCTTCTTGTGGCCCGGACCGACCGCGGGCGGCCGGCTGCGCCCTTTCGCCGGCCCTGTTCCCCAGCCTGGAAAGGCGAACCATGACCACTCCCATCGACCCGACCGAGAGCCCGAGCGACGGTCCGGTGAGCACGATCAGCGTGGCCCACGGCGACGGCATCGGCCCGGAGATCATGGATGCCACCCTGCGCATCCTGGACGCGGCTGGAGCCCGCCTCGAGTACGAGACCGTGGAGATCGGCAAGCAGGCCTACGCGCAGGGGCACACCTCCGGGATCGCACCCGCGGCCTGGGAGGTGATCCGGCGCAACCGCGTCCTGCTGAAGGCTCCGATCACCACTCCGCTCGGCGGGGGCTACAAGAGCCTCAACGTGACCCTGCGCAAGTCGCTGCGCCTGTTCGCCAACGTGCGTCCGTGCCGGTCGTTCCACCCGTACGTGGCCACCAATTTCCCGAAGATCGACCTGGTGATCATCCGCGAGAACGAGGAGGACCTCTACGCCGGCATCGAGCACCAGCAGACCGCCGAGGTCGTGCAGTCGCTGAAGCTGGTCAGCAAGCCGGGCAGCGAGGCGATCTGCCGCTACGCGCTCGAGTACGCCCGCGCGTATGGCCGCAAGAAGGTGACCTGTCTGACCAAGAGCAACATCATGAAGCTCTCGGACGGGCTGTTCCAGCGCACCTTCCAGCGCCTGGCCGAGGAATACCCCGACCTGGTGACCGAGCACCGCATCATCGACATCGGCGCCGCGCTGGTGGCCGCCCACCCGGAGGACCTCGACGTCATCGTCACGCTGAACCTGTATGGCGACATCGTGTCCGACATCGCCGCGCTGGTGGCCGGGTCGGTGGGGCTGGCCGGTTCCGCCAACGTGGGTGTGGACGCCGCCATGTTCGAGGCGGTGCACGGTTCGGCGCCCGACATCGCCGGCCAGGACCTCGCCAACCCGTCTGGTCTCCTGCGCGGTGCGATCATGATGCTGGTGCACCTGGACCAGGGCGACGTGGCGCAGTCGGTGGCGAACGCGTGGCGCTGCACGCTGCAGGACGGCATCCACACCGCCGACATCTACCGCGAGGGCACCAGCCGCACGCGCGTGGGGACGCGGGCTTTCGCCGATGCGGTCATCGAGCGACTCGGCCAGGTGCCGCGGAACGCCGAGGTGCATTACAGCACGCGCGGCATTCGCATCGAGCTGCCCGTGCTGCCGCGCCCGGACAAGAAACTGGTGGGGATCGACGTCTTCATCGACTGGGACGAGGCCAACCGGCACCCGAACGTGATCGGGAACCGACTGCGCCTGTGCGACGGCGACGGGCTCGTCCTCAAGCTGATCACCAACCGCGGCGTGAAGGTCTATCCCGCCGGCATGCCGGAGGTCTTCTGCACCGACCACTGGCGCTGCCGCTTCATGGCCACCGAGGGGACCTGCACCCACAGCCAGATCTCGAGCCTGATGCTGCGCATCGCCAACGCCGGGTTCGACTTCATCAAGACCGAGCATCTCTACGAGTTCGACGGCGAGCGGGCGTACTCGCTGGCGCAGGGCGAGTGAGAATGCAATGTCCCACCTCGCATCCGACCGGCGCCGTCCGCGGCCATGGTCGGAGAGGAGCACGACGTGACCACGCAAGACGTGAAATTCCCCGGCCTGCAGGGCGACGCCCTGGCGGCGCGCCTCGACCGGCCCGACGGGCCGGTGCGCGGCACGGTGCTCTTCGCCCACTGCTTCACGTGCGGCAAGGACCTGCCGGCCATCGCCCGCGTCTCGCGCGCGCTCACCGGCCGCGGACTGGCGGTCCTGCGCGTGGACTTCACCGGAATCGGCGACAGCGAGGGCGACTTCGCCGGCACCAGCTTCTCGACCAACGTGGGCGACCTGCTGGCCGCGGCGGAGTTCCTGCGCCGGCGTGAACAGTCCCCCGTGCTCATGGTGGGGCACAGCCTCGGCGGCGCGGCGGTGCTGGTGGCTGCCGCGCGGGTGCCCGAGTGCCGGACGGTGGCCACTCTCGCCGCGCCCAGCGAGCCGGCAAGCCTCGTGCGCCTGCTGGTGGGCTCGGAGGAGGAACTCGAGCGCGAGGGTTCCGTGGAGATCGCGATCGGCGGACGCCCGTTCCGCGTGGGGAAGCAGTTCTTCGACGACATCCGCCGGCAGAACCTGATCGAGCGCCTGCCCGAACTGGGCAAGCCGCTGTTGATCATGCACGGCCCCGAGGACCGGGTGGTGCCCGTGGCGAGCGCGCACGCCCTGTTCGAGGCCGCCCGGCACCCGAAGAGCCTGGTGGCCCTGCCCGGGGCGGACCACCTCCTGAAACGACAGGAGGACGCGCAGTACGCCGCCGACCTCATCGCCACCTGGGCGGACCGCTACCTCTGAACGGTGGCCGGGATGCGGCGGGACCTCAGAGGTGGTGGGACCTCAGTCGGGCAGGCCCCGCCAGGCCCGCTGTTCCGAGCCGGCCGGAGCGTGCAGCAACTTCCGGCTGTAGCGACTGATGGCCTGGGCCTGGGCACTGCCGTGCGGGCGGGCCTCGTCCTCGGCGAAGGCGAACTCGCCATAGATGCGCCGGCCGGTCCGCCCCTGGGAGATCCCCACTCCCATCAGGTACCTGCCGACGCGGGCCACCGCGAAGCCGTTCATCCAGGCGTCGTCCAGCAGGCGGCCCAGCAACTGGTCCAGCCAGGCGTCGATGTCCATCACCATGTGACCGGCGTCCACGCGCAAGACGGTGAGCCCCCTGACGGGAAAGCGACGCGTCTCGCCACCGTCGGTCACGCTCATCTCCAGTTCCCCGAGGTACCACTCGCTCATCACGAGGGTGGCGGAGACCAGCAGCTGGCCGGGATGATAGCCGAGGACGCTGTAGGGGATCGGGGCGCGGATGGGGCCGTCGAAGACCACGCGCCAGATCCGCTCCACCCGCTCGCCGTCGCGTTCCTCGCGTTCCGCCGGCAGCGCCCGCCGGCGCTCCAGGCTGATGAGCCGCCCCAGCGGCAGCCGCGACGGTCTTCCCTGCGCGTCGAACCGGGAGCGCAGTTCCTCGCCCGTCCAGAGGCCGAGGGAATCGCGATCGACCAGCCTCAGCACGAAGTCGAAGAGCGGCTCGGGCAGGGGCAATTCTCCACGCAGGAGACCGCGTGCACACAGCGGTCCGGCGCCCCGCGGCGGCGGGGTCGCGACGGACGGTGACTTCGCCGGCGGTGACGCGACGGGCGGTGACGCGATGGTCGGCGCCACGACGGACAGTGGGGCCGCCCGCGAAGCAGACGGCGACGGCGGCGCCGCGTGAAGCGGCGCCGCCGTCAGGAGAAGGGCAGCGAGCGCCCAGCAGGAGCACAGCGGGTGTCCCCGGTTCACCGGATCCGCACTCCTCAGATGACCGCGTCGCCCGCGCCGTCAGGCTTGACGAGTTCCTCCCGGGACGGAAGATCCGCCAGGCGGTCCTCGTGCACCGTGACACCCACCTCGTCACGCCATTTCTGCAGCAGGTCCTGCAAAGCACGCTCGCGGCGCTGGTTGACCACCCGTGTGCCGATCGCCTCGCGGGCAGCGTCCAGCTCCAGCGGGCGCGATGGCCGGATCTCCTCGCAGCCGACGACCCACCAGATGCCCTGGCGTTCCACCGGCGGGGCGACCTCCTCCGGCGCCAGTGCGAAGAGGACCTCGCGCAAAGGATTGTCCGACGTCTCGAGCAGCGGCCCCAGCTGTCCGTCGGCCTGGATCTCGGGGCGCCTGACGTTGCCGTTGTCGGCTGCAACGTCCCGCCAGGGGCGGCCGCCGACCAGCTCTTCGTAGGCGCGGCGCGCCGTCTGCTCATCCCGATACGGCACCGCGTAACCCGTCCGGACCTCCGCCGTGACCAGTTCGTCCTGGTGTGCGGCCCAGTAGGCGTCGACGTCCTCCTCGCTCACCCTCTCCGAGACGCTCACGAGCTCGCGCTGCAGCTTCTTCACCATCATGTCGTCCACGATCCACCTGGTCCGGTGGATGGTGCGCGGATCATCCAGGTAGCCGCGCAGACGCGCCTCGTCGAGCAGCAGGCTCTTGTCGACACCCTGCAGGACCCACCGGCGCAGCTTGCCGAACGTGGTCTTCTCGGCGGTCGGCTGGCCGTCGCGCGCGGCGCCATCGTACAGCGCCTTGAGGTCGCCCACGGTCACCAACCGTACCGCATCATCGAAGCGGTAGGTGATCAGGGTGTCCGCCAGCATGGTGGCGGGCACCTCGAGCTCACGCGCCCGGGGCACGCCGTCGCGGTCCGCGCCGTCGCCGTCGTCCTCCCGCGGCAGGTGGGCGTGGACCAGCAGCAGCTTCTGCTCGTCCACCTTCAGCTCGTGATCCCTGCGGATCTGCTCCAGGACGTCATGCTGGCCCAGGTCCGTCTTCTGCTTGCGCACGCTGTCGAGCACCTGCAGACGGATCTGGTCCAGCGGCGGCCGTTCCGTCTGATTCTCGGCGAGCAGCTTCACGAGCCAGTAGCCGTAGACGGTCTCCACGGGTTCGGAGATCTGCTCGGGCTTTAGGGAGAAGATGACGCGCTCGAACGGGTCCTCCATGCGGCCCCACTGCACCGTGATCTCGTTCTTGCGCTGGGGCGTATGGTCGGACGTGCGGAACTGATCGGCGACGTCGTCCCACGGTTCGCCCGCGAGCAGATGCTGTCGCGCCATCTCGGCGTCGCTCCTGAGGTCGCAGATCATGTACTTCAATCGCCGCGCCTTGCCGACGTTCGCGTAGTAGGCGTCAGCCTCGGCATTGGAGACGAAGTCGGCCGGTCCGGTCACGAGATCCTCGCGCATGATCTCGACGGCGTGATAGCTCCGCAGGTAATCGCCGGCCCCCGCGATCTCGGAGTCGCGGTCGTAGCCGAGCCGACTCGCCTTCTGCACCTGCACCTCGCGATTCACCAGGCTCTCCAGGAAGGCCTGCTTGCCCGCGACCGTGCCCGTGTCGATCCGACGTCCGAATTCGTCGGCGGGCAACTCGTTCTCGGGGGTGCTCTGGAGTGCAAGGCCGTAGTCCTGCGCGGTGATGGTCCTTTCACCGACCTGGGCCACGACGAAGTCTTCCGAGCTCTTATCCTTGTCGCCGCAACCGGCGATCAGCAAGGCCGCCAGGAGCAGACCAGCGGCGAGCAGAGCGGCCGGACCACGGCCGACGCTCCACGGGCGCGTGGTGGGCGCAGCGTGCCGGGACAGGGGACGGCGTGACATCGTTCCTCCTCGGGTGCGAGGTCGCGGAAGAAGCGCGGGATCCCGCGCGATCTCGAATCTACCGGAACACCCGCCAGATGACAAGATTCCCGTTCTGTGCGGACTACCGAAGATCGGCGCCGCCGCGCCGCCGCGCAAGCGCCGCGGCTCGGTCGCCCGGAACCGAGGTCAGGCGCCCATCTGCAGGAATGCCCGGTGCACGCGCGTGTCGGGCGTGAGTTCGGGGTGGAAGGTCAGGCCCAGCAGGTTGCCCTGTCTCACCGCCACCGGCTCGGCGCCACGGCGGACCACCACCTCCACCCCGGAGCCCACGGCGGCGATGCGTGGCGCGCGGATGTAGACGGCCGCGAACGGCTCGGCCGAGCCGTCGAGGGATTCCAGCGAAAGATCCTCGGTGAAGGAGTCGACCTGCCGGCCGTAGCCGTTGCGTTGCACCATCACATCCATCAGGCCGAGCGTGGCGACCCCATGGTCCGCCGGATCCTCGCCGGCCAGCCGCCCCAGCATGATCAGACCGGCGCAGGTGCCCATGACCGGCCGCTTGGCGGCGAATTCGGCCAGGGGCCGCCGCAAGCCGGCGCGGTCGACGAGCCGGGCCAGCGTCGTCGATTCCCCCCCGGGGATCACCAGGTGGCTGCAGTCCGCCAGTTCTCCGGACCGGCGCACCAGCCGTACGGTTCTGCCCAGTGAGGCGAAGGCCTGCCGGTGCTTCTCGAAGTCGCCCTGCAGCGCCAGGATGCCGACCACCGTTCCGCTGGCGGTCTCCGGGCCCTGCGGCATCGTTCCGCCCTTCACCGGCTTGCTCACCAGCCGCGGCTGGCCAGCCGCTCGGTCTCCGTGAGCGAGGCCACGTCGATACCGCTCATGGCCTCCCCCAGTTCCATGCTGATCTCCAGCAGCCGCGCCGGGTCGTCGTGATAGGTGACCGCCTGCACGATCGCCTCCGCGCGCGGCTTGGGGTCGGTGCTCTTGAAGATGCCGCTGCCCACGAACACGGTCTCGGCGCCGAGTTGCATCATCAGGGCCGCGTCGGCAGGAGTGGCAACGCCGCCGGCGGCGAAGTTCGGCACCGGCAGCTTGCCCAGGCGCCGGGTCTCCATCAGCACCGACAGCGGCGCACCCAGGTTCTTGGCCTCGGCCATCAACTCGTCGGGACGCAGGGTGGCCAGACGGCGGATCCCCTCCTGGACCACGCGCATGTGCCGCACGGCCTCCACGATGTTGCCGCTGCCGGCCTCTCCCTTGGTGCGGATCATCGCCACACCCTCGCCGATGCGTCGCAGGGCCTCGCCCAGATCGCGACAGCCGCACACGAACGGCACCGCGAAGTCCCACTTCCACACATGATTGTGCTCGTCGGCGGGGGTGAGCACCTCCGATTCGTCGATGAAGTCCACCGCCAGCGCCTCGAGGATCTGCGCCTCGGCGAAGTGGCCGATGCGCACCTTGGCCATGACCGGGATGGAAACCGTGTCCTGGATGGCCTTGATCATCTTCGGCTGGCTCATGCGGGCGATGCCGCCGTCGGCCCGGATGTCCGCCGGGATGCGCTCCAGGGCCATCACGGCCACGGCTCCCGCCTGCTCGGCGATCCGGGCCTGTTCGGCGTTGGTCACGTCCATGATGACCCCGCCCTTCAGCATCTCGGCCAGCCCGATCTTGTGGCGCATCGACTCTCGCTGCGCCTCGTCGACCCAGGAGTAAGTCATCGCTCTTGCCTCCTCCGGACGCGCCCGCCAGGGCGGTGCGCCGTCGTCGTCCAGCGTCCGTTCTCTCCATGCGCGCGGCGGAACATGATCTCCGCCGCCGTCCCTCGAAAGCTCCCGGCCGGACCGCGCCTCGGCTGGAACTCACCGTGGCCGCACGCGTGCGCGGTCTTCGAACTCGCCGTGGCCGCACGCGTGCGCCAAGCCTCAGACGATGGCCGGCTCGGTCGCCGGCCCCCGCGCCAGCACGTCGGCCAGCACGGTCAGACCGGCCTCCACCTGCCAGCGATGGCGCGGCGCACTGAGGCTCACTCGCACCGCCGCCGGCGGCTCGCCCTCTCCCAGCCAGAATGCTCCCGGCGCCGCCACGGCCACTCCACGCGCCCGCGCCGTCGCCGCGAAGGCATCGGCGCGCCAGCCGTTGCGCAGCTCGAGCCAGAGGAAGTACGACCGCTCCCGGGTGTGCACGTGGTCCGGCGGCAGGATCGCGGCGGCGAGTCGCTGCCGTGCGGCAGCCTCCTCGCACTTGAGCGCCGACACCCGGTCGGCGGTCCCGTCCTCGATCCAGATGGCGGCCAGCTCGGCCGTCAACGGCGGCGGGATCCAGAGCGACGCCGCCACCGCAGATGCGATGCGGTCCGCGGTTCCGGGCGGCACCGCGACGTAGGCCACTCGCAGCCCCCCGGCCACCAGTTTCGAGGTGCTGGCGATGTAATGCGTCCGTTCGGGCGCGAAGGTCGCCAGCGGCGGCGGGGCGCCCGCTTCGAGCAGCCCGTGGACGTCGTCCTCCACCAGCGCGAGGTCGTGGCGGCGAGCCACCTCGGCGAGCGCCTGCCGTCGCTCGGCGTCCATCACGCCCGTGGTCGGATTCTGCAGGGTGGGCAAGCAGTAGAGAACCCGCGCCCGCTCGCGACGACAGACGGCGTCCAGAGCATCGGCACGCATTCCCTGCTCATCCATGACCACCGGCACGAGGCGCAGTCCGAGCAGACGCGCCACGGTCTTCAGGCCGGGATAGGTCAGGGATTCCGCCAGCACCGTGTCACCCGGCTGGCAGAGCCCGCCGAGCACCACCGTGATGGCGTGCTGGGCACCCGCGGTGACCACCACCTGCTCGAGCGCCACCTCCAACCCATGACGGGCGATCCACGTCGCTCCCGCCTGCCTGTGTCGCCTCGAGCCGGGCGCAGGCGGATAGGACAGCAGATCGTTGCAGCCGGGCCGTCCGGCGAGTTCGCGCAGCGCCCCGGCGAGATCCGGGTCCTGACCACACAGGGGCAGGTTCGATTCGAGCTCGATAGGTCCGTCTCCACCCGGCTCGCCCGTGCGTCCCGGCACGTCGCGACCGCCGCCCGGGCCGGTGACGAAGGTACCCCGGCCCACCTCGCCACGCAGCAGACCCCGGCGCTCGGCCTCGGCGTACGCCCGGCTCACCGTCCCCACCGTGACCCCCAGCCGCTCGGCCAGTTCCCGGTGCGTGGGCAGCCGATCACCGGCGAGCAGCCGGCCGGCGCCCACGTCGTCGGCGAGGGCCTCGGCGATCGCCCGGTAGCGCGGTCCGCCCCGGGAACTGATGTCGGGCGTCCAGATTGTCATGGTCAACCGAATGTAATTGACTGCATTGTACCGGTCAAGTTGCTGGGTACAATGTTCTCGCCGGCGGGAGTCGGGAGGGGCGGCGGGCCGGCGGAGCGGGCTGGCGGAGCGGCGGAGCGGCCGGGCGGCCGGGCGGCGGGGCGGCGGGCCGGCGGAGCGGGCTGGCGGGGGCGGCCGAGC
>JAWOID010000124.1:0-10618 GCA_046484865.1 Candidatus Krumholzibacteriia bacterium
CTGGCCGGGGCAGGCTGGAAAGTTGCCCTGGTTGAACATCAATATGTGGGCGGATCTTGCGTCAAGGCGGCTACATCGGTTTGAAGTTTGGACAAATGTTTAAGCGCTTTGGCAGCAAGGTAACAATAGTCCACCGTGGACATCCGAACACCAGGCCCGGATGCTCGACCTGTTCATCACCGAGCGGGTCACCAATCTCATCAATCTTGTGGACAATCCCGCGCTGCCCGTGGTGCCGAGCCAGGCGCGGGCCGACAGCGCGCTGCAGCGCCTGCGGCGGGTTTCGGAGAGCTTCGTGGACCTCGGGTTCTTCGGTCACGACGGACAGCAACTCGTGTACGCCGGGCCGTTTCCCGAGCTGGCCGAGCGGGACTACAGCTCGGCCGCCTGGTTCCAGGAACTGCTGGCGGGCGACACGGGCATTGTCGAAGTCGCTGATGATGCACCGGCGCCGAACGCTCCGCCGGCGTCGGCCACCGTGGTCACCGACATCTACCTGGGCTTCCGCAATCGACCGCACTTCACGATCGCGGTGCGGCGCGACCACGGCGGCCACGAGATCATCGCCCGCGCCACGCTCGACCCCGAAAAGATCTACGACTTCGTGACGTCGCTGGCCGGGGTCAGGGACGTGGGCACGGCGATCCTCAACCGGGAGGGTACGTACCAGCTCGTCACGCCCGGTCTGGGCAGCCTGCTGGGCAGCGCGGCGGTGGTGCCGCCGCGCGAACCGCGGGTCGGGCACGTGAGCGAGAGCGATGGTGCGGCGTTCCCGTTCGGCTACGCCTGGCTGGAAGCGGTGGACTGGGCGCTGCTCACGCGCTGGGACGCCACCCGGGAGCTGGCGGCGCCGGGGCTACCGGTCGTGAACGTGATTCCCTACGCTGCGGCCCTGCTGGTGCTGGTGTTCCTGGTCATCCTCGTGCAGGCCCGCGGCCAGGTGCGCATGGAGGAGGAACGGGACGAGACCCGTGCCCAGCTCGAGCACGCCGCCAAGCTGGCCACGCTGGGCGAGCTGGCCGCCGGTATCGCCCACGAGATCAACAACCCCCTCGCCGTGATCAGCGAAGAGGCGGGCCTGATGAAGGACCGCCTCGACCCGGAGTTCGGGGTCGAAAGCGATCCGGCGGTCATTCGCGAGCAGATCGCGAGCATCGAGGTGGCGGTCTTCCGCTGCCGCGACATCACGCGCAAGCTGCTTGGGTTCGTTCGCCGCACCGAGTTCAAGCTCGAGAGCTGCGACCTCTCCGAACTGGTGGACGAGACCCTCGAGGGCCTGCTCTCGAACGAGTTGAAGGTGGAGAACATCGAGCTGGTGGTGACCCACGATGCGGAGCAGCCGCCGGTGATGGTGGACCGCCACCAGCTCGCCCAGGTCATCGTCAACCTGGTGAACAATGCCGCCGACGCCATCGCGACTCGCCGCCGGCGTGCCGGCAGCAGCGACGGACGGTCGCGGGGCACCATCCGCGTGTCCACCCATCCTCGTGACGGTCACGTGGAGCTGTCGGTGAGCGACGATGGCTGCGGCATCCCGCCAGACCACCGCGACCGCGTGTTCATGCCCTTCTTCACCACCAAGGACGTCGGCAAGGGGACGGGGCTCGGGCTCTCCGTCACCTACGGCATCATCCGCGGTCTCGGTGGCCGGATCAACTTCACCAGCGAGCCCGGCCGCGGCACGACGTTCACCATCGTCCTGCCCGCGGCTGTCGCCAAGGAGAGGCAACATGTCGAAGATCCTGCTCGTTGACGACGAGGACCGCTTCCGGGAGTCCCTGGAGCAGCGCCTGCGGCTGCGGGGTCTGAATGCCGATGGCCTGTCCGACGGTCGCGAGGCGGTGAAGCGCGTGCGTCAGGACCTCGACATCGATGTGGTCGTCCTCGACCGGAAGATGCCGGGCATCAGCGGCGAGGAGGTGCTGGAGGAGCTCAAGAGCTTCCGGCCCGAACTGCAGGTGATCTTCCTGACCGGCCACGGCAACCTCGATTCGGCCATGGAGGTGGGACGGCTGGACGCCTACTCCTACCTGGCCAAGCCGTGCGACCTGGACGAACTGATCCTGACGGTGGAGAGAGCCCGGCGCGACAAGCCCCAGGCCATCGCCCGCCACGAGGTGCCGCACGTGGAGGCGCGGACGGTCTGGCGCTGGCTGGTGGGGATGAACAACTCGCGACCGGGGATCATCATCCTGGGCCTGCTGATCCTGCTGTCTGCGGCGCTGCTGCCGGCTCCCGAGCGCATGGTCACGCTTCTCACCAGCGAGAAGCAGGACGCCGCGATGGACCCCCACGTGGGCTACGCCGAGTACGGCAGGCTCGCCGAGGGCGAATCGGTGGCGGAGTACTACGCGCACAAGTACGCGGTGGGAACTTCGGTACGGAACGCCGAGGGGCGGCTGGAACACACTCTGGACACCCGGGGGGTGACCTTCCGCGCCAAGATCATGCTCGGGGTGCTCTGCGTGGCGGCGCTCTTCTGGGCCACCGGCGCGGTGCCGATCGGCATCACCGCCCTGCTGGTGGGGGCCGTGATGTACGTCACCGACGTGCTCGGCCCCGATGCGATCGCGCAGGCGTACGCCAAGGACGCGGTGATCTTCATCTTCGGCGTGCTGGCGATCGCGTCGGTGATCAGCAACACGGGTCTGGATCGGCGCATCGGCCTGCTGCTGCTGGGCCCGGCGAAGAACCTCAAGCGTCTGCTCTTCATCTTCGTGCCCACGATCGGCCTCGCGTGCAGCTTCATCTCCGAGCACGCCCTGGTGGCCTTCCTCATGCCGCTGCTCATGCTGGTCTACCGCACCACCGTGCGCAACGAAGGCAAAGGGAGCGATCCCGCGCTCGCCTGCGCGATGATCCTGTCGCTCTCCTTCGCCGCCAACTGCGGCGGGCCGGGCTCGCCGGCGGCTGGCGGCCGCAACGCGGTGATGATCGCCATCCTGGGCGACTACGGGATGGCGCCCACCTTCGGCCAGTGGGTGATGTACGGCCTGCCGTTCGTTCCGGTGATGGGAATGGTCGTCGGCCTGTACTTCTATCTCGCGCTGGGGCGCAAGGTGAAGGCAAAGCGGCTGGACGTGGCGGGAATCGTCCGCAACGCCGCGGAGCGAATCGGTCCCATGGACCGCAAGGAGAAGACGACGGCGGTGCTCATGGCGGCGCTGGTCGTCATGTGGGTCACGCTCAGCGGCCGCCTGGGCATGGGCGGGCCGGTGCTCATCGTCCTGGTACTGATGAACGTCTTCCGCATCCTGCGCTGGAAAGACGTGGCCGGGATCCACTGGGAGGTGGTGGCGCTCTACGCCAGCGCGTCAGCCCTGGGCAAAGGGCTGGCCGTGACCGGCGCCGCCCTCTACATGGCCGACGGGTTCATCAGCGTGCTGCCCGAGGTCATGCGCAGCGGCGACGGTCTGGCCATCGCCGCCAGCTTCTTCACGGGCGTGACCACCAACTTCATGAGCGACGGCGCCACCGTGTCGGCCATCGGCCCCATCACCGTGCCCATGTCCATCATCGCGGAGACCCATCCCTGGAAGGTGGGGCTCGCCACGGCGTTCGCGTCGTCGTTCGCGCACATGCTCATCATCGGCACCCCCAACAACGCCATCGCCTACGCCCTGTCCCGGGATCCGGACACCGGCGAGCAGCTGGTCAAGCTCGGGGACTTCATGAAGCACGGCGCGGTCGTGTTGCTGCTCAGCTTCGTGGTCCTGTGGTTCTGGACGATCCTCGGCTACTGGCAGTGGATCGGATTCTAGCCCGGGCTGAGGGCGCCGCCGGCGCGATCGCGGCACCGGCTCCCGCCCGGCCCGAGAGAGAGGTAGGGAGATGAAGGAAGAGATCCGGCTGCTGATCGTGGACGACGAGGTGCCGTTCCTGCGCACCATGGCCGAGCGTCTGCGTCTGCGCGGGTTCGACGTGACCACCGCCGAGCGCGGCGAGGACGCCCTGGAGATCGCCCGGCGCGAGAAGTTCGACCTGGCGCTCATCGATCTGAAGATGCCGGGCCTCGACGGCCGCCAGCTCCTCGAGATGCTGAAGAAGGAGCACCGCTTCCTCGAAGTGGTGATCCTCACCGGCCACGGATCGCTGGAGAGCGCGGTGGAATGCACCAAGCTCGGCGCCTTCGGCTATCTGCCCAAGCCGTACGAGATCGAGAAGCTCCTGGAGATCCTCAAGGACGCCTACCGCCAGCGGCTGCAGCGCAAGTTCGAGCAGGACGTCGAACGCACGCGCCGCCTGGAGGAGATCGCCATGGGCCAGAGTGCGCTGGGGATCCTGCGGGCGATGAAGGAACTGGACGACGGCCGCCGCTAAGCTGTCTGGGGCGCCGCTAGCCCGTCAGAAACGAGACCGCCGGTCCAGCAGCTCCTGGTAGACCGCGAGCACCGCGTCGGTCATGACCCCGGCGGTATGCCGGGCGAGGAACCGGGCGCGACCCGCGCGGCCGCGATGCCGCCGCCCCGGCGCGTCGCGCAGCAGTTCCACCAGCGCCGCGGCCAGCGCCTCGGGTTGCTCCGGCGGCACCACCAGCCCTGCTCCGGCGCCGGCCACCATCCGGCGCAGGTCGCCCGCGTCGGTGGCCACCACCGGCCGGGACGCCGCCATCGCCTCGAGCACGGTCAGCGGGCACGCCTCGCCGCCGCCCGCCCGCGACGGTTGCGCGACGACGTGACTCGCCGCCAGCAGCGCCGGGACGTCGCTGCGGTGACCCAGCAGGCGCACCTGCTCCTGCAGGCCGGCCGCGGCGATCTGGGCCGCGAGGTCGGCACGCCGCTCCCCCTCGCCCGCGATCAGGAACCTGGCCTCGGGCACTTCTGCGAGCACCCGCTCGGCCGCGGCGATCAGCACGTCATGGCCCTTGAAGCGGGTCAGGCGTCCCGCCGCCACGACCAGCAGCGCGTCTTCCGCGAGCCCCAGCTCGTGCCGGAGCGCGGCGCGCGCCTCCTCGCGGTCGGGGGCGGGCGAGTCGACGATGCCGTTCGGCACCACCGTCACGAGCGAGGGCGGCAGCCGGTCCTGCCGCAGCAGGCGCTCGGCACCCGCATGCGACACGGGCAGGAAGCGATGCACGAGCCGCCGGTTGCGCCAGCGTTGGAACGGATTGCGCTCGACCGACTGGTCCGAGTGCACCGACGCCACGCAGATCGCCCGCAGGATGCGAGCGGCCACCGCGGCGGTGGTACGGTCGCCATCGGCGTGGGAGTGCAGCACCTGAGGCGGCCGCGGGCGGAGCGCACGCACCAGTTCCAGCGCCGCGGTGAACTGGCGCAGTCCGCGCCCGAAGCGCACCGGCACCACGTCGTGGCCCGCCGCCGCGGCCGCGTCCGCCAGACCGGAACGCCGCCGCGCCGCCACCCGCACCCGGTGACCGCGTTCGGTCAGCTCTCCGGCGAGGATCAGCAGGCAGCGCTCGCCGCCGGCGACGACGCGCGCATCGTCGACGAGCACGACGTCGAGGATCATCCGCAGAGCCCGCCCGTCGTGAGCCGCGCGTCCCGAGCCGCGCGGCGTGAGCCACGGATCGCGAGCCGCCACGATACCACACGTCCCGGTCGCGACGAAGCCGGCGCCCGCACCCAGGCCGCCGGCGGGTGGGTCTGCCGATCGGCGCAGGACCGCGAATCGCGCCCGCCCCTGTCGCGCCGGTCTCGCTCGCTGGTCGGTTCCTGGGCGAAGTCGGCAGTCCGCTGATTCTCCTGCGGCCGCCGCCGGCTCGCGGGCGGATGCGCACTTCGCCGCTACCGTGATCAGCCGCAATCGGTTGCCGCACTTGCAGCACCGGCGTAAGTCCGGCTTCCTTTTTGCATCGGCCCGCCTTCGGAATTATGGTGGGGCACGTCCCGGCCCGCGGCGGACGACCGTCCGCGGCGGGTCCCGTGTCCCCCAAGGGAGGATCGCCGGATGGCCATCCGCAAGGTCGCCCGCATGGGCCACCCCGTACTGCGCCAGAAGTGCGCCCCCATCGACCCGCAGAAGATCGCGGGCCCGGAGGTGCAGCGTCTGATCGGCGACATGCTCGAGACCATGATCGAGTACAGCGGCGTGGGTCTGGCGGCCCCGCAGGTGTACGAGCCCGTCCGGCTGGTGATCGCGGGCGGGGAAGAGGACGAGCAGGGACGATCGCAGCTGCGGGTGCTCATCAACCCGGAGATCACGGTGACGGACGAGGACGAGCGACTGGGCATGTACGAGGGCTGCCTGAGCATCCCCGGCATGCGCGGCTACGTGGAGCGCCCCGCCTCCATCCACGTGAAGGGATACGACGAGAAGGGCGCCCGGGTGGAGTTCGATCTCGAGGGTTTTCCCGCCATCGTGATGCAGCACGAGTGCGACCACCTGGACGGCGTCCTGTACATCGACCGCATGGAGGACACGAGGAAGCTCGGCTTCGAGCTCGAGATCGCGCGGTTCCAGGATCGGCCCGCCGAAGACGAAGAGGACGAGGCGGAGGCCGACTAGGGACGGCGCCGGGAGGGACACCGGATGTCGGACCAGCTGCTGCAGAGGACCGTGGCGGAGTTCAACTGCCGTCATTACAGCGCCGCCGGGCGCGCCGCCGCCGAGGCCCTGGTGCTGGCTCGCGGCCGGGACGAGGCGTTCTGGCAGGGGATCTGCGAGACCTGCGACGGTTACACCGACCTGGTGGCCGGACGGCACGCCCAGGCCGAGGTGAAGCTGGTCGGAGCCATGCAGAAGCTGCGCAACTTCGGCTACCGGTACCGGAATCTCGAGGTCACCGGAGCGCTGGCGGGCATCCGCGCCGCCGTGGCCGAACTCCGGGCCGTGCGCTTGCAACACAAGCGCGTGTTCGACATCAGCCTCCTGCCTCAGCTGCGGCTGGCGGCGAAGGCCGACGACGCCTGACGTCCGCCGGCGCTCCCGGAGGATCCGCGCGGGCGGCACCACCGGGAGATGAGATCGTGAACGACCGCCGCGACGAGACGGACCGGAGCGACGACCGGCGCGTCATGGACATGCCGGGACCTCAGGACCCCGAACCGTGGCTGGCCTGGGCGCGGGAGATCCAGTCGCTGGGCCAGATCATCCAGGCCTTCGCCCGCACCGAGTACGACACCGCCAACGGCAGGCGCTTGCAGGAGATCGCCGCCGACATGGTGGCGCGGCGCACCGGTCTGGACGCGGCGCCTCTCGTCGACGATTTCCTGAGCCAGCCGGGCTACACCACTCCCAAGATCGACGTGCGAGCCGCGGCGGTGCGCCCGGGCGACCGCGGGCCGGAGATCCTGCTGGTCCAGGAAGCGGCCGACCGCCGCTGGTGCCTGCCCGGCGGCTGGGCCGACGTGGGATCGGTGCCCGGCGACGAGGCGGCCCGCGAGTGCGAGGAGGAGAGCGGGTACCAGGTGCGGCCGGTGAAGGTGGTGGGTGTGTTCGACGCCAACCGCGGCGGCCGGCCCATGGAGTTCTTCCACGCCTACAAGCTGATCTTCCTCTGCGAGATCGAGCGCGGCGAGGCTCGCGCCAGCCACGAGACGCTGGCGGTGGACTTCTTCCCCCTCGACGATCCGGCGGCGTTGCCCCCGCTGTCGCAGAACCGCACGAACGCCCGCCACCTGGAGGAGATCCGGGCGCACGTCGCGGATCCGTCGCGCGCCGCCTGGTTCGACTGAACGGTTCGACTGAACGCGAACCGACCGCCCCCAGCGCGGAATTGACAGATCGTATCAATAAGACTGATTCGGTCCGACTAATTGTTGCGGATCATTCCGAGTTATGACACCATGGTGATACCTTGCCGCCGCGCATGGCGCGTTCGTTCCTGCGTCGCCGCGACGGCCGAACCTCACCAGGAGTGCGGAAGATGCGGCGCCTGACGAATGAAAACCGCTGGGCTCACGACCTCGGATCGATCCTGATCTCGCTGGGTGTCTTCGGGCTGGTCCTGACCTTCTGGACAGCCGAAGCCGGCGCTCGCAATCCTTATCGTCGCGCCTTCTTCAACGTCTATCCGTCCGTCACCGGGTCCGTGCTCGACGACGTGCCGAGCAGCTCGGGTCATTGCGGCGCCTGCCACTTCGACTTCAATGGCGGCGGACAGCGCAACGCCTACGGCTTGCGGGTCGAGGTGCAGCTCGGTTCGTACTCCAGCACCGAGGACGCCATCTTCTCGCTGCACGACGAGGATTCCGACAACGACGGCTTCACCAACGGCGTGGAGATCACCGACACCACGAACTTCGGCAACACGCCCACCTTCCCCGGCCTGCGCGCGAGCAACGTGGGTCAGGCGGTGAACGTGGCGCTGGTCGACATCGAGGACCACCTCACGCCGGCGGGCGGCAGCGACGTCGATCCGCCGGTGGTCGCCGTGCTGGCGCCCAGCGGCGGCGCGAGCTTCACCGCCGAGACCGAGCAACTCGTCCAGTGGACGGCGAGCGACCCGAGCGGCATCGCGTCGGTGGACATCCTGCTGAGCACGGACGGCGGCGTGAGCTACCGGCCGGTGGCCCGCAACCTCCCGGGCGCCGCCACCAGCTACGACTGGTTCGTGCCCCTGCGCCCCGGCCCCCAGACCGTCCTGAAGGTGGTGGCGCGCGACGGCGCCGGAAACCCCGGCGATGCCGTCAGCGGTGCGTTCACCATCGTGCACAGCGGCCGCGGGCTGGTGGCCACGACCATGCGGGACTTCGACCTGCCCGGCTCGCAGCCGCTGGAGGCGGGGATCCTGGAGCATCCCGACGACTGCGCCACCTGTCACGGCGGTTACGACGCCCTGGTGGAACCTCACCGCAACTGGCAGGGCAGCATGATGGCGCACGCCATGCGCGACCCGCTCTACCTGGCGACGGTGGCGGTGGCGGAGCAGGACGCGCCCGGCGTGGGCGACCTCTGCCTGCGCTGCCACACCCCGGGCGGCTGGCTGGAGGGGCGGTCCACCGACACCAGCGGCGGGCAGCTGATCGCCAAGGATCGCGAGAGCGTCCAGTGCGACTTCTGCCACCGCATGGTGGATCCCATCTACACTGCAGGGGTGAGCCCGGTGGAGGACGCCGACATCCTCGCCGCTCTCGCCGAAGTGCCCCTGGCTCCGGCCAACGGGCAGTTCGTGACCGACCCCGATCCGGTGCGCCGCGGCCCCTACGAGGACGCCCTGGCGGCGCACCAGTTCCTCGCTTCCCCGTTCCACCGCGAGAGCGATCTGTGCGGCACCTGCCATGACGTGAGCAATCCGGTATTCGTCCGCGGCGCCGGCGAGCACGAGTACGTGGTGGCCGATCTGGACGCGCCGCATCCGGACAACGACCTGCGCAACATGTTCCCGGTGGAGCGCACCTACAGCGAGTGGTCGCACTCGGCGTACGCCGCCGGCGGCGTGTATGCGCCGCAGTTCGCCGGCGACCGTCCCGACGGCATGGTCTCGAGCTGCCAGGACTGCCACATGCGCGACGTGACCGGCGCCGGCGCCGAACTCGGCCCGGTGCGCTCCGACCTGCCCCTGCACGATCTGACCGGCGGCAATCACTTCATCCCGGACATCCTGGCGGACCTGTACCCCGGCGAGGTGGATGCCGTCGCCCTCGCCGAGGGCAAGGTGCGGGCCGAGGCCATGCTGTCGCTGGCGGCGACGATGGAACTCGGACAGGAGAGCAGCGGCGCCGGCGGCGCGACCATCGCCGTCACCGTCGTCAACGAGACCGGCCACAAGCTGCCGTCGGGATATCCCGAGGGCCGGCGCATCTGGCTCAACGTCCGCGCCTTCGACGGCGGCAATGCGCTGGTTTACGAGTCGGGCGCCTACGATGCGGCCACGGGCTTCCTCACCCACGATCCGGATCTGAAGATCTACCACGCCGAGCCCGGCATCTCGACACGGCTGGCCTCGGCGACGGGCCTCACCGCCGGGCCGTCGTTCCACTTCGCGCTGAACGACAGCATCTACCTGGACAACCGGATCCCGCCGCGCGGCTTCACGAACGCGGCGTTCGCGGCGGTGCAAGCGGCGCCGATCGCCCACAGCTACGCCGACGGCCAGTACGCCGACACGACCCGCTACACCCTACCGATGACGGCGGCGCGGGCCGAGGTCGTGCTGTACTACCAGAGCACGTCGCTGGAATACGTCACGTTCCTGCGCGACGAGAACACGACCACGGACCACGGCCAGGTGCTCTACGACGCCTGGGTGGGGCAGGGGCGCTGCGCGCCGGTGGTCATGACCAGCGCCGACCTGGCGCTCGACGTCACCGCGGTGGGACCGGGCGACGTGCCGGCGGCCACCTACCTGGCGCAGAATGCGCCCAACCCGTTCAACCCGAGCACCACGCTGCGCTTCGGCCTGCGTGACGCCGGGCCGGTGCAGGTGCGCATCTTCGACGAGCGCGGGCGCCTGGTGCGCACGCTGGTCGACGAGACGCGCACGGCCGGCATGCACACCGTGGTCTGGGACGGCCGCGACCACGGCGGCCGCCGGGTGGCCTCGGGCGTCTACCACGGCGTCCTGCGCGCCGACGGCCGTGAACTGACGCGCAAGATGACGCTGGTCAAATAAACCCCGGCGAAGGGCGCGTCCATCGAGCTGATCCCCGGTCGCCGGCGGCCACACTGGCTCCCGCCGGCGGCCGCGGCCCGGTCCCGCCCGGCGGCCACACTGGCT
>JAWOID010000122.1:0-17067 GCA_046484865.1 Candidatus Krumholzibacteriia bacterium
CCGGCGCGCCGACGGTATCCACGGATGGGGACCACCGCAAGAGCCCGCCCCGCGAGTCAGGAACGTCCCGATCCTCGTTCCAACCGTTCTTCGCCGAGCGGCGTCGTCGGAACGTCGGGATGGGCGAACGTCACCGAACAACCGTGCAACACCCCGCGGAAAGGCGCGTAGAGGGTGGCGCCCCCCCGAAACCCGCGCCGGCTCCGAAGCTACCGCCGCACCCGAGAGGAGCACCGTCCATGCAGCGCCACGTCGCATCGCCCGCATCCCGCGCTGCCGACACCCGGATCCGCGACCGCTCCCCTGGCTCCCGTTCTCGCGCTCTCCTGATCGCCGCTGCGCTCGTCCTGATCGCCGCAGGGGCGGTGCCGCGCCCGGCACGGGCGGACGCCGCGGACCCCGCGGCGGCAACGCACGACTGCAGCAACGGCTACCTGGCCACCCTCGCCGACACTGTCCGCGCGGTGCGGGTGACGTCGCCGGTGAAGGTGGACGGGGTGCTGGACGAGGCGGCTTGGGATCGCCCACCGGCCGGGCCACTCGTGCAGAACGACCCCGACAACGGGTGCCCGCCCCGGCACGCCACCGACTGGTGGGTGGCCTACGACGCCGAGAACCTGTACGTGGCCGCACGCTGCCACGATTCCGCGCCGGACAGCATGGTCAGCCGCCTGGTGCGTCGCGACGACCACACGCGGTGCGAGTGGTTCTACCTCTGCCTGGACCCTTACGACGACGACCTCAACGGCTACTGGTTCCGCGTGAACCCGGCGGGCGTCATGGGCGACGCCGTCATGTACAACGACGGCAACGACGACCTCACCTGGGACGCCGTGTGGGAAGCCGCGGCGCGCACGGACGACCGGGGCTGGACCCTGGAGATGGCGATCCCCTTCGCGCAGATCAGCTTCCCGGTGGCGCCGCGCCAGGTGTGGGGGATCAACGTCAAGCGCGACATCACCCGCTACAACGAACGCGACGACCTCTTCCACCTGCCGCGAGGAACGTCGGGCTTCGTGAGCCGCTTTCCCACCCTGGTGGGCATCGAGGGCGTGCGACCGCGCCGCTCGCTGGAGTTGCTGCCGTACGTGGTGGGCCGAGCGGAACGTCTGGAGACAGCCACCGGCGATCCGTTCCACGACGGGGAGGAATTCGCTGCCAAGGCCGGTCTCGACCTGAAGCATGCGCTCTCGAGCGATCTCACCCTCACCGCCACCTTCAACCCCGACTTCGGCCAGGTGGAGGTGGACCCGGCCGTGGTGAACCTGTCCGACTCCGAGACCTTCTTCCAGGAGAAGCGCCCCTTCTTCGTCAAGGACACGAACCTGTTCCGCTTCGGCAGGGAGGGCACCTCCGGCAACTGGAACTTCAACTGGATGGATCCGATGCTGTTCTACAGCCGGCGCGTGGGCCGGTCGCCTCAGGTGTCGCTGCCGGATCACGACCATGCCGCGCCGTCGGAGCTGACCACCATCCTCGGCGCCGCGAAGATCTCGGGCAAGGCGGGTGCCTTCGACGTGGGCCTGATGACCGCCATGACAGCCGAGGAGCGTCGCGGCTGGACCACGACGCCCGGCACACGCGGCGAGAACGTCGTGGAACCCCTGACCAGCTACTCGGTGCTGCGGCTCAAGCGCTCCTCGGCGGACGGAGGCCGCGGGCTCGGCTTCATGGCCACCAGCACCTGGCGCGACCTGACCGACGATCGCGTGCGCGAACAGCTGGTCGGTGAGGCGTTCACCGGCGGCGTCGACGGCTGGGTGACGCTGGACGAGGCGCGGGTCTGGGCCGTGCGCGGCTTCCTCAGCGGCAGCTACCTGCACGGCAGCGCCGCCGCCGTGGATGCGGTGCAGCGCTCGCCGGTGCACTACTTCCAGCGTCCGGACGCGCCCCACGTGGACTACGACCCGACTCGCAACGATCTCGCCGGCTGGGCCGGGCGTGTGATGCTCAACAAGCAGTCCGGGAACGTGACGCTGAACACCAGCGTCGGCGCGATCTCGCCCGGTTACGAGCTCAACGACGTGGGATTCCAGTACCAGGCGGACAAGCTCAACTGGCATCTCGCCGCCGGCCGGCGCTGGCTGGAGCCCCGGGGCGCATTTCGCCACCGCAGCTTCAATCTCGCCAGCTTCCGCACCTGGGACTATCGCGGCCGCCCGGACAACGAGGGTCACGGCATCTTCTGGAACGTGGTGCTGACCAACTACTGGGCCATGGGCGGACAGGCGATCGTCTCGCCCGAACGCAACTATTTCCGGGCCACGCGCGGCGGTCCCCTCATGACGATCCCGCCGGTGAGCGAGGTGAACCTCTGGTTCGACACCGACTCCCGCAAGCAGCTCTACCTGAACCCCTCGCTCAACTGGTGGTCCGACGACGTCGGCGGGAGCGGCTGGCGCGTGGGCGCAGCCCTGGTACTGAAGCCGAGCGACGGCGTGGAACTGGCGCTGGAACCCAGCTACCAGTGGTTCAGGGAGCCCGCGCAGTACGTCACCGCGAGGGATGACGTGCTCGCGGAAGCCACCGGCGGCCGGCGGTACCTCTTCGGCAGTCTCGACTACGACAATCTCGCGCTGGCGGCGCGCATGAACTGGTCGTTCTCGCCGCGCATGACGCTGCAGGCCTACCTGCAGCCCCTGGTGGCGGTGGGCCGCTACGGAGGGCTCAAGGAGTTCGCCCGACCCGGGACGTTCGAGTTCACCCGCTACGGGGTCGATGGAGGCTCCACGGTCGAGCGGGACGACGACGGCGATTACGTGGTGGATCCCGACGGCCCGGCAGGTCCGGCGGAGCCCTTCACGGTCGACGACCCCGACTTCAACCTGAAGTCCCTGAAGATCAACGTCGTGTTCCGGTGGGAGTGGCGGCGCGGCTCCACCCTGTTCCTGGTCTGGACCCAGGATCGCACCAGTTACGCCGACCCGGGCAGCTTCGACCTCGGCCGGGACGCGCGCACGCTGGTGGAAGCGCCGGGCGACGACATCGTGATGGCGAAGTTCACCTGGTGGCTCGATCTGTGAATCAGGTCAAAGCACGAGCCAGGCCGTGTACCCGGCATAGATCGCCAGCAGGAGCGCTCCCTCCCGGCGATCCAGGCGCCAGCCGGTGCGAGCCAGCGGCAACAGCAGCGCAGCGAGGCCGAGCATCACCGCCAGGTCCGTCACGCCGACGCCGACCCCCCGCAGCGGCTGCGCCAGGGCGGTGATTCCGAGCACGCCGAGCACGTTGAAGATGTTGCTGCCGACCACATTGCCCACCGCCAGGTCGACCTGGCCCCGGCAGGCCGCCACCAGGGAGGTGGCCAGTTCGGGCAGGCTGGTGCCCACGGCCACCACGGTGAGCCCGATGACCGCTTCGCTCATGCCGAGGGTACGCGCGGCCCGAACCGCGCCGCTGACGAAGGCCTGACCGCCACCGATCAGGATCAGCAGGCCCACGCCAACGAACAGCAGCGATCGTCGCAGATCCGCCTGCGCGGCCGGTGGCGGTCCGCCGATGGCGAGCAGATCCTGCGCACTCCTCTGCGGTCCGCGGCGCTCGGAAAGCAGCTGGTACGCCGTGGCGGCGACCAGGACCAGCACGAAGGCGAGGCCCTCCCAGCGTCCGATGTCGCGGTCCAGAGCCAGGACCGTCAGGGCCACGCTCACGCCGAGCATGAGCGGCACGTCGCGCCGCACCAGGTCCACGTGCACGACCAGGGGCCTGACGATCGCGCTCAGTCCGAGGATGAGGCCCACGTTGCAGATGTTGGAGCCGACGACGTTCCCGAAAGCCAGATCGCCACGACCGCTCAGCGCTCCCGCCGCGCTCACCACCAGTTCGGGGCTGCTCGTGCCCCAGGCCACCACCGTGAGCCCCACCACCAGCGGCGGTATCCCCAGACGCAAGGCCAGTGCGGCCCCGCCCCGGACCAGCAGTTCAGCTCCTCCCACCAGCCCCAGGAAACCGACGGCCAGCAGCAGGATCGTCATCGCACCTCCCGGCGCGCCATCAGCTCGGCCCTCTGCAGCAGATCCACGATCTCCTGGTTGCCCGGGGCCAGCCGCGCCGCCTCGGCCAGATCGGAAGCGGCCCGCGACCACCGCCTGGCATGGTAATGCATGAGCCCGCGGTTGTACCATGCCACCGGCAGTTGCGGGTCCAGGTCGAGGGCCCGGTCGAGGGCGTCCTCCGCGGCTGCGACGTCACCAGCGTGGATCCGGGCGAGACCGAGGTCGCTCCAGGTCTGGGCCTCGCCGTCACCCAGTTCGACCGCCCGCTCCAGGTGTGGCAAGGCCGCAGTGGGCTGTTCCAGCTTCAGGTACACGTGACCGAGCCAGGCGCTCACCTCGGAGTCCTCGGTGCCCAGCAGGCCGCCGGCCCGCCGCAGATCCTGGAGCGCCTCGCGGTCGAGTCCGATCCGTGCGAAAACCAACCCGCGGCTGCGCAAGGCGTGGCCGCGATGGATGTCGCGGCGGATGCACACCGAGGCGGCATCGATGGCCGCTTCCGCCCAGAAGGCGCGATCGCCGGCGGTGGCGGCCGCCTCGAAGCGGTCCCGCGCGAGCGCAGCATGAGCCGAGAACGACCCGGTCACGTAGTAACGATCGAACGCCAGCCAGACCGGCAGGCGTCCCGCGCCGCGGCCGGTGAGTGGCTCGTGGTCCACGCGATCGACGCAGGCGCCGCCGCACGGCGCCGAGCTGGCCGACCTCTCGTAGCGCCGACGGGCCTCGTCCAGGGAGCCAGCCAGTTCCTCCACCATCGCCATGTCGC
The DNA here is from genome assembly GCA_046484865.1 of Candidatus Krumholzibacteriia bacterium. GTDB lineage: Bacteria > Krumholzibacteriota > Krumholzibacteriia > LZORAL124-64-63 > LZORAL124-64-63 > JAWOID01. The sequence continues at coordinate 4,759 of JAWOID010000122.1, forward strand.
GCCAGCACTCCGAACGGTGGGCGGCGTCGGGGCGCAGGGTGGCCTCCACGCGGCTGCGATCGCCCGCGGCGGGGCGCTCCCACACCTGTCCCGAACGGCGCTCCATGGCCTGTCCGGAGGCGCTCGACGGATTGCTGAAGTGGGCGGCCGCGATTCGCGGTCGTCCCCTCGCCAGCTCCGCCATCCCCAGGACCCAGCGCGACGAGGCGGAGAAGACGTCGTACTGCGCCAGGCGATGGGCCACGTCCTCGGCGTAGCGCCACTGGCCGCTGCCCGCCAGGAGCAGCCCGGTGATCTGCAGGGTGAGGTCGCGAGTCGGCTTGACCGCGGCGGCGCTGTCGGCCCAGACCAGGCCCTCGCGCCACTCGCCGCGGTCGTAGTGCACCCACGCGCGCAGGATCGCCGTCTCGTGGCGCAGCTCGAGACGCTCCTCCGGCTCGGCCCAGGGCAATGCCTCCCGGGCGGCGTCGATGGCTGCCAGCGCGTCCGGCGCGTGGTGCAGCCAGCGGGTGATCTCGGCCAGATCGAACCACACCCGGGGATCGATCGGCGCCAGTCCGGCGGCCGTGCGCAGGGCCTGCAGACGCTCGGCGCATCGCCCCGACGTGCGCGCCCGTTGCACCCACACCGCCGCCGCCTGCCGCCGCCGGCGCTGCTCGGTTTCAGGCAGGGCGAGGTATTCGTCGAACCCGAGGGAGTCGTCCACGGCCGCGTAGAGCAGGTCGGCGGGGAAGTTGCAGCGACGTCCAGCGGCCGTGCCGCCGCAGCCGTTCAGGACCAGGGCCACCAGGGGGATCAGCAACGGCAGCACCAGCGCGGCGGGGGATGCCGGCCCCCCGCGCCTGCGGGCAAGGGCCGGTCCGGAGGGGGACCGTCTCATTCCCCGCCGGGATCTCGCCCGTCCGGAATGGGATGAGCGATGCGGGCCCAGAACTCCGCGTGGTCGAATCCCTCGAACGTGGGGCTCTGCTCGTTGTGGCACTTCTGGCAGTGTTCCGCCCCCCCGTTCAGCCAGAGCCCGTTCTCGATCGCCCTGGCGCGGTTGCGCATCACGGACATGACCATGTACTTCGAACCCGGCCCGTGGCACGCCTCGCAGCCCACGCCTTCGCTCAGCGCATACGAGTTGTTCGGAGCCAGCTCGCAGCCCTCGCCGAGGAAGGCCGTGGTGGCATGGCAGCGAAGGCACTCGGGAGCCTGCTGGGCGTCGGCGAGTCCGCGCTCCTCCGCGATCGCCCGGGCCTGCGGCGTGGCGAGGGCTTCCCAGGCCCGCGCATGTGCGGAGTCCTCCCAGACGGACCACTGGTCGCCCGTGCTCTGGCCGTGGCACATCTTGCACCGGGGCGCCCCCACCAGCATCGGCTCGTGATCGTCCTGCGCGGCAACCGGCGGCGCAGGCCGCACCAGGAGCAGCCCCGCCAGCGCCGTGAGCAGCGCCGCCAGCCGCATCCGGGTCCGACCGCTCGCCGGCGATCCGATTCCCGCGGTACAAGCCGTCACGGTGTCTCTCCTCGGCTCCATCGGCCCGATCCGCCGGCACGTCCGGCCCCCGGCACGTCCGGCCCCCGTGTAGCTTAACCGAGATCGGACCGGCCGGCATTGCCGGGTCCGCATCAGCGCAGGAGGCGATCGAGCCAGTTCCCGCGCTCCACCCCATCGAGCGTGACCACCGGCACCGAGCCGAGGGCCGTATCGTCCAGGTAGGCAACGGCACGCCCCACCTCCTGCCCCGGCAGGATCGGAGCCCGCACGGTCTCCGGCAGCTCGGTCCGCAACTCGAGATCCTGACGGCGATGCTTGGGGACCAGGACCGAGAGAGCACCGGCGTAACCCACCGAGACGTCCTTCTGCCGGCCGTCGGTCACCCGCAGAGGCTGATCGAGCACGGCGCCATCCCCCGGCACGAGCGCCACCTCCTCGTACAGATTGAAGCCGTAGGTGAGCAGCCGCGTCGTTTCTGTCGCACGCGCGCGATCGCTGGACGCGCCCATCACCACCGAGATCAGCCGCTTGCCCCGGCGCACGGCCGATGCTGTGACGCAGAAGCCCGCCTGGCTGTGATAGCCGGTCTTGATCCCGTCGAGACCGCGGTACTTCCCGATGAGCTTGTTCGGGTTGTACATCACGAACTCGCCGTCGCGGAACGGCGCGGTGGCCGTGGAGGCCCATTCGCGGGCTCTCTCGTGCTGCACGAGGGCCCGCCCCAGCACCGCCATGTCCCACGCCGACGTGAGGTCCGGCGCCTGCCCTCGACCGGCCGGCAGTCCGTGAACGGTGTGGAACTCGGTCTCCATCAGGCCGAGTTCCCGGGCTCGCATGTTCATGAGATCGACGAACGCCTCCACCGATCCGGCGACGTGTTCGGCCAGGGCCACCGCGGCATCGTTCGCCGAGTGGACGGCCAGGGCCGCGAGCAATGCCTCGACCGTGAACAGCTCGCCGTGCTTCAGGTACACCTGGGAGCCGCCCATGCGGCTCGCGCGGGCCGAGACGATGACCGTATCGGCGAGGGACAGCCGGCCCTCGGCCGCGTGCTCGAGAACGATCAGCTCGGTGATCATCTTGGTCATCGAGGCCGGCTGCCGCCGCGCGTGAGGTTCGTACGCCGCCAGGAGGGCCCCGGTATCGGCGTCCATCACCACGGCCGACGCGAAATCCCCCTCGAGAACCTGGGGTTCGAAGGCCGCGGCGTCGGCGATCGGCGCCGGTTCCGGGGCGTCGGCGGCACGGACGGCAGGCGGCCCGGCGAGCGCGACCAGCAGCACGACCGTCGCTGCGAGCGCCGCGCGTACGCAGCGCGTGGGCGTGAACCGGCAACCGGCGTGGGTATGGACAGGACCGGACCGGCCGGCGCGACGAGAGGGGAACAGAACCAGCGTCATGATCACTCCGGAAGGATGTGGGAAGATCGCCCGCAGAACATGGATCAGCAGCATAGCCGCCGGCCGGCGGTCATTGCAAGCGCGGGCCGGACGATCCCGTCCGGCTGCTCATGAATCATGCGGGCTAGCCCTCCGGGAAGGGCGGTGTCCGGCGCCCGGGCCGGCGCGCCCTCGAGCCGGCAGTCGTCAGATTCGCCGCCACACCTGGATGCTGGCGCCGGAAGAAGGCGGGTCGAACGGCGCCCCCGAGAAGTCGCCCGCATGGGCTGCGAGGGCGAAACCGGCCGCCTCGTGGCGGCGGCGCGAGTCCGTCGAGGAATGGGGGTGGATCACGTCCTCGCTCACCAGTTCGCGGGCATCCCCCACCTGCCGGTGGATCCGGAACCGCACCGCGCCGGTCTCGCCGGCTGGACCGGCGGGCTGGACGTACTCGCGCAAAACCCGCTCGCCCGACGGCAGTTCGAGCGGCGGAAAGGCGTGTCGCTCCGAGCCGATCAGGGGGTCGAAATTCACGGTCTGGAAGAGCCAGCAGCCGCCGGGCTCCAGCCTGTTCGCGAGATCGCCCAGAAACGCCGGCCACTCCGACGGCGCCAGGAACGCCATGACGTTGCCGAGGCTGTACACTCCCGCGAAGCTCCCGCGAAGCTCCGCCAGGCAACGCAAGTCGAGCTGCCTGTAGGCGGCCTGCGGATGCTCCCGCCGGGCCCGGGCGATCATGTCACCGTCGATGTCGATGCCCAGCACCTCGCGCCCGGCGGCGGCCAGCCGCGCAGCGTACGTGCCGGGACCGCAGCCCACGTCGAGCAGCCGCCCGGCCTCCGGCAGGTGGCGCTGGAGGAACGCCAGGGTGCCGGGTCGGAAGGGGAAGATCTCGTCGTAGTGGTCGGCGAACCAGCGGCGTCCGGTCATGTCCCTCACCTCTGGAGCAACCATGGTCGCCCGCGATCCTGCGAACTCACGATAGGCTCGCCGACCGCCCCACGGCAACCGCCCGCGCTGCCTTTCGGCGCGACCGCGCGCCAGGGCCGCACGGAAGGGCACCAGCGCTTCTCACCCTTGCCAGCGCGCGGGGTTCCCGGCATCTTTGGTGAATCCGAACTCCGGATGCGGTAGCTCCCACCGGCGATCCAGGAGGTCAGCCGTGCTGTCGTTCACCAAGATCCTCTGCCCCACGGATTTCAGCGAGCCCTCGCTGTGCGCCCTGAAGGCGGCCAACGAGATGGCCCACCACTTCGACTCCGAGTTGATCCTGCTCAACATCCGCAAGCCGATCCCGGAGATGCCGAGACCGCGGGTGAAGGCGCCCGAGACGACCTTCGATTTCTCGGGCTACGAGTCGGAACTGGACCAGCACGCGCTCGAGGCGCTCGCCACCATCCGACGGTCGGTGGTCGCTCCGCAGGTGAACACGCGGCTGCTGGTGAAAGCGGGCAAGCCCGCGGAGGAGATCCTTCGCTGCGCCCACGACGAGCGCGTGGACGCCATCTTCATGGCCACGCACGGACGAACCGGGCTGCAGCACGTGGTCTTCGGGTCGGTGGCGGAGAAGGTGGTACGACAGGCCGAATGCCCGGTGATGACGTTCAACGTCTGCGACAACCCGCGGCGCTACGGCTGATCGCCGGCGCTGTCCTTTCAGATGCCGCCGCGGTCGCGCCGCAGCGCGTCGTCGATCTCCAGGTCGCCGGCGAGCCGCGCCAGGAAGTGCTCCGGATCGACGATCAGCTCGCGGCCCGAGAACGCCCGCGGGCCGCTCGCCCGCTGGGCGAACAGCGACCCGTGCAGCATCCAGTTCTCGCCCTGCCGGTAGAGATAGGTCTCGCAGCGCCGCCCCCCGGCGCGGAACAAGGTGAGCGCCCGCACGATCCCTCCGTTCTCCAGCTTCAGGAAGGTCGCCGGATCCGGCACCGCGGCAGCCGGGAGCGCGCCGGGCAGCCCGGGAGCCGTATGCCACGAGAGATCGATCAGCCGCCGCATCACTGCCAGCAGCGGCCGGCCGCCGAACTCGACCAGGTAGCGGCCGCCGCGGAGCCGTCGATAACGCATCTTCCTCCATCCGCCCGTGCAATCCGGGGAAAACGATGTCAGGTCCGGTGCAGTCCCCTGCGACCGAGCCCTCCGCGCGGCGCAGCCTCTACCGTTCGCCGCTGCGCGGGGTCGGCTGGTCGGACCCGCCTTCCGGCCCGTCGGCATCGGCGCCGGCGTCACCGTGGGACGGAACGGCGTGAGGCCCCTCGATCTCCTCGAGCCGGTCCATCAGGGCCGCGAACGCCGGCAGGTCGGCCTCCACCCGGAAGGTGAGGCGAGTATCGACGGCGCCGGTCATGGCCACGAACGGCAGGGGCTCTCCCGACAGGTCCGGCAGCGGCTCGCCCATGGCTTCCACCCAGCCCGCGAAGGCGGTGAGGAACTGGCGCAGGTCGCCCAGGGTCACGCTCGTGGTACCCTCGCCGGCCTCCCGGGCACTCTCGCGCACCCGTTCGTTCACGCGGCCGCCGCCCGAGCGAACCGCTTGCACGAGGTCCGCGAGCGCCTGCTCCGCCGGATCCGCCACGATCAGCAGATGTCCCTCCAGCGCCGCCAGCCAGAAGGTCGGGTAGAGCTGCTCCACGAACGCGGCGATCGCCTGGGCGGTCTGCGCCTGCTCCGCCGGGTCCGCGGCGACGCTGTCCGCGCCGGTGACGGCACCGAGCTGTTCAGGATCGACCGCGAGGTCGAACCGGCGAGCGCGGACGCCGGCCACCGTCAGCGGATCGAGTTCCCTCACCGTGATGCCCGTCCCGAGGCCGGCCACGCCGGTGTAGAGCGACATCATCTCCTCCATCACCCGCTCCGGCTCCGGATGCTCGAGGACGCCGATCATGCGCAGGCCCTCCGGCGCGAGGCTCAGCGAAAAGGCGTGCGGGTGCATCCACCGGCGCGAGACGTCGAGGCTGGACCGCATCCACTCGGCGTAAGCGCCGGCCGTCTCGGCAGGCACGTCGCGCGCGTTGAGGTCGATGATCAGTTCCCAGACCGGCGTGAAGCTCCGCATCAGACGGGTGGCATCCCGCGTGCTCGCCTGCAGCAGCGGCGCATCGGCGGGAAGAAATCGCGTGAGTTCGAGGGCGCGCTGGAAGTCGGGCTGGTCGCCCGGATCCAAAAGGCTCTGCGGCGCCACGGCGAGGCTCCCGGTGACCACCTGCAGCCGATCGCCATTCTCGAGACCGAGCTCGAGGGTCTGCAGCCCGTCGAGCAATTCGAGCACGAACTCCTGCACCGCGGCGACCTGCTGCGGCTCCAGCTCGGGCGGCGGTGCTGCGGAGTCGGCGCCCCACCCGACGGCTCCGGGCTGCGACAGCGCCGTCAGGCCCAGCTGCACCAGGGGACGATAGGCGGCGACGACGCTCGCCACGTCCATGCGCCCGGTCATGGTGCCGGCGGGCAGGTCGCTCGCCAGGGCCGCGGCCCCCGACGGTTCGTAGAGCGCGAGGTTCGAGATGCCGACGTACTCGCCGCGCACGGCGGTCTTCATGTCGCCGGCCAGCGTACGCAGCAGGGGCGGATTGAGCGCTTCCCGCTGCACGGGCAGGACGAGGGTGAAGCTCACCGGCTGCGGCGACATGGGAGCGGTCAGCGTGACGGCCACGCCCACCGGCCGGTCATCGCGGATGTACCCGGCAAGGTCCGGAGCAGTGCTGCGGATCGCCGCCGCCGGACTCTCCTCGTCGCTCCCCGTCAGTTCCCGCCAGAAGTCGTCCACCTCTGCCAGGGACGTGAAGCCCACCACCGCGGTGGCGCCGGCCGGCACCAGGGCACGGGCGTCCTCGGGCAGCTGTGCGCCGCGGGCGCCGGCGGCGGGCAGCACCACCGCGACGGCGACGAGCGCAACCAGCGCGACGTGAACCGGGTGCCGGACGGTAGCGGCCACCGGCCACTTGCGAGACGAAGACCATGCCATCTCTATCTCCTCCTGGACGAGCCCCCAACGTTCCGGACAGCGTTTCACTGCCGATCCTGCGGCACCGGCGGCGCAGCCGATTGCAGCGCCGCCAGCAGTTCGTCCGCGGGTCCCCCCTTGTGCAGGTAGATGTCGGCGCCCGCGGCGAGCATCTTCTCGGCCATGTCGGCCTCATCGTGCATCGAGAGCCCGACGATGCGCATCTGCCGCCACCGCTCCCGGATACGCCGGGCCACCTCCACGCCGCTCATGTCGGGCAGGCCGATGTCGAGCACCACCACGTCGGGCTGCAGCTGATCGGTCAACCGCAGCGCCTCGTCGCCGGTGGCGGCCTCTCCCACCACCGCCATGCCGGGGACGTCGGCGAGGAGCGCGTGCACGCCGTCGCGGACCATCGCGTGATCGTCCACGAGAAGGATCCGCACCAGCGCGTCCTCCTCCCGGACCGCGGATGCCCGGACTGCGGCGGCCACCCGGCGATCCCCGACCGCTTCAGGCCGCGGGCGCAGCAGCGGGGTGTGCGGCACCCGCAGCAGGATACGCGTTCCCCGGCCCGGCGCGCTCTCGATCACCATCTCGCCCAGGAGCAGTTCGATACGCTCGCGGATACTGAAGAGACCGTAGCCGGTGACCTGGCTCTGGTCGGCCTCCTCCGGATCGAAACCCTCGCCCTCGTCCGTGACGGCGACCTGCAACCGCAGGTCGGAGTGTTCGGTCACCACGACCGAGGCCCGCCGGGTGCGGGCGTGCTTGACCACGTTGAAGAGCAGTTCCCGCACGGCCTGGAAGAGGAAGACGCTGAGGGTCTGCCCGGCCGGCTCGCCTTCGGCCTCGTAACTCACGCTGACCTCCAGCCCCTGGCGTTCGCGCAGCGAGCGCGCCAGCCAGTCGAGCCCCGCGGCCAGCCCCTCCTCGTAGAGGACCGGGGGGCTGAGGTCGCGGGTGAGGCTCCGCGACGCTTCGATGGCGTCGTTCAGCTGCTCGTCCACCTCCAGCGCCAGGGGGGCGAGCTCGGTGTCGCGGCAGCGAGAGCGCAGCGCTCCCAGCCGCAGCTTGGTACCGACCAGGAGCTGCTGCAGGTTGTCGTGGAGGTTCTGCGCCACCCGCCGCCGTTCGCTCTCCTCGGCCTGCGTCAACTCCAGGGCCATGTGCTGGAGCTGGCTCGCGCGCCGTTCGGCCACGCGGGTCCGTTCGGCGAGTTCGGCCTCGATACGGCGCTGGCCGGTAAGGTCGATCCCGAGGCCGACCTGCGAACCGTCCGAGAGTCGCACGTTGGCCCAGCGACTCTCCAGAAGGCTGCCGTCCTTGCAACGGGGGCGGAAGTCGCGCCACCCGGGTTCCGCCCGCACCATGAATTCCCAGACCTCGGCGCGCTCGGCGGGATCCGGGTAGAAGTGGGCCATGGGGTCGTCCATGGCCAGGATCTCCTCGGATGTCCAGCCGGTGACCCGCTCGAATTCACGGTTGATCAGGCCGAAGCTGCCATCGCCGCGATAGAAGGTCAGGAGCACCGGAATGCTGTCGAGGATCTTCTGCAGCAATTCCTGCCGCGCCACGAGCTCGGCGTTCACCTGGCTCAGCTCGGCGGTGCGTTCGGCGACCAGGATCTCCAGGCTGCGGCGCGATAGCACGGTCTCGGTGACGTCCAGCAGCATGTGGGCGAAGGCCACCACCCGCCCGGAGCGGACGATCGGCGAGAGATTCCAGTTCCACCAGGTGCGGTTTCCGTCAGTGCCGTCGAAGGGAAACTCGTAGAGGGTTCGCCCCTGCCCGGATGCGGCGACGGTCCGGAACACCTCGAGCACGCCGTTCTCCTCGGCGAGGGGGAGGTACTCCGTCAGGGAGCGGCCGATCATGCCGCCGCTCCGGTACGGTTCAGGCCAGTAATCCTGGTAGACGCGGTTGTGAGCGAGAATGCGGTACGGCGGACATGCGTCGAAGAGCGCCAGCCCTGCGGGCCCATGCTCGAAGAGCCCTTCGAGCTGCTGCGTCTTCTCCGCGAGCTGCTCCAGCGCGCTGCGACGCTCGGTCACGTCGGTGATGGTGCCGCAGAGCCGGAGAGCGCGTCCGGCGGCATCGCGACGCGCCACCAGGGCCCGGACGAGGAGCCAGCGGTAGCCGCCGGCGGCGTGGCGCAGCCTCTGCTCCATCTCCACCCGGTCGCCGGCGTCCGGACCGGCGAGGATCCTCTCCATCCGGGCGTCGGAATCCGACCGGTCTTCCGGGTGCAGGAGACCGCGGAGCCAGGTGCCGGTGGGCTCCCGCTCCAGCGGCTGGTAACCCAGGATCTCGTACCAGCGGTCGCTCATGAAGACGCTGTCGTCGTCGAGATTCCAGTCCCAGTAACCGTCGTTCGAGGCGACCAGGACCAGGTAGAGCAGCTCGCGTTCGCGACGCAGGTCACGGTCGGAACGGGCGCCGGAGCGATCGTCCGCGCCGCCTGCCTGGGCGTCGCCGGCGGTTCGCTCGTGGTCTGCGGTCCTGGCGGTTCGTTGCGGATCGGTTTCCGGCACGGGCGTCAACCACCTGGCGAGAGTCCTGTGCAACCGTAGCATGCTGCGAGCCGTCTCACAACCGGGTTGCGCCGGCCCGGTCAGGCCTCGGCGCTGCGGGCCCGCCGGAGCATGTCGCGAGTGCGCTGATCGAACTCGGCGCCCAGCCGCTCCAGTTCGAGTTCCTCGATCAGTTCGTCAGCCAGCGCGAATCCCTCGTCCTCCTCCTCGTCGATGTGGTGCAGCAGGATCTCGCGGAAGACCCGCAACCGGGGCAGCCAGCGTTCGTTCGTCGGGTCGGCCCCGCGCAGCTTCTCCATCAGGTCCTGCAGCACGTCATGCTCCTCGACGTACTCCAGGGCCTCGGCGCGGGCCTCGGCGTCGTCGTCGAACCGCGGCAACCAGACCTGTTCCTCCCCCTCGTGATGTGCGTGGATGTCGCGGGCCAGCTCGTCGAACTGGCGGCCTGCCTCCTCCCGGTCGTTCTCGGCATGGCGCAGGATACCCTCCAGCGCCGTCCGGAACCGTTCGTGGTCCCGCCTGATCACGTCCGTGAGCTTCATGATCCCTCCTCGCGAACGCCATCTCTTCTCGCGTTCGTCTCCCCGATCTTCCATCATCGTGCAGGTCGGGCCCGCCCGGCGGACGGTTCGCTGGCCGGCCATCCACCCAAGCTACGCGTACCCGCAGCGTTCCACTACAGGAGGTCGTCCCGTTGACTCCCCTGATCCCCCCGGAATGGCTCCCTCCTCTGATCTTCCTCGCCCGCGTGGTCGACGTCAGCCTCGGCACCCTGCGCACCATCACCGTGGTGCAGGGCCGGGTGCTGCTGGCTTCGGTGCTCGGCTTCTGCGAGGTGAGTATCTGGATCGTGGTCATCACCGAGGTGATGAAGTCGCTCGACAACCACTGGAACATGCTCGGCTGGGCCCTCGGCTTCGCCGCCGGCAACGCGGTGGGCATCATGATCGAGCGCCGACTGGCTCTCGGCCACCTCGTCGTCCGCGTCCTGAGCCGCGAGCGCGGCGATCTCGTGGCGACCGCCCTGAGGACGCAGGGGCAGCGCGTCACGGAATTCGCCGGTCACGACCCGGACGGCGAGGTCATGCTGCTCTACCTCGTCGTCAGCCGCCCGAACAGCGGCCGGATCATGGGCGTGGCGCGCGCGGTGGATCCCGACTGCGTGGTGGTGAGCGAAGACGTGCGCGGCTACCAGCAGGCGATCCGGCCCATCGCGACGCCCCGCGGCGGCTGGCGCAGCATCGCCAAGAAGAAGTAGGGGGAGCGGGGCCCCGCGCCTGCCCGGGTCCCCGCTCCGGGCCGCTCAATCAGGCGCCGGCCTTTCCCTTCTTGCCCGGACGCATCTCCGCGATCGGGTGCTCGCCCTCGAGCTCCTGCCGGTACTCCGCGCCCTGCTTGCGCTCGTGCTCGTCGATGACGCGGACGCTGGGCGCATGGACCGCACCGACGGCCTCCTGGTACATCCGGTAGCGGTCGTCGTCCGGCATGGCGTCGCGCGGGTAGTACTCGGTGCCGTGGGCATTCCAGTGCGCCTGCTCCGCCAGGATCTCCCGCACGTAACCCACGTTGGACTGGAACCGGAACGGCTCCGGCATCTGCGCCGGCAGCACCTCCGCCGGATCCCGCTTCTCCTGCTTCTGGAACAGCTTGGCCGCCAGGTGCAGATGATGGATCTCCATCTCCAGGTTGCGCTCCCAGATCCGGCGGATTCGCTCGTCGGGCTCGTCCTGAACCAGGCTCCAGTACAGCCAGCACTCGTTGTACTCGTGCAGCAGCAGCATCTCGAACCAGCCCGCGCGGGCATCGAGGAGCGACTCGTAATGGGTGACGTGCTGCTCCTCGATCTGTGCGATCTCGGCGTACAACTCGCGCCCGAGCTGGTCGGTGGGCCGGTTGCCGATGTTCATGTAGAGATTCATCGTCTGCTGCTCGGCCGCCACGATGGTCAGGATGTGCAGATTGGTCAGCGGATCGCCCTTGGTCCGGTCGGCGAACTCCCGCACCTCGTCGAAGGGATGACGGTGCTCGAGCGCGGTGGGGCGGCCCGGCATGATCTCGGTGTACTCGCCGGTGATCTCGGCCGCGCGCTTGCCCTCCGTCATGTTCATCAGGTTGGCGTAACGGTAGAGGTGATCGAAGTCCTCGAGCAGCGCGAAATCGAGCGCCGCCTTCACCTTGGGGTTGGTCTCGGTGCGCGCCAGATAAGCGGTGAGGTCCACCGCCACCTGTTCGAAGCCGATGGTCACCTCGAGCCCCGATTCGTCGCCCGGGATCAGCCAGTTGACCGCCTTCTGCTGCTGCTGCTCGATGCGCCGGACCGCCGCGAGTTGCCGGCGCAGCTCGAGGTCCGGCGCGTTCCGCGCGAACTGGTGGCCGAACAGCGCCGCCTCCACCTCGATGCCGTTCATCAGGATGGCGCGGCAACGGGTGTACGGGTGCACCTCCTTCTTGTCGTAAGGACGGCTCGCAATCTCCTCGTAAGTGAGCAGCTGCTTCTCCAGGGGCATGCCCTTTTCCTGCATGGGATCGAATGCCATGGTCACTCTCCCTCCGGATGATCCTCGATCGGGGCGGGCGCCGTACGCCCGGCAGCGGTGGCCGGTCCCCCGACCGGCGTGTTTCCGCAGCATCGGTCCACCCTCGACGCACCGCAAACCGGTCACGTCATGATTCAGCAACCGACTGATATCGTTACCGTTATGGTGAAAATGCTAACTATTCGCAGATAGGCCGCCCTGCAGCCGCATCCCCGCTCGCCCCTCCCGACAGGCGGCGGCCCGACCGTTATTCCACGCAAATTGTTTCCGGCTCCTGGTCATGGTGCCGAGTTGCCCCTTTTCGCCGTGTACGTCAAGTCGTGGCGCCGGTTCACCTTCAGCGCCCGCGTCCTGAGCTCCCCCCGGTAGTACTGAAGCCATCGTGGCGAACGTCTGTGAACTGAAGGTGACGCTACAGTGGAGGCAGCGAAGCCTGC
>JAWOID010000030.1:0-17732 GCA_046484865.1 Candidatus Krumholzibacteriia bacterium
CGCCTCAGATCGTGGTCGCGGCGGAAGAAGCCGATCTTCTTGAAGCGCCAATCTCCTGCCAACTCGCTGTGGTAGAGGCAGTTCTCGTTGGGGCAGAAGGGCGGGCGCCAGCCTGGGCGGTCGCAATCGTTGGTTTCCATGCCCCCGGTCAGGCAAGCGGCGGGCCAGACACATTCTCGCTGGCAGAACCAGTGGCATTCCACGCTACCATCCAGCCCAGCAGCACCTGCGAAGGATAATGCGAGCGATCATTGAGCCGCGACCAGCCCGTCACGGTCGAGAGCACACCGGCGGTCGCACGCGCCGACGGGTGACCGAGACGGCGGGCCAGATTGAGCCACGGGACCGCCGCCATGAACGTGTGGCCCGAGGCGGCGTAGTGCCCCTCCAGGGGTGTCCAGCGAGGGCTCGCGCCTTCATGGTCGGGCCGGGCGGAACCGAGTCCGTACTGCAATGTCCAGAGCGTGGGCAGCCCGACCAGCATGGCTTCGAAGTTCTTGCGCCCCCACCGGGTGAAGGCGCTGCTGCGCCAGCCGGCATCCAGTGCCGTCGCCGTCGCCCACGCCAGGAACCAGAATCGTTCGCCCTGGAGCTTGGCCGCACGTGCCACGACATCGCTTCCCGGTCCGCGCCGGCGGGCGTGCCAGGTCTCCAGATCCTCGTCCAGTCCGCTGTACGCCAGCGCGCCGGCACCGGCCAGCGCTCCGCCCAGCCGCAGGAAGCTCCGGCGACTGTACATGCGGCGCCAGTACGGGCCGGTGTCGCGGATCGGCAGGCTACCGCGCGGCCTTGCTGCACCCGGTGTGCGACCGGGTAGCGGCCACAGGAGAGACAGCGCGACGACCACGACGAGGACCAGGGCGACGATCAACTACGTCACCTCGCTGGAGAACGTGTCCCGAGCGGCGCCCGGCCCGTTGCTCCGCGGCTGCAAACGTGTCTTCCGCCGCTCGCGATCGACCGCTACGTAGACGATGCGCGCCTCGGTCACGCACAGCACTTCGCGAGTGTCGATCCGTTCCACCTCGACCACCAGGCGCACCGTCACCGACGTGGACCCATGATCCACCACCTCGCCGCCGAACATCAGCAGATCGCCCACGAAGACCGGGTGCAGGAATCGGATCTCGTGCACCAGTAGCGTGACGAAGCGGTTATCGAAGCTGTCGCGTGCACAGATGGCGCCGGCGAGATCCAGGTGGGACATGATCACGCCGCCGAAGATGGTGCCGTGCATGTTGGTGTCTTTCGGCAACAGCGAGACCTTCAGGTATTCCTTCATGCCCCCTCCCTGGCAGCGGGCGCCGCCGGCGGCGTCCGGTCGAACAGCAGGTCCAGCACGTGGCCGGCGAGCGCGGGCGCGCTGGTCAGACCCGGCGAGTCGATGGCCACCAGGTTCACGAGCCCGGCGCGCTCTCCGTCCTCGCGAGCCACGAGGAAGTCGCCGAATGCATCCTTCGTGCGCCGTGGTCTGATGCCGGCCCAGGCGGGGGACAGGTCCTCCGGCTCGAGGAACGGCAGGAAGCGGACGGCGCTCGCATGGAAAGCGCTCGACCGTCGCGGGTCCACCGAGTAGTCCTCTCGCGCGACGGGCGCGACGGGCGCGACGGGCGCGACGGGTGCGACGGGCGCGGCGGGCGCCGCGGGCGAGGCGTGCGCGGCCGGCCCGGACGGCGCTGACGGCAGTTCGGCGGGGCTCGGCCCCAGCGGCTCCATGTCGGGTCCCAGCCGGAGCTGCCCGGCCAGATCCACGCAGACGTGGATGCCGAGGGAGGCATCGGCAGCTGGACACGGATACACCAGTCGCTGCAACCGTCCTGCATGGCGAGCAGCCACCGCGAAGTAGTTTCCCTTGACCCAGTACAGCCGCCACCCGCGGGCGTCCACATCGATCCCTGCCAGGCGGGCCACCGCGTCGGCGTACAGTCCGGCTGCGTTGACGACCCAGCGGCTGACGTGTTCCCACGCCTCGCCGACAGCGCCGGGGGCCGGCGCCACCCGGACCTGCCAGCCGCCGCGTTCGAGTGGTTCGAGCCGCCTGACCTCGGCACCGGTTAGTATCTGCGCGCCGCGTTCGACGGCCAGGCGGCCGTAGGCGCGGGCAGTCTCCTCGGCCGCGAAGATGGCGGTGCGCGGGGACAGCAGACCCGCCACCGCGCGGACATCCGGCTCCAGCCGCCTCAGTTCCTCCGGTCCGACCAGCCGCAGGTCTTCCACACCGTTGGCGCGGCCCAATTCCAGCAAGCGCGCCAGCTCCGTCTCCTCGTCGCCGGTCACCGCCACGATGAGCTTGCCGCATTCGCGCCAGGGCAGTCCGCTCGTCCGGCAGAAATTCTCCAGCAGGCGGCGGCCCGGAGCACAGAAGCGCGCCTTGAGCGAATCCACCGGGTAGTACATGCCGGCGTGGGCCACCTCGCTGTTGCGGGCGGTCGTGCCGAGCGCCAGACGCGGCTCACGCTCCAGGAGCACCGTCGAGAGCCCGCGGCCGGCGGCTTCCGCTGCCACCGCGCACCCGACGATGCCCCCGCCGACCACGGTGAGGTCGACGGTCGACTCGCTATCCGCCACCGGTCGCCTCCCGCGGCTCAGTCGCCGCCATCCCGGCCCGGCACACTGCCCCCGGGCACACTGCCCCCGGGCGCACTCCCGCCCGGCATACTCCCGCCCGGCGCGCTCCCGCCTGGCGCGCTCCCGCCTGGCGCGCTCCCGCCCGGCGCGCTCCCGCCCGGCATACTCCCACCCGGCGCACTGCCGCCCGGCCCGCTACCGCCGGGCCCGCTGCCGCCGGGCCCGCTGCCGCCGGGCGCACTCCGGCCGGGCGCCTTCCCGTCAGATGTTCCGTCGTCGGGTGGGGCCGCGATCCCGAGATACTCCGCGAACGTCTGGGTGCGGTAAGCCTCCTCAGCGAGGTAGGCGAGCATCTGCCGGAACATGGGCGCATCGACGTAACCAGGCAGGTTCGTCAAGGGCTCGCCCTCGCTGGTGAGGAACCAGATGGTGGGCAGGCCGCGCACGAAGTACTGCTGGGCGATGCCGGGGCGCTCCTCGGTGTCGACCAGGGCGACGACGTAGTGCTCGCGCAGGTAGGCGATCACCTCCGGGTCGGTGTACGTCTCGGCCTTCATCATGCGGCAGTACTTGCACCAGTCGGCGGTGAAGTTGATCAGGAGCGGTTTGCCCGTCACGCGGGCCTGCTCGATAGCCTGCTCGTAATCCAGCCAGCGGATGCCGCTGCTCTCCGTCACGGTGCCGGCGACGGCGGAGGCGGCGACCAGCGCCAGGAACGCCGCACCGCCGATCGTCGCTGCGGAACGATGTCGTCTCCGTCCGATGGTCACGTTCCATCCTCCCAGGCAGGCATTTCTTCCCAAGGCCACGAGGTCGAGGGCGGCGACTGCAGGATCACGGCCTCCCGGCTCACCGGGTGGGCGACCTCCAACCGCCATGCGTGCAAGGCGACGCTCCGGTCGGGCAGCCGCTCCGGAGCGCCATACTTCACGTCTCCCACGACGGGGCAGCCGGCCAGGGCCAGCTGGGCGCGGATCTGATGCCGCCGCCCGGTCCTCGGCTCCACCCTCAGCAGGCAGCGGCCGGCGGACCTCCCGACCACCGTATATACCAGTTCCGCCCGGCGCGAGCCCGGAAAACGCGCCACGGCGGCCAGGCTGACGCCGGCGGCGTCCGGCGCGGCAGCGATCTCCGCGCGCAGGATACCGGCGGCAGCCGGCGGTGCTCCCAGGACGACCGCCAGGTAGACCTTGCGGACCCGGCGCTCGCGGAACTCTCGCGAGAGCCGCGCGGCGGCCTTGCTGGTGCGTGCCAGGACGACGACCCCGGAGACGGGTCGATCGAGCCGGTGGACCAGTCCCACGTAGACGTTTCCCGGCTTCTCGTACTTCTGCTTGAGATAGGCGCGCGCCGCTTCCAGGAGCGTGGGGTCGCCCGTGCGGTCTCCCTGAACCAGCAGGCCGGCCGGCTTCACCACTCCCAGCACATGGTTGTCCTCATGCAGGACCTGCAGCACCGATGGTTCCATGGTCGCGCAGGTTAACAGACCCGCGCCGCCGCCGGAAGCGTCGGCTGCGGACTGCCGGAGTGCTGGACTGCCGGCTGCGGACTGCCGGAATGCCGGCTGCCGGACTGCCGGAGTGCTGGACTGCCGGCTGCGGACTTCCGGAATGCCGGAATGCCGGAATGCCGGCTGCCGGAATGCCGGTTGCCGGACTGCCGGAGTGCTGGACTGCCGGAGTGCTGGACTGCCGGAATGCCATGTGCGCGGCGGCCGCTACCGCCGCTTCGCTGCTCAAGGCCGCTTGCCACATGACATGGGCGCGCCCGGCGGCTATCCTCGCCGGGTTGCGCCGGCGCGGCGCCTGCCGGTGATAGACCCCCGGCGACGGGCGCGGCCGGCGGCCTCACCCGAGGAGTTCCCATGCCGTATGCCGCGCGGGCCCGGTGGATCCTCACCATCCTGCTGTTCGGCGCCGCGTGGTCGGGCGCCGCCTGCGACGATCGCGAGGACGCCGCCCCCACGGCTCGCACCATCTTCGAGCGGAAGCCGCACTCCATGAACGATCATCTCGACCGGCTCGCCTATCCGCCGGCCCGCATCGTCGACGTGACGGACGACTACCACGGCACGCCGGTGGCCGACCCGTATCGCTGGCTCGAGGACCTCGACAGCGACGAGACTCGTGCGTGGATCGCCGCGCAGAACGCACTGACCGAGTCGTTCCTGAGCACCATCCCCGCCCGCGAACACTACCTGCGGCGGCTGACCGAGCTGTGGAACTACGAGCGCCACAGCGCACCCATCCGCGAGGGAGGACGCCTCTTCTTCCAGCGCAACGACGGCCTGCAACCCCAGCCAGTGCTGTGGGTGCAGGACGGCCCGCAGGCAGAGCCGCGCGTGCTGCTGGACCCGAACGCCCTCTCCAGGGACGGGACGGTGGCTCTGGGCGCCATCGAGGTGAGCCGCGACGGGCGGCGGTTGGCCTGGTCGACGAACGTCGGCGGCAGCGACTGGCGCACCTGGCGGGTGCGCGACGTGGACACCGGCGACGATCTGCCGGACGTCGTGGAGTGGAGCAAGTTCTCCGGTGCCGCCTGGGACGAGTCCGGCGACGGTTTCTACTACAGCCGGTACGATGCGCCCGCCCCGGGATCGGCGCTCGAGGCCGTCAACGACTTCCACAAGCTCTACTATCACAGGGTGGGCACCTCGCAGCGCGACGACGTGCTGGTGTACGAGCGGCCCGACCGCAAGGATTGGGGCTTCGACGCCGAGGTGAGCGACGACGGCCGCTATCTCGTCATCAACGTCTGGCGGGGGTCCAGCCGGAACAACGGGCTGTTCTACCGGGACCTGGCCGTCCCGGACGGTCCGGTGGTGGCCTTGCTGGACGCCTTCGACGCCAGCTACGTCTTCGTGGGCAACGAGGGCCCCGTCTTCTTCCTGCACACGAATCTGGAGGCACCGCGCGGTCGCATCGTGGCTGTCGATATCCGCGACCCGGCAGAGCGGTCCTGGCGCACCCTGGTCCCCCAGACGGACGATCCCATCGAGGACGCGACCATCCTGAACCACAGCTTCGTCGTCACCTACATGCAAGACGTGAAGCACGCGGTGCGGATCCATGCGCTCTCGGGCGAGCCCCTGGGGTCCGTCGACCTGCCCGGCCCGGGCTCGGTGACCGGGTTCCACGGCCGACCTCAAGACACCGCGACGCACTACCTGTTCACGTCGTTCCTCAACCCTGGCGAGATCCATCATCTCGACCTCACCACCGGCGTGAGCACGCTCTGGCGGGCGCCGCGGCTCGACTTCGACTTCTCGCGCTACGTGGCCCGACAGGTGTTCTACTTCAGCCAGGACGGCACCCGCATTCCCATGTTCCTGGTGCACCGGCGCGACCTGCGGCACGACGGCAGCCATCCCACCCTGCTGTACGGGTACGGCGGCTTCAATGCCGCCCTGACCCCCAGCTTCTCCGCCGGGCGTCTGCCGTGGCTGGAGCAGGGTGGCATCTGGGCCGTGGCCAGCGTGCGCGGCGGCGGGGAATACGGCGAGACGTGGCACCGAGCAGGCATGCTGGAGAGCAAGCAGAACACCTTCGACGACTTCATCGCCGGCGCCGAGTACCTGATCGAGGAGGGCTACACCAGCCCTGACCGGCTGGCCATCCATGGCGCGAGCAACGGCGGTCTGCTGGTGGGTGCGGTGGTGAATCAGCGGCCCGAGCTGTTCGCCGCCGCACTGCCGGCGGTGGGCGTGATGGACATGCTGAGGTTCCAGCACTGGACCATCGGCTGGGCCTGGACGTCTGATTACGGCAGCAGCGAGGATCCCGCCCTGTTCCCGGTGCTCCACGCCTATTCGCCCTACCACAACATCCGGTCGGGCGTGGCGTACCCGGCCGTGTTCGTGACCACCGCCGACCGCGACGACCGGGTGGTTCCCGCGCACAGCTTCAAGTACACGGCCCGTCTGCAGGCCGCCCAGGACGGTCCGCTGCCGATCCTCATCCGGGTAGAGACGCGGGCCGGACACGGGGCCGGGAAGCCCACGCAGAAACTCATCGAGGAGCACGCCGACCGCTACACGTTCCTGCACCATGTGCTGCAGATGGGCGACTGACCGCGCTCAGCGGTGAAGGGTCACCTTGGCGGTGAGGGCCCAGTCGCGAGCGGCCGGCGCCGGGCCGTCGGTGCGGGTGGCGGCGTCCGTCTCACCCGAGCCGGCCGAGACCGACCGACCGGCGATGCGGACGAGGTAGACGCCCGAGGCACAGGCTCCGCCGCCGTCGTCGTTGCCGTCCCAGACGAACTGCCGCTCCCCCGCTGGCCGGGCGTCCCACTCCGCGACGCGTACCCGGCGTCCGCGCAGGTCGAAGATCTCCAGCCGGTCGGCGGACGGGACCGCGGTCCGCCAGCGGATGGTCCCGCGCGGGTTGCAGGGGTTGGGAACGGCTCCGAGGAACTCGGCCGCAGCCGCGCCGGCCGCCGGCGGCGAACCGACGATCTCCACCACGTCGTGCAGCAGCCACTCGTTCGGATCCAGGGTCACCTGCGTCGCCGGCGCCGGTACCGGCAGCACGAACTCCTGCACCAGCCGGTCGTTCCAGACGGTGACGGTGACGTCCGTGCCGGAGCCCTGCAGTCGCACGTCGACCGGCACCAGGTAGGGCACGTATCCCGCCTGCGAGTCGGGGTCCTGCACCTGCTCGAGCCGCAGGCGCACGAGTCCGGAATCCTGGTTCTGCCACTCCACGCGGAAGACCGGATGATTGTCGCGATGGAGCCACTGCGAGAAGAACCAGTCCAGGTCGGTGCCGGACGTCTCCTCGCAGACGCGGACGAAGTCGGCGCTGGTGGCGGTGCCCCGGCGCAGGTCGGGATCGTTCGCGTAGTTCCGCAGACACGCGAAGAAGGTGTCCTCGCCGAGCAGCCGTCGCAGCATGTGCAGCACCCAGGCGCCCTTGTGGTAGACGGTGGAGGCGAAGTAGTACCAGGGGTCGTCCACGCCCGGCCGCCGCACCAGCGGATCCTGGCCGTAACCCACGCCCCAGCTCTTCTGTCGCATGAAGAGCCGCAGGGCCGGCGCTCCCCCCACGTGTTCCCGCCAGAGGGCCTCGAAGTAGGTGGCGAACCCCTCGTTCAACCAGGTCTCCGTCCACGTCTCGGGCGTGATGAGGTTCCCGAACCACATGTGCGCCAGCTCGTGGATGATGATGGTCTCGAAGTAGCCGTCGCCGGTGACCAGTTCGTCGCCCCAGGTGACCGTGGTGGGATGCTCCATCGCGCCGTCCCACTCGAACAGGGCCATGCCGTACTTCTCGCGGTCGAACGGGAACGTGCCCAGCAATTCACCACAGAAGTCGAGCATGTCGGGCAGCACCGCGAAGTCCGCGGCCGCGGCAGCCGCGAGTTCCGGGTAGACGTAATGCCGGATGGGGAACTCGCCGGTGGCGCCGCGGTACGGCTCACCCAACTCCGTGTACTCGCTCGCGGCCACGCTGAAGAGGTAGGTGGAGACCGGGACCGGCTCGTGCCATGCGAACGTCACGAAAGACTCGGGATCGGCGCCGGCGGCCATCACGGGGATCCAGAGGCGCTCTGCATCCACCGACTGCAGGATCTTGGCCGACATGAAGTCGTTCAGCGGGAATCCGTTGGAGACGGCGGTGAACCCGATCGGCACGTGAAGGACGGCGGTGATCGTCGCCTTGTCCGCCGGTACGTCCTTGCACGGCCACCACGAGCGGGCGCTCCACGGTTCGCTGAGGCTCGCCGCCACCGGCCGTCCCGCATCGGTGGTGCGGAACTGGAAGCCATAGAAGCCGTCGGGCCGGGGAGACCCATCGTAGTAGATCGCGATCGAGGCCCGCGCTCCCGCCGCCAGCGGTTCCGGCAAAACGACGCTGAGCTGGTCGTTGTCGTGCGTGAAGTCCAGCGTCGCGGGCGTGGGCGCCGTCATCTCCACGCCTCGACAGGTCATCGTCGGCAGGAAGTCCAGTATCAGTTCCCCGGTCGTCGGCGCAGTGACCGAGAACTTCATCTGCACGCATCCGGAGATCTGCTCCGCGCCCGGGTTCACCACGAGCACCACGTCGTAGTGCTCCACGTCGTACGCGTCCTGCCGGGAATCGCCCACCGGGTACGACGTCGCCCACTTCCGCGCCAGAGCGCCGGCGCGCGCCTTTCCCTCGACGAGCCAGGAATCGTTCGGCGGCAGAACCTCCACCGGCTCGACGCCGGGGACCGCCGACGACGGCGCCCCCGCCCCCGTCAGCACTAACAGGACGAGCGCAGGCATGAGGATCCGCGATAATCGCATTCTGGTGGTTCCCGGGTTCTTCGGTCGGGTCGATGTCGGCGCCGCTCCAGCGGGATCGGACGCGGGGATCGGTCGTCCGGATAAGACCCCAATACTGGCCGCCGGCGCCGCTGGAATCCAGCGAAATCGACCGCCTTGTGCCCTTCGATTTTTCGCCTTGCATACGCCTCCATCAAAAATTTCGATTTGCGATAAAATTAATCTGGAACTAAATACTACCAGTTCCGTCTTTATTTGGCTATCATCGCGGGCGAGCCGGGGCGGATGGAAAGCCGGCTCGCAGGGGATCAGGTCGGTGTCACCGGTGTCACCGGTTCACCGGGGGGAAAGGAATTGTCATGATGGAAAAGCAAGGTCGGTCGGACCATCGCAACGATGCCGCACTGCGGCACTATCTCGAGACCATCGGCCGTTACGAACTCCTCGACCGCGAGCGAGAGCGGGAGCTGGCGGCCCGTGTCCGCGACGGCGACCGCACCGCGCTCGACGACCTCGTGAATGCCAACCTGCGCTTCGTGGTCTCGATCGCGAAGCGGTACCGGGGCCGCGGCCTGTCCTTCATGGACCTCATCGCCGAGGGGAACGTGGGGCTGATCACGGCCGCCCGGCGGTTCGACGAGCGCCGGGAGTTCCGCTTCGTCACCTACGCGGCCTGGTGGATCCGGCAGTCGATCCAGGTGGCCCTGAGCGAGCAGGTGGGCACGGTGCGGCTACCGGCGAACCGGCAGCGGGAGGTCCAGCGCGCGGCCGTGCTGGAACAGCGCCTCGAGCAGCAGTTCGGTCGTTCCATCCATGAGGACGAGGTGGCGGAGCACCTCGATCTGACCCGCGCCACCCTGGAACGCATCCGCGGCGCCGCCCGCAGCGAGGTCCGCCTGGACGAATCGCCGCTGCCGGACGGAGCCACGCTGGCGGAATCGCTGCCGGACACCGGGACGCCGGATCCGGAGGAACGCTACCTGCGCGACGAGTTCGAGCGCGAGGTGCACGCGGCACTGCATTCCCTCGACGCTCGCGACCGCGAGGTCCTGAGCCGCTACTTCGGGCTGGGCGACGAGGACGAGGTCTCGCTCGAGACCATCGGCCGCGAGGCGCGGCTGTCGCGCGAGCGGGTGCGCCAGCTCCGCAACCGCGCCCTGGCTCGTATCCGCCGCGAGCGCGGTGATACGCTGCTGACCTACCTCGCCTGACCGGCGGCGGCGCTCCCCCTGCACCGACGCGACCGGCGGCCCTCCTCGGGCCGCCGGTGCGTCTTCCTGGCGGGTGTTCGCCGTCCGGCGCCATCGCCGGGCCGCGATCTGCTCCCGATCACTCGACGAGCATCACCATCCGCGCCGTCTTGGCGGGGGCGAGGGCCTGGATCGTCTGCTGCAGGAGCTGGATCGAGTACCTCGCGTTGTGCACGCCGGAGCTGTGGTCGAATTCCACGAAGAACAGGTTGTACGCCGCCTCGCGCTGTTCACGCGTGGAGATGGTCGCATTGCCGACGTTCCCGTCGAAGTCTTCCTGCAGCGCCTGGGCGTGCTCGGGGGTATCGCTGGCGGCGATGATCGCCTGGCGGAGCAGCGCCGTCAGCCCCTGCACCTCGTGCTGGATGCCCTCGACGGTACCGTCGCCGTCGAAGTCGTCGCTGGCCATGACATCCGAGAACGCCTGGATCGGGCCGTGGCAATCACGGCAGGCCTCCAAAGTCGGTTCGAAGGTATGGCCGGTGAACGCCTGTCCGGTCAGCGGGTCCACCGCCGGATTGGTGTGACAGTGGACGCAGCCGTCATCGATCAGCAGATGCCGGCTGGTGCCGAAGTCGAACCCCGGCGCGATCTCCTCGTAGGCGCCGGTGCCCGCGAGCATGTCGCCCTGCACCGAGTGATGCGGCCCGAAGTGCGAGCTGCCGTTCTCGATCATGTCCAGGATGTCTCCGGGAGCGCGCCGGCCGTTGTGGCAGGCCATGCAGAGCCGCCCGTTGCCCGCCTCGGGAACGACCTGCCCGTTCGGCAGCACCACGTCGGTGGCGGCGGCAGCGCGCAGGTTGCCCTCGTTCGGCGAGCCGTGGGGATCGTGGCAGGCGGCGCAGGTGATCGCCGCGGTGTCCGCCACGGCGCTCGGATTCTGGAAGCCCTCCGGGTCGTCCAGGTATCCCGCGGCGTAGGCGCCGTTGTGGCATTTCACGCAGGCGGTCCGGCCCACCGGCGAGGTCAACTCGTCGGCCACGCCGTGGCCCGACTGCTGCCACTCGTCGTAGGTCGGATGGTGCACGCCGTTGTGGCAGGAACCGCAGAGTTCCGCGTCGACGGTGGTCGGCAGCGTGGGCATGCCGCCGCCGGGATGGGCGCTGCCCGGGCCGTGGCAGTTCTCGCACTGCACGTCGGCGAGCGAGGCCAGCGGCACATCGTTCCAGGCGCGATTGTCCAGGGCGGGGTCCGCGTTCAGCCCCACGCTGCCCACCACGTGGCAGCCGAAGCAGAAGGGCTGCACGTGGTCGCTCGTGAGCAGACCCGCCAGCGCCTCGGCGTGGCCCGTATCATGCCAGTCGGCGTGGATGCCCGGGTGGCACTGCTGGCAGTAGTCGGCGCCCATGTAGGAGGGGGAGTCGGTCGGCGTGTACGGCAGCACCGTGTACTCCAGGAACTCTGAGCGCGCGTTCCCGGCCTCGTCCGCCACGATCACCTGCACGCGAGGATTGGTCGCCGGCACCGCGTCGGGGGCCCTGAATACCACGCGGTCGGGGGCGATCCGGGTGACCGTACCCGAGGTGGCCTCCCACGCGTACACCAGACCGTCCCCCACGGCCGAGGCCGTGATGGTATCGGAATGGGCGATGGTCAAGGTGTCGCTCTGGGCGGTCAGTTCGAGCCCCACCTCCACGCCCACGGCGCGGGCCCGGGAGGCGGAGAGATTGCGATTATTGGTGACGGTCGCGGTCAGCGTGTAGACGCCGGGCTCCTCGGGGGCGGTCCACGTGGTCGTGGGCTCCGACGCGTCGGCGAAGGTGCCCGCCTCGGCGGTCCAGACGTACTGCAAGCCCGCGCCCGGCGCCTCGACGGCCACGGTGGCCGTGCCGCCGGCCTCGACGATCTGTGGCGTGGCCGTCACGGCGGTGATCACGGGCTGAGCGCCGACCGGATCGTCGTCGTCGTCGTCGCAGGCGGCGATCCCCAGGGTCAGCGCAGCAATGGCGAGCATCGCCAGGTAGGTCCTTCTCGCTTCCATCTTGGCCTCCAGGTTACGTGATGTTCGTCTTCCGCAACGCCGCTGGTCCGGGTTGGCGACATCTCCTACGGGGCGGCTCGGTTGTCACAGAATAGACACAGAATTCCGTCGAGTCACGTTGAAAAATAGTCTCAACGCACTTATTTTGCATAGGGTTGGTCCATTTTGTCTTGACTTTGTCACGGAGTGGCGCCACCCTCCCTCCCGATGATCATGCTGGACAACGAGTTCGGCCGTCTCCGGAAGGAGCATCGATGAAGCGTTCTCTACCCGCCGTCGCGGCCGCCCTGGCGCTCGCCGGAAGCCTGTTGACGGGTTGCGAGAGCCGAGTGGACCCGCTGGAGCCTCCGACCAGTCTGTCGCCCGAGACGGTCTTCGTGGGCTCGCAGCGTTGCGCCGACTGCCACGGCGGCATCGCCGGCCGCCACGCGAACCATGGACACGCGCACATCCTGCAGCGCGTGACGGGCTCGGCACCCGAATATCCTTTCCGCGGCGAGGTGGCCTCTCCGTTGCCCGGCCCGCCGCCGGACCTCGGCTGGGACGGGCTCTCGTACGTGGTCGGCGGTTTCGCCTGGCGTGCCCAGTTCCTCGACCGCAACGGCTATCTGGTGACGGGCAGGGAGGCCGAGTACCACCTGATGACCGGCGAGTGGGTCCCGTACGAACCGGACGGGGCCGAGTACGACTGCGGCCGCTGCCACACGACCGGCTACACGTCCGACGGACACCAGGGAGGCCTGCCCGGCATCGTGGGGACGTGGACGGAGCCCTCCGTGGGCTGCGAGGCCTGCCACGGCCCGGGCGGCGCGCACGTGCAGGAGCCCAGCGAGCACAACATCCGTTCGGGATCGGAGACCACTCCCTGCGGGTCGTGCCACGCGCGCAACGTGGGCGGACCGATCATGGCCTGGCCACCCGACGCGGAAGGCGACCTGTTCATCCGCAACTACTCCCAGTTCGACGAGCTTCAGGGGCTGAATGCCGCCGGGCGCCCCACCGGCCCCCACCGCGGTCTCGATTGCACCACCTGCCACTCCCCGCACGTCTCCACCGTGTTCCAGGCGGACGCCGGGGGCGTGGAACTGCGTTGCACGGTCTGCCATGACATCGAGGTCGTGCTGCCGGGCGGCGGCCAGCACACCTGCGTGAACTGCCACATGCCGGAGGCCAGCCTCTCGGCGGTGAAGCAGACCCCGTACCGGGCCGATCTGCGCACGCACGTCTTCCGCATCGCGACCGATCCCCCGGACAGCGCCATGTTCTACCAGGACGGCGACGAATGGTTCGCCCGGCCGTTCCTGAACCTGGAATTCGCCTGCCTGCAGTGCCATCCCGGCCGCGACCTCGACTGGGTGGCCGAGTGGGCACAGATCGTTCACCCCGATCCAGCGCCGCGGACGGCAGGGAGGTAGGGATGCGTTCTCGCACACCGCACACGGGCGGCTCGCGACTGCTGGGAACTGCGCTGCTGCTGGTGATCTGGATGGCGGCGGGCAGCGCCCCGGCCGCGGACCCGGTGACCGCTGCCCAGCGGATCGGACACGACTGGCAGGCCGAGTACGTCGGTGCCGAGACCTGCCTCGGCTGCCACGACGACGTGGGCGAGGCCTACCACGGCTCGCCCCACCACCCTCGCCACGGCGCCGTGGTGCCGGGCAGCGACATCGAATCGTGCGAGTCCTGCCACGGCCCTGGCGAGCAGCACATGGAGACCGGCAGCGACATCATCGGTGTGGAGACGATGCGGGCGCTCGATGCGGACACCCGTACCTGGCTCTGCCTCCAGTGCCATGCCCGCCAGCGGGACACCTGGTTCCTCGCGGAACACGCGGAGGAGGGCGTGGACTGCGCCTCCTGCCACGTGGACCAGGTGCACTGGGCGATGCCCGACCGGCGCGGCCCGCGCGACTTCCCGGTGGCCGGCGAGTTCTGTCTGCAATGCCATCCCGAGGTCACCCGCGACTTCCGTCTGAGCTACCGCCACCCGGTGCTCGAGGGGATGATGGCGTGCACGGACTGTCACGCCCCGCACGGCGAGACGGCTCGCGAGGCCCTGCTGGTGACGGAGAACGCGCCCTGCCTGCGCTGCCACACCGAGGTGGCCGGCCCGTTCGTCTTCGAGCACGCGGCCACGGTCGACGAGGAGTGCACCACCTGCCACCGGCCCCACGGTTCCCCGAACCGGATGCTGCTGACCCAGGACAGCAACTCGCTCTGCGTGCACTGCCACTGGCAGCCGGGCTTTCCAGTGATCGGCGACGTCGATCACGGCCCGTTCCTGCGGCAACGGGCGCTCTGCTACGACTGTCACGTGGAGATCCACGGCTCCAACGCCCACGAGTACTACCTCAGGCCGTAGGGAGGCCCGTCATGACGCGTATCGAAGACCGGACGGCGCCACCGCGGAACATCGCCCGCTCCGCCGCCAGGGCGCTGCTGCTGGCCGCGAGCCTGGTGCTCGCAGCGACGTCCGCCGCGGCGCAGCCGGCGGTGGACGACACCTTGCCGCTGGGCCATTACTGGTGGCTGCCCGCCCACACGACAGGCACGGACGATTTCCTCGACCTGGGTGCGGGGTGGCTGGATCCCGTGGGGAACACGGGGCGACTGGCTGAGGTGGAGGGACTGGTGG
Organism: Candidatus Krumholzibacteriia bacterium; assembly: GCA_046484865.1. Classification (GTDB taxonomy): domain Bacteria; phylum Krumholzibacteriota; class Krumholzibacteriia; order LZORAL124-64-63; family LZORAL124-64-63; genus JAWOID01. Next base: position 14,682 of record JAWOID010000030.1, read on the forward strand.
ACGAGTGGCGCGGCTTCGGCCGGCTCGGACTGCACGGCCTTTCGGCCGACGGCGACCTCCTGCTGCTGCGCGGGGCCGGCACCAGCGACGGCGATGGGGCCGGCCGCGCCGGCTTCCTCTACCACCAGCCCAACCAGGCGTCGTGGGAGCTGGACTTCGCGCGGCACCTGCAGTACGGCGATCCGGCCCGGCGCGACCCCCACCTGCTGGACGCCGCGCGCGACGATCTGGCCGACCCGACGCTGCTGCGCTGGCACCGGCTCGGCTTCGCCTACGAGCGCCAGCTCGGCGGCGGCTTCGCCGTGATCGCCGGCTACGACCAGCAATGGCGCGACGGCGAGCGCTCCGGCCGATCGGGCGTCGCCACCGCCGCGTTCAACGTGTTCGGGCGGCCCAGCGTGCGCGACTTCGCCACCACCAGCGGCCGCGGCTGGATCGGGGCGGCCTTCTCGGGCGGACGCTTCAGCCTCGAGTCCGCTCTCTCCTACCGGCACGACGGGGGCGACCGCAGTCACCTGTTCTCCCGCACCGGCGGCGACGACCGGGCCATCACCGCGGCCGACGACCGGGACGTCTGGCGCTGGCGGGTGGCCGGCAGTTACGACGGCGGCCGGCAGCTGCTCGCCTTCGGCAGCTACGATTACCAGCAGCTCCGGTCGCGGCCCGACGAGTTCCGCGGCGCCACCTCCGGCGCGGGCGCCGACGCGGCCCTGACGTCGCGCGAGGTCGATGGCGACGCTCGCCGGCATGTCGGGCAACTGGGCGCCGTCTGGTGGCCGAGCCGCGCCTGGCGCGTGCGGACGTTCGTCCGGCTGGAGGATCTCAACTCCACCGCCGTGGGGCGGTACGGGAACGACACGGTGAACCTGGCGGAGCGCGCCACCAGCGGCGACCGGGACCGCACCAGGCAGACGTACTCGGTGGCGGCCAGCTGGAACGCGGGCCCGCGGACGCGGCTGCGTGGCGAGGTGCGCTACCGGCTGAGCGACCAGGAGTTCGACGTCTTCGCCCTGGACGAGTTCCTGGGCGGCAACGTCCTGCTGCGGCGCCAGGCGGGCGAACGCGACCGCGAGGAACTCGGCGGCGAGCTGAACTTCCGGCACCGCTTCTCGCGGCGGGTCAGCCTGATGGCCAAGGGCAGCCTGCGCAGCGACGACATCAGCAGGGTGGACGACCCGGCCGGGCTTTACGCCATGGGCGACCACGAGCGTTCCATCGCGCGCGCCGAGGTCAAGCTGCGCACGCGACCCGGGGGCCGCTTCTGGTGGGATCTGGGCGGCCAGCACATCAGCGAGGACTTCGAGCGCCACGACGTCGAGACCGAGACCAGCTGGCGGTCGGTGCGCGGGTTCACGACCCTCTCGTACCAGGTCGTGGACGCGATCACCGCCTTCCTCGACTTCTCGGTGGGCGAAGACGACTACGACATCGAAGGCGAGGTCGATGCGATCTTCGCCGATGCCGCCGTCTACAACCCGATCCGCTATCGCACCACCACGTCGCGTCTGGCGCCGGGCGCGGTGGTCACGCTCACGCCGGGCTGGAACCTGGATGTGCAGTACGAGCGGGTGGACAATCGCGACAGCGTGGCCAACGATACCGACCGCTATCTGGCCCGCCTGAGCGGCCGCGTGTCCGAGCGGCTGAATCTGGTGGGCGAGTACCGGTTCGTGCAGTTCGAATCGGAGGCCCAGGAAGGATACGAGACGGAACTCGTCTCGCTGTGGGCCACCTGGCTCTTCTGACGCCGACCAGGGCGGCCGCCGGCAAGGAGCCGGCGGCCGCTTCCGGAAGCCCGGCGGTGTCGCTTGCCGGAGGCCGGGTCGAGGATCGCCCGGCATTCGCGAACCACCCGCGCGCGGTCACTTCGCGGTCACTCCACGTGTGGTCCCGCCGCCGCGATCTCCTCGCTCGCGCCCGCCGCGAATTCCGCGAAGTTCTCCTGGAAAAGCCCCGCGAGTTCCCTGGCCTTGCGGTCGTACGCCTCCTTGTCCGCCCAGGTCTGGCGCGGGTTGAGCACCTCCGAGGGTACGCCCGGGCAGCTCTGCGGCACGGCCACCTTGAAGACGGGGTCGGGGCGGAACTCCACTCCCTCGAGCTGTCCGTCCATGGCTGCGCTCAGCATGGCGCGGGTGTACTGGATCCGCATGCGCTTGCCGGTGCCGAAGGGGCCGCCCGTCCAGCCCGTGTTCACCAGCCAGCACCGGGAGTCGTGTTCGGCGATCTTCCGGCCCAGCAGCTCCGCGTAGACCGTGGGGTGCAGCGGCATGAACGGAGCGCCGAAGCAGGCGCTGAACGTGGCCTTCGGTTCGGTGACGCCTCGCTCGGTGCCGGCCACCTTGGCGGTGTAGCCGGAGATGAAGTGGTACATCGCTTGCGCCGGCGTGAGCCGGGCGAGCGGCGGCATCACCCCGAACGCGTCGGCGGTGAGCATGATGACATGGCGCGGGTGCCCCCCGCGTCCCTCGGGAATGATGTTCGGCAGGTGGGTGATCGGGTAGCTGGCCCGGGTGTTCTCGGCGAAGGTGGCGTCGTCCAGGTCGATGCGCCGGGTGCGCGCATCCATGGCCACGTTCTCGAGGATGGTGCCGAAACGCCGGGTCGTCCGGTAGATCTCCGGCTCCGCCTCCGGATCGAGCCGGATCACCTTGGCGTAACAGCCCCCCTCGAAGTTGAAGACGCCGCCGTCGGTCCAGCCGTGCTCATCGTCACCGATGAGCGCACGATCGGACTCGCTGCTGAGCGTGGTCTTGCCCGTGCCGGAAAGCCCGAAGAACACGGCCACGTCGCCGTCGGGGCCCTGGTTCGCGGAGCAGTGCATGCTCATCACGCCGCGCTGGGGCAGCAGGTAGTTCATCACCGTGAAGATCGACTTCTTGATCTCTCCCGCGTAGCTGGTGCCGCCGATGATCGCCAGCTTGCGGCCGAAGTGCAAGAGGATGAACGCCTCGCTGTTCGTGCTGTCGATCTCCGGCACCGCGTGGAAGCTGGGGCAGTGCAGCACGGTGAAGTCGGCCGGCCATTCCTCCTGCTCGCCCGGCTCGAGCGCGT
>JAWOID010000031.1:0-12641 GCA_046484865.1 Candidatus Krumholzibacteriia bacterium
TCCTCCATCACGCGCGCGTCGGGACCCTCGCTCTTCGTGTCCTCGAGGAAGTCCAGGTAGGTGCTGTCCTCGTCGTTGCCCACGTAGTCGTCGAGGAAGAAGTTGTCCTGCATCAGCGGCAGGGTGTCCTTCACCTCGTCGAGCGAGAGGCCGAGCGCCCCGGCGATCTCCTCGGGCTCCGGCTTGCGGCGCAGGCGCTGCTGCAGCTCGCCGCTCACCTTCTTGATCTGGTTCAGCACCCGCGCCCGGTTCAGGGGCATGCGCACGATCTTCGAGTGGTTGGCCAGGGCGGCGAGGATCGACTGCCGGATCCACCAGACGGCGTACGAGATGAACTTGTACCCGCGAGTCTCGTCGAAGCGCTGAGCCGCCTTCAGCAGGCCGAGGTTGCCCTCGTTGATGAGGTCCTCCAGCGGCACACCGTAGTGCGCGTACTCCTTCGCGATCGACACCACGAAGCGGAGATTGGCCTTCACCAGGCGGTGCAGCGCCTCGTTGTCCTGCTCGTGGATGCCACGGGCCAGTTCGCACTCCTCCTCGCGCGTGAGGAGGTCGTACGCCTTCACTTCCTGGAAGTAGAGATCCAGGTTGCTCATCAGATTCGAATGACCGGCCGCAGCGGCACCGGCTGCTCGTCGCTCGGCGATCCGACGCTCCGCACTTCCGCGCTCGCTGGTCTTTCGCTCGGCGCTCTTGCGCGCTCTTGCCATCCCTGGAACCTCTCTAGTGTTGAACCCCTCCCCGAGCCGGGGAGGCGGTGGGGATCGATGCTTGTCATTCCTGTAACAAGTTGCGTACCATATCGCTTCTCGGGAACGCCCCGATACGTGAGCCGCAAGTCGCTGTCGAAGAAAGACCTACGGGTTCAGGAGAATCGGACCCGCTTTTCCTTCCGTGCAGGCGCGCCCGGAGTTCGCCATTCTGTCAATTCGGCGCTGGAACAACCGACATGCTGTCAACCCGCCGTCACGCCTGGAGTTCCCGGATCGTGCACCGCAAGCGCGGTCGAGTTGCGCGCGTTCCGCTTCCCGGGAGCCTGCCGGCCACCCTTCCGGCGGCGGCCAGATCCTAGTAAGTCACCTGGACGGTGTAGGCCAGCCGACTCTCGCCGTCGGCGGGCACCGGCACCTTGAACACCAGCTCCGTGGCCGATGTCTTCCGGTGCTCGTGGCTGGCGCTCAGCACCTCCCAGTCGCCGCCCACCTGCTCGCGCACCTCGACGGTGACGTCCTCGTCCTTGTGGTTGCGCAAGGTGATCTCCCAGCTCGTGCGATGGACGCGGTCGCCGACGCGCCGGTAGTCCGTCTGCACGCGCTCGGCCACCACGTCGAAGGCCGAACCCACGTGCAATTCCACCGTCTCGTCCAGCGGCGTGTGGCGGATCCGGTCCTCACCGAGAAGCTGCCGCGATCCACTGCTCGAGGCGCCGTAGACCCGCACGATGCCGGCCGGCAGGGCTCGACCGAGGCCGGCCTGTTCCCGGTTCTCGAAGCTGTAGACCACCCGGACCGGCTGGTGAGGATCTCCACCGCTCCCCCGGAACCAGTGCTGCTGCGCCTGCACGCGGTAGTGACGCTGCACCGCAATCCCCGTCGCCTCGAACAGCGAGACCTGCTTGATCTGGCGGTCCCTGAGGGTGGTGGTACCCGGCAGGGTGTAGAGGTGGTAATCGTAGAGCGCTTCCTCCACCACGTCGGCAACCTCACCGAGCGCCTTCTCCATCGCGTACTGCGGGGCTCGCAACGCACGCGGCGGCCGCACCCGGTTCACATCGCCGGCCACCAGCAGCAGCCGCGCGTCGCGATAGGTGGCGCCGCTGCGGTTGTCCAGCGAGACCCAGGCCTGCAGGTCGGCCTCGCGGCCGTCCGGGTCGAGTTGCAGGACGTAGTCGGCGCTCCAGGACATCCCGCCCGTCAGGTAGGAGGCCTCCACCCGGGCCTCGCCCGCCCGGTCGGTGCGGCTGCGCCAGACGAGGGTGGGACGGGCCCTGAGTTCCCGGGGCAGTTCGGGCAGAGCCATGCGGCCGGGAACCTCGAACAGGATCTCGCCCCCCACCCGGTAGACCGGTCCCTGGGCGATACCCAGCAGGGTACCGGTGATCCGTTCGCCGTCCTCCTGGATCCAGGCGATCTCCCGGCCCACGTACTTCTCCAGGATCTTCTCGCGCGACATCAGGTCGTACTCGTAGTTCTGCTCCAGGATCTCCAGGGCCGTGCGGCCCTCGCTCTCCACCAGCAGGGTGGTGGGCTGGATCTGCTCCGGCACGTCGCGGAACTCGAGCTGGAACTCGCCCGCGGGCAGTCGCAGGGTCCGCAACTCGCGGACCAGGCCGATGTCCTGGTTGTAGACGGTCACGTCGATGGTCTGGCGGTCCCCCGCGGTACTGATCACGGGTTCGGATGCGGGCACGGCGGCGGCCGCCGCCGGACTCGCGAGACCGCCCGCCGGGAGCGTCGCGGTCAGGATGGCCAGCGCCAGACCGGAGCCTCGCTGGCGGATGCGCTGAGCGTTCACGGATCTCCCCTCTCGCTACGTGACGTGATCGGCACCGTGTGCGAACGGCCGGGCAGCCATCGCCGGCGGGCGACTCCGCCGGTGTTCCGACTAAAGCGCCCAGGGCCGGCGTCGAATCCTACAACACCACGACAGCCGGCAGGTTGCCAAGGATTTCGCGGGGACCACACGGGACCGCCCCACGGACCCGTTCCGGAGGTGCTGATGGGCTCGACCGTCCTGATCGTCGACGACGCCGCGTTCATGCGGGTGATGCTCAGGGACATCCTGCTGCAGATGGGGCTCGACGTGGTCGGCGAGGGCGAGGACGGTGAACAGGCGGTGGAACTCTTCCGTCGCCTGCGTCCCGATCTCGTGATGCTCGATGTCCGCATGCCCGGGACCGACGGCCTGACGGCCCTCGAGCGGATCGTCGCGGAGGACCCCGCCGCCCAGGTCGTGATGATCACGCCGCTGGGGCAGAAGGAGGCCGTGCTGGCGTCGATCAAGACCGGAGCCCGGGATTTCGTCATCAAGCCGTTCGACCAGGAGCGGGTGCAGGAGACGGTCCAGCGCGTCCTGACGGCGCCGGTCTGACGACCCGGCGCCCGCCCCGGGAGGAGCCTAGACCAGCACCAGCACCAGCAGTCCGAGCGCCGCGCAGTACGGACCGAACTTCCAGAAGTGGTGTTGCACCACCGCCAGCGCCGTCCACCGAATGGCCAGCAGACCGACCGCGAACGCCACCACCGCACTCATCACCAGACCGGCGACGTCGGTGCGGAGCTCCTGCTGAGGCCCCAGCAGATGCAGCACGAGCGCACCGCCGATGGCCGGCACCGAGAGCAGGAAGCTGAAGCGTGCCGCCTCGTCCCGGGGCAGGCCCAACCAGAGGGCGGCGGTGATGGTGGCACCGGAGCGGCTGATGCCCGGGCAGATGGCCAGCGCCTGGGCACAGCCGATCAGCAGCGCCCGCGACAGGGACGGCGGGCGCGGTTGCCACGCGATCCCCCGGGACGCCTCCGGGGCGCGCGCCCGCAGGGTCGAGAGCAGCAGACCCGCCGTGATCAGCAGGCCGGCGCCGGCCGTGGCCGGACTCACGAACAGACGCTCCACCGTGGCCTGCAGACCCACTCCCACGAGGCCCGCCGGCACCGTGCCCAGCGCGAGGGCGAAGAGGTAGCCGCGAGCCGCCGCATCCAGGCGCAGCAGGCGGCCGACCTCTCGCCGGTACACGACCAGCACCGATCCCAGCGTGCCGCAGTGCAGCACCACGTCGAAGAAGAGATCGCCGGGGCTGGCGCCGATGAAGTGCTGCATCAGGACGAGGTGACCTGAACTGCTCACGGGCAGGAACTCGGTCAGACCCTGGACCGCGGCGAGCGCCAGGACCTCCACCAGATGGCTCATGCTGTCGTTCCTCGCTGATGGGGTGAAGGGTCGGCGGAGATGCCGCGGAAGGAGCCGGGACGCCGCACGCCGTTCTCTCAGCCGCTGGCTTCCAGCTCGCGCCGGGACGGCGCCCGCGCCAGGCTGTAGTGCCGGCGAGCCTCGTGCGGTCGTCGCAGCGCGTCGTACGTGAGGGCCAGCCGGTAGTGCACGCGGCCGTCCTCGGGGAACGCCTCCAGCGCCCGCTGCAGAGCGGCCAGAGCCTCTTCGAACCGCTCGAGCTTGTGCAGCCCGATGCCGATGTGGTACTGCGCACGCACGAGTCGCGGATCGATCTTCAGCGCCAGTTCGAACCGGCGCACCGCCTGGGCGTAGACGCCCTGGCGCAGCAGGCAGACCCCGGCGAAGTACTGCCCGCGGGCGAAGCGCGGATCGAGCCGCGTCGCTTCCTCGAAGCACTCCACCGCCTCGACGAACTCCTCGCGGTGCAGATGCACCAGCCCCAGCGACAGGTACCCCTCGGGATCGGCGGCCAGGTCGATCGCCGACTGGAATGCCCGCGCCGCGTCCTCGCTGCGCCCTTCCTCCGCGTAGATGGCTCCGAGGTTGTGATAGGTCGCGGCGGTCGCGTCCTCGGAGAAGATCGCCTTCTGGTACGAGCGCACCGCATCCTCGCGACGGCCGCGCCGATCGAGGACCACGCCGAGGTTGGTCAGATAGCGCCCGCAGCGCGGAGCCAGCTCGCAGGCCGCACGGAACTGCTCCTCGGCGCCAGACAGGTCGTCCTGCTTCAGCCGGACGCAGCCGAGCCGGTAGTGCCACTCGGGGGGAGGTGCGGTCGCCCGCAAGAGAGCCTCGCCATACGCGGCTGCAGCCGCGACGAGGTCTCCGGATTGTTCGGCGCGCCGACCCTCCTGGAAGCGCTCGGCGGCACGGCCGGCGAAGCCGGCCTCGTCATGCGGTTCATGTTCTTTCATGCGCGGAATCTACCGCAGCAGCCGCAGGAGGTCAATCATGTGCCGGTATTCGATTCAGCGATCGCTCGTGTTCAGGCGAGCAGCGGATCGCGGTCGTCGATCTCGACCTCGAGCAGGATCCGCACCGAGCCGTGCTTCTCGATCAGGCTGCGCGGCACGCGCACGGGGATCACGATCGGGGGTCGCAACTCGTCGAAGAAGGCGCCACGCCCTCCGGCCAGAGCCGAGAGATCGCGACTGCCGCGGCGCGGCAGGACCACTCCGTCCAGGCGCATCGGGTTCGCCTCCCGGCTCTCCGGCGCACCCGGGCGTCGCAACGGCTCGGGGGTGTGGTCGGTGCCCGGAACCGGCGGGGACGGATCGAAGTCCGGCGAGCCCATCTCGGCCTCGGCCCCTCGCTCCTGGTCGTCCTGCAGCACCTGGCTGATGCCCAGCCCCAGGATGGCCTTGAGCGTCTCCTTGACCCCCTCGCGCTGGGCGGTGCTGGACGGGAAGCTGAGCAGGCCCCAGGGGTTGAGCAGGTTCTCCAGCCGGTCGACCGGCATGGTGTCCTGCTGCTCCCGGCGGTTGTACTGGATCACCAGCGGCACGGACATCAGGTCGCGCCCCCAGGCGTCCAGGAAGGCCTTGAGGCCCTCGAAGGCACTGAGGCTCTGGTCCAGCCGCGACACCCCGGAGTGGACCACGAAGACGATGCCGTCGAAGGGAGCATCCGGGCAGGTACCCGGCTGTGGCACCGGTTCGCGTCCGAGATCCACGCACCGGACCATCACCCGCCAGTCGCCCTGATCGCCGTTGCGCAGCAGGAAGGCGATCTCCTGGCCCGATCCGTCGCCGCTCGCCAGACGGTGCTCCGCCGGCACGGACGCGATGATCTGCTTCAGGTTCTCGCGCTTGCCGGCACCCGCAGCTCCGTAGTAGAGGAGCCGACAGGCACGGGTGGCGACCGCGGGACGGGTGGACACGTTTGCACTCCTCGGCGCAGGAAATCGGTCTGTGCTGGTCGTACCGGAGCAACTGCCGTGCCAGCTTTCGTGTCTATAACATGCTGTATCGCAATCGTTTACAGCCAGTACGGGGGCGGCCGCCGAAAAGGCAAGCAATTTGCACGTTCGGCGGGGAAGGGCGCGACGCTTCGCAACGCTCTGGCACCCCTTGTCGCCCTTCCCGGGATCACGAGGGAGCAACCTCCGTCATGGGAGCCTGGTCATGACGACCAACACCGACAAGATCCTCAAGACGATGTTCAGTCGACTGCTGCAGATCGAGGTGACCGAATCCGTGCTGCTGAAGCTCGCCGCGGTGATCGACAGCGTGATGGAACGGGTGGGCGACCGCTTCGACCTGGAGACCGTGCAATCGCAGAACACGTTCCGGGCCCTCCTCTGCTCCATGGTGGTCCACGGCTGGGGGAACGGCATGCATCCGTACCACAACCCCGCCGTCGACCAGGAAGGGCAGCCGCTCGAGGTGCGCGTCAGCAAGGACATCCTCGTGGGCATGGAGGACCTGCAATCCCTGCGCTACGTCAAGAAGGACCGGGAGGGCCGGGTCAAGAAGGCGCTGTTCGAGCCCGACCAGAACGTCCGCGTCCGCCAGCAGATCGACGACATCCTCGGCGAGATCAGCCAGTCGAAGCGGAGCGAGTGACGGAACTCACAGCTCCGCTCGGCAAGCCGTCGCCGGAGACACCGAGAGCCGCCCCCGGCCGGAGGCGGCTCCCGTGTGTCCGGAGAGCCGGCGGCCACGCCGACTCGCGGAATGCCGGCGGGCCGCTCAGAAGAGATGCTGGCCGTCGGCGAGGATCTCGTTCAGGGCGTCCCGGAAGTGAGTGGTGCCGTTGGCGGCCTCCTCGCCCACCTTCTCCTTGTAGAGTTCCCAGGACTTCTTGATCTCGGGACCCAGCGACGCCAGCAACGTGCCATCCGTGAGGGCCGCATCACGGCGCTCGCGGTTGTAGACGAGGATGTCCGACACGAGGGCCCGGGCCAGCATCCGCGCCTTGTCGCGGTCGCGTCGACGCGTGGGCCGGGCGGTCTCCTCTTCCTCCGCCACGGCGGTCGCGGTGGCGGTGCCGACGGCGGTCGTGGTCGCCGCGGTGGCGGTCCCGGTGGACGCGGTGGCGGTCTCCAGGGCCTTGGCGCTCCCGGCAACGCACGGTTGCGGGGCGGGATGGCTCTCCCCCTGCAGCAGGTCCTCGCTCGCCGCGCGACCGATCGGCGGCGCAGGGTCCGACTCGGCGGCACGGCGCACCGGCCGTTCTCCCGGGCCGAGATCCACGGAGAAGCTCCGCGCAACCCGCCCCGAGGCCGCTGCGGTGTCCTGCACGGCGGCCGCTCCCACCAGCACAGGCGCCTCGAGGTCGTCACAGGTCCCGTCCAGGGTGAACACCTGGGCGCAACCGGGGCAACGCACGCGAATGACGCGCCGCGGGACCTTCTCCCGGTCGAGGCGGTAGCGGGTCTGGCAACCGGTGCACGTGGTGATCATGAGCGACTTCCTCTCCTGGGCGGCTGTCCTGGGCGGCTTTTTGCCCCCATCGTGCAGCACCGGCTCGGGCCGGCCCGTCACCGCCATGATCGACGCGTCCTCCTCGCGCTTTAGCCCGAGAATGCCGCACTCCGGGGGGGACGCCCGATCGCCGAGCTTCCCGCCGGCACCCCCGCTCAGCCGGCCACCGGCGGCAGCAGATCACCCCAGATCCGCTCCAGGCTGCGCCGTACGGTATTGCCCACCGGCGTCGCCAGGTCAGGGTCGCGTTCGAGCAGCGTCGCCACGTCCTCGGCGCAAGCCCGCGCCACGTCGCGGTCGCGCAGCGGATTGGCGAGTCGCAGATCCGGCAGTCCGTGCTGACGCACACCCCAGACGTCGCCGGGGCCCCGGCGGCGGAGGTCCTCTTCCGCCAGGGCGAAGCCGTCGTCGTGGGCGGCGAAGTACCGCAGACGCTCGCCCGTCTCCTCCGGCAGCGCGCCGTCGCAGATGAGGTAGCACACGGCCTGCTGGCCGGCACGGCCCACCCTGCCCCGCAGCTGATGCAGCTGCGCCAGACCGAAGCGATCGGGATGATGCACGACCATGAAGCCGGCGCGCGGCACGTCGATGCCCACCTCCACCACGGTCGTGGCGACCAGGACATCCAGCTCGCCGCCGGCGAAGGCGTTCATCACGGCCTCCTTCTCGCGCGCCGGCAGCTTGCCGTGCAACAGCCCCGCCCGCCGGCCGGCGAACGGACCGGTCGACAGCCGCTCGTACTCCGCCGTGGCCGCCTTGAGGTCCTGGCCCTCCGTCTGCGTGATCACCGGGAAGACGACGAAGCCCTGCTCGCCCGCGTCCAGGCGCCGGCAGCAGGCGTCGTACACCGCCGATTCCCGCCCGGCCGGCACCAGTCGCGTGTGCACGGGCCGGCGCCCGGAAGGTTTCTCGTCGAGCACGGAGAGGTCGAGGTCGCCGTAGAGGGTGAGCGCCAGGCTGCGGGGGATCGGCGTGGCGCTCATGACGAGCACGTGCGCGAGCCCCTCGCCGTCGCCGCCGCGAGCCGTCCGGCCGCGCTGACGGACGCCGAAGCGGTGCTGCTCGTCGACGACGGCCAGGGCGAGCCGAGGCAGCTGGACCTGTTCGTCGAGGACGGCGTGCGTGCCCACCAGCAGCTGGAGGTCCCCCGCGCCGGCGCCGGCCAGGATGCGCCGCCGCTCGGCGGCGCGGGTGGCGCCGGTGAGCACCTCCACACTCACGCCGAGCGGCGCGGTCAGCCGGCGTATCGTGTCGCCGTGCTGTCGCGCGAGCACCTCCGTGGGCGCCAGGAACAGCGCCTGGTAACCCTGCTCCACCACGAAGAGCGTGGCCAGCAGCGCGACCAGCGTCTTCCCCGAGCCCACGTCTCCCTGCAGCAGGCGGTGCATCAGCCGGCCCGAGCGCAGATCGGCGAGGATCTCCGCGAGCACCCGGCGCTGGGCGGCGGTGAGCCGGAACGGGAGGCCCTCCACCAGCCGCCGGGTGAGATCGCCCGGACGGGCCAGCGCCACGCCCGCCTCGCGCCGCCGCCCGTTGCGGCGCAATCCCATGAGCAGCTGCACCCAGAACAGTTCCTCGTACACCAGACGTCGGCGGGCGCTCTCCTGCTCCGCGGCGCTGGCGGGGAAGTGGATGCCGCGCAGGGAATCGCCGCGCGACACCAGGCCCCGGGCGTCGAGGAATTCCGCCGGCAAGCCGTCGGGCTCGGCGTCAGCGAACTGGTCCAGCGCCCGGTGGACGAGTTCACGCAGCCAGTGCTGCCCGACGCCGTGGGTGAGCGCGTAGACCGGCACGAGACGCCCGGTGTGCAGCGCCGCACCGGCGGCGTCGAGGACCTCGTAGTCGGGATGCGCGAGCTGCCGCCGGCCCTCGTGGAGTCGTACCACGCCGCTGGCCATCACCCTCTGCCCGGCGCGAAACTGCTTCAAGAGGTGGCGCTGGTTGAACCAGACGCAGAACAGGACGCCGGTGTCGTCGCGCAGGCAGACGGTCTGCAACCGGGCCCCGGTGCGGGTGCGCCGCTCGCCGCAGGTGAGGACCTCACCCAGCACGGTCGCGTCCTGACCCGAACGCAGGCGCCCGATGGGTGTGCTCACGCTGCGATCGAAGTAGCGCCTCGGGTAGTGGGCCAGGAGATCCGCCACCGTCTCGATCCCCAGACGCGCCAGGGCGCGGGCCCGCACCGGACCCACGCCCCTGAGGAACTGCACGGGCGATTGCAGATCGAGCCGGGGAACGGTCGTCATGACTCACCCGGGGCTGCCCGGCCGCCGCCGTCTCAGCGGACGCGCTTGAAGAAGTGCACGTAGCCTCGGGACGCGAGGGCCGGGGTGACGTCCTGCGGCTTCAGCGCGGCGATGGCGGAACGCAGTGGTTCCACCATGTCGCCGGGAGACACCCAGCCGACATCGCCGCCGGTGGCGGCGGTGGAACCCACGGAGAAGCGCGTGGCCAGCGCGGCGAAGTCCTCCCCGCCGGCCAGGGCCCGCTCCACCTGGTCGGCGCTCGACGAGTCCGCCACCACGATGTGCAGCAGGTGGACCTTGCCCTCGCTGCTGGACGCGGCGGCCCTGGCGACCTGCGCCTGGAGTCGCTCTGCCCAGGCACCGAGCTGGTCGCCCGCCTCCTGGCGTTCGGTGAGCGGCCGGACCACTTCCAGGGCATCCTCCTCGCGACCCAGGCTCTCGAGGATCTGGGCCTGGGCCACGCGGGCGCTCAGAAGGTCGGGATCGAGTTCGGTCGCCCGCCGCAGCTTCTCCAGCGCCTCCACCCGCCGGCCCTGGCGATCCAGGTGAATGCCGTAATTGAGATACCCGGTCGCGTCGTCCGGCTCCAGCGCCACGTAGGCCTCGAACTGGCGTTCTGCGCCCTCGGTGTCCCCCAGGACCTCCAGAACGTTGGCGAGATGGAAGCGATGGCGCGGCGTCTCCGGGTCGAGTTCCACGGCCCGCTGCAACGCCGTCCGGGCCGACTCCGGCCGATCGGCGGCGAAGAAGGCCTGGCCGAGTCCGTTGTACGACATTCCGTTCGGCTCCCGGCGCACCGCCCGCCGCCCGTACTCGATAGCGGCCTCGGGCTGCCGCGCCAGGATCGAGAGTTCGGAGGCCACCACCAGGTCCTCAGCCGTCGGCTCGGCGCGCTCCAGGGCATCGTTCCAGTGTTGCAGCGACTGTTTCCACAGTCCCTTGCGACGGGTCAGATCCGCCAGCAGCCGGTGCACCCAGGCGTCGTCCGTTCCCTGCAACCGCAGCTGGCTCAGCAGCCCGTAGGCCTTCTCGTGATGACCGCGGTCGAGCGCCAGCTTGGCCATTCCCTCGAGCAGGCCGATGTGCTGCGAGGAGATCCGCAGTCCCGCCTCCCACTGGGCCTCGGCCGCCGCCGCGTCGCCAGCGCGCAGCAGAGCGCGCCCGTGCCAGTAGCGGGCGTCGGGATCCTGCGGATCCTGCGCCACCGCACGTTCGCCGTACCGCCGCGCCGCATCGATATCGCCGAGTTGCACCGCCGCAGCGGCCAGCGGCACCAGGATCTCGGTCCGCTCGCCGCTCTCGGCGAGACAGCGTTCCAGCAGCGGGCGCGCCTGTTCCAGCTCGTGGCGCGCGAAGTGCTGCAGGCCGAGGGTGCAGGGCCCCTCCTGGACTTCCTCGCGCACGAGGGGCACCTGTGCCGCGGCAAGGCCGGCGTTCGCCAGCCAGCCGCAGGAGCACGCGAGCGACACGGCGATCAGCGCCCGGGACAGCGGTCGCGCGCCACGGCTGGAGACGAGTGGGATCACGTTGGCTCCTGAGGTTGCCGGCCGGTGCAGTCGCGGCCGGAATGTCGTGCCGGCGGACCGCGCCGCCCCCATCCATATCGCGGGTCAACTGCGGCGTCAATCGGCCGATAGGACCCGGAAAGGAAACGTCGGGTGGTCGCACTGGTTCCCGCCGGGAACCCGGACGGCCCGGTTCAGGAGGCGACCGATGCCAGCGGAACCCACATCTCCGCTCGTGCTCGTGGTGGAGGACGACCCCGATCTGCGCCGGGTGGTGTGCTTGCAACTCACCGCGTCCGGCTTCGCCGTGGCCGAGGCGGGCGATGGAGAGGCCGGTTTCGCCCGGCTGCAAGACTGTCGCCCCGCCTGCGTCATCACCGATCTGATGATGCCCGCGCTGGACGGCTTCGGGCTCCTCAAGCGGATCCGCACCATCGACGCCCTCAGCGACCTCCCGGTGCTCGTCCTCACCGCCTCCGCGGACGACCGCTGCCGCCTGCGCAGCTTCCAGTACCGTGCCGACGCCTACCTCGGCAAGCCCTTCGACCTCGCCGAGCTGACCGCGACGGTGTGCCGCCTGTGCGCCGACTCGCAGCCGGTCGCCTGACCGTCGCCGTCAGCGCCGACCTGCGGCTCCCGGCTACCGCCGGGCGTCAGCAGCCCGCACGCTCCCGGCCGGCACCCTGCCCGGTCCTGCCCGGTCCGGCCCGGTCCCGCCTGGCGCCGGGAGAGCCCGCGGCATAACCTTCGTCGCAGGGACCGCGGTCGCCGCCCTGGACAGTCCGGGCGACGACGGCCGCGGCGCGAGCGGTCAGCGAGGTCTCGACGTGCCGTTCCGGATCACCAAGTCGTTCGTCTTCGATGCCGCGCACTGGCTGCCGCGCGTCCCCGAGGGACACAAGTGCGGCCGCCTGCACGGACACACCTACCGGGTGACGCTGACCCTGACCGGCGAGTTGCACCCGGAACTCGGCTGGATCGAGGACTTCGGCGCCGTCAAGGAGGCGTTCGCACCGCTGCGCGAGCAGCTGGATCACCGGTGTCTCAACGAGGTCCCGGGCCTCGAGAACCCCACGGCCGAGGTGCTCGCGCGCTGGATCCACGAGCGGCTGGCCGGACGCCTCCCCCAGCTGGCGGAGGTCACCGTCGCCGAGACGCCCGACAGCGCCGCCGTCTACCGCCCCTGAGACGGATCGCGGCAGTTCGACGGCGAACCGGCCGCCGGGACGGACTCCTCGGCGCGACCGCGGGTGAGTTCGTTCACGGCCACCTGACCGCCACGACCGTGCTTCGCGGCACCCAGCCGACCCACTCGCCGCCCAGGCTGATCCGTTGCCAGCCGCTCTGCTCCCCGCGCAGATCCACGGCCAGCCCGTCGTGCACGCGGAACACCACCGGGAAGCTCTCCTGGGGCCCGGAACGGACCTCCACCTCGGCGGCCACCACCACGCCCAGTCGCCTAAAAGCCGCTGGCAGGGCCGGCTTGAAATGTTGGACGACTGGACAAGCAGCCACCCGAT
>JAWOID010000072.1:0-35771 GCA_046484865.1 Candidatus Krumholzibacteriia bacterium
AGCGATACCAAATATTACCCCACCAATAGAGGTAAGAATAAAGAGTTGAGGAACTATTCTACCCAGACTAAAAATCACAACTCCTATGATTAGTAACCAGCCTGCTATGCGTGGCAACGCACTCTCCACAATAACTGTGCGCCCCACAAGAATGCAACCCGGCAAAAAAAGCAGAATATAAGTAGAAAGAAGTAGCCCTGCCCACATCAATTGTCCATCAGGTTTGATGAGGTCGAATAATGCGGTCGGTGTGCTCTGTTGGCTTGCTACTTCTGGTGCAACAAACCCAAAAACAAGGCTAGTGGGTACACTTGCAAGTGAACCGATGATGGTAATAATAAATCCAAGCCGCGAAAGCTTGCTTTTTTGATCTATCAAGGAATGTTGAATGCCAACAACGCCAAATGGAATCAAGAAATAGGCGAGCGCAATCAGAATTGCATTGGGAATCCATAATGGGCTGAACAGCCCATTTGGATCGAAGTCGCTTGGGTGTATTAGCGATGAGGCAATCCAAATGATGCCAGCACCAAACAATATCATACCCCGCCAACGAATAGAATCATGATTTGACATTTTTTATTTTCCAATTTACAGTTTTCTTTTTATCATTTAAATTCCGATTTTACTTTACACATTTTTTATCTGATTTGTAGCCTTCCTCTAAGCTTAAGCATAACGTTCGGCGGTATGTGCAGTTGGCGCAGAGTCGCGGTGGCCAGCGGTCCCTCCTCGCGGAGGAACGGCTGGAACCGGTGGTCGAGATGGGTCGCGTCCAGGGTCATCGGTACGCTCCGTTGCCGGTGGTCGACTGCCGCCGCGCTCCGGCCCGGCGGGCGGCTCGCCGGTGCCGACCGGCGTCGCGAGCGGACGCCGGGCCGCGCCGCTCCACGGTAGCCAAACGACCCGCGCTGCTCCACGGAAGCCATCGGCCCGCGCCGCTCCACGGAAGCCACCGGCCCGCGCCGCTCCACCGTAGCCAAACGGCCCGCGCCGCGGTAGGGGGAAGATCAGTCGGAGGCGATCTGCTCGGCGACCCGCCGGGCCGTCAACGCGGCCTCACGAACGCAGTGATTGATCGCCACGCCCCGGTAGCTGCTGCCGGTGAACAGGAGCCCGGGCTGCGCCCGGAGCGCCTGGTCCAGCGCACGCAGGCGCGCCAGGTGTCCGACCTCGTACTGGGCGATGGCCCGGGGATGCCGGAAGATCCAGGACCGTGCCGGGGGCTCCTCGAGTCCGTAGAGATTGCGCAACTCGTCCATGGCCAGCTCGACCAAAGCGCCGTCGTCCATCTCGATGCTTGCGGGCCCGCCCGCCATGCAGCGCAGGAGCACCTGTCCGTCCGGGGCGCGGCCCGGGAAGATGCTGCTGGACCAGAGCACGCCGAGCAGCCGTCGTCGTTCGCGGCCAGGAACCAGCATGCCGAACCCGTCCAGCGGGTGGCGCACCGACTCGCGCCGGAAGGCAAGGGCGATCACCACCATGGCCGCGTAGGGGATCTGCGCGAGCAGCCGGCGGACCTCCGGATCGGCCTGGTGACGCGCTGCGGCATGGGCGGGCGTGGCGTCGACGACGGCAGCGAAGGGACCGTGCGCCCGGCCGGCGGCGTGCACGACCCAGCCGGCGGCCGCACGCTCCAGTTGCTCCACCGGCGCACCGAGCAGCAGCCGGTCGCCCAGAGCGGCAGCCAGCCGTTCCGCCAGCACCTCGATGCCGCCGTGAAATCCGTGGAGCACTCCTGCCGGGCCGGGCGAGGGCGACCCGTCGCGCCCCGGTTCCGCCGTCGCGCCGGCGGCGCCGGCGTCGCGCGCTCGCCGCCGCTGGCGCCGGCGCTCGCGGCCGAGCGCGAAGAGCGCCCGGAACAGGGAGCCATACCGCTGCTCCAGCTCGAGCATCCGCGGGAACGACGCCGCCAGGCTGAGCCGGCGCGCGTCGCCCCCGGTGATCCCCTTCACCATCGGATCGAGGAAGACGTCCGCGAACGCCGGACCCAGACGGCGCGTGCCGAAGGCATGCACGGTCTCGTCGGTGGCCGGATCTTCCGCGGCTCGGCCCAGGTCGGTTCGCCGCGCGACGACCAGTTCCCGGCCCACGCGCAGCTTGGCGGCGGGAGAGAGCAGGCCCGTGCGCAGGAACGCGACGGGGGAGAGGGGGATCTCCTGCAGGCGCCCGTCCAGGAGCAGAAAGCGGCGGCGTGCCGCATCGGCGCTGCGTTGCAGGTCGTCGCCGGCCTGCAGGCGCTCGATCAGATCGAGGGTGGCCGGCTCGCTATCCAGGAAGCCATTGGGGCCCCACTCCACCGTGAAGCCGGCCTCCCGCTCGGTACGGAGGTTGCCGCCGGCCCGGGGCGCGGCCTCGAACACCTGCACGTCGGCCACCGGGTCCGCGGGCGCGCGACCGCCATCCGCCGCAGGCGCGCGACCGCCGTCCGCCGCGGGGGGACGGAGCAGGTCGAGCGCAGTGCTCAGGCCGGCCACGCCGCCGCCCAGGATCGCCACGCGCCGGCCGCGGCTCACGGACTCTCCCGCAGCGCAGCGTCCGTTGCCGGCAGGTGTGGCCCGAAGGCTCGCGCGCGCAGGTGACCCGCCAGGCCGACGAGCCAGCCCTCGTCCAGGTTCAGCGCCGGCGGCCGGCGGAAGTCGACCACGCCGGCGTGTCGGAGCAGACCGGCCAGCTCCTGGTCGAGTTCGTGGAGCGTCTCGATGTGATCGCAGGTGAAGCTCACCGGCACCACGGCCACCCGTCGCCGTCCCCCGCGCGCCAGCTCCAGCGCGGTCGCCTCGAGTTCGGGCCCCACCCACCGCACCGGTCCCACCTTGCTCTGGTACGCCAGCAGCGGCGCCGCCCCGCCGGCCACCTGGTCCAGCCAGCGGCTGCGCCCGACGTCGGTGCCCGCCACCGCGTTCCGCAAGCCCGCGTGAACCGCGGCCACCGTGGCCCGCGTCTGGTCCACGTACGGGTCGCCGCCGCGCACGAATCGTTGCGGCAACGAGTGGGCGGCGAAGATCACGGCGCACTCGGTGGCCGGCGCTCCATCGGCGAGCCACTCCCGCAGCGGTTCGGCGGCCCGGCGGACGAGCGCCTCGATGTATGCCGGCTGGTCGTGCCAGTCGGGCACGACGTGCAGGGGGAGGTGCGGCGCCATGCGGGCGGCGGTGCGGGAGAACTCGGCCAGGACGCTGCCCGTGGTGGCGGTGGCGTACTGCGGGTAGGCAGGCACCACCAGCACCTGGGCCACCTCGCGGGCGAGCAGGTCGCTCACCGTCTCGGCGGCGAACGGATGCCAGTAGCGCATGACGCAGGCGGGCACCATCTGCGGACCGCCGCCGGCGCTCAGCAGCTCGGCCAGCCGGGCGGCCTGCTTGCGCGTCCAGTGCAGCTGCGGCGACCCGCCGCCGAAGCCGACGCGCCGATAACGTTCGCGCACGGCGGCGACGCGACGCCGGACGATGATCTCGCCGACCAGCGGCACCAGCAGCCGCGGCACCGGCAGCACGGCCGGGTCGGCGAACAGGTTGCGCAGGAACGGCGCCACGGCGTCGGGCCCGTCCGGCCCGCCCATGCCGGCCAGGACCAGGCCCGTGCGGGCGCGCGGGTCGAGTTCGGCGCGGGGCCAGTGTCGCGCGGCGTAGCGGCCCATCCGGTGTCCTCCCGGCGGATCAGACGGTCCGCGAGAAGAGAGGTTTCTCCTCGCTGTCATCCAGGTAGGCGTCGAAGGCCATCGCCACGTTGCGCAGGAAGTAGCGGCCCAGCTCGGTCACCTCCAGCCGGTCCGGGTGGATCACGGCCAGACCCTCTGCCACCACGGGAGCCAGCCTGCCCAGCGCCTCGGGCAGCAACTCGTCCACGGGGGCGCCGAACTCCGGCACCGTGGCGGCATGGGGCAGGGTGAGATTGCACATGAGTTCGAGGATCACGAAGCGGCGCAGCCGGTCGTCGTCGCTCAGGCGCAGGCCGCGCACCACCGGTAGTTCGTCCCGATCCACGCTCTCGCGGTAGCCCAGCAGGTCGGCGTCGTTCTGGGCGAAACGGCCGGCGACCTCGCTGATGCCGCTGGCGCCGAAGGCGAGCAGGTCGAGCGCGGGGCGCGTGGTGTAGCCCATGAAGTTACGGTGCAGGCGCCGTTCGGCGTGCGCCCGCGACAGCTCGTCGTCGGGGCGTGCGAAGTGGTCGAGACCGATCCAGCGGTAGCCCGCACCCGTGAAGGTCTCCACCGCCTGCTGGAACAGCGCGAACTTGGCCGCCGTCCGGGGCAGCGCGGTCTCGTCGATCTGCCGCTGGTTCTCGCGCGCCCAGGGCACGTGCGCGTACCCGAAGCACGCCACGCGGTCGGGACCCAGGTCGATGGCGCGCGCGAGCGTCTCGCCGAACAGCTCGGGGGTCTGGTGCGGCAGTCCGTAGACCAGGTCGACGTTCACGCTCTCGAACCCCACTTCGCGGCAGGCCCGGAAGAAACTCGTGGTGAGCTTCTCGGGCTGCACGCGGCCGATGGCCACCTGCACGCGTCTCGAGAAGTCCTGCACGCCGAGGCTCACCCTGTTGAAGCCCAGCTCGCGCAGCTGGGCCGCCTGCTCCGGCGTGCCCACCCGCGGGTCGGTCTCCAGCGAGATCTCGGCGTCCGGGGCGAAGGAGAAGCGGTCGGCGAACATCCCGAAGGCGCGTTCCAGCTGCCGGGTCTTCAGGAAGTTGGGCGTGCCGCCGCCCCAGTGCATCTGGACGATCCGCCGCCGGCCGATCCGCGCGGTCACCAGCTCGAGTTCCCGCTCCAGAGCGTCGAGGTAGCGATCCACCTCGTCGGCGCACCCGGACACCGCGGCGTTGCAGCCGCAGTAGTGGCAGCGCTTCACACAGTAGGGGTGGTGGGCGTACACGGCCACGCCGGTGTCGGGTTGCCGCGCCAGGTCGTCCAGTGCCGCCGCGTGGTCCGCAGCCGTGAAGTCGCGTGACCAGACCGGCACCGTGGGATAGCTGGTGTAGCGGGGCCCCGGCCGGTTCAGCCGCTCCAGCTGACCGGGGGCGAGGGTCACCGTCATGACGTCTCCCGTCCATGTTCACGGACCGTGGCGACCAGGGTCTCCACCGCCGCGATCGGCGTCTCGGGCACGATGCCGTGGCCGAGATTGAACACGTGTCCCGGCGCCGCGTCGCCGGCGCGCAGGACGGCACGGGTGCGCCGCCGGATCTCGTCCTGCGATCCGAGCAGCACCAGGGGATCGAGGTTCCCCTGCAGCGGTCGCCGACCGACCAGGCGCAGCGCCTCGTCGAGGCCGACGGTCCAGTCGATGCCCAGCGCATCGGCGCCGGCAGCGGCGGCCAGGGGCAGAATCGAGGCGCCCCCGCGGGCGAAGAAGATGCGCGGCACGCCGGTCTCGGCCACCCGTTCCAGGATGCGGCGGACCCGCGGCAGCGCCAGCCGCCGGTAGTCCTCCGGCACGAGGATGCCGGCCCAGGTGTCGAAGAGCTGCACCGCGTCGGCACCGGCCTCCGCCTGCATGACCAGGTGTTCGCCGACCTGGTCCGCCAGGAGATCGAGCAGGCGCTCGACGAGGTCCGGACGCGAGTAGAGCATGGCCTTGAACCGGCGGAAGTCCTGGCTGCCGCCGCCCTCCACCAGATAGGCGGCGAGCGTCACCGGCGCTCCCGCGAAGCCGATCAGCGGCGTCCCGTCCGGCAGGCTGCGCTTGATGAGCCGGATGGCGTCGGCCACGAACCCCAGCTCCTCGCGCGGGTCCACGACCTGCAGCCGGTCCACGTCGTCCTCGTCGCGCAGCGGCCGTTCCAGGCGAGGCCCGCCTTCGTCGAAGCGGAACTCGGCGCCCATCGGCTCCAGCGGCGTCAGGATGTCGCTGAAGAGGATGGCGGCATCGAAGCCGAACCGGCGGATGGGCTGCAGCGTCACCTCGCAGGCCAGCTCGGGCTCGCGACAGAGTTGCCGGAAGCTGACGCGCTCGCGCACGGCCCGGTACTCGGGCAGGTAGCGGCCGGCCTGACGCATGATCCAGATGGGGCGCTGCCCGGTGGGCCGGCCGCGCAGCGCGGCGAGGAACGGCGGCTCCGGGCGACGAACGGAAGGCAGCTCGGCCATGGTGTCCCTTCGGAGTGGGCGATACACGGCGCAGAACCTGAAAAATAGCTCCCAGGTTCCCGACCGCCAAGGTGGTGACTGCAAGTCAACCCATGAAATTGCAGGGACTTGTCATCGCGGTGTCATGTCTGGCAGCCGGCGCCCCGGCGGCAGCTGCAGCCGGGGCGCGCGCGGCCGGATCAGGCATGCCGCGAGGAACGCTCGGGGTCGATGACGAGCCGGTAACCCACCCCGTGAACGGTCTGGATGTGGATCGGCCGGGCCGGATCCTTCTCCAGCGTCTTGCGCAGGGAGAGGATGAAGTTGTCGACGGTGCGGGTGGTGGGATAGGCGCCGTATCCCCACACGCGGTCGAGGATGGTCTCGCGGTCCACCGGCTCCCCCTCGCGCTCGGCGAGCAGCCGCAGGATCATCACCTCCTTCTCCTTGAGCTTCACCGTGCCCGCGGGGCTGCGCGCCTCGTACCGTCGCAGATCGACCTCGCTGGAACCCACCTGCAGGACGTCGGGCACCTGTTGGTCGGCCAGCCAGTCTTGCCGCCGGAACATCGACTTGATCCGCGCCAGCAGCTCGCTCAGGTCGAACGGCTTGACGAGGTAGTCGTCGCCTCCTTCCTCGAGTCCGCGGATCCGGTCGGCCCCCGCGCTGCGGGCGGTCAGGAACAGCACGGGAACCCGATCGCCGGCCTCGCGGACGCGCCGGCAGAAGGCGAAGCCGTCCATCCCGGGCAGCATCACGTCAAGGAGGATCAGGTCCACGCCGCCCCGCTGCCAGTACTCCAGCGCTTCCTCGGCGCTGCCGGCCAGTACCGGCTCGTAGCCCTCCAGATCGAGGTTGATGCGCAGCCCATCGGCCAGGTTCGCATCGTCCTCCACCACCAGGATGCGCCGCTTCATGGACCTTCCCCCTCGTAAACCGGCAGCACCAGGGTGAACGTCGCCCCCTGGTTCTCGCCGCTCTGCAATTCCACGTGACCACCCAGCCGCTCGACGTTGCGCCGCACCAGGTACAGGCCCAGGCCCGCGCCGGGACGCCGATCGCTGCCCGTATAGAAGCACTCGAAGACCTTCCCGTGCAACCGCCGCGGGATGCCGGGTCCGCGGTCACGGACGGCCAGCCGGTGCCACGGGCCGTCGCGGCGCAGCGTCACCTCGACGTGCGCCGGCCGCGGCGAGAATTTCACCGCGTTCTGCAGGAGATTGCGCAGCGCCAGGTTCAGCGGCAGACGCTGGCCGAGGATCGCGTGCCCTTCCGGCAGGTCGCTCTCGACCCGGGCATCGTGACTGGCGAAGAACCCGTGCAGGTCCGCCAGCACGGCGCGGGCCTCCGCGGCCAGGTCGATGCGGTGGCGCGGCTCCTCGCGGAAGGTATCGTCGGCGCTCATGGCCAGCACCTGGTTGACGAGACTCTCGAGCGTCTTCAGATCCTCGATCATCCGGCCGCGGATGCGGCGGCGGTCGGCCTCGGCGAGCCCCTCGCGATCGAGCGTCTGGGCGTAAAGCCGCAGGCTCGCCAGAGGCGTCTTGAACTCGTGGGTGGCGCCGGCCAGGAACAGCTCGCGGGCGCGCTTGAACTCGCGCTCCCGCCGCATCGCCACCATCAGGATCGTGGCGGCGGCGCCGAGCAGCAGGAGGAAGAACAGGCCTTCCCAGATGAACATGTTGCGACGGCGGCGCGCTTCCGATCGGATCTCGGCCACCATCTCGGGATCGATCTCCGCCACCAGCACGCCCGCCTCGTTGCGACGGTAGACGAGGTGCGGGAAGACGCCGCCGAGCGACCCTTCCGGGTCGGCGCGCAGGGCCGGATCGGTCTGCAGCAGGAAGGTGGCGTGCAGGCGGTCGTTGGCGAGCTTCTGGAGCCGCAGATCGGCGTAGGCGGCGCCCTCCTGGCTCAGGAAGTAGACCCACCAGCCGCCCATCACGACCAGCAGGCCGACCACGACGCCGTACAGCACGCCCAGGCGCCAGCGACGGTTCACGTTCCGCGACCTGCCGGGGTGGATCTCACTGGTACTCGGCTCCCAGGAAGATGACGCTGAAGAGGATGGCGCCGACCGCCAGCGGCGCCACGAAGCGCAGCGCGACCAGCAGCCCGCCGGTGCCGCGCACCCGGCCGTGCCCGGCGCTCAACTCGTCATGGACGGCGTGGCGGCCCAGCACCCAGCCCACGAACAGCGCGATGAAGAGCCCCCCGACCGGCAGGAACCAGTTCGTCGCCAGGTAGTCGAGGGTGCCGAAGACGCCCGCGGTGCTGGCGCGCCCCACCGGATTGAACGAGGTCAGGGACGAGCTGGCGCCCAGGCTCAGCGCATTCAGGACGCCGAAGAGCGCGATTGTCGCGCCCATGGTCACGGTCGCCCGTCGGCGCGTCCACCTGAGCTGGTCGATGGCGTAGCTGGAGACCACCTCCATGAGTGAGATGGTCGATGTCAGCGCGGCGAACGCCACCAGCAAGAAGAACAGCCCGTTGAGGAATGGGCCTCCCGGCAACTGCACCAGCACCGTGGGCAGGGTGGTGAAGAGGATGGTCGCGCTCGCGGTGATGTCCAGATCGAACGTGAAGATGATCGAGAACATGATCACGCTCGCGACGATGCCGATGAGCGAGTCCAGGGCGCAGATCTGGACGACCGATCGCGGGATCGAGGTGGAGCGACTCATGTAGCTGCCATAGGTGAGCATGGCGCCCATTCCCAGGCTGAGCGAGAAGAACGCCTGCCCGAGCGCCTCGAGCACGGTGGTGGGTTCGAGGTCGCCGAAGTTGGGCCGGAACAGGAAACGCATCGCCTCGCCGAAGCCCGCCGTGGTCGTGGCGTAGATCGCGAGGAAGATCAGGATCGCGAACAGCGTGGGCATCAGCACGCGCGCCACGCGCTCGATCCCGCCCTTCACGCCGAAGTACACCGAACCCACCGTCAGCGACATGAATATCAGGTGGTAGAACACCTGCTGGCGGCCGTCGCCGAGGAAGCCCAGGAAATACCGCTGCAGTTCCTCCGGTTGCCGCGACATCTCTGCCAGCTGGCCCTGCAGCGCGAGCACGATGTACTTCACGGTCCAGCCCGCCACGACGCTGTAGTACGACAGGATCACGAAACCCGCGGCCACGCCCAGGAATCCCACGCCCATCCAGGCGCGGCCGCCGCGCCGCCCCGCCGAGAGCTTCCGGAAGGTGCCGACGGGGTCGCTCTGGGCGCGCCGCCCCATCAGAACCTCGGCCATCATGATGGGCACGCCGACGAAGACCACCGCCAGGATGTAGGTCAGCACGAAGGCCCCGCCCTCGTTGCTGTGCGCCATGTAAGGAAACTTCCACAGGTTGCCGAGTCCGATGGCGCTGCCGGCCGCCGCGAGGATGAACCCCAGGCGACCGCTCCACTGTCCGCGCGGTTCCATGCCGATGTGCGTCCTTTCCGCGGATCCCGCCCGCCGAGCGGTCGTCACGCCGTCTGCGTGAGGACCCGCGCCGCCGTCACGGCAGGGTCGCGAAGCGCGGAGGATAGCGCAGGTCGCGGGAGTGGGGAAGGACCGAGTCGGGAGTGCGGAGGCGGCGGGGCATCGAACCCGCGGCGGGCGGGAATGGCCAGGCCGCTCGATCGGGACGAGCCGCCTCCTGCGCGATCTGCTAGACTGCGCCCCATGTCTTTCGAGTGCGCATCCATGGTGCAGACGCTGCAGTCGCTGATCCGGATCGACTCACGCAACCCGGACCTCGAGGCCGGTGCGCCGGGCGAACTGGAACTGGCCCGCCACGTACAGGCGCTGCTGACGTCCTGGGGCTGGGAGCCCGAGCTGCATCCCCTCGGCGACCGGCGCGCGAACGTCGTGGCGCGACGGGCCGGCACCGGTTCGGGATCCTCCCTGATGATCAACGTCCACCTCGACACCGTGGGCACGGCCGGAATGGACGCCCCCTTCTCGGGCGCCATCCGTGACGGTCGCGTCTATGGGCGCGGCGCCCAGGACACCAAGGGCGGCATGGCGGCGGTGCTGGCGCTGGCCCGCGAGCTGGGCCGGGGAAGCGAGGTGTTCGCGGGCGACCTCGTGCTCGCCTTCGTCGCCGACGAGGAGAACGCGAGCATCGGCACCGCCGACCTGATCAGGCGGCTGCGGACCGACGCCGCCATCGTGATCGAGCCGAGCGACCTGGACGTGGTCGTCGGACACCGGGGGTTCGGGATCTTCCGTGTCCGCACCCGCGGCAGGACGGCCCACGGCGGCCGGCCGGACCTCGGGGTGGATGCGAACCTGCACATGGGCCTCGTCCTCGCCGAGATCGAGCGCCTGCGGGGCGACTGGGAGCACCGGTGGCGCCACCCGCACCTCGGTGCGGCGTCCATGCACATCCCCGTGCTCGGCGGCGGCCGCCACCGCTTCGTGTACGCGGACGCGTGCACGGCCGAGGTCGAGTGCCGCACCGTGCCCGGCCAGACCGCGGGGGATACCGCACGCGACCTGCGCCGCGCGGCGGAAAGGGCCGGGGCAGGGCGACCGGACCTCGACGTCGCGGTGGAGCCCGTCCTGTGGCGGTCGCCGCACGCGATCGATCCCGACCGGCCGATCGTGCGAGCGGTGCGGGACGCCGGCGCACGGGTGCTCGGCCGTGAGCCCCGCAACGGCTGGCACGGCTGGTGGGAGGACTCCGGGCTGCTCGCCGAGGTCGGCATCGACGCGGTGGTCCTCGGTCCGGTCGGCGGGGGACTGCACACGGAGACGGAGTGGGTCGACGTCGAGTCGGTGATCCGGCTCGCCGAGATCCTGCTGCACGCGACGCGCATCCACTGCGGCACCGACGGACGGGGCCGCATGACGGGAAGGAATCCAGCGCATGACTGATCAGAAGCGTGAACCGGGAATCGGGACGCGAGCGGTCTGGGGCGGCGAGGAAGGCGTCAGCTGGCAGGGTGCCACACAGGTGCCGGTGGTCCACAGCGTCACCTTCGGCTTCGACGACCTCGATGAGTGGATGGCCGTGGGAACGGGCCGAACCCGCGGCCACATCTACAGCCGCAACACCAATCCGACGGTGGAGGTGTTCGAGGAGAAGATGCGCCTGCTCGAGGAGGCCGAGGCGGCGACGAGCTTCGCCACGGGCATGGCCGCGATCAGCAACACGCTCTTCGCGCTGCTCGAGCCCGGCAAGCGGGTCGTGAGCATCCGGGACACTTACGGGGGTACGAGCCGGATCTTCCTGGAGTTCCTGCCGCGCTTCGGCGTGCGGGTCGCGCTGGCTCCCACCGGGGACCACGACGCGCTGGAGACGGCGATCGGCGAAGGCTGCGATCTGCTCTACCTAAAGACGCCGACGAACCCGACCTTGAAGATCCTCGACATCGAGCGCCTGGCGGCGGCGGGACGCGCGGCCGGCGCGGTGGTGGTGGTCGACAACACCTTCGCCACGCCCGTCAACCAGCGACCCCTCGCGCTCGGCGCCGACCTCGTCGTGCACAGCGCGACGAAGTTCATCGGCGGACACTCCGACGCCATGGGCGGCGTGCTCTGCGGGAGGGCGGACCTGGTGCGCGAGGTGTTCCGCTTCCGCGAGATCAACGGCGCCTCCCTGTCGCCGCCGGTCGCCTACTTCCTGATCCGCAGCCTCAAGACGCTCGAATTGCGCGTGCAGCGCCAGAACGAGAACGCGCTCGGGCTGGCGCGCTTCCTCCGCGACCATCCGGCGGTGGACCGGGTGTTCCATCCCGGCCTCGAGGACGATCCCGGGCACGCGGTCGCGCGGCGGCAGATGAGCGGCTTCGGCGGGCTGGTGAGCTTCTCGCTGTCAGGCGACCTCGACGACGTACGTCGCTTCCTCCCGCGCCTGCGCTATGCCCACCGCGCCGCGAGTCTGGGGTCGGTGGGGACGCTGATCGGCCCGCCGGCGGTAACCAGCCACGTCGAACTCACCCCGGAGGCGCGGGCCGCGCTGGGGATCCCCGAGACGCTGATCCGGTGCTCGGTCGGCATCGAGAACCTCGATGATCTGATCGCCGACTTCGGGCAGGCGCTGGGGTGAGTTCGCCTCGTGAGCGCGCCGCTCGCGATCGACGCCTGGACTCGCCGAGGACGCAAGCGGGTCGTGCGGGCCTTCGTGGGGAATGCGACGATGCCGAGGTGGGCTCCGGCGAACTCCGAACAAAAAGAATCCCCGATGCGCTAAGCATCGGGGACTCTTTCAAAGTGGTAGCGGGGGCAGGATTTGAACCTGCGACCTTTGGGTTATGAGCCCAACGAGCTACCAGACTGCTCCACCCCGCATCCATTTCCAGTTCGTGGACGGCAAATATAGAAGGCCCGCCGGGCACTGTCAAGGTGAGCGCCGGGCCGCCTCGGACTCGGGTACCAGGCGCAGCATCGTCTCGCCCGGGTGTCTCAGATTGTAGTTCTCTCGGGCCAGCCGCTCCAGTTCCTCTGGATCGTCGCGCAGCCGGCGCAGGTGATCCTCGAGCCTTTCCCGCTCGTGCCGGAGCCGCGCCACCTCCTCCTGCAGACGATCGCGCTCGCGCCGCAGATGGAGATAAGCGCCGAGGCCGTTGCTCCCCACGGTGGGGTACAGGAGGAACAGCACCAGCACGAATCCGCCCGCCGTCAGCAGCGTCCGCCGGGCCAGGCCGCCCGCGGTGTGCTGCCGCCCGCGCAGGAACGGCCCCGCGGCCCGCTCCCCTTGTCCAACCTCCATGTCGGCCATCTCGTCTCCCCGGCGGCGCTCCTCGCCGCCGCTCGCCGGCCGCAACGGCTCAGCGCAGGTTGTAGAAGCACTGGTGGCCCGGGAACACCGCCAGCTCGCCCAGCTCCTCCTCGATCCGCAGCAATTCGTTGTACTTCGCGACGCGGTCGCTGCGGCTGAGGGAGCCGGTCTTGATCTGGCCGGCGTTCGTGGCCACGGCCAGGCTCGCGATCGTGGCGTCCTCGGTCTCGCCGCTGCGGTGGCTCACGACATTGGTGAAGCGAGCCCGCTTGGCGATCTCGATGGTCTCGAGCGTCTCGGACAGCGTACCGATCTGGTTGAGCTTGATGAGGATGCTGTTGGCGCAGCCCTGGTCGATGCCCTGGGTCAGCCGCTCCGGGTTGGTGACGAAGAGGTCGTCGCCCACGATCTGGACGCGCCGGCCGAGAACCTCGGTGAGCTGCCGCCAGCCGTCCCAGTCGTTCTCGTCCAGGCCGTCCTCCAGCGACACGATCGGATACGCATCGACCAGCTCGCGGTAGAAGGAGATCAGCCGTTCGGACGTCCACGGCTCGCTGCTCTCGGCGCGCAGGTGATACTTGCCGTCCTGGTGGAACTCGCTGGCCGCCGCGTCGAGCGCGAAGACCACCTCCTCGCCCGGCTTGTAGCCGGCCTTCTCGACCGCGGCCAGCAGCAGGTCCAGCGCCTCGCGGTTCGACGTCAGGTTGGGGGCGAAGCCGCCCTCGTCGCCGACCGACGTGGCGAGACCCTTCTCCGCCAGGATCTTCTTGAGGTGGTGGAAGATCTCGGCTCCCCAGCGCAGCGCCTCGCCGAAGGTGGGTGCGCCCACGGGCATGATCATGAACTCCTGGATGTCCACGTTGTTGTCGGCGTGGGCACCGCCGTTGAGCACGTTCATCATGGGAACCGGCAGCGTGCGGGCCATCACGCCGCCGATGTACTGGTACAGCGGCAGCGCGACGCTCTCGGAGGCGGCCCGAGCCACCGCCAGCGAGACCCCGAGGATGGCGTTCGCGCCGAGCTTGCTCTTGTTCGGCGTGCCGTCGAGTTCGCGCATGACCCGGTCGATCATCACCTGCTCGGTGGCATCCATGCCCACCAGTTCGTTCGCGATGGTCTCCATGACGTTGCTCACCGCGTCCTGCACGCCCTTGCCGAGGTAGCGGCTCATATCGCCGTCGCGCAGTTCGATGGCCTCGTGCTCGCCGGTGGAGGCGCCGCTGGGCACGGCGGCCCGGCCCATGGAGCCGTCCGCCAGCAGCACGTCCACCTCCACGGTGGGGTTGCCGCGCGAATCCAGGATCTCGCGCGCCTCGATGTTCTCGATGGTACTCATGTTCCGTCCCTCCCGGGAGCAGGGCGGGGCCGACCCCTGCACGCTCCCCCTGATCCATCCGCGTGGCGTCGTCGGCAGTCTAGGTCCGGTGATTCGCAAGTGTCAAGGAACTGCCGGTTGACCCTGCCGCGAGTCGATCGCTATCTTCGACCGATGTTCGACCGCCGCAGCGACCTGAGGCTCATCCATCGGTGCAAGCGGGGCGAGGAGGACGCGTTCGCCACCGTCCTGCAGCGCTACCGCGGCCCGATCTACAATCTTTGCCTGCGCATGGTTCGCAACTCCGAGGACGCTCGCGACCTCGCGCAGGAGATCTTCATCAAGGTCTTCTCGCTCCTGGATCGCTACGACGAGAAGTTCGCCTTCAGCAGCTGGCTCTTCAGGATCGCCACCAACCACTGCATCGACCACCTCCGCCGGAACCGGCTCCGCTTCCTCTCGCTGGAGGGGACCGTCGGCCCGGACGGCGAGGAGATGGAACTCCAGTTGCCCGACTCCGGGCCCGGTCCGGACACCGTGATGCAGCGCCAGGAGGCCCTCGAGCTGCTGGAGGAGGTCATCGGCGAGTTGCCGCCCCATTACCGGGTGATCACTCTCCTGCGTCACGACGAGCAGCTCTCGTACGAAGAGATCGCCGAAACCCTGCAGCTGCCGCTGGGGACCGTGAAGGCCCGTATCCACCGTGCGCGCAACATGATCCAGCAGATGCTGGCGGCCCGTTCCTACGACATCCGGTGAGTCTGACGGACCGGCGCGTCGGGGAGCGGCGCCGGACCGGCCGATCCTCGGAGCATCGCTTCAGATTTCGTGCAACCCCGGCCCGGAATTCCCGTAGAGGGGGAGAGCACGGCGGGAAGCGAGCGGATCCGCGAGGACCGCGACTCTCCGATCGGTGCCACGGAGTGCGGCAGGCGATCATGTCAATGTCGGGGGATACGACGTCTGCCGCGGGGGTGGGACCGGACCTCGGTCCGGTTCCACCTCACCATCCGGCGATTGCCGGACCGGTGAGGTCCATGTACGCTGGCCGGGCCCGAGCAGCGAGGTCTGCCAGCCCGGGAAGGAGCCGGACGTGAACGGCCATCATCAGCCGCCGGAGCAGGAGATCTCCTGCCAGGACTGCACCGAGTTGCTGCAGGACTATCTCGACGGGACGCTGGCCAAGCCGACGTCCCTGGCCCTGTTCCTGCACGTGCGACAGTGCCCGGCTTGCGAGCGGGAGCTCGAGAGCTGGCGTGTCCTGATGCGTACGCTGGACGATCTGCCTCGTCATGACGTCCCCGAGCCGGCGTCGTTCGACCGCGCCGTGATGGAACGGGTGCCGTTGCAGGCGTATCGCGCCATGGAGCCGCTGCGGCGGGACCGGATCCCCGTGTTCCTCGAGGACGAGTTCCTGCCGGGCTTCGTGCGCTCGCCCGCGGTGAGGACCGGCGGCCTGGCGGTCGCCGCGGCCGGAGCCATGGGCCTGGCGCTGGGACTCGGCGTGGCGCCGGTGGAAACCGCGGCGCTGGCGGGTGTTCTACCGGAACTGATGGTGCGTCTCCAGCGCGTGGGGCGCCGGTTGGCCCTGCGTACCCGCCGGTCTGAGGCCTGAGCCGCAACCGAGAGGGCGAACACGACTGCGATGATCTTCACGACGAGCGTCGCGAGCGGATGGCGACCGACACGGGTGCGGGAGCGACCGGCGCGGCGATCTCTGCTTGCATCTCTGTTCGCCGGTCGCCTGCCGGCGGGGGCATGGGCCCTGCTGGTGGTCGTCGGCGTGGGCCTGGCCACCGCCCAGGCCGCACCGCCGCCGCCGACCCCGCGGGAGCGTCCGCGGCCGCTGCCGCCGTCGACGGAGCGCGACTCCCTGCTGGCGCAGGTTCGTGAATATTCACGTCTGGTGGCGGGGCTCCGCGACTCCCTGGCCGGACCCGGCGGGCACCGGGACAGCATCGACGCCGCCCGACGCGAGATCATCGAGGTCACCATCCAGGAATTCAGCGGCGCGCTGGCCGAACTGCGCGACGAACTGGACCGGTTCGACCTGCGCATCGAGGACAACGTCATCGCTCTGCGAGACCGGGCCGGGGGCGAGGTGTCGGTCCATGTTCCCAGGGACATCGGCGAGCGCTTCAGCGAGGGGATCACGGCCATCACGCGCCGGATCCTCGAGGAATTGCCCGACACGCTCCGCATCGGCGACAAGACCCACGGCTGGACCGTCCCGTTGCCGTCATCGCTGCCGCGGCCGCGGCGCATCATCGACGGCGATGCGGTCCGCCTGCGGGACGACATCATCATCGCGGCCGACGAGGAGGTGCGCGGCAACGTCGTCGTGCTGTTCGCCGACGGGGTGATCTCGGGAGTGGTGAGGGGCGATGTCGTCGTGCTCTTCGGAGACCTCTGGGTGGAGGAGGGTGCCGAGATCTCCGGCACCGTCGTGGTGCTCGGACGTTTCGACCGTGGTCAGGATGCCCAGGTGGGCAGCGTCACGGTCATCGATCCGCTGCACGGGGGCGGCATGACGGTGGGGCCGTGGCTACTCTTCGAGGGCTGGGTGGGGTTTCTGGTGATCCAGGGCCTCTTCGCCGTCACGGTGGTGCTGGCCGCCCTGGTGCTGCTGCTGCTGCCCCGGGGGCGCCTCGATGTGGCGCTGAACACGGCCGCAGCGCGCACCGGCCGATCCCTGGCGGTGGGATTGCTCGCGGCCACCCTGGGGCATGGTGCGGTGATCCTGCTGAGCGCTCTGCTGGTCCTCACCATCATCGGCATTCCCATCGCGGTCCTGCTGCTGCTGGCGATGGGGCTCGTCGCCCTGGTGGCGATCGCCGTGGCCGCGGCGGCCCTCGGCCGCCGGATCTGTGCGGTCGCGGGTCTCGCCTGCACCCGACCCTGGCTGATCGGGATTCTGGGCATCTTCCTGCTGCACTTGCCGGTGTTCGTGGCGTCGCTGGTGGGGGCGCTGGCCGGCGGAAGCGGGCTCGCTTCGGCGCTGGCGCTCGCGGCCACGCTCGTGGTGGCGGCAGCGTACGTGATCGGGCTGGGAGCCCTCCTGCAGTCGAGGTTCGGCACCGCAGCGGATCAGCGCACCAGCACCACCGAGCCGCGGCTGACCAGTCGTCCCAGCGTCAGCACGTAGAGATAGGTTCCGGACGCCGCCGCCGACCCGTCGCTGTTGTCGCCCTGCCAGCGTATCTGCAGCCGCCCGCCTACCGTCTCGCCGCCAAGCAGCACCCGCACCATCCGGCCGCGCACGTCGTAGAGGCGCAGCACCGCCTGGTCGCCCAGCAGCGCATGGTCCTGCGGCAGCTCGAGCTCCACGTGCGTCAGCGGATTGCAGGGATTCGGGTAGGCGCGGCTCGGCAGCTGGAGGCTGTGGTCCGCCGGGGCGCGCAGGAAGAACGACTCGAGCAACTCCGACAGCCCGGCGATCTCGCCGGGAAGGGGAAGGGACGGGTTCTCGATCGTGCCGCTGCTGCGCGCCAGGTCGCTGCCGTACAGGAACCGGATGTCCTCCGCGATGATCTCGCGGGGGCGCTCGCGGTGCGGCAGTTCCGCGGCCGGCACGCCGGCCGCGTCGACCGGCGGCAGGCCGCGCAGGCGCCGGTACGCCTCCCACCGCTCCGGGGCGCCGTCGAGGTAGCATGCCGTGAGCACATGGCCCATCTCGTGGGTGACGATGTAGTGCACGGTGGCGTCGGAGACCGGAGCGAAGCCCGGCGACAGGTAGATAACACCGTGCTCCGAGTAGCTCCCAGGCGGATCCAGCGGCGGCACCGGCAGGATGAACACCTCGACGCGGACGCCGCCGGAGATCCTGCGCATCCTGGCCAGCGCGTCGAGGACGACCGCCGGGTCGAAGGGGTGGAAGGCGTCGGTGGTGCGGCCCACCCGGGGGTCATCGGGTCCGGTCGCCAGTTCGATGCGATCGCCGCGGTCGTGGTGGAGGAACGTGCGGCCCTGTTCGGTCACGAGGTGATAGGCGCTCAGTTCCTCGGCTCCGTGCAGCACGGCGGTGACGCCGTTGAGGCAGACATGCTCCCGGCCGGCGACGGCGGGGAGCGCTCGGTCCGGTGCGCCGAGGAAGCCCAGGATCATGAGCATGGCCGCGGTCCGCCGCATCCGGGGGTTCCTCTCTGTCTGATCGGCGCTGCGCTCGATCCTACGACATGATTGTACCCTGGGAGGAAATGACGTTTCAATAGAAAAAGAGATAAAAGATATTGAGTTGCAGCGGCGTTCGCGAGGTTCATTCCAGCAGCGTCAGCTTCCCGGAGGCCGCCAGCTGGTCGTCGACGAGGATGCTGTACAGGTAGACGCCCGATCCCGCGCTGCGGCCCGCCGAGTCGACACCCGACCAGCGCAGCCGCTGCGGGCCGGCCGTCGCCGTGCGCGGACCGCTGGACCAGATCACGCGTCCGCGCAGATCGTGGATCCGCACCCGGTAGCCGCCGTCCTGCGTCAGCGTGAACCGCAGGTCGGTGGCCGGGTTGAACGGGTTGGGCGAAGGGCCGTGGTCCACCAGCGGGACCGGTGCGAGGTCCGCGGGAGCGTCGCTGACGGCGAGGTAGGACTCGTGGATCTCGTCCACGTTGATGTGACCGAGGACGCCGCTCTCCTCGTCCACGATCTTGATGACGCACAGCCGGCCGCGGAAAGGGGTGACGTTCCAGCGGACCGGCCGCATGGCGGACGTACCGTCCCCGGAGGCTGACAGCAGCAGGGTGTCGGCCCGGGCGTCGTACAGGCCGACGAAGCAGGTCTTGGGGTAGTCGCCGCCGCCCACGAGCAGCGAGATGGTGTGACCCATCACGAAGAATGGATGGCTGGTGGCGGTTCCGGTGGCCTCGTCCGCCAGTTTGAGGCCCGGCTGACCCGTGCCCGATAGCGGCCCCTGGAAGTACTCGGCGCTGCCGAAGTAGCCGTTGCCGACCAGCCCCACCGGCTCGTCGCCGCGGACGGCCGGGTTGTCGCCGAAGGTGGGCTGACCGAGCGCGACCATGCCGGTCCACCCGGCGAACCAGCGCTTCAACGGGTGCGGCTGGTACGGTTTCGGGGTCCGTCCGCTGTCGTGATACGTCAGCGTATCGAAGCGTACGGCGTAGGAAACCGCATCCACGCCCTGGTAGGCACAGATCCGGGCGAAGATGTCGACGCCGTCGAACTGCTTCACCTCGGGAGCGTTGCCCAGGTCGATGATCGAACGATCCGCCATCGTCCAGGCGGCGCTGTCCTCGGCGGCGATGTGGCTGATGCCACCGACGCCGTACTCACCGAAGTACAGGTGCCGCACGCCGTCGCGGACGTTGTACTGCGTGCTCTCGAGCACGCGATGAGGCGTCGAGCCGTCGTTGGTGAAGAACGCGCCCTCGTCCAGCCAGTGGACCAGATCATCGGAACTGGCACGATGGATGATCCCGACCGCGTACGAATCGATCCGCAGGGCGGCCGTGTTGAGCATCACCCAGCGGTCGTTCTCGGTGAAGACGAAGGGGTCGCGGAAATCGCTCCACGTGCCGCTCGGGCTCCACTTGTAGATGGTGGAGTCCGGCTCGAAGACCGGGTTGCCCTCGAACTTCGACCAGGTCTCGAGGTCGGGCGAGAAGGCGAGGCAGGTACGCTGGTTCATGTTCACGTCCACGCCGGTGTACAGCATGGCCCACAGCTCCCGATCCGGATCCCAGAACACCTCGGGTGCCCAGATCGCGCCGGCGTCCTCGTCGCCGGGCCCGACGGTCAGCACGGGCGTCTTCCGGGGCCAGTGCCGCAGATCGCTGCTGACGGCGTGCCAGATGGTGTCGCCGCGCGCCGCAAAGGGCGTCGTCTCGTGGATGGTGTGGTAGAACACGTGGAAGACCGAGTCGGGTCGCACCAGGCAGAAATCCCAGGTCTGACGTCCGGGATGCGTCAGGTACTTCTGCTCGAAGTCGATGTGCAGCAGGGCGGCGGCGGGGCGCGCCGTGGCGAGCAGCACGAACACCAGCAGGAGGCCGGCCGCGCTCGATGCGCCAAGCCGGAGGGAGCGGTCGGGGAACCGGAGGCATGGGAGCACGAGCTCTGTCTCCTGACGGACCGCGCCATGGTGAGACGGCGGTGAGATGTCGCTTGCGCCGATGTCCCGTCCGCGCGACGCTTGCGACCGAGCGGATCGCCGGGACATCCATCCGGAGGCGCCGGAGCGGACGGAGGATTCGCCAGAGCCGCTACGGAGGCGGCAGAGGACATGGGCTCTGGACATTCTACCATCGGTG
The DNA here is from genome assembly GCA_046484865.1 of Candidatus Krumholzibacteriia bacterium. Classification (GTDB taxonomy): domain Bacteria; phylum Krumholzibacteriota; class Krumholzibacteriia; order LZORAL124-64-63; family LZORAL124-64-63; genus JAWOID01. The sequence goes on from JAWOID010000072.1 coordinate 20,342, forward strand.
CAGGCCGCGGTCAACGTCGCCCGGTCGGAGCCGGCGGCGTGGAACGCCGGCGGCTCGCCACAACGCTCGCGAGCGGGCTGGCGGCATTGCTCGTGATCGCGGCCATCCTGCCCGGCGCCGCGCGGTCTGGAGCCAGGGAGGCCGTGGGGGGTGCCCGCGACCAGGCCGTCGCGCTCGCGATCGCCCGCCTCGATTCACTGCTGGATGCTGCGCGCTACGAGGAGGCCGCGACGGTGGCGGCACAGCACGCCCGGTATGCCGACGACCTCGCGCGCGGCTGGCAGTGGCGGCAGCGCTGGGGCATTGCGCTGCTGCGCGGTGGGCGAGCGGCGGCGGCCCTGCCGCACCTCGAGGCGGCGGTGCAGGGTGCTCCGGGTGTGGCGGAGAATCACCGGAACCTGGGAGCGGCCCTCATCGCCCTGGACCGCCCGGGCAGGGCTCTGGCCGAGTACCAGCAGGCGGTCGACCTCGATCCCTCCGATGCCGATCTGCGCCTCGAGTACGGGTACGCCCTCGCTCGCCTCGGCCTGGCGCAGGATGCGCTGCGCGAGTTCGGCTCGGCTCGCCACCTGTGCGGCGGCTGCCCGGTCGCGGAACGGGCGCTCGCCGGGCTGCACGTGGAAGCGGGCCGGCACGAGGCCGCCCGGCCGCACCTGGAGCGCCTGCTGGAGTGGTCGCCGGAGGATGAGTGGATTCGCAAGTCGCTGGCGCTGGGGTACCTGATCGCCGAGCGGCCGGACTCCGCGGCGGCCGTCGTGTACGAGATCCCCCCCGCCGAACGCGATGCCGAGGCGTGGTTGCTCCTGGCCTCGGCGGGGTCGGCGACCATGCTCGTCCCCACCTGGGAACGGCTGCTGCAGGAGCCGCCCCCCGAGGACGGGTTGCCGGCGGAGGTGCGGGATTCCCACCGATTCTGGGCTCTGGTCGCCCAGGGGCTGCAGCAGGCCGGACGGCCCGAGGCGGCACTGCAGGCGATCGACCGGGCCCTCGCCCTCGAACCTGCCGAGGCGCTCTATCGCAACAACCGCGCCGCGCTGCTGCAGGCCCTGGGGCGCGAAGACGAGGCTCGACGCGAGTTGCAGCGCGCCGGCGGAGACGGCGGCTCGGCATGGTGAGGGCCACCGCGGGCGGGCGGGAAAGGACAGGATTGCGACGTCTCGGACATCGTCAACGGTTCGGGTGGACCTGGCGCCGGATCCGGCCGGCTCTGGCTTGCCTGGCTGCCGTCCTCGCCGGCTGCCAGCCGGCTCCGGTCATCCGCACGGAACCGTCCGAAACCGAGATACGCCGCCCCGAGCTGATTCCCGGCGGCTTGCAGGAGGCGCCGGCTCCCGTGGCCAGGTGGCGCCCGCACTGGCTGGCTCGCTGCAGTGGTCCGGACGAGCTGCCCCAGGCGATGGAGATCTGCCTGGCCGATGCGCTAGCCCTCTGGGGGCGCCGCGAGGGGGCGGACGCGATCGCGGAACTCGAGATCTGTCGTGAACGGCGCGGCGCCGATCCGGTGCTGGATCTGGCGCTGGCGCAGTTCTACCTCGTGGCCGGCCAGGGGGAGCCCGATCTGCTCCCGCGCGAGGGGCCTGCGGCCGACGTGGGCGACTGGGAGCGCAATCGCGTCCGCCTGCTCGGCCGTGCGCGGCGGCTGCTGGAGGGTGCCGCGCGCGCGCGTCCGGACGACGCCGCGGTCGATTTCCTGCTCGCCGACGTGGTCAGGGCCGAGGGTCGTGCGGCACGGGCGGACAGCATCGTGTGGGGCGCACTGGGCAAGTGCTCGCGGAAGCGCAGTGTGGAATTGCTGCGCCAGGTCCAGGCGCTGAACCGCTATCCCGCCCGGCCCACCGCTGGGATCGCCCCGGAGTACCCCGAGGCTGCGGTGCGGGCCGGCGTGGCGGGAGATGTGGTCCTGGACGTGCTGGTCGATCCCGCCGGCCAGGCGGCGCAGGCGGTCGAGGTGTCCAGCCCGCATGCGGCCCTCACCCGGGCGACGGCCCGCGCGGTGCGCGACGTCGTCTTCGAGCCGGCCCGCGTGGGCAAGTACCCGGTCTGGTCGTGGTTGCGGGTGGTGACGAGTTTCTCCCTGGAATGACCCGGCTGCATTCGCCATTTGATCTGGGGACGCCGGGACCCTTAATTTACGCAGTCGAATCTCGTCGCCGGCTCCACCCGGAGCGTGCCCGCGAGCGTCGACGGAAGCTCAGAGCCGCTTCCGAGCGACGCACCGTCAGGAGGTCCTCAGTGTCGATCCAGCGCTTCCGCCGGCAGTCCGTGGCGGCGGTTCTCGCTCTTGTCATGGCGGCAGTCCTTGCCGGCTGCACCAGCAGGGAGGACCCCTCCGAGGTGCTCGAGATCTGCGGGAACCACTCCTGCGGCGTCCTCACCATGGTCACGACCGATACCACCAGCGACGGCTTCCAGTACCTCACGCCGGCGGTGTCTCCCGATGGACAGACGCTGGTGTTCACGGCCGACTGGGATGCGATCCCGGCGGCGGGGCGGCCACCCGAGGACGACATCTCGCGGCGGCAGGTGCTCGTGATGCCGAAGACGGCCGGAACCCAGCCGACGACCAACCTGCCTGCGCTCGGAGCCGAGCTGGTCAAGCTACCCGATACCTACACGGTGGCGATCGGCGCGGCCGGCACCAGGATCAACGCCCGGGACGCCCAGAAGAACGATCCGATCTGGGTCGGCATCGACAGCCTGATCTTCACGATCAGGATGACCCGCGGCAACCGCATCGTGCGCGCCGACATTTCCAGCCGCGAGGTGCTTAGCAGCAGCCTGGACGTGCTCTACTACGAACCGGACGACCGTCTCGCCGGGGGCTGGACGTGGCAGCACTTCGATCCCGCAATCTCGCCGGACGGCCGCTGGCTGGCGTTCAGCCGCTTCGGCTGCGAGGTCCCGACTGTGCCCACCACGTGCACCCGGCAAGCCATATGGGTGCTCGACATGAACACGGTGGGCAGCGCTGCGCCCGTCGCATTCCCGTTGACCACCGAAATCGCGGAGATCGAGGACCCGGCCTGGTCGCCCGACGGGCGCACCCTGGTGTTCAGCGCCTCCCTGGACATCACGGGGCTCACGGGCGGGACGGGCCTGGAACTGTTCACGATCGGCTTCGATGCCGGGCTGGCGAGCACCGGCGAGGTGCCGCTCAATCACCGGCTGCACCGCATCACCAACTCGCCGCACGAATTCGGGGATCCCGTCGACACCGTCACGCGCAACTTCGGCCCGGCGTACAGCCGCGACGGGAGCGAGATCTTCTTCGTCTCGACGCGGCGCGCGCCGTCGGTCACGCTGCGCGACCGCAACATCTGGCGGGTGGTGGCCGATGGCCGCCTCGAGCCGGAGATCGTGTTCTTCTCGCGCGAGGACGACACCGATCCGGCCGTGGATCCGGTCACGGGCGACCTGGTGCTGAGCAGCCGGATGGGATTTCCGGAATCGATGCTGGACCGTTTCGAGCAGGAAGCCATCGCGCGCATCGAGGCGAATGAGCCGGGCCTCACCCCGGCGGAGGTGGCGGCGAAGGCGCGTGCCGAGCGTGAGGAGCTGGCGTTCTTCGCGGGCGTGATGTCGCACCTGTTCGTCTTCAGCGGCTTCTGACGGTCCGGGAGGATGCCGTGACCGACGAGGTGAGCCTGCGCCGCGAGCTGGTGCGCATCGGCCGCCTGATGGACACGCGAGGATACGTGGTCGCCGCCGAGGGGAACCTCTCCGCCCGCCTCGGCGGCGATCTCTTCCTGGTGACGCCCAGCGGGGCGCGCAAGGGAGAGCTGATCGAGCAGGACCTGCTGATCGTGAAGGCCAGCGGCGTTCCCCGCGACGGTGCGCGCGGGCAGCCGACGTCCGAGTGGGGCCTCCACCGCGAGATCTACGCCCGCCGACCGGACCTGGCGGCCGTCTGCCACGGACATCCACCCTACGCCACCGCTCGCGCCGCGCTCCGGAAGCCGTTGCCCGGCGATCTGCTCACCGAGATCGCCGCCACGCTGGGCGAGGTGCCCGTGGCGCCGTTCGCAGTGCCGGGCACCGACGACGTGGCCCGTTCCGCGTCGTCGTTGCTGGAGCGGCACCCGGCTCTGCTGCTCGCCAATCACGGTGCCGTGGCGGCGGGGCGCACGCCGGAAGAGGCGTTCCAGCGGCTGGAGATGGTGGAGAGGCTGGCTCAGGTCACGTTCCTGGTGGAGCAGCAGGGAGGCGGCGTCCGTCTGTCCAGCGACCAGGTGGCGGCGGTGCGCCGGCTGGTCGGTGTCGACGACAAGACCGACGGCAGGGGTACGGCCCGCTGACGCCCCGCTGATGCCGCGAGGGCAAGGGAAGGACCGGCGGTCCGGCTATCCAGCCAGGCCCGACTGGGCGGCCATCCCCACTCCCATGAGAACGGCGAGACAGACCACCAGCAGCAGAATCCGCTTCAACATCGCTGCGCTCCTTCGTCAGCTATCGATCGCATCGTCATCGGCTCCGTCCCGATCTTCATCCGCGGACCATGCGCGTCCGGCCGCGGCCCTTCCGGCATCGAATCCATCGCGCGCGTCGCGCCTCCCGGTCAGCCGCGCGGCTGCGCGGCCGCCGGACCTTGCTCGTAGATGCCGGTCAGCGCCCGCACGATCGCCGACCAGCTGAATCGCTCCTCGACCAGGCGGCGCGCGTTGTCGGCCCGGCGGCGGGCCTCCCGGGGGTCGCGCCAGACCTCGCGCATGGCGTCGGCGAAGCTCGCGGCGTCGGTTTCGCCCGGGGCTCCGGTCGACCATGGCAAGATCCAGGCCGCATCGTCGGCCGGATCGGCGATTCCCTCGGCGCCGATGGTCGTGGTGACCACCGGCAGCCCCTGGGCCATCGCCTCGAGCACCTTGATCTTGATGCCGCCGCCCTCGTGTAGCGGCGCCACCAGGGCCAGGCTGCCGCCGCACAGGCCGGCGAGATCCTCCACGAAACCGAGTGCCCGCACCCGGGGGGCCCGGCGCCGCCGGTCGTCCGAGAGGCCCGCCAGGAAGCGGCGCGACCCGCGTCCGGCCAGCACCAGCTCGGCCTCCGGCAACTCGGCGGCCACGCGCGGCCAGATGTCGGCGACCAGCAACTCCGCGGCCACGCGGTTCGGCCGGTGGGCGAAGCTGCCCAGGAACAGGAATCGCCGGCCGCTTCCGGCGGAATGATGGGGGACGATGCGCTCGATGTCCATGCCCAGTGGCACCGTGACGACATTTTCTCCGCCGAGCGTCTCGAGTCGGCGGCGATCGGCATCCGTGACGCAGAGGGTGACGTCGGCCCAGCCGGTGGCCGCCAGTTCGAGGCGCTCCCATCGCCGGGCCTCGACCTCGAGCCGCCGTCGTGCGCATCCGCGGGCGCCCGCGGCGCGCCGGCGGCGCGGAACCGATCCGATCTCGTGGGTGTCGAGGACCAGCAGCGGACGGCCTTTGGAGCCGGACCGGAAGTTGCGCGACGCCCGCAGATCCCGCACCAGCAGCGCAAGTTGCAGGTATTCCACCTGGACGGCGTCGGGCGCGAAATCCGCCACCGCCGCCTGCACCTGCCGGCTCAGTTCCCGCGACCAGTACTTCTCGGCGTAGACGGGATAGCCGCTGCGCCAGGCGCGCAGGGCGGCGCCCAGCCGGTCCGCCGCGAACCCAGCCCAGGCGCGGCGCGAGACCGTCCGGTCGGCGAAGGGGATCGGGGCCAGGTCCACGCCCAGAGCGCGGACGTCGTCCAGCCGGCGCCCTTCGCCGGGTCTCACGAGGCTGATCAGCCGGACGGTGTGCAGACGCGCCAGGTGGGAGACGAGGTCGCGGACGGCGGCGCCGCCTCCGTGCCCCACCTCGCGATGGGGCAGATACGGGGTCAGCACGACCACCCGCACGCGGGCAGGCTCCTGGGCTGGGGGGTCAGGCGGCGGAGGGCGATGCTCAGTGGACCACGTATCCGCGGGCCACGGCCAGATCCTCTTTCTTCCGCTCCAGCTCGATCTCCCACTCGGTGGATCCCTCCTCGAGATGGGGCTTGTGCTTGAGGATGAACGCGGCGGCCTGCTCGTCGATCTCGTCCTCCAGCTTGAGATCCTGCAGGAGCAGGGACTCGATCAGGAAGATGAACCTCTCCTCCGTGATCTCGAGGTCCACGAGTTCCTCGTCCAGCAGCGCGTCGGCGACCTGCCGCGCGATCACGCTCACCCTCTCCTCGGACAGTCGCATCGCGTTGCCTCCGGCGCAGGCCGGGTCAGAGGACGAACCCGCGCTTGCGGGCGATCTCGCGCTTGAACTTCTGGCGCAGCGCACCCATGTCCATCTCGAGGGTCTGGATCTCGCCGCGGTGCTCCCTCAGGAGCTTCTCGACCTCGTCCTCGATCTCGTCCTCGGCCTGCATGTTGGCGAAGATGGCGTCGGCGATCGCCCGGTAGGCGAGATCGGGGTTGGCGGTCAGATGCACCCTGGAGCTCTCCTGCATCATCTTCAGGATCTTCTCCGCCAGGTACTCGATCTTTCGGGACGTCAGGCGCAAGGCCATCTCCTCCGCGGGTCGCGCCGGGCTCGCACGCACGGCCATCTGCGCACATTGTTGGCGTCGCGACCGGCGCTTGGCAAGGAAAAAGGCCCTGGGTTATGTTCGGCCCGCGCGCGGCCGGCGAGAGCATCGCGATGCGCGCGAGCGACGGGGCGGCGGGAACCTGAACGCCGGCGGGACGTAACGATGCTCCGGCGGTCGGCGACCGCGGGGCGAGCGGCAGGGACAGATCACGGCGGAGGAGAACCACGAGATGGCGGTCGAGGCGGAACTCGCGCGGGAGCGTGCCGGCGAACTGGCGGCGCAGCTCGAGGAGGTGCTCGCGGAGGCGGGCACCGTCATCGTCGGACAGCGGTCCATGCTGGAAGGGCTGCTGCTGGGGCTGATCACCGACGGACACATCCTGCTGGAGGGAGTCCCGGGTCTGGCCAAGACTCTCGCCGTGCGGACCCTCGCCCAGGTGGTGACCGCCGACTTCCGACGGATCCAGTTCACGCCGGACCTGTTGCCCGCGGACATCGTGGGGACCACCATCTACCGCCGGGAGACGGGCGAGTTCACGGTGAAGAAGGGGCCCGTCTTCACGAACATCCTTCTGGCCGACGAGATCAACCGCGCCCCGGCCAAGGTGCAGAGCGCGCTGCTGGAGGCGATGCAGGAGCGCCAGGTCACGATCGGCGACGAGACCTTCGCCCTGCCGGACCCGTTCCTGGTGCTGGCCACCCAGAATCCCATCGAGCAGGAGGGAACCTACCCGCTGCCCGAGGCGCAGGTGGACCGGTTCCTGCTGAAGCTGCGCGTCGGCTACCCGTCACGGCAGGAGGAGCGCCTGATCCTCGAGCGCATGGCGGGTCTCGCAGTGCCCGTGGCCGGACCTCGGCTCGCGCCGGACCTGCTCGCGAGCGTCAAGACGGCCGTCGCCATGGTGCACGTGGACGAGAAGATCAAGGACTACATTCTCGACCTGGTCTTCGCCTCGCGCGAGCCCGAGCGGTACGGGCTGGACCTGGGCCCGCTCATCGCCTACGGCGCGTCGCCGCGCGCCACGCTGGCGCTGACCCGCGTGGCGCGGGCCCGAGCGCTCCTGCGCGGCCGCACGTTCGTCGTGCCCGACGACGTGAAGGCCGTGGCGCCCGACGTGCTGCGCCATCGCGTGCTCGTCACGTACGAGGCCGAGGCGGAGAACCTCACCAGCGACGACGTGGTTGCGAGGCTGCTCGAGAGCATCGAGCTGCCCTGAGGTTGCTGGTCCGGCCAGCGAACACGGAAGACCATCTTGCACGACGAGCGGCGAATTCACTCCGGGCGCGGCGAGCGCCCCGAAGACGACCGGCGGATCCCTCCGGAGATCCTGGCGGCCGTACGGCGGATCGAGATCCGCACGCGGCGTCTGGTCGAGGAGACGTTCTCGGGCGAGTACCACTCCGTGTTCCGTGGCCGCGGCATGGCCTTTCGCGAGGTGCGCGCGTACGTCCCCGGCGACGACGTGCGCACGATCGACTGGAACGTGACGGCGCGCACCGGGGATCCGTTCGTCAAGCTGTTCGACGAGGAGCGCGAACTCACCGTGATGCTGGCGGCGGACGTGAGCCGCAGCGGACGCTTCGGTTCGGGCGAGCGCCTCAAGGCGGAGATCGCCGCCGAGCTCTGCGGGGTTCTGGCGTTCAGCGCGATCGCCAACCGGGACAAGGTGGGGCTGGTGCTGTTCAGCGACCGGGTCGAACTCTTCGTGCCACCGGCGCAGGGCCGCATGCACGTGCTGCGGCTCATTCGCGAATTGCTGACCTTCCGTCCCGCCGCGACCGGCACCGACCTGCAGCCGCCCCTGCAACTGCTCGGGTCGGTGGTCAAGCGCCGCGCGACCGTGTTCCTCGTCTCCGATTTCTGGACCGGCGACTTCGCCGCCAGCCTGCGACCGGTCGCCCGTCGCCACGATCTGGTGGCGGTGCGGGTTCGCGATCCGCGCGAGACCGAGCTGCCGCCGGTCGGACTCGTGCGCTGGGTGGACGCGGAGACCGGGCGCGCGGTCGTCGTCGATGCGTCCTCGGCCGCGACTCGGCGCGAGGTCGCCGAGCGCGCGCGGGCGCACGACCGGCGCCTGGAGCGGCTGCTGCGTTCGAGCGGAGTGGACCTGGTGGACGTGGACGCCACGCGCTCCTACGTCGAACCCCTGCAGGCCTTCTTCACGCGGCGGGTGGGGCGCGGTCGGCGCGGAGGGCGGCGGTGAACCGCGGTCGCGTGGCACCGGCGCCGGCCCTCGGATCCATCGCAGCGTCCGCCGCCGCCGCCATCGTGCTGCTGATCGTGGCGGCGGCCTCGGTCCGGGGTCAGGCCGACGGACCGGCCCTGCCGCTCGGTGCGCCGGCCGCATCGCCGGACACGGCATCCCTGGTGGTCGCGGGGCCCGCCCACTGGGCTTTCCCGCGGGCGGCACGCGTGGACCCCGACACGATGCTGTTCGGGTCGGAGGCGCGGCTCGTGCTCACCTTCGCGGAGCGGCCCGCGGACTTCGCCGCCGACTCGCTGTCCGTGGCGGCAGGCTGGGTGGTTGCCGGAACGTGGGAGCCGGTGCCCACACCGGCGGGGACCGCCGGCGTCCGCGACTGGTCAGTGGCCGCGCCGGTGCGCGTGTACCGCGTGGGTCCGCTGCAGGTGGCCTGGCAGTCGAGCACCGCGCCGGTGCGGCCGCCGGCGGCCGGTGGCGAGGGAGCGGCCGTCCTGGTGGTGCTTGGCCGGGCGGGGGCCGAGCAGCGTCCGGCGGCGGTGCGCGACCCCCGGCCGCTGGGCTGGAACCCGCTCCCCCTCGCCGCGTTGGCCTTGCTGGCGGCCCTGATGGTCGCGGGTGCGGTCTTCGCGTGGCGTGGTCGCCGGCGGAGGGCCGTCCGCCCCTGGGACCGGCCGCTCGCCGCGCCGCCGGATCTCGAGACGGCGTCGGCCCTGCGCCGGCTGGTGGAGGAGGATCTGCCCGGCCGCGGCGAGGGACGTCGCCATCTCGACCGACTGGCCGGCCTGCTGAGAGCGCATCTCGCCGGGAGGTATCGGCTGCCCGCCGGCGAACTCACGGCCGACGAGATCGAGCCGGCGGCCCGGCGACTGGGGCACCACCCGGCGTCCCTGCGACCCTGGGAGCGACTCCTCGCCGAGGTGGAGCGCCGGCGCTACGACCCCGCCCCGATCGCGGCGAGCACCTGCGCCCGGCTCGACGGTGACGTCTGGCGGCTGCTCGAGGCCACGCGGCTGCGAGTCGCGTTCACCCCGGTCGCGCTGGAGCTGCGGGTGCGTGGAGAGCGTGACCGGGCCTGGCTGCAAGAGCGGCTCGGCGCCTCCGGAGTGGTCGCGGAGCCGGCGAACGTGGTCGATCCGGCCGCAAGGCCCTGATCCGAACGGGAGCCTCGATGGAACTGGCTCGTCCCTGGCTGCTGCTGCTGATGTTGCCGCTGGTCGTGCTGCTCTGGTGGCGCCTGCGGCGCGGCGACGACGAAGCGGCCGTCCGGCACGCGAACGTCGCGCTGCTGCCCGGCAGCCGGGGCTGGAGGGCCCGCCTCTCGGCCTGGCTGCCGGCCGTCACCGGCCTGGCCCTGCTGTTGCTGGTCGTGGCGCTGTCGGGACCGCGCCTGCCGCAACACCAGGAGACGGTCGAGGGAGAGGGGATCGACATCGTCGTGGCGCTGGACATCAGCGGCAGCATGCGGGCGCTCGATTTCGATCCGCTCGACCGGCTGGCGGCGGCCAAGGAGGTGATCCGGGACTTCGTCGAGGGCCGGCCGCGCGATCGGATGGGACTCGTCCTCTTCGCCGCCCGTGCGTTCACGCAGTGTCCGCTGACGCTCGACCACCGCGTGCTGCTGGGGTTCCTCGACGAGGTGGAGGTAGGGCTCATCGACGACGGGACCGCCATCGGCCTCGGCCTGGCCACGTCCGTCAACCGCCTGAAGGACTCGCCGGCCGCCAGCAAGACGGTCATCCTGCTCACCGACGGCATGAACAACGTGCCGACCCTCGAACCGGAGACCGCCGCCGAGCTGGCCAGGACGCTGGAGGTGCGGGTCTACACGGTGGCGATCGGTCGCGAGGGCGTGGCGCCGTACCCGGTCGACGACCCTCTCTTCGGGCGGCGCACCCAGCCCATGGAGACCCACATCGACGAGGAACTCCTGCGCCGGATCGCGGCTCTCACCGGCGGCGAGATGTACCGGGCGCAGGACCCGCAGGCCCTGGAGCGGATCTTCGCCACGATCGACGCCATGGAGACGTCGCGCTACGAGACGACCGTCAGCACCTATCACCGCGAACTCGTGGCCTGGTTCGCGGGTCCGGCCCTGGTGCTGCTGATGCTCGAAGCCCTGCTCGGCGCCACGTGGTTGCGCCGCTTGCCCTGAGGAGCCGCCGTGCGCTTCGCTGCCGACATCTGGTTGCTGGCCGTGCCCGCCGTACTCGGGCTGTGGCTGGTGCTTCGGGTCGGCGACCGGCGAGCCCGCGGCCGATTGAGCCGGCTCATGTCCCGGCGCGCCGACGACCACGTGGAGGCGTCGGCTCCCCGGCTGGCGGCCTGGCGTCGCTTCCTCCTGCTGACCGCGCTCGTGTGGATCGCGGTGGGCCTGGCGCGACCGCAGTGGGGCGCGCGCGAGGTCACGGTCACCCAGAAGGGCACCGACATCGTGGTGGCGCTCGACGTGTCGAACTCCATGCTCGCGGAGGACGTCACGCCGAACCGACTGGTCCGCGCCCGCGCCGAGCTCGATCGGTTCCTGGCCAAGCAGGAGCACAGCCGTGTGGCGGTGGTGCTGTTCGCCGGCGCGGCGTTCGTGCAGTGCCCCCTGACGCTCGACTACGGGACGGCGCGGCTGTTCCTGGGCATGGCCGATACGGACATGATCTCGGAGCAGGGGACCGCGCTGGCCAGCGCTCTGGGTGTGAGCCGCGAACTGCTGACCCACGCCGGGTCCCGGGGCGAGGCGTTCCGCGCGGTCGTGCTCGTGACCGACGGTGAGGATCTCGAGGGGGCCTGGCGCGAGGAAGCTGAGCGCTGCGCCGGCGCCGGCATCGTGATCATCCCGGTGGGGGTGGGAGAGGAGACCGGCGGACTGATCCCGGTCCGGGATGCCCAGGGGCGACCCGACGGGTTCCTCAAGGACAGCGACGGCAGCGTGGTGATGACGCGGCTGGATCGCGCCGCGCTGGACGAACTGGCCCGGATCGGCGGCAGCAGTTCCTTCCGCATCGGCAACGACGGTCTGGCCGGCGACCGGTTGCGGGCGGTTCTCGACGGCCTCGGCAAGCGCGACCTGGAGGACCGCCGCATCTCGGCCTACCAGGACCGCTACGAGTGGTTCCTGGGGGTGGCGATGATCTGCCTCGTCCTGCGCCTGGTCCTGCGGCCGCGCCGGCGGGACCATGCCGGGCGCCTCGTCGGCCCCGGAAGCGAGCGGCTGCAGGTCGGCGCGGCCGCCGCGGAGCCTCGGACCGGCGGCACGTTCGGCGCGCGGCTGCCGCGACCGTCCGGAACCGCCGCGGCCGCTGCGACGGTGCTCGTGCCCGGGTTCCTGCTGGCATCGATCCTGGGCTCCGGCAGCGCGCTCGCCCAGCCGCTGCGTCCGGCCGGGTCCGCGCATGCCGCGGAGGGAATCCGGCTCTATCACGCCGAGTCGTTCCCGGAGGCGCTGCAGCGATTCGAGGCCGCGCGGGCCGAGGCGCCCGACGATCCGCGGCTGACCCTGGCGGTGGGGGAGACCCTGCACCGTCTCGGCCGCCACGACGAGGCTGTCCGGGAGTTCCGGCGCGCCCTGACCCTCGCCGGCTCGGACGAGCTGCGCGCCGAGAGCCTGTACAATGCGGGCACCACGCAGCTCGCGGCCGGCGAGCTTGCCGAGGCGGTCGACCTCCTGCGCGAGTCGCTGCGGCTGCAGCCGGGGCGGGACGATGCGCTGCACAACCTGGAACTGGCCCTGCTCGCTCTCGAGCAGCAGGAGCGGCAGCAGGATCAGCAACCGGATCAACAGCAGCAGGACCAGCAGCCGGACAATCAGCAAGACGACCAGCAGGAACCGGGCGATCAGGATGATCAGCCCCGGCAGGGCGATGATCAGCAGCAGGGCGATCGCGACGAGCAGCAGGACGGAGAGCGGGAGCGCGAGGACCAGCGGCAAAACGACCAGCCCGAGGACCAGCCGGCGGAGCAGGACGAACAACCTGCGCCGGAGCCGCCGGCCGACCCGCAGGAGCCGGAGGCCGCGCCGGAGGAGGGTGAACCGGTGCCGCAGGACGGGCCGGAGGAGTTGACCGAGGAGCAGGCCCGCCAGCTGCTGCGGGCCCTCGATCGCGACGAGCAGGAGTTGAAGCGGGCGGTGCAGCGCCGTCTGAAGGGCACGCCGACGAAGAGCGGGAAGCGATGGTGATCACCGGGCGCGCAACCCCAGGACATCTGGATGCCGTGCGACGGACCTGCATCCGATGGGCGGCGGCGAATCGCTCACGGGCCGGCAGGGCGACGCTGGCGACGGTGCTCGCCGCGATCGCGCTGCTGGCCACGGCGGCGCCGGCGATGGCCATCACCGTTCGGGCGGAGACCGATCGCGCCCGCATCCGGGCCGGCGAGCGACTCGTGCTCACCGTCACGGTCGAGGGCGACCAGGCCGTCGATCCCCGCGTGGATCTGCCGGTGCTACCCGGCGTCCAGGTGCACCCGCAGGGCCGCAGCCAGAGCTTCACGATGGCCGACGGACGCGTGCAGGCGTCGGTATCGCTGAGCTACCTTCTGGAGGTGACGCGCGAGAGCGACTTCGAGATTCCCGCGCTCCGGGTCCACCTGGAGGGCCGGGCGTACAGCACGCAACCCATACCGATCACCGTGCTCGCGGCCGAGGATCCGCCGCCCGCCCGGACGCCGTCCGCCGCCCAGCGGGGCAGCGGCACCGGCGGGGCGGATCCGGGGCCGGACGCCGGTGGCGTCACGGCGGGTAGCGCATCGGGGGGGCGGCCGGGCGACGACGTCTTCATCACACTGACGGCCGATCGCCGCGAGGTGCACGTCGGCGAGCAGATCGTCCTGAGCTTCCGCTGGTACCGCAGCGTCCAGCCCTGGGACAACCCGCGCTACACTCCGCCCACCACGGAGGGGTTCTGGCGCGAAGATCTCGCGCCGGAGCAGCGCTACCGCACGACGGTCGGCGCTCGCACCTACCAGGTGACCGAGGTCCGGTATGCGCTCTTCCCCACCCGTGCCGGCGAGTTGACCATCGAGCCGGCCACGCTCACCTACTCGGAAGACCTGTTCGATCGCTTCTTCTCGCGAGCACGAAACCGGGGACCGCGGGCGCTCCGGACGGACCCGATCCCCGTCACGGTCCTCGAGCTGCCGCACCCGCTTCCGGACGACTTCTCCGGCCTGGTGGCGCGGGAGATGGCCCTGACGGCGCAGGTCGATCGCGACAGTGTTCCGCGTGGCGAGCCAGTGACGCTCAGCGTCAATCTCGTCACCGACGCCTTCCTCGAGACCTTCGGCGGCCTGATGCTGCCGGAGCCGGACGGGGCGCGGTTGCACGACTCGAGGGACGAACTCCGTGCCGAGACCGGCGGCGATCGGCGCCGCAGCCGGCTGACGGTCGAGAAGGTGATCATCCCCACCGTCGCCGGGACCCTCCGGGTCCCGCCGGTGACCGTGCGCTACTTCGATCCCGATCGACGGGAATACGTCCTGGCGCGGACCGAACCGGCGGCTGTCACGGTCCTCCCCAGCAGCCTGCCGGTGGCCGGCGACCTGGCGTCGGGACCCCTGCGCACCGAGATCGCGCGTCTCGCCAGCGACCTCGCGTTCATCCATCCGGTCGCTCGCCGTCTCGCCCGGGTGCGGCCGCCGGTCGTCGCCTCGGCGTTCTGGTGGGTGGCGCTGCTGCTGCCGCCGGCGGCACTCGCGGCGCTGCGAGTGCTGCTGGCACGGCGCGAAGCGCTGCTGCGCGATCCGGCGGCGGCCCGGCGCCGGCAGGCGCTGGCCCGGGCGCGGCGCCGGCTGCGCCAGGCGGCGCGTTCCGGGGACCGCCGGGAGGGGCTCGCCGCCATCGGCCGCGCCGTTGCCGGCTACGTGGCGGATCGCCGGTACCGCCCGCCGGCCGCCGTCGACGCGCGGGAAGTCGCCCAGCACGCAGCCGAGGTGGGAGCCCCCACTGCCGGCGAGCGGCTGGCACGGCTGCTGGAGGTGTGCGATCGCGAGCGGTTCGGCGTCGCCGGCGGCGCGACCGCCGCCGGATCCGACGACCTCGGGGCTCTCGCCCGGGAGGCGGAGGCGGCCCTGGCAGACATCGACCGGGCGACGCGCCGTCACCGCGCCGCTGCGGACCGGAGCGCGGCGGGTCCGGTGCGCGCCGGCGTCCTGCTGCTGGTGGTCGGCCTGACCGCCGCGACCGCAGCGCCGGCGGCGACCACGGGCTCGGGCGACCCCGCGCAGCTCGTGGCGGAGGGGAACCAGGCGTACACGGAAGGAGACCTGGACACCGCGCTCGAACGCTACCGTCTGAGCCTGGACGCCGGCGTGGACGACGCCGTCGTGCACTACAACCTGGGGAACGTCCACGCCCGGCGGGGCGAGCTGGGCCGGGCGGTGGCATCCTACCTGCGTGCGCTCCGCCGCGACCCCGGCGACCGCGATGCCCGCGCGAATCTGGCGTGGGTGCGGGCGCACCTGAAGGACATCGAGCTGGCGGGAGAGGAGCTGCCGCCCGGCGTGGCGCAGGCGGCGGGGCTGGGCCGGGCCCTGACCCTCGACCAGTGGAGCCTGCTGCTGGTGGCGGCCGTCTGGGTGCTGTGCCTGCTGCTGGGCTGGGGCTGGTGGCGCGGCGGCGTCGGCGAACGGCTCCGCCGGGTCCTGCTCGCTGGTCTGGCGATCCTGGTCCTGGTGGGCGCCGTCACGGCCTGGCGTTTCCACGACGAGCGC
>JAWOID010000085.1:0-6563 GCA_046484865.1 Candidatus Krumholzibacteriia bacterium
GTTCGGTCGGGTCGAGGCGCTCGGTCGACATGCTCCCCTCCCCCGCGGTCGACCCGCCGGGTCGACATCACATGCGAGTGTACCCAACCGACATCTCGCTTCGGTGGCTGCTCACGTCACGGGCATGCGGATCCGGGATCGCTCCCGAACGTACTCCAGGGGACTGGCGTCGCCGAGCGCGACGGGGCCGACCCATGGCTCGCCGCCATCGATTCCTGGCTCAAGCGCCGGCCCCGCCCAGGACGCCGTTCCCGACCCGCGCAAACCCGGTCTGACGATGGCTCGGAGCCATCACAAGGCCATCGATCGAGGTCGGTACCAGCCGGAAGGGGTCGCGTACTCGGCTATCCCCCGAGATCGATGGCTCCCCGCCATCGGCGGTCCAGGACCATCCCGTCACCCCTCGACGCCAGCGGACTCCCCCTCCCCTGCCTCGGCGGTGGCCTCGGCGGCGTCCCGCTGTGTCTGGCTGAGGTGGCTGGCCTCGACAAGCGTTGGCTCGCCGTCGCGGTCCTTCCAGCGGGTCTGGAGCTCGACCTCGTCAGTCTCCCCGAGGAGCCGAAGGACGATGTTGTAGCCCGATCCGCCAAGCTCGACCGACACGACCGTCGCCTCGTTCGTCGGCAGCGGCATGAGGGCCAGCACCTCGCCCAGGTTGCGCCGAAGCTCCGGGCTCAGGTATGCGGCCGCAGCCTCGACGTCCCCCGCATCGAGCGTCTCGCAGAACGCCGTGGCGCGGTCACGAACGGTGTCGATGTCCATCGTGGTCTCCTCTGGGCGATCGTCGCTAGTGCAGCACGATGCCTCGGACGGCCGGACGAGCCCGATTGCTCGATCCGTTGCAGAAGCGCGAAGAACCACCGCCGCGATGCACCCAGCCGCCGCGCCAGCGGCGCGGGCCTCAGCCGCGCCGGAGGTGGACCGTCAGGAGCACCTGGCTCGGTTCCCGGACGCTAACGTCGTGCCGCACCCCGGCTGCAAGAACCAGGAGCGACCCAGCGCCGATCGGATGCGTCGTCTCCGGAGTCGCCACGTCGACCATCCCCGCGATGACGTGGATCATGACCAGGCCGTCAGCCGCGTGATGCTTGAGCTGGCCACCCGCCTCGAAGTCGAACAGGATCACGGTGACCCCGTCCTCATGGACGAGAGTGACCTGGCGATGGCCGTCCCTGGCCGGATGCTCCTCACGTCGCAGGTCGTCGGCAGAGGCGGCGAGGTCGAACAGGTGCTCGTCGCCTGCATATCGGTCGTCTGGGTCCTGTCGCTCGGTGCCGGTCATGGACGTCTCCTTCTGCCGGGGCGGGCGCCGCCAGTGGGCGGTAGTGTGTGCGCATCGACCGTTCTGGGCATCCGGAGGCATCGATGACCTACTCGATCGTCGCGCGTGATCCGGCCACCGGCGAGCTCGGCGTCGCGGTCCAGACCAGGTGGCCGTTCGTCGGCGAGACGGTGCCGTGGGCGGAACCCGGAGTCGGTGCCGTCGCGACGCAGTCGTTCGCGGAGAAGCGCTACGGCACGCTGGGGCTGGAGCGGATGCGTGCCGGCGCGTCGGCCCCCGATGCCCTCGCCGCGCTCCTGGCCGAGGACGATGACCGCGAGATCCGCCAGGTCGGGATGGTGGACGGGCACGGTCGGTCGGCGTCCTTCACCGGATCACGGTGCGTATTCGCCGCTGGCCACGTCACGTCGGACGACGTGGCCATCCAGGCCAACATGATGGAGCGACCCACCGTCTGGCCGGCGATGGCCGACGCCTACGCACGGGCGTCAGGCGACCTCGCGGACCGCCTCGTCGTCGCCCTTCGGGCAGCCGAGACGGAAGGAGGCGATGTCCGGGGCCGGCAGTCCGCGGCGCTCGTCGTGGCACCCGCCGACGGGCCCGCTTGGACGCGCCGGTTCGAGATACGGGTCGATGACCATGCAGCGCCCCTGGACGAGCTCGTCCGCCTCCTGCGTCTGGCCCGCGCCTACGAGGCGTTCGACCGGGCGGATGCGCCGTTCCAGGTCGGCGACGTCGCCGCCGCGGCCGCGGCCATGGATGAGGCCCACGCGCTCGCGCCCGACGATGACCAGATCGTGCTCTGGGCGGCCCTCATGGTCGGCGCCGCCGGTGACATCGAGCGCGCCCGGCGACTTTTCGGCATCGCGCGAGCCGCTGAGCCGCGAAGCGCCGAGCACCTGCGCCGGTTCCATGCCGCTGGACACGTGCCCGAGGCATCGGCGGCGGTCATCGCGGAGCTGGAGCGGTAGGGTCGGATGACGGCGGCACTCGAGGAGCGGCTTCAGCGCCTCGCCGCGTGGGCGGACCGGTTCGCCGACGGATCCTTCATGCCTGGGACGTGGGTCGCATCGACGACACGGCCCGACGGGGTCATCCAGATGGGTTGGTACGACCTCAGCGACATGGGCCAGTCGTACGTGTCGGAGATGTACGAGCTCGGCTGGGTGTACGCCTTCGACTGGAGTGCGTGGCTGGGCACCGCAGAGGGTCAGCGGCTGTCCAGCGGCCCCGGGCCGATCGACTCCGCGAGCAGCGACGATCTCGCACGACTCCTCAAGGCGATCATCCGAGGCGAGCGGTTCGGCGATAGCCAGATCGAGGGTGCGTTCCGGTCCGGGATGCTCCTCGCGATCGCGCGGCGCGCCGGCGAGCTCAGCGATTCCCTCTCCGGGCGCCAGGGCGGTCGCCGCTGAAGCGAGGCTTGCCCGCAGGTCGCCATCGGTACGCTCGCGGGGTGGGATCCGGGATGCGATTGCAGGCGCTGCGGATGGTCGATCGCGATCACGCCGTCATGGAGGCGGACGAGATCTGCCTGTGCGTCGATCAGATACACGTGGTTCGGATACGCCGCCTGGCCGATCACCAGCTGGTCGTCCTCGACAAGGCGGAGCACCGCGAGGGTCGACCCGCGTCCCTCGCGCGGTGCCCACCGGATGGGCATCACCACGCACGACCCGTGTGGTTATGTCCGTCCGGCAGTCGGCTCAAGCACGGCGGTGACCACCGGGTGGGCACCGTTCGAGCGCGATCGCCTCTTCCGCGGCCAGGGGGAAGGCAGCGTCAACCTGGGTTCAGTCGCGCACGAAAGTGATCCGTGGCCCCGACCAACGCATCGACCATCGCAGCGTCGCTGTAGCCGTGCCCTGCCTCATCGATGAGGATCAGCTCGCTGCCGGGCCAGGCGGCCTGGAGGAGCCACGGCGTCCCGATGAGGTTTCCGAGGTCGAGTCTGCCCTGTACGAGGACACCCGGGATCCCGGCGAGCCGGCCCGCGTCCCGCAGGACCGCGCCCTCCTCCAACCACGAACCGTGAGCCCAGACGTGGGTCACGATCCGCACGAACGCCATGCGGTGGGCAGGGTCCTCGAAGTCGGGATTCGGCGGGTAGGTCGGCATGAGGGCGTCCTCCCAGGCGCACCAGTCACGGGCGGCGCGGTCGCGAGTCGCCGGACAAATCGTAGACATCGTCCACCGAGAGCATGTCGCCGCGGCTAACCATCGCCGGGTTCAGGCGATTAACTATCAGCGAGGGCAAGCCCTTTTCCTCGGCTTCGAGCAGGCCAACCACCCGGTCGGCGTCGCGCACTGCCGACATTTCGGGATTGGTGATAATCAGCACCCGGTCGGCGGGCGCAATGGCGTTGCGAAAACCACGCTCAATGCCCGCCGGGGAGTCAATCAGAATCCAGTCCACATCCTGGCGTAGTTCGTCGCACAGACGTATCATATCGCTCGGAGAGACAGCGTTTTTATCACGGGTTTGGGCGGCAGGAATGAGAAAAAGTTCGGGCAGGCGTTTGTCGCGTATCATGGCCTGGCGGGTCTTGCAGCGGCCTTCAACCACATCAACAATGTCGTAAACGATGCGATTTTCGAGGCCCATGACCACGTCCAGGTTACGAAGGCCGATGTCGCCGTCAATGCAGACCACTCTTTTGCCGTTCCCGGCCAGGGCAACCGCAAGATTGGCGACAGCCGTCGTCTTTCCAACGCCGCCTTTTCCCGATGTAACTGTGATTACTTTTCCTGTCATCTATTTCTCCTAGCCGGGAGTCCAGGCTTCAGCCTGTAAGCGGCCATCACGCAAAAATACTATCTCCGGTTTGGGCGCACCGCCTCGGGCGGGCGCAACCGCAATTTCACTCGCTATACGCAGTTGGGTTGGTGCGAGGTCCAGCGCGCGCACCGTAGCATCAACATTTCCCTGCGCCCCGGCATGAACCACGCCACGCAAACGTCCCCAGACGATGACGCTGCCCCCAGCAATTACTTCTGCGCCAGGATTGACATCGCCAACAATGACGACATTGCCCGCATACTCGATGCGCACACCAGAGCGCAGTGTGCGGTCTACCCACAGGGCTGATTCGTGGTCGATACCTTTGGCCGCCTGGATTTCGGTCGGACGGGCTTTATGGATGCGGGTTGCCAGCCCAAGCATTTGGGCGGTGCTTTCCGTCGTCGGGGAGTTCGAGAGAATAGCCCACAGGAGAATTCCGTGTTCCGAAAGTGTATCCCGCAGGGCCGATAGTTCTGCCGTTTTGAGCACCTGATTGCCAACATCCAGGGCCAAGCGCGCACCCTGAAAAAAGGAGGCCTGCTGTTCGACGCGATTCAATAAAGCCTCCTGGAGCACCGTCCAGGCCGCATCGCCCAGGGTGACCAGCAAGCCATCCTTGAGGCCTTTTATCTGAACCAGGGATGAATCGCTCATCATTTGCGCGATTATAGCACAGGCTAGGAGATTACCAATGGACAGGCAATAATCCTGTAACAATTCCAAATTCCCCTTAATTATGTCATAATCTGACATATACCTATTCTATAATCATGCCAGGAAGTGACCCATGACCAACGTCGCCACCCGTCTTATTACCCTGATACTCACCCTTCAACGCCAGCCGAACCAAAAGGCCGCCGATTTGGCCGAAAAACTGGGCGTCTCCGTCCGCACCTTGCACCGCTATTTTGGGATGCTCGACGAGATGGGCGTGCCGGTTTACGCAGAGCGCGGGCCGTATGGCGGGTTTTCGCTGGTGCGCGGCTACAAACTGCCGCCGCTGGTTTTTACCCCGGAGGAGGCCGTCGCCGTTGCGCTGGGAACCAGCCTCGTGCATGAGATGTGGGGAACGCTCTACCGCGAATCGGCCCAGGGCGCGCTCGCCAAACTGGACAACGTTCTGCCCGACGAACAGCGCCAGGAAATCGCCTGGGCGCGGCGTTCGCTGGTGGCCACAGGCATGAACCGCGCCGACATTGCAATGCTGGCTCCCAACCTGGAGAAACTGCGCCGGGCCGTGCGTGAAAACCGCAGGGTAAGCATGACCTACCATAGCAGCAGCCCGCATGGGGAGCAGCGCGAACTCGACCCGTATGCGCTTGTGCATTCCATTGGCTGGTGGTACGTCGTCGGCTACTGCCGCCTGCGTTCGGGATTGCGCACCTTCCGCGTCGACCGCATCGCCGAACTGACCCTGACCGGCCAAACTTTCCCCGCCCCCGCCGACTTCGACATCCGCGCCTACCTAGACCAGAACTGGATGGATGCCCAGCCACTCAAAATACAAATGCGTTTCACGCCGGAATTTGCCCATCTGGCTCAGCACGGACGCGGCTACTGGGAAACACTCGCAGAAGAACCGGATGGCGCGATTCTGGTCACGTTCAGCGCACCGGATGTATACGTGGCGGCCAGCAATGCCCTGGCCTACGGCCCGGCAGTGACGGTGCTAGCCCCGCCCGAAGTGCGACAAACCGTGCAAGCGTGGGCAAAGGCAACAGTGACGTTATATTCTGAAGACTCTCAAGGTTTCTGACTCATTTAAAGTCAGCATGATTATAGAATTGGAAAGGTAGATTCCAATGTACACGATTGACCTCGAAAAAATCACCCTGGATGAATTCCAGGAGATTCTTACCTCAATTGACCTGCTGCCCGGGCGAAGAATATTATTGGAAAATCTGCCAGGAATTGTGGCTGGCCTGAAACAAAAAGGGGTTTTCCACCTCGAATCTCTGCGTAAGCTGCTCGCCAACAAAAAACAATATCCCCAACTGGCGGTCTCGCTCACAGTTAGCGTCGAGTACCTGACCATACTCAACCGCGAGGTCAACAGCTACTTATCAAAGCCGGTTGCCCTGCCTGACTTGGATGTTTTCACAAGCAACGAACTTGAAAAACTGGCGAGGCCCAACATCAAAACCACCAAAGACCTTTACGAACAGGCCCTCACCCCGGTCCTGCGCCAGGAAATTACCAACCAACTCTCCATCCCGCCGGAAAAAATAGTCCACGCCCTCCAACTCAGCGACTTGCTGCGCATCAATGGCGTTGGCCCGTCCTATGCCGCCATCCTTTGGCAAATCGGCATCCATACCGCCGCTGATTACCTGCACCTGTCCTCCGCCGAAATCCTGACGCGCTACCGGCAATCCGGCCTCGCCAGTGCCAAACTGGGACTCAAAGATGTGGAATACTGCAAGCGCTTCTGCCAAAAACTCGCTTCAGATATCGAATGGTAATCCATTCAAGGAGAAAAAATGCAAACCCTCGAACTTA
>JAWOID010000091.1:0-6872 GCA_046484865.1 Candidatus Krumholzibacteriia bacterium
AGTCCTTGCGCACCGATCGCCGCTGCCGAGGAATCAACGGGCTCCCAATCATTCAACGGATCAGCCGGGCGATCGAGATAGTCGCTTCCAAGCCGATGAAGATTTGGTGCTCCGGTGTCCCAATAAGGAATTCCATCGGCCGCGCTGTTCTCGATATAGAAATCGCAAGACGCTTTGGCCATTTTCACCAAGCATCCTTCTACCGCGAGACGACCTCCGTGCGGGACGAGATCGGCGTCGTCAACGATACTCAGAAACTCGAGCTGTTCTGCCGCCCCGGCCATGATCCACGCTAATCCTCGTGTCCATGTCGTAAACGGTGAAAAGCCCTGCTGGGAGCTTGGACATCGGTAGTTCCCATCACTCACATTGAAGATGCTTTCGTGCGCCGTACGTCCCCGCATGTCATAAGCGTCTCCCCTGGATCCCGGTCTGGGTGAGGTCGCGCTGCCGCCCTGGCCGCCCTCGAACGTCTTCGACGCGAGACTGGCGCTGCCTGACGGTATGACGCACGCCAAGCTCGATCTTCGGGAAAGCGCGGCCGGCACGATCGACTATCACCTGATCTGGCAGACCGGAGACGGCGGTTATCCGGTAACGGTCACCTGGGATGACGACCTTCCGCCCGCTACGTTCATGCTCCAGGACGACCTGGGCGGCGCCTTCATTGCACCGCTGGACATGAGCACGGTCCAGCATCTGGTCGTGCCGGACTCCCTGTCCTTCGTCTCGGGACTGCTGGTGACCATCGATCCCGTCGTCGACCTCACCCCGCCATGGGGCCCCCTGGGCCTGGAGGTGACGGCCTGGATTCCAGGCGTCTCCGTGACCCTGGACTGGTCGAACTGGCCCTGCGTGGAAGACCATTTTGCGTACTACGAGATCCTCTTCGACACGGCCTTCTTCGTCGACGCGGCGTCTTACACCTGGGATTGGTTCGACGATGGCGCCTTGCTGCTGCAGGAGACGACCGCGACCACCATTCTCTTGCCTGACGCCGGGTTGAGCTTCGTGTTCCGGATTCGCGCTTGGGATGCGTTCGGCAACATGGGTCCTGTGTCATCTTACTGCTATGTAGGTTCGCCGAGCGGTGTCGATGAGCTTTTGCCTCCTGCATCAAGGATCGTGCTCCTGGGGAACCATCCCAATCCCTTCAACTGCGGGACGAGGATCGCGTTCTCCCTGCTCCAGCCGACGCATGTGCGCCTGTCGCTCATGGACATGCGCGGGCTGACCGTGCGGACGCTGGTCGATGAGGTTCGACCGGCGGGTGTCGAGTCGGTGTTCTGGGACGCCACAGACGACCAGGGCCGGATCGTGTCGTCGGGCTCCTATCTATACCGTCTGGAAGGAGCGGGTGAAGCCCATTTCGGGAAGCTCTGCCTGTTGAAATGATTTGAAACGGCCGGGCTCTGTCTGAAGAGCTGCTGATGTGGTGACCGGGTCTGCGGCCGCTGTGCCCAGCCCGCGCGCAGTGGCCCCGGCGTGGTACTCTGCACCCCGAAGGCGTATGGCTGTCGAGATCATCATCGTTCTTGCCACGCTGCTGGCCACGGTGATCCTGCTGGCCTTCGATCTGCTGCGCAGCGACCTCGTGGGCATGCTCTGCATGCCGGCCCTGGCCCGGACGGGGGTCCTGTCGCCGCAGGACGCTCTCGCCGGATTTTCCAGCAACGCGGTCATCGCGATGATCGCGGTCATGGTGCTCGGGCGCGGCATCGCCAGGGCCGGCCTCATGGACCATCGGCCGGGCTGCGCCGAAGCGGTGGACGAAGGCCACGGCCCCGAACCTCGCACCCGGTGGCGTACCTGGGCTGCGCTGTCGCAACGTTGTCTCCACCGCTTGCAGGAAGACCCTCGAGAGGCCGCCGATCACCTCGGGCTTCTCGCGCAGGTGCCAGCGCACGCGTTTGGTCACCGACAGCACCCACTGGCGGCACGGCACCCGGGGCAGGACCTGCTCCGTTAGGCGGGCGGCAGTCTCCACCATCCGCCGTGTCGCGCACGAAGGACAGATGTCTCGGCCCTTGCAGCTGAACGCGATCAGGAAGTCATGGCCGCAGGCGGAGCAGTAGGCGCGAGCGAACCCGTGCGCGAGGATGCCGCAGCGGAGGTACTCGCGAAACGCCTTCTGAACTTGGACGGGGACGTTGGAGGGGAGGTCGTCGTCATTGCCGGCGGCGGCGAAGTAGGTCTCCAGGTGCTGGCTGACCGTGCGGTGCAGGAGGGTGGTTGCCGGTCGGCGTGGGCAGTAGACTGCGTCTCGGGCACGAGTTCTGACGCGGATGCCTTTGGCGGCGCAGCCCGGCCCGCCACGCTCGTCCCGGGCGGGACGGCGCGGCGGACCGGACGGGCCGTTCGGGTCACGGCAGCATGACCGCGCCGATCACGTGGATCACGCCGTTGGCGGCGGGGACATCGGTATCGACGATCAGGGCGCCGTCGATGAAGGCGCCCTCGCCGGTCACCTCGACGAAGGCGAACTCGCCGTTCAGCATGCGGATCCGATCGCTGGCGACCACGTCGGCGGCCTCCCGCTTGCCGCGGGCCACGTGGTAGAGCAGGATGTCGGTGAGCTGGTCGACGGGGAGGTCGCCGACGTTGGTGGCGTCGAGGTCGAGCGCCGCGAACGCCTCGTCGGTCGGGGCGAAGACGGTGAACTGGCCTCTCTGCTGCAGGGCCTCCACCAGGTCGGCGGCCACCAGGGCGGCGATGAGGGTCGAGAATTCGCCGCTGTCGGCGTTCACCGCGAGCGCCACGTCCACGATGCTATTCTCGGTCAACAGGCGGCCCTTGTCCGCATCGGCGGTCGCCGGGGCCACGGGATCGTTCGATTCGGAGCAGCCGGACACGACAGCCAGGGCTCCGACCATCAGCACGAGCGTCACGAGCTTCTTCATGGCATTTCTCCTTCGCCAGGGCCTTTGTCCAGGTGAACATATCCTGGACATGAGGCGCACATGAAATGGACATCCGTTCGCGTCCGCAAGTCCATCGCGCAAGAAATTTCAAAAAAATCGCGGAAGGCCGGAGCCGAGGCGAGGATTCGCAACGCAGAGATCGGGGGCAACAGGCGCCCGGCGCGACGAAAGAGGATTCCCGGCCAGCGGCCTAGTGCCGCCCGAGCGCTCCCATGACGAACTCGCGCCGCGCGCGGGCGATGTTCTCGATCGAGATGAGCTTGGGGCACACGCCCTGGCACTCGCCGTGGTTCGAACAGTCGCCGAACCCCTCGCTGTCGGCCTGCTGGATCATGGCCAGCGCCCGCTTGCCGCGCTCGGTCTGGCCCTGGGGCAGGTACGAGAGCTGGGCGATCTTGGCGCTGGTGAACAGGGCGGCCGAGGCGTTGGGGCATGCGGCCACGCAGGCGCCGCAGCCGATGCAGGCGGCGGCGTCCATGGCCTTGTCCTGGTCCTTCTTGGCGATGGGGATGGCATTGGCGTCGGGCGCGGAGCCGACGTTCACCGAGACGTAGCCGCCCGCCGCCTGGATGCGGTCGAGGGCCGAGCGCGCCACCACCAGATCCTTGACCACCGGGAACGCCCGCGCCCGGAACGGCTCCACCGTGATCGTCTCGCCGTCGCCGAAGTGACGCATGCGCACCTCGCAGGTGGTCACGCCGGGGTGCGGTCCGTGGGCCGTGCCGTTGATCACCAGACCGCAGGTGCCGCAGATCCCCTCGCGGCAATCGCTGTCGAATTCCACGCAGGTTTCGCCCCGCGCGGCGAGCTGCTCGTTCAGCACGTCGAGCATCTCCAGGAAGGACATCTCGGGCAGCACCTTCTCCACGGTGTAGTCGACGAAGCGTCCCTTCGCCTCGCCGCGGGCCTGCCGCCAGAGCTTCAGGTGGATGGTCATCGACTCCACGCTGGACTTCTTCTTCATGGGCCCGCCCTTCCTACTTGTAGCTCCGGGTCTTGACCTCGATCGACTCGTAGTGCAGCGGCTCCCGGTGGAGCTGCCACTCGTGACCGACGCCCTGCGTCTCGCCTGCGCCCGGTCCGCGGTGCTCCCAGGCCGACACGTGCATGAAGTTCTCGTCGTCGCGTCTGGCCTCGCCGTCGGGCGTCTGGTGCTCCTCGCGGAAGTGGCCGCCGCACGACTCCTCGCGGTCGAGAGCGTCCACCGCCATCAGCTCGCCCAGCTCGAACAGGTCGGCCACGCGTCCGGCGAACTCGAGCTGCTTGTTGACGTCGGCGCCGTCGCCGGGAACCTGCACGTCGTTCCAGAACTCCTCGCGCAGCGCCCGGATCTCCTCGATGGCGGCGATCAGGCCGGCGCGGTTGCGCGACATGCCGACCTTGTCCCACATCACGCGGCCCAGCTTCCAGTGGAAGTCCCGCACCGTCCGCTTGCCGTCGATGGCCAGCAGCCGGTCGTACCGCTGCCTCACGTCGTTCTCCACCGCCGCGAAGGCGTCGTGGTCGGTGGAGACCCGCGCAAGCTTGTGACCGGCCAGGTAGCTGGCCACCACCCGGGGGATGATGAAGTAGCCGTCGGCCACGCCCTGCATGAGGGCGCTGGCGCCCAGACGGTTCGCGCCGTGGTCGGAGAAGTTCGCCTCGCCGGCCACGAACAGGCCGGGGATGGTGCTCTGCAGGTCGTAGTCCACCCAGAGCCCGCCCATGGTGTAGTGGGGCGCGGGGTAGATCATCATGGGCGTCTCGTACGGATCGTCGGCGATGATCTCCTCGTACATGGCGAACAGGTTGCCGTAGCGGTCGCGCACCACGTCGCGGCCGAGCCGCTGGATGGCGTCGGCGAAGTCGAGGTACACCGCGTAGCCGGTGGGGCCCACGCCCTTGCCGGCGTCGCACTCCACCTTGGCCGCGCGGGAGGAGATGTCGCGCGGCGCCAGGTTGCCGAAGGCCGGGTAGCGCCGTTCCAGATAGTAGTCGCGCTCGTGCTCGGGGATCTCGCTCGGCCGGCGCTTGTCGCCCGGCTTCAGCGGCACCCAGATGCGCCCGTCGTTGCGCAGCGACTCGCTCATCAGGGTGAGCTTGCTCTGATAATCGCCCAGCTGCGGGACGGCCGTGGGATGGATCTGCGTGAACGACGGGTTGGCGAAGAAGGCGCCCCGCCTGTGCGCCCGCCAGATGGCGGTGGCGTTGCAGTTCACCGCGTTGGTGGAGAGGTAGTAGACGGGGGAGTAGCCGCCGGTGGCCAGCACCACGGCGTCGGCCACGTAGCGCTTCACCTCGCCGGTGACGAGGTCGCGGACGACGATGCCGCGGCAGCGCCCGTCCACCACCACCACGTCCAGCATCTCGTGGCGCGGGAACATCGTCACCGTGCCCGCCTTGACCTGCCGCTGCAGCGCGCTGTAGATCCCCAGCAAAAGCTGCTGGCCGGTCTGGCCCCGGGCGTAGAAGGTGCGCGACACCTGCACGCCGCCGAACGAGCGGTTCGCCAGGGTGCCGCCGTACTCGCGCGCGAACGGCACGCCCTGCGCCACCATGTTGTCGATGATCGCCACCGAAAGCTCGGCCAGCCGGTACACGTTGGCCTCGCGCGAGCGGTAGTCGCCGCCCTTGATCGTGTCGTAGAACAGGCGGTAGATGCTGTCGCCGTCGTTCTGGTAGTTCTTGGCGGCGTTGATGCCGCCCTGGGCCGCCACGCTGTGGGCCCGGCGCGGGCTGTCCTGGATGCAGAAGTTGAGCACGTTGAAGCCCAGCTCGCCGAGGGTGGCGGCGGCGCCGCCGCCCGCGAGCCCGGTGCCCACCACGATCACGCTCGACTTGCGCCGGTTGGCCGGCGCCACCAGCGCGCTCTCCATCTGGTGGCGTTCCCACTTCTCCGGGAGGGGGCCGCCCGGGATCCTGGCGTCCAGGACCGAGGTGCGTTCCGTGGTCAACGTCATCTAGTGACCTCCCATGCCGGCCGCGGGGTCGAGGGCGAAGTAGGCGTAGACGGGCAGGATCACGTATCCCGCCGCCATGATCACCGCGAAGATCACCGCCGCGGTGGTGAGGAACGGCAGGGTGCGCTCGTTCGCCCAGCCCAGCGACTGGAAGGAACTCCAGAACCCGTGCCGCAGGTGCAGCCCCAGCAGCACCATCGCGAGCACGTAGGCCGCCACGATGAGCGGATTCTTGAACGCCGACACCGTGGTCTCGTAGAGGTTCTTGAGGTCCGGCTCGGCGGCCCGCTCGATCATGGTGTGGGAGCCGAACTTGAACATCCAGACGTGGACGGGCACGAAGATCAGCAGCACGATGCCGGTGAGGATCATGCTGCGCGACGACAGCGTCTTGCGGCTCGGCTTGCCCACGTCGCGCACGACCGCGTAACGCTCGGGCCGCGCCCGCCGCTTGTCCGTCCAGGCCACGGTGATGCCGGCGACGATGTGGAAGAGGAAGATGGTCACCAGCCCGATCTCGGCGACGATCACGAACCAGCCGTGGAACAGCTCTTCCAGGAAGAAGGCGTACTCGTTGAACACGGCCGGGCCGATGAAGAGCGTGAGGTTCCCCAGCAGGTGGACGATGATGTACGCCATCAAGGCGAAGCCGGTGACGCTCGTGATCACCTTCTTGGCGACGGACGACCACGCGATCTGGGCGACAGAGGCCATGGGCTCATTCTCCCGGAAGAGGGGACGTGCCGAGAGCGAAATCGTCGCGAATTAGATCACAAACTTCGCAGACAGGCACGCACTTTCTTCTCCCGCCACGCGGTGATGAGAATCGCAATTCGTTGTCCTTTGCCATGTTACAAAGATAATCATCGTCGGTAAACCCGCTCGTGGCAAGCGGCGCCGCGTCAGGCGGGGGGGTGCGCGAGGGCGAGGTCCGCCACCTCCCGCAGCAGGCGCACGCCGGTGGGCAGCAGCGCGTCGGGGAAGTCGTAGTCGGCGGCGTGCAGCACCGGCT
>JAWOID010000114.1:0-5389 GCA_046484865.1 Candidatus Krumholzibacteriia bacterium
GAGCGCCTGGGCAAGGCACTGACCGGCGAGCGCCAGCGCCTCGACGTGGTGGTCGGCGTCGACAGCTACGAGTCGCTGCCGGGGATCCTCGCCGCCAGGCTCGCCGCCACCGACGGCGCCCGGCCGTCCGTGGTCACCGGCCACCGCGACGACGTGCACTACGTGGCCCCGCCGCAGCTCTACCCCCAGAACGGCAGCCACCTGGTCACCATCCACAAGGACTGCGACTACCATTGCACGTACTGCACCGTGCCCTACACGCGCGGGCCGCAGCGCGAGAAGGCGCCCGCGGCCATCCTCGACGAGGTGCGCGCGGTCGTCGCCGCCGGCGGCCAGGAGGTCACGCTGCTCGGTCAGAACGTGACGGCTTACCGCTGGCGCGACGAGCTCGACTTCGCCGGCCTGCTGCAGCAGGTCGCGCGCGTCGACGGCCTCTTGCGCATCCGGTTCCTGACCGGCCACCCCCGCGACATGCACGAGCAGCTCATGGACGTGATCGGCGCCGAGCCCAAGGTGTGTCCGAGCCTGCACGTGCCGGTGCAGAGCGGCAGCGACGGCGTGCTGCGCCGCATGAAGCGGCTCTACACCCGCGCCGATTACCTGCGCATGGTCGACCACGCGCGGCGCGCGATCCCCGACGTTACCATCAGCGCCGACGTCATCGTGGGCTTTCCGGGCGAGACCGAGGACGACTTCGCGCAGACGCTGTCGCTGGTGCGCGAGGTCGGCTACGACTCCCTCTTCTGCTACACCTACAGCGAGCGCCCCGGCGCGGCCGCCGTGCGCCTGGGCGACGACGTGCCGGAGCCGACCAAGAAGCGCCGCCTGGCCGAGGTGATGGCGCTGCAGGACGAGGTCTGGCGGGCGATCGCCGCCGCGCAGGTCAGCCAGGTGTGGTCCGCCGTGGCGGAGGAGCCGGTGCGCCGGCCGGCCGGGTCGTGGCGGCTGCGCACGGCGAACAACCGGAAGGTGCTGGCGCCGCTGGACGGTGCGGTCGCCGGGCGCACCTACCGGGTGCGGGTGGAGGGGGTGCTGAACACGGGGTTCGTCGGGGCGGTGGTCTGACTCTCCCCTGGTCTGCCATTGCTCCGCCGCGCCGCGCCCGCTAGGCTCCCCCCATGCCACCACCCGACACCCCCCTGGCCCTGATCCCCCACCCCCGGTCGGTCACCCCGACCGGCGGCTCGATCGACCTCGACCGCACGACCACGGTCCACCTCGAACCCGGCCCGCACGACCTCGCCGCCTGGGCCGCCCCCCTGCTCGACCTGCTGCGCCGCGGCATGGGCCTGCCGTTGCCGATCGTGGACGCATCGTCCGCCGCGGAACTTGCGCCGGCGCAAGTCGCGATCACGCTCGGCCACCTGGCCGGCCACGGGCCCGAGGCCTACACCCTGGACATCGACGAGCGCCGGGTCACGCTGCGCGCCGGCGACCGCGAGGGCCTCGTCTGGGGGCTGCAGACGCTGCGCCAGCTCCTGCCGGCCGACATGGAGCGGCCGTTGCCGCCGGTCGCGGACGACCCCGGGCGACCGGACGGCCGGCTGGGGCCGGAGTTCGGCGGGGCGGCAAGCGCGGCGAGCGCAAGCGGCGCGTCCATCGCCCGCGACCGCTGGCCGCTGCCCTGCGTGCGCATCGCCGACCGGCCGCGGTTCGGGTGGCGCGGCCTCCTGCTCGATTCGTGCCGGCACTTCCAGGACCTGGCGGGGATCGAGCGCGTGATCGAGCTGATGTCGCTGCACAAGCTGAACCGGCTGCACTGGCACCTGACCGAGGACCAGGGCTGGCGGCTGGAGATCAGGTCGCGGCCCAGGCTGACCGAGGTCGGGGCCTGGCGGATGGACCGCGACGGGGTCCGCTACGGGGGGTACTACACGCAGGACGAGGCGCGGCACGTGGTCGCGTTCGCGGCGGCGCGCGGGATCACGGTCGTGCCCGAGATCGAGCTGCCGGGGCACTGCCGGGCGGCGCTGGCGTCGTACCCGGAGCTGGGCTGCCGCGGGCGGCCGCTGCCGGTGGCGACCGAGTGGGGCGTGTTCGAGGACATCTACTGCGCGGGCAACCCCGCGGTGTGCACGTTTCTCGAAGAGGTGCTGGCCGAGGTGCTGGCGATCTTCCCGTCCAGGTTCATCCACCTGGGCGGCGACGAGTGCCCGCCCGACCGGTGGCTCGCGTGCCCGCGCTGCCGGGCGCGGATGGAGGCCGCGGGGCTGCAGGGCACCGACGCGCTGCACGGATGGTTCGTGCAGCGGGTGGCGCGCTGGCTGGCCGACCAGGGACGGCGGGCGATCGGGTGGGACGAGGTGCTCGCGGGCGGCCTGGCGCCGGGAGCGGTGGTGCAGAGCTGGCGGGGGTTCGAGGGGGCGCAGGAGGCGGTGCGGCGAGGGCATGACGCGATCGTCTCGCCGATCTCGCACATGTACCTCGACCAGGATCCGGCGAAGGTCGATCTGGCGCGGGTGCTGGCGTTCGATCCGGCGGGCGGCGACGGCGGCGGTGGCCGCGACGGCGGCGAAGGTCGCGTGCTCGGCGGCGAGCTGTGCCTGTGGACCGAGAGGATCCCGCAGGCGGCGATCGACCCGAGGACATGGCCGCGGGCCTGCGCGGGGAGCGAGGTGCTCTGGAGCGAGCGGTCCGCTGACGGCCTGGGCGGGCGCGACCTCGCCGAGTTCGCGAGGCGGCTCGACCGGCACGCGCGGCGGCTGCGGGCGCTCGGGGTGAAGGCGCAGGAGCGGTAGGCCAGGTCCGGCCGGGTCACACCGCCCCCACCGGAATCGACACCACTCCCTCGCCCAGCGGCAGCGACGATTCGACCAGGCAGACCACTCCCCCCGCACCGACCGGCCGGTCCAGCCGCGCCAGGGTGCCGAAGTGCCGCACGGTGTCGCGCCCGGGCGAGGCCGACTTCTTGAACTCCAGGGGATGGATGGCGTCATCCTGGACGATCAGCAGGTCGATCTCCTGCTTGTCCTTGTCCCGATAGAACCAGAACGGCGCCTGTTTGCCCTGGTGCCACCACGACTTGAGGATCTCGACCAGGATCCAGGTCTCGAGCATGGCCCCCGAGGCGGCGCCGGCCTCCAGCGCCTCGGTGCTCGTCCAGCCGGTCAGCCAGGAGCAGAGGCCCGTGTCCAGGAAGTAGAGCTTGGGCGTCTTGACCAGGCGCTTGGTGACGTTGGTATGGTAGGGCTGGAGCAGATAGACGATGCCCGAAGCCTCGAGCACCGACAGCCAGTGCTTGGCCGTGTTGGGCGCCACGTCCGCGTCCCGGGCGAGGTCGGCCACGTTCAGCAGCTGGGCGGTGCGCGCGGCGCAGGCCCGCACGAAGCGCAGGAACGCCGTCTCGTCGCCGACGCGGGCCAGGTCGCGCACGTCGCGCTGCAGGTAGGTCTGGAGGTACGAGCTGAAGTAGAGATCCCGGTCCAGTCCAGGATCGCGGGTCAGCGCCGGATAGGCGCCGCGCCAGATGCGCCGGTACAGTTCCGGCAGCGGGAGCGGGGCCGCGTCCGCGAGGCGGGCCGCCAGGGCGTCAGGTGTCGGCAGGAACGGGCCGTGACCGCCGGTCTGCCGGTCCTGCTCCCGGCGCGAGAGACCCAGCAGGTGCATGATCCCCACGCGTCCCGCCAGGGACTCCGCCACGTCGCGCATGAGGTGGAATTGCTGCGATCCGGTCAGCCAGAAGCGCCCCGGCCGCCCATCCCCGTCCACGGCCAGCTTGATGTACGGGAGCAAGCCGGGGGCGTACTGGATCTCGTCGATGAGGACAGGTCCGGGATACCGCTGCATGAACAGGGCGGGGTCGTTGCGCGCAAGATCGACGACGCGCGGATCATCCAGGCTGACGTACGCCCGCTCGTCGCCTGCGATCTCCCGCAGGAACGTGGTCTTGCCCACCTGCCGCGCCCCGGTGAGCAGCATGACCGGGAAGTGGGCGGCAGCCTCGCGGAAGTGGGGTTCGAGCGCGCGGTGGATGTACATGGGCGCCCCTTCGTCTATTATGCAGCCATACTGCATTATAGACGCATCCTGGGCCGGTGTCCAGGGGGGAAGTCCAGGCGAGCGGGGCCCGCGAGAGGGCGTGCGGAAGGAGTGGGTCGAACTTCACACGCGGGCCTGGCGCGGCCGACTCCTACGTCTCGCCCCGCCCGGCCGGCCGGCGCGACCGGTCGTTCCGGTCGATCTGGTCGAAGACGCCGCCTTCGGCGAAGTGCGTGCGGTGCACGACGTCCCAGCCGCCGAACACGTCCTCGATCCTGAACTGTTCGAGCTGCGGGAACAGCTCGCGGTAGGTCTCCGCGGCGCGGCTGCTCGCGGCCGGCCTGTAGAAGTGGCGGCCGACGAGGTCCTGTCCCTCCTCGCTGTAAAGGAACTCGAGGTACGCCTCGACGACCTCGCGCTTGCCGTCGCGGCCGACGTTGCCGTCGATGAGGGCGACCACCGGCTCGGCCAGGACGCTGAACGGGGGGACCACGATCTCCAGGTCCTGCTGCGCCGCCCCGTGCAGGCTCAGCAGGTTCTCGTTCTCCCAGTTGACCAGCACGTCGCCGATATGGCTCTTGAGGAAGCTGTTGGTGGCGCAGCGCGCCGCCCAGTCCAGCGCCGGCACGTTGGCATACACCGCCGTCACGAAGGCGCGCGCCTGCTCCCGAGCAGCCAGAACGGCTTCCTGCTGCGCTGGATCCTGGAGCATGTCCATGAAGTCGGGCCCCAGCTCGCGGCGCAAGGCATGACCCCAGAGCGCGAGGTAGTTCAGGCGAGCCACACCGCTGGTCTTGGGATTGGGGGTCATCACCCGGACGTCCGGACGCACAAGATCGTCCCAGTCGCGGATCTGCTTCGGGTTGCCCTTGCGCACGAGGAAGGTGACGGTCGATGTGTACGGTACACTGGCGTTGGGCAACCGGGTTCGCCAGTCGGCGGCCAGCAGACCGGTCCGCGCGGCGATGAGGTCGACGTCATGGGCCAGGGCCAGGGTGACGACGTCGGCCTGCAAGCCGTCGATGACGGCCTGCGCCTGACTACCGGAACCGCCGTGGGACATCCTGATGGCGACCCGCTGGCCGGTCGTCTCTTCCCAGTGTCGGCTGAAGGCCTGATTGAGATCCCAGTAGAGCTCGCGCGTGGGATCGTAGGAGACGTTGAGCAGGGTCAGGTGGTCGCTGGCCGTCTGGCCTTGTCGATCTTGCTGGATGTCGCAGCCGGACAAGCTGAGCCCGACGATCAGGAGAAGCGCAGCGGCGTTCGCCAGACGCTTGGTGCTGTGAGGGTCGGTCTGATGATGGTTGTGCATGGTTCCCGTCCTCCCGTCTGATGTTCGAGAATCCGGCAGGCCATCGCATCACCAATGATATGTTTTCAAAATAACATTTTCAAATCCTCTGGTGCAGTG
>JAWOID010000086.1:0-46952 GCA_046484865.1 Candidatus Krumholzibacteriia bacterium
CAGCCTCACCTTCCGTCTGCGCCGGCTGCCGGCCGCGGCGGCGGCGCCGGTGATGGTGGCCCGGCGCGAGTTGCCCGCCGGAGCGGACCTCGCCGGCTCGCACCTGCTCGCGGTCGACCTCGACGGTGACGGTTCCGACGAGATCGTGGCCGCGGGGCAGGCAGGCGAGGTCTGGGCGTTCGGGTCCGACCTCTCTGAGCACGTCGACCGGGACGGCGACCCCGCCACCATCGAGCCGCTGGCGGTGGGTCGCGACGGCGCCGGGCGACCGGTGGTCTGGAACCTGCCGGGCGCCGCAGGCGACCTGGACGGCGACGGCGCGCTCGAGATCGTGCTCACCGGTCCGGACGGGCTCTACGGTTTCGACGCCACCGGGGACGAGATCGCCGACGGGGACCTCGACCCTGCGAGCTTCGGCCGGCTGGTCGCACTGGAGGATTGCCGGATCCCGGCGGTGCTGATGCCCCGGCTGCTCGGCGCCGACCCCGGTGCGCCGGCGGCCGCGGTGGTCGTGGAGTCGCGGGCGGGCGCCAGCGTCCTGCGCTTCCTGACCGCGGCCGGCGAGGAGTGGCCCGACGTGAATCTCGGTGCCGTCGCCGTGGCGGCCCCGCCCGCGTACCTCGACCATGGCAACACCGGCCGGGTGGCGGTGGTCGTGACCGACACGACCGCCGGGGAGACCGCGCTGGTGGTGGTCGAGCCGTCCGCGCGCGGGAACCCCGTGATCGGGGCGGTGCCGCTACCCGGACCGCCGGCGCCGTTGCCGCCGGTGGCGGTGGCCGTCGAGCCTGCCGCACCGCACCGCGTGCTGCAGGTGCTGGCCGACGGAAGAGTGGCGGTCGTGGATCTCGCTCCCGGCGACGAGCCCGCGGGTGCCGGGGTGGCGCTCTGGTCGGAGCGACTGACCGCGCGGGGGCCGGTCGCGCCCACAGGAGCGTTGGCGGCCGACGGGTTGTTCGGGGTGGCGCTCGGGGGCGGCGTGTGGGACGACGGCTGGCCGGCGCGCCCGGACCCGCCGGTGGCGCCGCGGCTCACCGCCGCATCGCCCCTGCCGCTCGCGGCCCGGGACGAGCGCGGGGGCGTACGGCAGGTCTTCACCGCGCGCGACGGCCGTCTGTACCTCTACGACTCCGCCGGGGCGCTGCAGGAGGGCTGGCCGCTGGCCGGCCCCGGGGCGGCGGCGGGAACGCCGCTGCTCGACGACCTGGACGGCGACGGGACGGTGGAACTGGTGGCGGCGGGAGCGTTTCAGCGGATCACTGGACTGGTCGGCACCGGCGAGGCGCTGCAGACCGAGGCGCGCTCCGAACTCGCGGTCTGGCAGCTGGAGGGGCTGCAGCCCGGCCCGGTGCGGCAGTGGGGCGGTTCGCCCTGGCGCGCCGGAGCCTGGAGCACGGAGCCGGCCGACGGCGCCGAGGGGCTGTCCGGTCTGCTGGACGACGCCAGCGTGGTGTGCTATCCGAGTCCGCTCACCGTCCCCACGCTGCGTGTGCGTGGTACGGTGGGCGCCGCCTGCCGCGTGCGCGCGGTGATCTACAATCTCGAGGGCGAGCAGGTGGCCGCCGCGGAGCCGCGCCAGGTGCCGGCAGGGACCTTCGAGCTCGAGGTCGACCTGGCCCGGGCCGTGACGGGGCTCTATCTCTGCCGGCTCGAGGCGATCCAGGATGGGCGGCGGTCCGACAGCGTGCGGACCGTGGCCGTGGTGCGCTGACCCGGCCGCGCGGGCCAGCGGGGTGTCGCGTTGCCCCGCGGGCGCGCAGCCGCTAGTATCACGGGGCGGTCGCCTCCGCGGGACCACCCGGACACATCACCCGGTCACCGACCGGTGCAGAGAGAAGGGCCAGATGGTGCGAGCAACACGATTCCTGCGGGGCATGGTGCTGGCGGCCACGGTGGCGGTCGCGTCTGGATCCGCCCCGGCTGCGGCCGGCAATCCCGGCGAGGCGGGAGCACTCTTCCTGCGCTTCGGCATCGGCGCGCGCGAGGCCGCCATGGGCGAGACCGGCGTGGCCTCCACGAACGGACCCTCGGGCGCCTACTGGAACCCGGCGCGTGTGGCTTTCGAGGAACTGCAGACCGCTCTCGTGCTGCAGCACCACCGCTACCTCGGCCTGTTCGACCACGAGGCGGCGGGTCTGGTGCACCGCACCGGGTTCGGTCAGCTCGGGCTGGTCTTCTCGGGGCTCTACTCCGACGACATCACCCGCTACAGCGCCGAGGGCGTGGGCGTGGGCGAGGGGACGTTCAGTCCCTACGACGTGTCGGTCGGCGTGAGCTTCTCGCGGCAATTGACGACCGACTTCGCCGCCGGCGTCATGGCCAAGCTGGTCTACCAGCGCATCGACCTCTACAGCGACTCCGGCCTGGCCTTCGACCTCTTCCTCGCGCACCGGGCCATGATCGACGGGCTCTACTTCGGGGCTTCGGCCACCAATCTCGGCGGCCAGATGGACATGAACAACGGCCCGTACGACCTGCCGCGCACCCTCCGGCTCGGCCTGGCCTACACGCCGCCGAAGGGCTTCGCCAGCCGGTTGACGCTGGCGAGCGACGTGGTGCTGCCGAACGATTCCAACGAGAAGCTGCACTTGGGGGCGGAACTGCGCCTGATTCCCGAGCTGGCGCTGCGGGCGGGGACCCGGGTGGGCTACGACTCGAAGGGTCTGACGGCGGGCGCGGGCTTCCGCTACGGTGTGATCGGCGTTTCCTACGCCTACGACGAGATGACGACCGAGGGCTTCGACGACGGGCACAAGTTCTCGCTGGAACTCAACTACTAGGCTCTGTCCGGAAACCTCGGAAGGGCTTGGCCGGCCGGACCGGTGGACGGCGATCGTGCCGTTCAGAGCGTGGCGGGGCCCTGGGCCGGAAAGTCGGCCAGGGAGAAGAGCCCTTCCCGCAGGACGCCGTAGCCGAGCCGGTCGAGCCAGCTGCCGAGGATCGCCATCTGCCGCCCGTCGTGCTCCAGGAGCACGGGATGGTGCAGGTGCCCCATCACGAGCAGATCCCAGGGCGGGTGGCGGCGCCGGCGCAGCCATCGGCGCGCCTTCGCTTCCATCTGCGCGGCCTCGTCGCGGTCGGCGGCCCGGCTGGTGCCGCTCAGCCACGTGCTCAGCGCGAAGAGCAGCTCCGGGTGGACGGCCTTGGCGAGCACGATACCCGTCCGCCGGCGCACCAGCCAGCGGAACGAGGCGTACGCCCAGTCGCGCACCAGCAGACCGTCGCCGTGGGTCAGATGGATACGGCGCCCATCCAGTTCCAGGGTGATCGGGTCGCCGGCGGGCTCGCTCCCGTAGCGCTCGTGCAGGTAGCCGGCGGCCCAGATGTCGTGATTGCCGCCCACGAAGTGGATCCGGCTGCCGGCGTCGCGGACCCGGTCCAGTGCCTGCAGGATCTCCTCGTAGCCGCGCAGCCGGAAATGAGGATAATCGAACCAGAAGTCGAAGATGTCTCCGAGCAGCGCCAGGTGGGGAACGCCCGCCGCCGCCTCGAGGAACGCAACGAAGCGCTCTACCCGGCGCGCCTCGGCCGCGGCCGGGCGCAGGTGGAAGTGGGAATCGGCGACGAAGAGCGCCGTGGGCTGGGTCGCAACCTTCATGGCGCTTACCATGTATAGGATGCGTCTGGAAAGGGCAACCCGGAATAACGCGGGCCCGGCCGGCCACCGCCGGCGGCCCGCCAGGAGGGAGACCGTCATGTCCTTGTGGGATCGGGTCAAAGTCAACCTCACGGAGTGGTACACCGTCGCCGCGGACAAGACGGAGGAGGTGACCAGGGTCGGCATGCGCCGGTACGATCGCTTCGGCATCAGCCGCGACATCGAGCGGCAACTCACGGAGCTGGGCAGCATCGTCTACACCGCGCACCGCGAAGGGCGTGCGGATGTCGCGGAAAGCCCCACGTACGCGGCCATCATCCGGCGGGTGGAGGAGCTCGAGGCGGAACTCCAGCGCAAGGAGGAGGAGATCGAGGCGATCCGCCGCGAGGCGCGCACGGCCCGCGAGCGCAAGTCCACGGAGCACACCCGACCGGGCGCGGGATTCGAGGGCGCCGGCCCGGCGGGCGGCGCGGGCGCCGGCGCGACCGGAACGGGGGAGACCGACAGCGGCGCCGGCCAGCGAGCCATGGAGGATCCGCCAGGCCCGGACGTGCGCCATGACGATCCCTCGGCCGGCGAGTGGCCCGACGCGCCGCGGCCCGACGCACCTCGGCCCGACGCACCTCGGCCCGACTCCCCCGATACGACCCATCCCCGGGAATCGGCGGCTCCGGACCCCGGTGATCCAACCGGCCCGGCATGGCCCACCGAAGATCCGCGCCGGGAGGAGGGGCGGTAGCAAGAGGACCATGACCGTCCGAAAAGGGCATTGACAGCGGGCCCCGGGTGGGCTACGATTCGCGTGCGTTCCCAGCGACTCCCCGGGGCTCCGCTGCTGGTGGGACCCCGATACCCCTGCGCTCGACTCGACTGCGCGGCCCGCGAGTTGTGATCTCGCGCGACGGCGCGGTCACCGGCGACGACCCCACGGGCGGAGATCTCGAATTGACCGATTTCGGTTGCCACCGCATCCCGCGTCGGGACGTGTCCGCGCGGGCGTACGGCCGCACGGCGGACCTGAACTCGGCGGTGCCGGTTCGCACGGCGACGATCACGGCGCTCGTGACCGTCCTCGCCACGCTGTCGCTCCTGGCGCTGATCTCGTCGTCCGCCGGCGCCGCCGCGGCGCCCCCGGCGACCGTCGGCCCCATCAACCGCGACCAGCCCCGATCGCCGTTCGTCGACGTGGGCCGGGAGGTACGTCCGGCGGTGGTGAACATCCGCACCGTGCGCAGCGTCACCCGCGGCGGCGTGGACACCGGGCCCCTGGCCGAGATGTTCCGGCAGTTCTTCCCCGAGGGCGAGGGCGGCGGGGACAACCGGTTCGAGAATCCGGGCTCGGGTTCCGGCTTCGTGATCGCCGGCGCGGGCGACATCCTCACCAACCACCACGTCATCGATCGCGCCGACGCGATCTTCGTGCGGTTTTCCGGCGAGACGGAGGAGTACCCGGCCGAACTGGTCGGCACCGACCCCAACACGGACCTGGCGCTGATTCGCATCGCTCCGGGCGACCGCCGCCTGCGGGTCCTCGAGTACGCCGACTCGGACGAGGTGGAGGTGGGTGACTGGGCCATCGCCGTGGGGAATCCGTTCGGACACCTGGAAGGCAGCCTCACCGTGGGCGTGGTCAGCGCGAAGGGACGGGGCGACCTGGTGATCCAGGGACTGACGCCGCGCTACCAGGATTTCCTGCAGACCGACGCCTCCATCAACTTCGGCAACAGCGGCGGGCCGCTGGTGGACATCCACGGGCGGGTGATCGGTGTCAACACGGCCATCAGCGCCGGCGGGCAGGGGATCGGCTTCGCGGTCCCCAGCAACCTGGCGCGAAGGGTGGCGGAGCAGCTGGTCGCCCACGGCCGCGTGATCCGCGGCTACCTGGGGTTGCGCACCGAGGGCGTGGTGGTGCGGGCGGGCGAGCCTGCGCCGGAGGGGGTGCGGGCGGGGGCGCGAGTGGTGGGCGTGACGCCCGGATCGCCGGCCGCTGCCGCGGGGGTGCAGGAAGGCGACGTCGTCGTCTCGTTCGCGGGCCGGGAGATCCGGAACAACCGCCAGCTCCTGTTCCTGGTGGCCGATTCGCCGCTGGAGGTTCCGATCGACCTCGAAGTCGTCCGGGACGGTAAACGCCGGCGCTTCGAGGTTCGTCTGGTTGAGTTCGAGAGCGATTCCCGCCCGGCACCGGCCGCAACCGGTCCGTGGCTGGGGATGGAGGTGGCCTCCCTGACCAGCGCCGACCCGCGGGCGCAACGTCTCAAGGAGGCCCTGGGCGTGACCGCCACCAGCGGCGTGCTGGTGGTCGAGGTCGAGGAGGGCCAGCCCGCGGCGGAAGCCGGTATCCGCCCCGGAGACGTGCTGGTCGCCGTGAACGGTCGGGACATCGTGGATCCGGTCGGCTGGGAACGCCTGCGGGCGGAGCTGGCCGGACGATACGAGCCGCTGACCGTGCTCTTGCGGACGGGCGACGTGGAGAATTACGTCGTGGTCCGCCCCAGCGATCCGGGCGTGGAGCAGTGACCCCGCGCCCGGCAGGAACGGCACACCCACGCCGTCAAGGAGTCCCGGCAATGGCGAGCCGCAAG
The DNA here is from genome assembly GCA_046484865.1 of Candidatus Krumholzibacteriia bacterium. Taxonomy (GTDB): domain Bacteria; phylum Krumholzibacteriota; class Krumholzibacteriia; order LZORAL124-64-63; family LZORAL124-64-63; genus JAWOID01. The sequence continues at coordinate 6,181 of JAWOID010000086.1, forward strand.
ACCATCCTTCCGGCCACCCACGAGAGGGGCCTGGAGGTCTACTTCCGCGACATCAATCGATACTCCCTGCTGACGCGCGAGGAGGAAGTGTCGCTCGCATGCCGCATCCAGACCGGGGACGAGGAGGCGCTCAAGATCCTGGTGCGAGCCAACCTGCGCTTCGTCGTCTCCGTGGCCAAGCGATACACGGGTCAGGGGCTTCTGCTCTCGGACCTGATCAACGAAGGCAACCTCGGCCTGCTGAAGGCCGCCGGCCGCTTCGACGAGAAGCGGGGCTACCGCTTCATCTCGTACGCGGTCTGGTGGATCCGACAGTCGATCATGCAGGCGCTGCTGGACAAGTCGCGCACGGTGCGGCTGCCCCAGAATCAGACAGCTCTGCTGCTGAAGATCCATCGCACCCGGCAGGTGCTCCAGAACGAGGGCATTCCCAACCCGGACGCCGACCAGATCGCGCTGCGCCTCGAGGTGGATCCCGAGGACGTGCGCTGGGCCCTGCGCTCGGATCGGGTGGAGATGGGGCTGGACGACATCGGCACCGACGGGACCGACCGGCCCCTGCGCGAGGTCCTCGAGGACGAGAACCAGCCGTCGCCGGAGCTGGGGGTGCTCGAGCGAGGACTGCGGGAAGACGTCCGCCGGGCGCTCTCGTGCCTGACCGAACGCGAGCGCCAGATCATCATCCAGTACTTCGGCCTGAGCTTCGAGGACGCGCAGACCCTGCAGGTGATCGGCGAGCGTCTCGGCCTCACCCGCGAGCGGGTCCGGCAGATCAAGGAGAAGGCGCTGGAGAAGATGCGCACGTCGACCAGCCGCGAGATCCTGCTGGACTACTACTGAGATCCGATCGGGTGAGATCCGATCGGGCGTTATGCCTCCTGATCGCCCCACGACACTGCGCGGCCGTCTCTCCGGAGCGGCCGCGTGGTTCGTCTGCGGCATCTGCGGCGAAACGACGGGGCATCCAGGTCCACCGCGGGCCACGAGCCGGCCTTCCCGGCGCCGATGGTCCGCCCGGCGGAACGATTCTTGCGAAAACCAAGGGGCCGAACTGCCGCAGATCGGCTCTGGTCGGCCGACCTTCCGGGTTGACACCCCCGGAGGCCGGGATATGTTGGTGGCTCCACCGGCCGCCCGGACGCCAGCAGAACGACACCGGATCCGCATGAGACTGAAGAAACATTACGATTTCCTCTACGTGCCGGAGGACCACGCCGGCACGCGCCAGTTCCGTGTCCGGCGGGGCGCGATCGTGGGCGCGGCCGTCGCGGTGGGGCTGCTCGCGGTCACGGCGGCGGCCTACGTGACCGGGCTCGTGGAGGGTTCGAGCTGGCGTCCCGGCGGGTCGCCGCTGGCGCACGAGAACCGGCTCCTGCGGGGCGAGGTCGATCGGCTGGTCGGCGACGTGGACCTCCTGCGCGGCGACATGAAGGAGATCTTCCAGATCCAGGGTCTCCTGGCGCGGGCGGCGGATCTGGAGCCGCTCGACGCCGTGACCTTCCAGGCGGGCGTGGGCGGTCGCGGACCGCTGGAACCGGGCGGAGCCGCCCGGGAGGCGGCGGGTCTGCTCGGCCTGACCGCGGCCGGCAGGACCGCTCAACTCGAGCGAGATCTGGATCTCCTCCTGCGTCAGGCGCGCATCCAGCGGCAGGGTTTCGAGGCGATCCTCGACACGCTCACGGCCCGCAGCACGGCGCGCCGGCACATCCCCTCCATCCGGCCCTGCGACATCGGCTGGCTGAGTTCCCGCTACGGCCTGCGGCAGGATCCGTTCACCGGACAGCGGATCTTCCACCGCGGCGTCGACTTCTCGCTCCCGCTGGGCAGTCCCGTGCGGGTGACCGGCGACGGCACCGTCGTCGCCGTGCAGCGCCAGCGGGGGCTGGGCAAGCTCGTGAAGGTGGATCACGGCGGCGGCGTGACCACGATCTACGGCCACCTGGGCGGAGTCCTGGTCGAGAAGGGACAGCAGGTGAGCCGGGGCGACGTGATCGCCGAGTCCGGCAACTCGGGCCGCTCCACCGGTCCGCACCTGCACTACGAGATCCGCGTGGACGGCCGCGCGGTGAACCCGCTCTCCTACATCCTCGACAGCTACGCGCGCGCCGACTGAATCCGGGCGGCGCCGGCCGTGCCCCGGAACGGTGCGACGGCGGGTTCAGCGGGCGTGCACACGCTGGTCGGGGCGCTCCGGCCATCCAGGCGACCCTTGCAAAGAACCCGCGCTGTGCTAGTCTTGGCTTCGGCGAGACGCGGAGGGAGCCGCGAGCCGAAACCGGGAGCGACCGCCGGGCATGAGGCTTCTGCCTGATTGCTGTGCATCCGTCCGCCGGCGCCCAGCGTTGCCGGCGAGATCGAGCGTGCCTGCGGGCGCGCTGTTCCCCCTGACCACGGTCTTCCTGCTCGTCTGCCTCGCCGTACCGGGCACCGCGACCGCGCGACCCGACGGGGTGCGCGTCGAACGCATCCGGCATTTCTCCGGGCCGGAGCACACCCGGGTCGTGCTCGACCTGTCGGGGCCTCCCTCGTACGAGGTCCGGCAGGTGGCCTCTCCCCACCGGCTGGCGATCAATGTGGCCGGAGCGCGGTTCGCGCTGGCCGCCACCGTGCCGGTGGGGGACGGGATCGTGGAGCGGGTGCGCTGCAATGCCGGCACCGCTCGGGCGCAGGTGGTCCTCGACCTGGCCCGGCCCGCGCGCCACGAGTGCTTCGTACTCGGACCGGCGGCGGGTCGGCCGCACCGGCTGGTCATCGACGTCTTCCGCACGGCCGCGGCCACCGCCCCGCCTGCCGATCGTCCCGCCGCCACCTCGTCCGCCGGACCCGCTTCCGGTCCGCCCTTGCCGGAGCGTCCGTTCGTGGTCGTGATCGATCCGGGACACGGCGGGCTCGATCCGGGCGCCATCCGGGCGGGGCTTCGCGAGAAGGACGTGGTGCTCGCCGTGGCCCTCGAGATGAAGCGGCTGCTGGACGATCTGCCCGGCTACCGGGCCGTGCTCACCCGCGACGGCGACCGGTATCCGAGCCTCGCCCGGCGGGTGGCGGTGGCCAGGGAGGCACAGGGGGACCTCTTCCTGTCGATCCACTGCAATACCCACCGGAGAGAGGCCGTCGCCGGCATGGAGGTGTACTTCCTCTCCCTGCAGGGCGCCACCGATCGTGAGGCGCAGGAACTGGCCGACGCGGAGAACGCGGCCCACCTGGTGGGGCTCGCGCCCGGCGAGCCGCGCAGCGAACTGGTCGTGAACATCCTGATGGACCTGAGGAAGACCCGGGTCCTGCGCGAGTCGCAGCGGCTCTGCCTCGACCTGCTGGAGACTGCGGCCGGCAGCGAGATCGTCGGCGCACGCCGGGTGAAGCAGGCTCGCTTCCAGGTGCTGCGGAACCTGGCCATGCCGTCGGCCCTGGTGGAACTCGCCTACCTGTCCAACGTTTCGGATCGCAAGCTGCTGGCATCGGCCGACGGGCGCCGGCAACTCGCCGCGTTGCTCGTGGACGGGATCCGCCGCCATCGCGAGGGCGAACAGCCGCTGGTGGCCTCCGCGAGCGTCCCGCCGGCGCGTGGGGCCATTCTCGCCGCGGCCGGCGGCGGCGCGCGCGGACGTTCCGGCTGGAGCCACGCCTATCGCGTCCGGCAGGGCGACAATCTGTGGCGGCTGGCGCGACTGCACGGCACCACCATCGACGAGATCGCCCGCCACAACGGCCTGCACACGTCCCATCTGCAAGAGGGACAGCTACTCACGCTGCCGGAAGGCGACTAGAAGGGCATGAACCGTCTCGGGCTGAAGCTCGCCTGCGTCGTGGCCTCGGTGATCATCTGGATCCAGGTCGCGGCCACCACCACCACCGAGGCGACGCTCCAGCTGCCGCTGGAGGTCGTCAATCTGCCCGAGAACACCACCGTCGCCGGAAGCAAACTCCCCGAGACCGTGGGCGTCCGCGTCAGGGGCAGCAAGCTGCGTCTGCTGGGACACTCGTTCCTGAATCGCACCGCGGGCCGCGTCGTCGTGGATCTCGCGGGGCACGGTCCGGGCGAGACCGTCGTGCGCGACGTCTCGCCCGCCGACGTCCGCAGCGAGCTCGAGACCGCGGCCGTCCAGCCGCCGGTGCGGCTCCGGGTGCGGGTGGACCGGCAAGCGCAGCGCCGGGTGCCCGTGGTGGTGCCGACGGGGGGCAGCCTGAAGGGAGACCGTCAGCTGATGGCCCCCCTGCGGGCGGTTCCGGACTCGGTGACCCTCTCGGGCCCGCAGCGCCTGGTGGCGGCCGTCGATTCGCTGCTGACCGAACCCGTGGATCTGGCGCGCCTGGACCAGTCGACGAACCTGCAGCGTGAGGTGCCGGTCCCGTCGCCGCACCTGGAGGCGTCCCCCGACGTCGTTTCGGTGCCGGTGAAGGTGGCGCGGGTGGAGGAGCGGACCGTCGCCAACGTGCCCGTGGTGCCGCTCGTCGACGCCGACCAGGCGGAGGTGGCGGTGTCACCACCGGTGGCCGACCTGATGGTGCGGGGGCCGGCCGACAGCATCCGTGCCCTCGTGCCTGCTCGTCTCGCGGTGACGCTGCCGGTGGGGGGGCTGCCGGAGGGCATCCACCACCTGCGCGGACAGGTGGCGCGTCCAGACTGGCTGACGCTGCTGGCGGTGATGCCGGACTCGTTCATGGTCATCGTGGGAGAGCCGGACCGGGCATCCGCGGCCGGTGGCAGCCGGTGAGCCCGATGCCGGCAGGCGGCCGGCCGCTCCCGGGGCGGTTGCCCGTGGCAGCGGTGCTGGGCGCCGCCTTCGTGCTCCTGCTGGCGGTCGGCGCGCTGCTGCTGCCGGACGATCTCCGGCTGGGGGGCCGTCCGGCAGGCCGGTTGCTGGTCCTGGATCCGCTGGCGATCGAGCGGGGCGACGTCGCCTTCGGCCCCCTGGCCGACTGGCTGGCCGCCGCCACCGGGCTCGATCTGCAACTGGAACTGGTGACCAGTTCCTCGGCCATGCAGGCCGATGTCCTGGAGCGCGCGGCCGTCGTCTTCTGTCCGGACCTGACGGCCATCGCGCTCGACTCCGGATTCGTCCCCGTCGCGGCCGCGAACAGGAGGATTCCCTACAACCTGCAGCCGCGACCGGTCCTGATCTACCGGAAGGCGGCGGGCCGCCGCGAGGCGCCCTGGAACTCGGATCCCGGCCGGACGGTTCTCGGCGATACCCTGACCCTGGCGGCGCTCGGCGGCGTGCTGGCCGCTGGTGATGCGCCCCCGGCCGCCTGGGCCCAGCTGCGCTGCGCCGCCGGTCCCGATCCCTTCGATCACCGTCTGGTTCTGCACGCGGCGCGGCTGGGCTGCTTCGACTATGCCCTGGTGCGCGAGTGGGCCGCCCGGTCGTTCCTGGAGGCGCAGCTGGTGGACGAGGCGGAATGGGGCATCGATGTCCTCGACCAGCCCGTGCCCGACTACGTGGTGATGACCTCCCGGCGGCTGGGGACCGCCGACCGGGAGCGGCTGCGGGACGCGCTGCTGCAGCTGCGCGGACCGGACGAGCGGGATTCGGCCGCGAGGGCGGCGGCGGTGGCGGGACTGCAGCGCGTGGGATTGAGCGGTTTCGTGCCGCTGCTGGAGACAGCTCTCGACCGCAGCCGGAGCCGTCTGGCCGGCCGCTGGCCCTCGCCCGCCGGATGACCCATATTGTCGCCCCCTGCAGCGTCGGCGAGCCGGCGGCCGCGACCGCCGGCTTCGGCGCGCCCCGGGGGTGGTCGCGGTCGCCGGGGCCCGGGTATGTTATGCTGGCCGGTCGTGGCCTGGCGCCCGATCGGATGGAGGAGCCGACTCGATGAACCTGAAGTACCGCCGCATCAAGGGCACGCGCGACATCATGCTGGAGGAGGCCGAGCGCTGGCGCTGGTGCGAGGAGCGCTGGCGTGAAGTGCTCGAACGCTACGGATACGGCGAGATCCGCACGCCCGTCCTCGAGCCGACCGAGCTGTTCCTGCGCTCGGTGGGCGAGGTGACCGACATCGTCGAGAAGGAGATGTACACCTTCGAGACGAAGGGAGGCGAGAGTCTCACCCTCAGGCCGGAGATGACCGCGTCGGTGGTGCGCGCCTACCTCGAGAACGGATTGATGCGGCAGCCGGGCACGCTCAAGTTCTACTACCAGGCGCCCATGTTCCGGCACGACCGGCCCCAGGCGGGGCGCTACCGGCAGTTCCACCAGGTGGGCGTGGAAGCGATCGGCTCGGCCAGCCCGGTGCTGGATGCCGAGGTGATCCAGGCCGCCCTCTCGTGCTTCGAGGCCGTGGACGCCCGCGGGATGGAACTGCTGGTCAACAGCATCGGCTGTCTGGCCTGCCGCCCGGCGTTCCTGGCCAGCCTGAGCCGGCACCTGGGCACCCGCAGCGATCAGCTGCCCCCCGACCTGCGCCGCCGGGCCGAGGCCAACCCGCTGCGCCTCTACGACGCCAAGGAGGATGCCGCCCGGGCGGTCCTGGCCGACCATCCCACGGTGATCGAGTTCCTGTGCGCGGAGTGCCGGGACCACCACGCCGCGCTCACCGGCACGCTGGACGACCTGGGCATCGCCTTCCGCGAGGATCCGACGCTGGTCCGGGGGCTCGACTACTACACGCGCACCACCTTCGAGATCACCGGCGCGACCGAGCGCAAGCAGAGCAGCCTGTGCGGGGGCGGCCGCTACGACCAGCTGGTGGAGCAGATCGGGGGACCGCCGACCCCGGCGATCGGCTTCTCGATCGGCGTCGAGCGTACGCTGCGCCACCTGGGTGAGGACGACGCGGATCACCAGAGGAGCCGGCAGTCGGTCGTCGACGTGTACGTGGCCTGCGCGGGCGCCGAGGCGCAGCGTTACGCCCTGGCGAGGGCGGAGATCCTGCGGGGCGCGTTCCGGGTCGAGGTGGACACCACCAGCCGGTCGCTGAAGGCGCAGGCGAAGTCGGCGGACCAGCGCCGGGCCCGCGTACTGCTGGTGGCGGGCGACGACGAGATGGTGCAGGGTACGTTCCAGCTGAAGAACCTGGAGACCGGCACACAGGGGCCCGTGGATCGCGAGCAGATCCTGGCGGCCGTGCGGGAGGTCATCGCGGAGTGAGCATCGGCAACGGCGACACCGGGCTGCGCACGCATCGCTGCGGCGCCGTCCACGAGAACCTGGTGGGCGAGGAGGTGCGCCTGGCCGGCTGGGCGGCCCGCATCCGGAACATGGGCGGCCTGGTCTTCGTCGACCTGCGCGACCGCTGGGGCGAGGTGCAGGTGGTCTGCGAGGGTGGCCAGCCGCTGGACCTCGCCCGCGATTTCCGTTTGGAGTCGGTCCTGGCCGTGCGCGGGCGGGTGCGTCCGCGCCCCGAGGGGATGGTGAACCCGGACAAGGCGACCGGGGCGGTGGAGGTGGTGGCGCACGAGGTGGCGATCCTCAATCCCGCGGCGCCGCTGCCCTTCCAGCTGGACCAGGCGGACAAGGCGTCGGAGGAGCTGCGCCTGCGGTACCGGTATCTGCACCTGCGGCGACCCGAGATGCTGCACAACCTGCGTGTCCGGCACCTGGCGGCCATGGCGGCCCGCCGCTACCTGGCCGACCGCGACTTCATGGAGGTGGAGACCCCTCTCCTGATCAAGACCACGCCGGAGGGGGCGCGCGACTACGTGGTGCCCAGCCGCATCCACCGCGGAGCATTCTACGCCCTGCCGCAGTCGCCCCAGCTGTACAAGCAGATCCTCATGGCCGCGGGGCTCGACCGCTACTTCCAGCTGGCCCGCTGCCTTCGCGACGAGGACCTGCGCCGTGATCGCCAGCCGGAGCACACGCAGATCGACCTCGAGATGAGCTTCGTGCGCGAGGACGACGTGTTCGAGGTCGTCGAGGGCATGATGCGGGCCGTGTTCGCGGAGGCGGCCGGCGTCGACCTGCCCACGCCGTTCCCTCGGATCAGCCACGACGAGGCGTTGACGCTGTACGGGTCGGACAAGCCGGACCTGCGCTTCGGCTGCCCGATCCACGACCTCGACGACCTGGCGCCGGGCTGCGGTTTCCAGGTGTTCGAGCAGGCGGTAGCGGAGGGCGGCAGCGTGCGGGCCCTCGCGGCCACGGGCTGCGGTGGTTACAGCCGCAAGCAGCTGGACGAGCTGGAGGCGCTCGGCAAGCTGCGCGGACTGAAGGGACTGGCGCGGTTGAAGATCGGAGCGGCGGGTCCGGAGGGCGGCATCGCCAAATTCCTGTCGGAGGTCTTCACGCGCGTGCTGCAGGAGCGTCTGGGACTCAAGGACGGCGACCTGGTGCTCTTCGGGGCGGGGCCGCGGACGGTGGTGCTGCCGGCGCTCGGCGCCCTGCGGCTGGAGCTGGCTGCGCGCGAGGGCTGGATCCCCGCCGGCGCCTGGGCGCTCGCCTGGGTGCACGGCTTCCCGCTCTTCGAGCGCGACGAGGAGACCGGCGGCTGGGCCGCCAGCCACCACATGTTCACCCAGCCGCGGCCGGAGCATCTCGACGGGATGGAGGAGGATCCGGGCCGGGTGCGCGCCCAGCTGTACGATCTGGTCTGCAACGGGGTCGAACTCGGTTCGGGCAGCATCCGGATCCACCGTCGCGACGTGCAGGAGCGTGTCTTCCGCATCGTGGGCATGTCGGAGGCGGAGTCGCTGGACAAGTTCGGGTTCTTCCTCGAGGCACTCGGCTACGGGGCGCCGCCTCACGGCGGCATCGCGCTCGGCCTGGACCGTATCGTGATGCTGCTCACGGGCAGCCCGTCGCTGCGTGAGGTCATCGCGTTCCCCAAGACGCACCTGGCGTCGTCGCCGCTCGACGGCGCTCCCGCGACGATCAGTCCCCGGCAGCTCGAGGAACTCGGGCTGCGCATCGTGCCCCGTGCCGACGGGCCGGCGGCGCCGGCGGAGGAAGGCAGCCGACCATGAGCGCCGACCGGAACCGTGACCGGCGCACTCACGAGATCGATCTCGCCGGCGTGGACCAGCTCGCCCTGCTGGGCGCCGGCGACGCCAACCTGCGCTGGCTCGACGACCGCTTTTCCGGCACCCTGGTGGTGCGGGGCGATCATCTGGTCATCGCCGGTCCCCGTGACGAGGCCGACGCCATGCGCGACGTGCTCGAGGACGCGGTCGAGCGGGCGCGCCGCGGCCGGGCGGTGGATGCCGTGACCCTCGACTATCTCTGGTCGCAGCGCACCGGCGAGCGCGAGGTCGCGCCCTGGCCCGAGGACGACGAGCCGCTGGTCTTCTTCAGCGGCACGCGGCGCTCGATCCAGGTGAAGACGCCCGGACAGCAGATCTACGTCGAGGCCGTGCGCGACCACGACGTGGTCTTCGTCACGGGTCCGGCGGGAACCGGCAAGACGTTCCTGGCCGTGGTCATGGCCATGGACTACCTCAAGCGGAACCTGGTCGACCGCATCATCCTGGTGCGCCCGGCGGTGGAGGCGGGAGAGCAGCTCGGGTTCCTGCCCGGCGATCTCCAGGAGAAGATCAATCCCTACCTGCGTCCGCTGTACGATGCGCTGTCCGATATCGTCGGTCCGGCCCGCATCGGCCGCTACATGCAGGCGGGGGTGATCGAGGCGTCGCCGCTGGCCTTCATGCGGGGGCGGACGCTGAACAATGCCTTCGTCATCCTGGACGAGGCCCAGAACACCACGGTGGGTCAGATGAAGATGTTTCTCACCCGCCTCGGACAGCAATCGAAGGCGGTGGTCACCGGCGACATCACCCAGATCGATCTCAAGGACCGGACCGCGTCGGGGCTCGTGCACGTGCGCCAGATCCTGCGCGGCACCGAGGGCATCGCCTTCGTGCAGCTGGAGAACCGGGACGTGCTGCGGCACCCGCTCGTGAAGCGGATCGTCGAGGCCTTCGACCTGGTGGAGGCGCGGGGCGAGGTCTTCGGCAGCGGCAGCGCCGGCGCGCGATCGGAAACCCCGGCGGCGGGTTCCGGCGCGACCGGCGATGACGGCGCGGCGCCCGGCCGCCGAGAGGACTGACCGTGAGGAACTGGCTTCCCAACCCGCGCCGGTGGCTCGACGAGCGGCGGGGCCTGCGTGACGGTCGCCTGACGGCGAGAGGCGCCGCCCGCCTGCTGTCCGACGGCGCCGTGCGCCCCCGGGGCCGCGACTGGCTGTGGCCGCTCGGCATGGCCCTGCTGATCCTGATCCTCCATCTGATCCTCTTCCCGCCGCTGCCGCGGTTCACCTCCGATTTTCCGGCGATGGGTGAGATCGCGGAGGAGGAGGTGCGGGCGCCCATCACGTTCCGCGCACCGCTCCTGGGGCGCGACGTGGAGATGCGTCGCCTGGAGAAGGTGGTCGTGGAACCCCCGGTGCTGCGCGAGTTGCTCACGCAGCCGGGACAGGATCCGCGCGAGCGTTTCGCGAGCTTCCGCACCGCCGTGCGGGAGCAGCGAGAGCGACGGAACGCGGGCGCGGAGGAGGACGCGGCCGCGTTGCTGGCCCTGCAGTACCCGCAGATCACGGAGGCGGACCTGCGCCGGCTGATCCAGGATCCCGATGCGCCCAGGCTCCTGAACGAGATGGAGCGCGTGCTTTCGGAGGTGGTGGGGGACGGCGTGGTCGACATGCTGCCCCCGGGCAGCTATACCCGCGTCTGGGTGGTCCGCAACAAGACCGAGACGCTGCGCGAGGTCGGCGAGGTCACCCCGCAGTCGCGAATCAGCGAGCGGCTCACCGCGAGTCTGCGGTCGCGCGAGCTGTCGCCGGTCGACGCCGTCTGGGCGGCGGGGGTGCTGCGGCCGTTCGTCATCCCCAACGTGGTGTTCGACGCCGAGGAGTCGCGGCAGCGCCAGGCGCAGGTGCGGGACACCGTCGCCACGGAGCGCGAGTTCATCCGGGGCGAGCGCATCGTCGACCGGGGGGTGCGGGTCACCGAGCAGCAGGCGCTCTACCTGCAGAAGCTCGCCGACACGCTGGCCGAGCGGGGCGGCGGGGCGAGCCCGGGTCAGCGTCTGCGGGCGCACGCCACGCGGACGGTGCTGTTGCTGCTGATCCTCGGACTGTACGGCTGGCTCGCCGTGGTGCACTTCGCGCACGTCCTGGTGCGTCGGCGGATCCTGCTGGCCCTGGGCATCAGCATCCTGGCGTACCTCGGTGGCGCGGCCTTCGCGCTCCATCAACCCGGCCTGGGCGCGTTCGCGGTGCCGGTGATCCTGCTGTCCCTGCTGGCGACCGTGCTGTTCCGCGACCGGGTCGGCTACGCCACCTCGCTGCTGGCGGTGGGGTTGCTGCTGATGCTGCCGGACCTGACCACCGGCGAGTCGCTCGCCTTGTTGCTGCTGGGCACGGTGACGGTGGTCGCGGTGCGACGCATCCAGAAGCGCAGCCAGTTCTACCAGACGATCGGCTTGCTCACGCTGCTCTCCCTCGTGCTGATCACCGTGGTCCGTACTGCCGAGGGCGGGGCCTGGAGCGCGATCGGAGCCGAGTACCTCGTGGGGCTGTTCACTCCCATCCTGCTGGTGGCGTTCGCCCTCTTCCTGCTGCCCGTGATCGAACCGCTGGTGGGAGTGGTGAGCGACCTCACCCTCCTCGAACTGTCCGACCTCAACCACCCGCTGCTGCAGCGCATGGCCCTGGAGGCTCCGGGGAGCTTCCATCACAGTCAGGTGGTCGGTCAGCTCGGCGAGACGGCGGCGCGCGCCATCCGCGCCAACGCCTTGCTGGTGAGGGTCGGTGCGCTCTTCCACGACATCGGCAAGATGGCGAAGCCGGAGTACTACGTGGAGAACCAGCACCCCGGCGGCGGCCGCAACCGGCACGACGAGCTGAGCCCGAGCATGAGCGCGCTGGTGATCGCGGCCCACGTGAAGGACGGCATGGAGATGGGCCGCAAGTGGCGCCTGCCGCGGGCGGTCATCGATTTCATTCCCGAGCACCACGGCACGCAGGTGATGGAGTACTTCTATCACAAGGCCCTGGAGGGAGACGGGAACGAGACGGTGAAGGTGGACGACTTCCGCTACCCCGGCCCCAAGCCGCAGAGCCGGGAGACGGCCGTCCTGATGCTGGCCGACGCCGTCGAGGCGGCCACGCGCTCGCTGGCCAAGCCCACGCCGGGGCGCATCCGCGAGATCACGAAGCAGATCGTGGACAAGCGCATGCTCAGTGGCGAACTCGACGAGTGCAACCTGACGCTGGCGGACCTGGCCCGCATCCGGGAGGCGTTCATCCCGCTGCTCACCGGCATCCACCACGCGCGGATCGCCTACCCCGGCCAGCGCGAGGACGGGCGGAGCCGGGAGCGCGGCCGGGAGCGCGGCGACCGGCGCGAACCGCGGCGGGAAGAGCAGACCGTGGAATCGCGGGTCGACCGCGGTGGCGAGCCGTGAAGCTGAGCCTGGTGGATCGCCGCGGGCCGGACGTGCCGGAGACGGCCTGGCGGCCCGATGCCGCCGTCGTGACCGGGCTCGAGGTGCTGCTGGCCGCCGTGGGGCTGCCGGGCTGGCGAGCGGTCCTGGTGCTCGTGGACGACGAGGAGATGGCAGCCCTCAACCACCGGTACCGCGGAGCGGCGGAGCCCACGGACGTGCTGTCCTTCTCGTATCTGGAGCAGGACGGCGCCGGCCGGGCCGACCTGACGGCCGGCCGTCGCCACGCCGCCCGCGATCTCTGGTGCGATCGCGACGGCGACGCCGGACCGGAGGACTGCGAGGTGGGCGAGATCGTGCTGGCGCCGGCGTTCGTGGCCCAGCGCTGCGCGGCCCGGGGCTGGGACCTCGAGGCGGAGTGGGCGCTGCTGGTGGTCCACGGCGCGCTGCACCTGCTGGGCTGGGAGCACCGGAGCATCGACGAGCGCCGCGCCATGCGCGCGGTGGAGGCGCAATTGCTCGCGCGGCGGGGCATCGGCCATCCGTTGCGCGACGAACCGACGGAGGATTGATGGGCGAGGACATCGGGGGCCAACCCGGCACGAGCCTGCTGCTGCTGGCGGCGGGCGCGTTCCTGGGCGCGGTGCTCCTGGCGGGAATGCTGACGGCGTTCTTCCGCGTGACGGGGCTGCACCGCAACGGCCTGCTCGACGAGGCGCGCCTGGGACCAGCCTTGCGGGGCTACCTGGCCGAGAGCCGGCGCTTCCTGGTGACCGTGAACACGCTCTACCTGGCGCTGACCCTGCTGGGCAGCTTCAGCTGGGGGCTGTTCCTGGCCCAGGTCTGGACGACGGCGGCGCCGTTGCGGTTCTTCGCCGTGTTCCTGGCCACCGGCGTGCTCGGCTGGTCGCTGGGCGGGCTGCTGGTGAAGATGATCGCGGCGAGCACGGCGCTGACCTACGCCCGCACGGTGGGGCTGCTGATCTGGCCGCTGCACTGGCTGCTGCGGCCCTGGTCGGCGGTGATGCTGGCCGTCATGGATCGGCTGGACGACACCCTCTGGACCGGCGAGGCGCAGCCGCACCTCTCGGCCGGGGAGATCCGCAGCCTGATGAACGGGGACGACCCGGACGTGAATCTGGACGAGGACGAGCGGGAGATGATCCACAGCATCTTCTCCTTCCAGGACACCGTGGTTCGCGAGATCATGGTGCCGCGCATCGACATGGCGGCGCTCGAGGTGAACGACTCGTTCGCGAAGGCGGTGGAGACGGTCAACGAGACCCTGCACTCGCGCATACCGGTCTACGAGGGCAGCCCCGATCGGGTGGTGGGCATCCTCTACGCCAAGGACCTCCTGGCGCTGGTGCAGGGAGACCGGGTGGTCACCGGGGACAAGACGCTGGCCGACCTGTTGCGGCCGGCCTACTTCATCCCGGAGAGCAAGAAGATCGACGAGGTGCTGGACGAGTTCCGCACCAAGCGGATCCACGTGGCGGTGGTCATCGACGAGTACGGCGGCACCGCCGGCCTGGTGACCCTCGAGGACGTGCTCGAGGAGATCGTGGGCGAGATCGAGGACGAGTTCGACGTCGAGGAGCCGCTCTTCGCATGGGTCGACGAGCGTACCCTGCGCGTGGATCCCAAGATCGACCTGGAAGACCTCGAGGAACTGCTGGGGATCGCCCTCGTCCCCGAGGGGCAGCAGGAGACCGCCGAGACGCTGGGCGGTCTGATCTACGAGGCGGCCGGGAACGTTCCCGACCAGGGCGACCGCCTGCAGGTGGGGCCTCTGGCGATCACCGTGGAAGAGGTGGCGGACCAGCGCATCCTGAAGGCGGTGCTGCACGCCGAGCAGCCGCTGCCCGGGTTCGTGCGGCAGAAGACCACTCCCTGAGCTTGCGGCGCCGCGGGCCGCCAGGCGGAGCCCCCGGTCCGACGGAGATGAGAGCGTGCTGAACGTACTGCGGCGCTACTTCCTCACCGGCCTGCTGGCCGTCGCTCCCCTCGCCATCACGGTCCTGGTGGTGTGGCGCCTGTTCGACTTCATCGATGCGGCCATGCGCCCGTGGGCCCAGCGCGTGCTGCCCTGGCTGGCGACCTTCTCCGAGTTCCTGCTCACCGTGGTCGCCTTGGCCGCCCTGGTGCTGCTGATCACGCTCGTGGGCGTGTTCACCCGCAACCTGATCGGCATCGCCTTCTTCGGGCTGGTGGAGCGGGTGATGCAGAAGATTCCCGGCGTTCGCAGCCTGTTCGGCGTCACCAAGCAGATCGCCGAGGTCCTGCTGGCCGATCAGCGCGCCGCTTTCCAGAAGGTGGTCCTGATCGAGTATCCGAGGCGGGGGATGTACTCCCTCGGCTTCCTCACCTCGGACCATCCCGCCAACGACCTCCTGAACGTCTTCCTGCCCACGACGCCGAACCCCACCTCGGGATACCTGCTGGTGATGCCTCGCGAAGCCGCGGCGATCCTGCCGCTGACCATCGAGGAGGGCGTGCGCCTGATCATCTCCGGCGGTTCGGTCATCAACGACCGGCAGGCCGCTGCGCTGCAGGTGTCGGCCGATCGACTGGCGCTGCGTCCTGCGGGTGCGCCCGGTCCGGAGGAGGCGTCGTGAGCATGGATGATCGCGGCGACGTGGGCCTGCCGCGCCCCGAGGAGCGGGTCCTCGATCCCAGCAACCTGGGTGCGGAACGACACCGCTACTACAAGCTCTTCTGCGAGTACCTGGAACGGGAAGACGACGAGGCGGTCCGGCGGCTGGCGCTGGAGCTTTCGCCGGGCGACCTGTCGGAGATCATCCGCCCCCTGGGCGTGACGGAGACCGCCCGCATCCTGCGTCTGCTGCCGCCGGACCCGCTCGCCGAGGTGCTCAGCGAGATCGACAACCGCAGCCTGAGCGCCCTGTTCGCGCTGCTGGACGTGGACGAGATCGCCGATGTCATCGAGGAGATGCCGTCGGACGAGGCCACCGACCTGCTGGGCGAGCTGGACGAGCGGGAGGCGCAGCGCATCCTGGCGGCGATGGAGGAGGAGGAGCGAGACGACGTCGCCGAGCTGCTCCAGTACGAGCCCGAGACGGCCGGCGGGCTCATGGGCAAGGAGTTCGGCACGGTCAACGAGATGGCGACCGTGGGCGAGGCGGTGGACGCGCTGCGCCGCTTCGAGGAGGACGACCTCGACGACATGCACTTCGTCTGGGTGGTGGACGACCGCGACCACCTGGTGGGCCGGGTCCCCTTCACCCGGCTGCTGCTGTCAGACCGCTCCGAGCAGGTGCGCCACGTCATGGAGCGCGATCCGCTCTACGTGGACGTGGATCTGGACCAGGAGGACGTGGCCCAGTTCTTCATGACGCACGACCTGATCAGCCTGCCGGTGGTGGACCGGCGCGGTCGCATGGTCGGGCGGATCACGGTAGACGACGTCCTGGACGTGCTCGAGGAGGAGGCGACCGAGGACATCTCCCATCTCGCCGGCGTGAGCGTGCAGGAGTTCGGGGAGGATTCGTCGTACCGGGTGGCACGGTCGCGCCTGCCCTGGCTGGTGGGCGGTCTGCTGGGGCAGATGGGGGCCGTGCTGGTGCTGCAGCACTTCGAGGAGAGCATCGCGAGACTGGTGGCTCTCTCGTTCTTCTTCCCCGTGATCATGGCCACCGCGGGCAACGTGGGGATCCAGAGCAGTTCCGTGGTGGTGCGCGGCCTCGCCACCGGCGAGGTGGGGGGGCACCACTTCGGCCGCCACATCCTGCGGGAACTGGGTACGGCCGTCTTGATGGGGCTGGTCGTGGCCGGGCTGCTGGTCCTCGGCGCATGGTTCATCACCGACAGCTGGGGGCTGGCGCTGGTGCTGGGGCTCACCGTGCTGCTGGTGATCCTGTTCGCCGCCACCGTGGGCACCGGCATCCCGATGATCCTGCACCGGCTGCGCCAGGATCCGGCGGCGGCCACGGGGCCGTTCATCACCACGGCGAACGACATCGTGGCGCTGCTCATCTATCTGGGTCTGGCCACGGCGCTGCTCGGCCTGGGTTCCCTGCAGCCGTGAGCGTCCTGCCCGGCCCGGCTGCCGCCAGCGAGGCCGTGGTGCTGCGGACGTGGCCGACGGGAGAGACCAGCCTGGTGGCGTCCCTGCTGACCGCCGATCACGGTTTCGTGAAGGTGATCGCCAAGGGGGCACGCAGGACACGCTCGGCGCTGAGGCCGCTGGTCCAGCCGGGTCGCCTCGTCCACGCGGAGTTCAGCCTGTCGCCGCGGCGCGACCTGCAGTATCTCCGCGGCGGGTCGCTGATCCGCGATCCCCTGGCGGCGGCCGACCTGGAGACGCACGCCTACCTGCTGTCCGCACTCGAGCTGGTGGACCGCTGTCGCGACACGGCTGCCGCATCAGACGACGGCCGCCGCTCGGGCGCCGAGCTCTTCGGGCTTTGCCAGAGTTTCCTGACGGTATTATCGTCTGCCCCCCGCGGCAGCGAGCCGGCCCGGTTCTACGCATTCGAGCTGAGGCTGCTGGATCGGCTGGGGCTGGCGCCGGAGACGGACTCGTGCACCTCCTGCGGCCGGACCGCGGCCGGACCGGCCGAGCCGCCCTGGTTCAGCCCGGCCCAGGGCGGCGTGATCTGCGCCCGTTGCGGTGGTGCTGCCGACGCCCGCGCGATGACGGACGGCGCGGCGATGCTCCTGCGCGCGCTGGGCGAGATGCCTCCCTCGGACTGGCCCGGCACGATCCTGTCCGCAGCCGAGCGGCGGGAGGTCGGTATCCTGCTGCACCGGTTCATGGGCTACCATCTGCCCGGCTACCGTCTGCCCGCGGCGCTGGAACTCCTGCGCCGGCCGGGCCGGACCGAGGACCACGACGGAGGGGACGGGGAACAGTGACATGAGCATGGACCACGACATGAGCATGGACTACCAGGACATGATCGCCCGCCTGCAGCGGTTCTGGAGCGAGCGCGGCTGCGTCGTCGTGCAGCCCTACAACTCGGAGGTGGGAGCGGGGACGTTCAATCCCAGCACGTTCCTGCGCGCCCTGGGGCCGGAGCCGTGGCGGGTCGCCTACGTGGAGCCCAGCAAGCGGCCGAAGGACGGGCGGTATCTCGAGAATCCCAACCGGGTGCACCAGTTCCTCCAGTACCAGGTGATCCTCAAGCCCAATCCGCCCGACAGCCAGGAACTGTACCTGGCGTCGCTGCGGGCGATCGGGATCGCCCAGGAGGAGCACGACATCCGGTTCGTCGAGGACGACTGGGAGTCGCCCACGCTGGGGGCCGCCGGACTGGGCTGGGAGGTCTGGCTCGACGGCATGGAGATCTCCCAGTTCACCTACTTCCAGCAGGTGGGGGGCGTGCGCTGCCATCCGGTGGCGGTGGAGCTGACCTACGGTCTGCTGCGCATCGCCATGTTCCTGCAGCGCGTGGACCACGTGAAGGACCTGCGCTGGGGCGGCGGGCTGACCTGGGGCGAGGTCATGGGCCAGTTCGAGCGCGAGTACTCGGCCTTCAACTTCGAGCACGCCGACGTCGAGATGTACCGCCGGCACTTCGAGGATCGCGAGCGGGAGGCGGGGCGGCTGCTGGAGGCGGGGCTCGTGTATCCGGGATACGACGCCGTCATCAAGTGCAGCCATGTCTTCAACGTGCTGGAAGCGCGCGGCGCCATCTCCGTGACCGAGCGCACCGGCTACATCGCCCGCGTGCGCAATCTGGCCCGGCGCGCCGCGCTCGCCTACGTCAAGAGCCGTGAGGAACTCGGCTTTCCGCTGCTGGCCGGAGCCGATCGTCCCGCCGAGGAGTCCGCATGACCACCGAGTCCGGCCGCCGTCCGAGCACCGCCGCCGGCGACCCCGTGAAGGCCGCCGAGCGGCTGCCTCTCCTGCTGGAGATCGGCAGCGAGGAGATTCCGGCCCGCTTCATTCCGGAATCCCGCCGCGAACTGGAGGCGCGCGCCGCCGCGCTGCTCGACGACTTGCATCTGGCCCACGGCGCGCTCCGCACGCTGGCGACGCCGCGGCGGCTGGCTCTGCTGGTGGACGCCGTGGCCCTGCGCCAGCCCGACCGGGAACTCGAGATCAAGGGTCCGCCGCTGTCCGTGGCCTACGACGGCGAGGGCCGGCCCACCCAGGCGGCCCTCGGCTTCGCCCGCAAGGCGGGGGTGGACCTCGACGCCTGCGAGCGCGGCGAAGATGCCCGCGGGCAGCACCTGCTGGCCCGCCGCGTGGAGTCCGGACAGCCGGCCGTTACGGTGCTGGCCGAGCGCCTGCCGGGGCTGATCCTGTCGATCCCCTTCCGCAAGGTCATGCGCTGGGGCGAACTCGAGATCGAGTACGCCCGCCCGTTGCAGTGGCTGGTCGCCCTGCTCGGCACCGAGGTGATCCCGTTCACCCTGGGCGCCACGTCGAGCGGCCGCGTCACGCGCGGCCACCGCACGCTCAGCGGGGATGCGCACGCGGAGGTGGCCGCACCCGACACCTACGAGGGCTTGCTGGCGGACCTGGGCGTGGTGGTCGATCCGGCGCGGCGCGAGCTCGTCATCCGTGACGGGATGACGCGGACGGCCGCCGCCCTGGGTGGCGTCTGGCGCGAAGACGACGAGCTGCTGAGCGAGGTGGTCCACCTCTGCGAGCATCCGACCGTGTTCGCCGGGAGCTTCGAGGAGCACTTCTTCGAGGTGCCGCCGGAGGTGATCGTCACGGCCCTGAAGGCGCACCAGCGCTACTTCGCCGTGGACCGTGCCGACGGCGGCGGCCTCCTGCCGCGGTTCCTCTCCGTCCGCGACGGCGCCGCCGAGCACCTGGAGAACGTGGTCGCGGGCAACGAACGCGTGCTGCGCGCCCGGCTCTCGGATGCGCTCTTCTACTGGCGGTTCGATCAGCGACGCTCCCCCGAGCAGCACGCCGCCGCCCTCGACAGCGTCACCTGGCTGGAGGGGTTCGGCAGCGTGGGGGACAAAGGTCGCCGGGTGGCCGCCCTGGTGCGCTCCGTCTGGGAGACGGGGCTGGGCACAGGAGAAGCTCCGCCCCCGCAACTCGATCGCGCCGCGCGGCTGGCGAAGTTCGACCTGGTCACGGAGATGATCAAGGACGGCAAGGAGTTCACCAGGCTCGAGGGGATCATCGGCGCGCGGTACGCTGAGGCCGCCGGGGAGGACCCGGTGGTCTGCCGGGCCATCGAGGACCACTACCGCCCGCGCGGCGCCGCGGATTCTCTCCCGCCCGATCCGGTGAGCGCCACGCTCTCGGTCGCCGACCGTCTGGACACGCTGGCGGGGTGCTGGCTCGCGGGATTCTGCCCCACCGGCGCCAAGGACCCGTATGCGCTGCGGCGACATGCCCTGGCGGTGGTGCGCATCCTCGTGGACCGGGGCGCTCGCCTGGACCTGGACTCCCTGCTGGAACGGGCGCTGGCGGCCCACGCCGAGCAGGTGGACGGCGATCCGCAGGCGGTGCGAGGCGATTTGCTGGAGTTCGTGCGCACGCGGCTCGAGGGGTACCTGGTGGACGCGCAGGGGATGGACCCGGACGTCGTGCGCGCGGTGCTGCCCGCCCACGGGCAGGACCCGTACGACGCACTGGCCTGGGCGCGCGCCCTGTCAGGGTTCCGCGACCAGAAGGACTTCCAGCGGCTGGCCACCGGATTCAAGCGTTGCCGCAACATCCTCCAGGGCGACGTGCTGCCGGCAGGGGAACGGCCGGCGTCGCGCCAGCGCTGGGAAGAGGGAGGACGCGGGGCCGGCGGCGAGAGCTTCGGGGACCTGGTGGAACCGGCGGAGACGGCGCTGCGCGACCGCGTGGCCATGGATACTCCGGCACTCCGCGTGGCCGCGGCGCAGCGCGACTACGAGGCGGTCTTTCGGCTCCTGGCCGGCTTCGGCCCCGCGATCGACGCCTTCTTCGACCAGGTTCGCGTCAACGTCGAGGAGCCGCGACTGCGCCGCCTCCGCCATGCCTTCCTCCGCGAGATTCACGCCCTGTTCGCCTCCTTCGCCGATTTCGTGGCCGTCGCGCCCGCGGATTGAGCCGATCCGGCGGGCGAACGGCGGGGACCACGCGATATCGGGATCTGCAGGTGATATTTGGCCGCTATTTTTTTGAAACGGACTATTGACGGACCTCTCCACATCGGGTAAGGTAATCCGTGCGACTCATGGGCAAGACCAACCAACCCAATGAGGTGCGCTGTCTTCCGCTTCCACTCACAGAGTTCGGTAAGTCACTTGACGCCTGGTTCCTTCGTCACCTGGGGCTCGCAACGAGGAAGGAGGTCGTCAACCGCGCGCAGAGACGATCTGCGTGAGAGGACAGCGGTTGAAGGTCTTGTCCGACTCGATGTCTAGTGTCTCAGTGCGGCTCGCGGGGACCCTGCCCCGCACCGCAGTGAACGTTCGCCTGACCATGTTGACTAGGGTCAACGATGGGGGGAAAAGCATGAAGCGAGTTTTCACTATTAGCGTCCTGATGCTGGCCTTGCTGGTCGCGACCAGCGCGATGGCTGCGGACGACGCCCGCCGGCACCTGAACCTCGGTGGTTACGGTGTGATCACGGGCGGCAGTTCGGAGTTCAGCAAGCAGGCTCCGGACACCGTGTACATGATGGGCCCGGGCAGCCAGCTGGGTCGGTTCGAGACCGGCTGGAACGGCTGGACCTCGCGCGACATCACGCAGATCACCGAATCCCACTGGCACGTCAGCGACTACAAGGGCGACGTGACCGGTGCCAACCCCAGCGCCACCAACCTCGTGGCCTACGTCGGTGACGAGACCCTGCCGCCGTGCGGCGCGGGCGAGCCCGAGGGCGGCTACGGCAACAGCTGGCTCGACTGGATGGACTGGTACGGCACGGCTCCCACCGCCGGCGCGTCCACCACGGTCGGCGTGGAGTTCTACATCAACTACAACACCGAAGCGGGCTACGACTTCCTGGAATTCCAGGTCGAGCGCTCGACGGGCATGGACGCCGTCATGATCTATGACGGCAACAACATCGCCACCCCGAACCTGTTCGAGAGCTTCACGTTCAGCGTCAGCCCGTCCGACTACGTCGGGCCGACCAACAATCAGATCCACCTGCGCTGGGCCTTCTCCTCGGACGGCGCCTGGTCGGATGAGGACTGCCTGAACCCGACCGACGGTGCCGCTCAGATCGACGATCTGAGGATCACCTTCGACGGCGTGCAGGTAGCCTTCGACGACTTCCAGAGCAGCAAGGCCACTCTGGGCAACTGGACGACGGTCCTGCCTCCGGGCGTGGGCAACTTCGCCCAGCTGTTCGTCGACCTCGAGGACAACGACCCCTGCAACTTCAACTACAGCCAGCAGGTGGCGTTCATCGACGACGGCATCGTCGTTCCCGGTACCGGCGGCACCCCGTGCATCAGCTGGTGCTACGGCCCCGACGGCTACATCGTGAACAACACGGGTGGTCTGGCCGGACCCGACTACCACCTCCACAACTGGATCTACTCGCCCATCCTCACGTGGCCGACCGGCACGTACGACGGCGGCTTGATCCGCTACCTGGTGTATCGTCACGAGGAACTCGGCGCGGGCAGCGTGTGGCCGGGCATCTTCTACATCTGGGGCGTGCGCTCGGTGGCGACCGGCAACCCCGCGGACATCGAGGCTGCGGCCTTCCAGGACCGTAACTTCGTGTACTACGGCGGCCCGGACTACGCGTTCTTCGAGGACGTGGTCACCGATCTGCTCGAACCCGGCCGTACCCACGTCCAGATGATGCTGGGCGTGTACGAGCTCGGCTACGCCTGGGGCTGGTACGGTAACGACGGTACCCCGGCGCCTTACTTCGACAATGCCGTGTTCGCGGCCTTCCAGTTCCCCGGCCCCGGCATCTCGGCCCGTGAGATCGACCTCTTCCAGGACACGTTCCCGGAGCGCGGATCGATCGACTACGGGAACCTGGGCGTCAACCATGCCCGCATGGACATGGCTCGCGACATCAGTGGGGACTCCCTGACGTGGGATTATGGCGACTCGATCGTCATGACCATCGCCCCGGTCCGGACCGGCTCGCAGCTGACCGGCAACCCGCGTCTGTACTACGCCCTGAAGACCAACTCGCTGTACAACGGGGTGCGTGGCACGGATATGGGCACGCCGGATGTCAACGGCGTCATCAGCGGCTATGTCCTGGCCGATACCATCCGGTCGAGCCTGGGCTTCCCGGTGCAGGACCGCTGGTTCTTCGACCTCCCGGACACCGGCCACTTCTTCCCGGGCGACGTGCTCCACTACTACATCTGGTCCGAGGATGTCGTCGGCGGCTCGGACTTCGGCCTGAGCACGCTTCCTGCCGACATCGACGGCTTCGGTGACTTCTCGCACCCGCTGGCGTACAACTCGAGCTTCGTGGTTCGGATCCTGCCGACCGTCACGGAGAATCCGAGCGTGCCCGGCACCTACGTGCAGCCGAAGATCCTGTTCTGGAACGACTTCGCGAACCGTGGCGGCGAGCAGGAGTGGCACAACGCTCTGCTCAACAACGGTTACGTCGAGGGCGTGCACTACGACACGTACTACACCAACGGCCCGTCCTCGGGCGTGGGCAACGGCCTCGGTGGCACGGCCACTCCGTCGCTGCTGAGCGGCTACACCACGCTGCTCTACACCAGCGGCAACCTGAGCAGCTACACCATCACGCCGCACTACCACAACCCGAACGGCGACAAGCCGGACGACGCCGCTCTGCTGACGGCCTGGTTCGAGACCGGCAACAAGAACGCGTTCTACACCGGTGACGACCTGGCCTACGACCTCGATTACCGGGTTCCCAGCTTCCTGGCGAACTTCGTCGGGGTGGACTTCCAGGTGAAGAGCGTCCAGAGCGCGATCGGCAACCAGATCACTCCGCTCGTCCTGCCGGTTGCCGGCAGCCCGTTCTCCACTGATCTGGCCGGCGGCTGGATCGCCGACGGTGGCTGCCCGGGCATCAACTCCTTCGATGGTGTGGTTCCCATCGGCGCGACGCAGACCGGGGCCGTGTTCGCCAATGCTTCCGGTACCCCCGGCGGCTACGCGTACTCCGCGGCCACGTATCGTGCGGACGCCACCTACAACAACAAGTACGTCTACCTGCCGTACGACCTGCGGTACGTCATGACGCCGGACGGGACCCACCCGTACTCGCCGAGGGCGGCCCGCACGAAGCTGCTGGGCGACGTGCTCGTGTACTTCGGTGAACTCGGTGGCCCGGCCGTGGGCGTGCCCTCGGCTCAGGTGCTGACGACCCGGAACTACCCGAACCCCTTCAACCCGAACACGACGATCGAGTTCACGCTGCCGCGCGCGGGCGCCGTGAGCATGAAGATCTACAACGTGAAGGGTGAACTCGTTCGCACGCTGCTGAACGACGTTCAGATGGCCGCCGATGCCCACAAGATCGTGTGGGAAGGCGACAACGATCAGGGCGGCAAGGTCGCGTCCGGTGTGTACTTCTACGAGGTGCGCTCCAACGGCCAGACCCGCATCAACAAGATGGCTCTCGTGAAGTAACCAGCTTCCGGGATCAAGGCCATCAGGGGCGGCCTCCGCGAGGGGGCCGCCCCGCCTATGTCGGGCCGCTTCCTTCGTGGAACCTGCAGGGGAATACGGCGGTTGACCCACTCCGGGCCGATCCCTATATTTCACACGCGTCACAGAGGACGTCCGGGCTGGCGGAACCCCGATCAGCCCCTCTGGACGGCCGTTTTGCCCACCGAGACGGCCGCGAATCCAGGGAGAATCGACCCGTTTGGTCAGGAGTTCAGGCCGCATGTGGAGCCACCGCAACGCTCTCACGACTCTCTTCCTCTTCGCGATCGCGCTCACCGGCCTCTTCGGCTGCCGCGCCTTCGAACCGGAAGCGGTCATCGTCAACAAGCCCCCCGAGACCTACATCGTCGGAGCGCCGGCGGAGACCACGGGGGGGTACTACCACTTCCACGTCTACTGGTACGGCTCCGACGCCGACGGCTTCGTCGAGCGCTACGTCTGGGCGCTCACCGACACCGCGCGCGCGGGTTCGGGCTGGTTCCAGGACAACTCCACCGACGAGGACGAAGAGGACCAGCTCTTCAACCCCGCGGTGAACATCAGCACGCTGGACATCGGGCAGTGGACCACCCGCACCGACACGATCTTCGACTTCCGTCTCAATGACGGGGCGAACCTCTCCCGGAATCTCACGCTGCACATGGTGGCGGTGGACGACCGCGGCGCCTTCGACCGCACACCGGCGCGGCTGCACTTCATCAGCAACGCGCTGGGAAATCCCCAGATCACCTTCTTCCGCGGCACTATCGCCAACGGCGAGACCACCTTCGCCCCGACGGTCACCGGAAGGGACACGCTGGCGTACGGCACGCCGATGGTCCTGCGCTGGGAGGGCACCACGCCGAACCTCATGGGCTACTCGCCCGAGCTGCTGGCGCAGCGCGACACCGTGCCTCCGCGCACGGACGGACTCTACGGCTTCCAGTGGCGCATCCCCGGCGCGTTCGGCGACGTCTGGCGGCCGCGGGAGCTCAACGAGGCGACCGGAGACAGCTTCAGCTACTTCGGCGGGACCAATCAGCTCGTCTTCGAGAACGACGTCCGGAACAGCAGCAACCCGTTCCGCCTGCGGATGAAGGACAAGCTCAGATTGTACGTGAACACCATCGACGTGGCCGGCGTGCAGGTGCCCGCATTCAAGCAGCTCTTCGAGCTCGACGTGAACTTCGAACCCCAGACGGAGATGATCGTCGGGAAGGACCCGTTCTACGCGCAGTCCGACACGAACACCTATCCCTACTTCGTGGTCTTCCACGGGCCGAACGCCGGCCTGGCGCAGCCGTTCAATCGCGGCGACCGCGTGCCTGACCGCGCCTACGTCGTGTTCAAGGCCGCCGGGCGGGACGACCCGCGCGATCTGCGGGACGATCCCGATTACGGGGTGACGTTCCAGGGTGCCTTCACGGCGCGGGGCTTCTACCAGGGCAGCAACGAGTACACGTTCTCCTCGACCTTCAGCGATACCCACCGCACGCTGGCCTGGAC
Source organism: Candidatus Krumholzibacteriia bacterium (assembly GCA_046484865.1). Classification (GTDB taxonomy): domain Bacteria; phylum Krumholzibacteriota; class Krumholzibacteriia; order LZORAL124-64-63; family LZORAL124-64-63; genus JAWOID01. Next base: position 31,522 of record JAWOID010000086.1, read on the forward strand.
CCCGAACGAGCCGGACGGGTGGGCGACCGACACGATCGGCATCTCGGTGGGACCGTTCGATTACACGGTCACCCTGCGTGGCGTGGACGAGCACGGCCGGCGCGACAACACCCGCGACTCGTTCCAGTTCAGCGCGAATTTCCCGCCCTGCGTGCAGTGCGTGGAGATCCTGGGTCTCGGCTGGGAGGGCCAGACGGAGGTCACCTACGAAGATCCTTGCGAGATCCAGGCGTGCTTCGCCGACACCACGACCTTGCTGGCGAGGACGCCGGGCCTGGGCGTGGCGGGCGACCTGGTGCAGGCGGGGCCCGCGCCGATCTGGGTGAACCCGACCTCGGACGAGGTGACGTTCGAACAACCGCCCGGCATCGACTGGTTCCAGGTCTCCGCGTGGCGATTCACCTACCGGATCGCGCTCCACGGCAGGTCCACCGAGGCGGAGAACGAGTATCCGCCGGACCTCCGTCAGCGCGTCATGGCCTGGACGTACCAGGTGGACTACGAGCGCGATCTGATCAACCAGATCAGGGACGGCGAGCAAGGCGCTTTCGACACGCCGGACGAGCCGACGGGGATCGACAACTTCGGCATCGGCAGCTGGACCAACGAGTTCGGTACGCTGCCGAACAACCGGATCTACATCGACAGCACCGGCATCTGGTACATCACGGTCGATGTCTACGTGCCGCAGACGCTGCTCTACCAGGGTCCGGAGACATGGTGGATCGAGCTGCTGGGCAATCAGAGCCTTGATCACGAGACCAGGGTGAAGATCTGGAATCTCGCGACCCTCCAGCTGGGCGAGGCGAAGGTGCGGGCGCTCGCTACCGACCAGGGCAACTGCCAGCAGCGGAACACGGCGGGCAAGTACTACTACTATCAAGGCACCCGCATTCCCGAGCGCTACAATCCGGGGCGCAACTGCAACCCCGGCGAGGCGGCGCCGTTCGTGCTCGGCGAGCTGTTGCTCGAGGACTTCCGCGCCAACAGCGAGGGCGTGGCGAAGCACTTCCGCATCGGCGTCAAGTGGCACCCCGACGAGCCGGCGTTCTTCGGCGGACCGCCCCCCGGGTCGGCTGTTGGTCGATTCGAGTGAGATCCAAGGAGATGGCAGAGATGACGAGAAGCATCGTCCTGGCGCTGGCGCTGGGGCTCACCGCGTTCGCCGCCCTCGTGGCCGGCTGCTCGCCGTCGACCGAACTCGACGGGGCGCCTGTTCCCAACTCGCGTCCCGACACTCGCGTCACCGCACAGCCGCCGTCCATCATCGACGCGGGGTTCGTCGTGCGCTTCTTCTGGACCGGGAGCGATCCGGACGGCCAGGTCGTCGGGTACCAGTGGCGCATCAGCGACAACGGGACCGACGGCATCAGCATCCAGGACACCCTGACGTTCGACCCGGCCACCGGGGACACGCTCAATCCCTGGTTGTTCACCACGGCCACCGATTCGGTGTTCTTCGTGAGCGCGGATATCGCCGGTTTTCCCTCGGATCCCGCGAACAACGCCCGCAGTTTCCAGTCGCACAGCTTCTGGGTGCGGGCGGTGGACGATGACGGGGACGTCGATCCCACGCCCGCGTACGTCAGCTTCACCGCCACCACGATCCTGCCCACCATCCGCATCGACGTGCCTGGCACGTACGCGGGCGGTACCTACGCGGGCGCAGCACCGCCGGCGCCCACGTTCGGCTGGATCGGCGAGGACCCCGATTACAGTCTCAACATGCCGACGCAGGTGCGTTACATGGTGAAGCCCGCCTACGTGGAAGGACTGGGCTATGTCTCCACGCCGGTGGACTTCCGCGAAAACGTGGAGACGCTCGTGAGCTTCAGCGACTCGCTGTGGGGTCCCTGGATAACCTACGATGCCGACGCCTCGAAGCGCCGCGTGAACCTCGGCATCCTGCCCCAGTTCGAGGGCGAAGGTGAGAACCGGACGCCGATCTACTACCTGTTCGCCGTCCAGGCCCGCGACACGGCGGGAGCCGTCAGCGTCGGCCGTGGCTACGGCACCCAGGTGGCGAACTTCCGCATCTCGTTGACGAAGACGCCGAAGGTGCGGGTCTTCGAGCCATACTTGATGCCCACCCCCGAGGAGGCCATCGGGACCGAGGCCACCGACAGCTACGACGTGGCCGCCGGGCAGCCGATGAACTTCAGCTGGAACGCCTCGGCCGCCGAATACGCCGGCGAGGTGATCTCGTACCGTTACGGGTGGGACGTGGTCGACCCGGACGACGAGAACGATCTCGGCTGGGCCATCGCCCCGGGCCTGTCGCCGCAGCACCGGCGGGCGCCGACCCAGATCTTCACGTCGGGTACGCACACGCTGACCATCCGCGTCGTCGACGACTCGTCCCAGGTGACGCTCTACACGGTGGTGCTCAACGTGGTGCCGGTGCCGGACCGGGCCAACCAGTATCCGCTGCTGCTGGTGGACGACGCGTCCGACCGGAACAGCCAGGCCTGGCCGTCGCGAGACCGCCGGATCAAGTACGACAACGACGAGCACCGCGACGCTTTCTGGGAGGATCTGCTCACCGGGCCCGGCGGAGTCGACGCATTCATCCCGAGCCGCGACATCCTCGACAGCGAGGACCTCATCCTCGAGTACCGCACCGCCGTGAGGTACCGGGTGCTGCTGTGGACTGCCAAGTACACGACGAACACCAACAACACGATCAACAACGCGTTCAGGCCCGCCGGAACGCTGCCCGGTGTGGTGGACAAGTTCATCTGGCTCGGCAGTTATTTGGACAAGGTCGGCAACGTGCTGCTCACCGGCAGCCGGGTCATGAACCAGTTCCTGTCCAGTTCCAACTTCATGGTGCCCATCGTCTTCCAGTCGTACGAGGAACGATACACGCTCAACAACGAGATGTACTGGGTGGGCTGGCCGGAGGTGGAACTGCCGGACGGCACGATGCTGCGCCTGGGTCCCGACCGGTTCCCGGCGCGCGTGATCGGTTTGGCGGCGATCGACCAGATGAGTCCCCGGTACAACATCTACGCGCGGCCGTTCAACGGTGACCAGGATCGATCGGGCAACTGCGCGGCTTTGAAGGCGCTCGTGCTCGACGAGGACTTCGCGGGGCTGTACACGCCGGGCGGAGGCGCGATTCCCGACACGATCCACACCGAGCCGCTGATCGACTGGCAGGTCACCCGGAGCAACATCTTCGATGATCCCGCCGGGACCCCGGTGACCCAGCTCCAGACGCCCTACCTGTGGGGGTCGGACGAGTTCTATGACGACGTGGGCGTGGGCAATCGTCCCATCACGATGATGCCGCAGCAGTGTCAGGTGGACGGCGTCACGACCGATTGCGTCGAGCCCATGTTCCGGGCGATCGCGCGGTACGACTGGTTCCGCGCCACCACGGCCGAACTCGGGCAGCCCGACTTCATCACGGACACCTACTCGCGCGACGAACTGTTGGCGAGCGGCGTGTGCGGCCCGATGGGCCTGAAGCAGGACCTGAGCGGAGCGCTCACCAACGGCGTCGTCGTCGGATTCATGACCAACAAGACGGTCACGAACAAGCCCGGTCGCAAGCAGGACGTGGTCTGGGGATTCGACGCCTACCGATTCGACTGGAACCAGATGACCCAGACGGTGCGGTGGGTGCTCGGAGAGCACTTCGGCCTGACCATGCGCCCGTGACGTCGCCGGAGCGGGCCCGGTGCGCGCCGGGCCCGCTCCGGACCGCATGCATCACCACAGGAAGGCAGAGAGCATGAGAAGCGGAGCCCACCGTGGGCGCCTGATCATCGCGGCCCTGGCGCTGGCAGCCGCCGGAGTGGCAGCCGGTGGCACGGCGGCTCAGACCTGGAATTGCGGTGCCGATTCCCTGCGTCTGGCGACCCCGCCCGAGATCACGGTCTCTCTCGTCCTGACCGATACCGTCCGGGCCGGGGGCCGGGTGGGCGCCCTCGTGCGCTGGGACGATCTCGACGACTCCGTTTCCGCCTGCGCGGTGCTCAAGGACACCACGGGCTTCGGGGCGCCGTTGACGCTCAGCGGCGAATACGCCGACGATGTCGACCGGGTGCTCGCATTCGAGGTCCTGGCCGACGGCGAGGTCGGTTCGCGGACCCAGAACCGCTTGCCCGTGCGCTGGAGCAACGCCTTCGTCTCCCGTACGGGGACAATCGTCGGCGAGATCAACCTCAGCAACAGCGGCGGCGTGTGGCGCTGGGATCCGGCCTCGGATACCTGGGAGCAGCGGAACGGCGGTTTGCCCAACTACCTGCCGTACACCAACGTCGTTGCCATGGACGTGTCGACTGCGGGCGGCGCTCGCAACCGTCTGGTGGCACTCTCCGGCGGCGAGACCAACACGAGCCTCTATCGCGGGCTCTACCTGGCGGAAAACGACGGCCCGTACCAGCGCATCGCGGCCGACATCTTCACGGACACCCGCGGCATCACGGCGGTGGCGTACGCGCCGGGTTCGACGGACCGTTTCGCCGTGGGCACGAGGTCGGACGGCCTGTTCGTCACCACCGACGGCGGCGCCACGTTCCGCCAGCTCAGGAGCGAACTGGAACCGGCGGCGATCCAGCCGTCCGAGTTCAGGATCACCGCCCTCCACTGGACCGCCAGCCGGCTCTACGTCGCCGTGCGCGCGTTCGGACTCTTCGCCTCGGAGGACGGCGGGCAGAACTTCACCCGGTTCGGCCAGCTGCGCTTGCCGCAGAACCTGGACGTGACCGGATCTCCGCTTGCCTATCCCGAAGTCCTGCGCATCCACGAGGCACGGCAGGACATGAACCACGTCGTCCTGGGACTGCGGGATCACGGCCTCTACCACACCCTGGACGCGGGGGCGAGCTGGCAGAACCTCACCGGCGGATTGACGGTGCCGGATCCCGAACAGCCCGGCGCCTGGCGCCACAGCGCCGCCTCGTTCCTGTTCGCGGCCGGCGGTCCTGGCACCGGCGACGACCTCTACGTGCTGGGCACCTCGCAGCGCGGCCTCTTCCGCAGCTGGGACGGCGGCGCCAGCTGGAGTCGCATCGCCGGCGACCTGCTGGAGGACTCGGGCTGGGTGACGGTGCCGATCGCGGGTCTGGTGGCGGTTCCCGGCCGGCCCGGCCATCTGCTGGCGGCGGCCTCCACGCTCGGGCTCCTGTACAGCCCCAACGCCGGGGTCGACTGGAGCCTGCTGCCGGGCCAGCCGGCCATCAGTCAAGCGGTGGACCTGGTGACCGGCGCCGACGGCGCCCTCTACTACGCCACGTACGGCGGCGGTATCTACCGCGCCGGCGAGAGCTTCTCGATCAGTTCCACGATCCTGCCCGGCAGCACTGCGGACGAGTACGACGATCTCGACCTCGGCCTCGATCTGGCGGTCGGGCAAGGGGTTCTGGAAACGCAGGCCACCTTCAAGGTGGTGGCGCAGGACTTCCAGGGCTGGATCGTGTGGCGGTCGCTCCGGGAGAACCCCGACGACATGCAGATGATCGGACGATACGACAAGACCAACCCTGAGACCTGCATCGTGGGCTACTGCGGCGAGGATTTCGCACTGCTGCCGAACTGTTTCGGCGAGCGGCGCGCGGCCTGCTTCGACTTCCGCACGCCGGGCGAGATCTCGTTCTACGACGACGACATCTACAACGCCTTCGACTACTACTACTCCGTGACCACGTTCGACTACGGCAACACGGCCGACGTGGCCCCGACCGCGCTCAGGAAGCCCATGATCTTCTCACCCCGCTTCGCAGGCGATCCTCATTCGCCCTTCGATGGCGAGGGCAACCGCCAGGCGTTCCAGGTGAACTTCCCGGTCCAGCCGGCGCCGGACGGACCGGAGATCTACGCATTCCCGAATCCCCTGCGGGGCGGGACCGGGTTCCCGGGCGGAGAAGGCGACCAGGTGGTGTTCGCCAACCTGCCGCAGAATTCGCGCGTGCTGGTGTTCACCATGGCCGGCGACATCGTGGCGGAGGTCGGCCCTGAGAGCCAGGTGGAGTCGAACATCTACTGGAGGGCCCGCAACTCCGACAATCAGCTGCTGGCCTCGGGCATCTACATCTGGAAGGTGGAGATGCCGGAGCGGGGCGATTTCTGGGGACGGCTGGTGATCATTCGCTGAGCCGGCCTGGGCCACACGAGACATCTTTCGACGCGGCGTCCCCCCGGGGGCGCCGCCGTCGTCGGCGGACCGCACGACGGGGCAGCCGGATCGCCCGGGGCTTCGCCGGATATCGGCCCGGGGTTGCCCGGCAGGCCGCGCCGGCGGTCGATCCGCCTTGTAGCACGGGCGTTCCCGATTATACTTGGATCGTTGATGCAAACCTGCGGCCGCGCCACCCGCGCGCGGCCCCCACCTGCGGGGCCGGAACCTGGGGTTCCGGCTCCGTTACGGATCAGCCCCGGTGCGGATCAGAGAGGGACGGAGGCGCCATGAACAAGAGGGTCTACTTCTTCGGGGCCGGCGAGGCCGAGGGTCTGGGGGACCAGAAGGAACTGCTCGGCGGCAAGGGTGCCGGTCTGGCGGAGATGTCGCGCATCGGCATCCCCGTGCCGCCCGGGTTCACCATCACGACCGAAGTGTGCGCCGAGTACCAGAAGACCCACGAACTCTCCGCCGAGCTGCAGGACGACGTGCGCGCCGCCATGCGCCGGGTCGAGGAGATCATGGGCAAGACCTTCGGCGATCCCGCCGATCCGCTGCTCTTCTCGGTGAGGTCGGGCGCGCGGGTCTCGATGCCCGGCATGATGGACACCGTCCTGAACCTCGGGCTCAACGACGAGAGCGTGCGGGGGCTGGCCGAACGGTCCGGCAACGAGCGCTTCGCCTACGACAGCTATCGTCGCCTCATCCACATGTACGGCGACGTGGTGATGGGCGCCGACGACGAGAAGTTCATCGACGCGCTCGACGATCTCAAGCGCGAACGCGGCGTGGAGCTCGACACCGAGCTGACGGCCGAGGACCTGAAGGCGCTCGTCGCCACCTACGAGCAGATCGTCCAGGACGACGTCGGGCGACCTTTCCCGCAGGATCCGTGGGAGCAGCTCTGGGGCGGCGTGCGCGCCGTCTTCGAGAGCTGGAAGGTGCCGCGGGCGCGCGAGTACCGCCGCATCCACCGCATCCCCGAGGAGTGGGGAACGGCGGTCAACGTGCAGACCATGGTCTTCGGCAACCTCGGCGAGAGCAGCGCCACCGGCGTGGCGTTCACCCGCGATCCGTCGACCGGCCACAACGTCTTCTACGGCGAGTTCCTGGTGAACGCCCAGGGCGAGGACGTGGTGGCGGGCATCCGCACGCCGCATCAGCTGAACAATGCCGGGCGCGACACCATGCCCAAGGGGCACCCGGCCCTGACGCTCCCCACGCTGGAGGAGGTCATGCCGGAGGCCTATGCCGAACTCGAGGCCATCCGTGAGAAGCTCGAGGCGCATTACCAGAACATGCTGGACATCGAGTTCACCATCCAGGAGGGGCGGCTCTGGATGCTTCAGACCCGCAGCGGCAAGCGCACCGGTACGGCCGCCATCCGCATCGCGGTCGAGATGCACGCCGAGGGTCTGGTGACCCCCGAGGAAGCGCTGCTGCTGGTGGAGCCGGACCACCTGGACCAGCTCCTGCACGACCGGATCGACCCCGAGGTCGAGGTGACGGTGCTCGGCAGCGGTCTGCCGGCCTCGCCCGGCGCTGCGCAGGGCCAGATCAAGTTCACCGCGGAGGAAGCGGTGGCCGCCGCCGAGCAGGGCATGAAGGTGGTGCTCGTGCGCCGCGAGACGAGCCCCGAGGATATCGCCGGCATGAACGTGGCGCAGGGCATCCTCACCAGCCGCGGCGGCATGACCAGCCACGCTGCCGTGGTGGCTCGCGGCATGGGCAAGCCGTGCGTGGCCGGCTGCGGCGAGCTGTTCGTGGACGTCGCGAAGCGGGAATGCCGGATCGGAGGCAGGACGTTCGGGGACGGCGACACGATCACCATCAACGGCAGCACCGGCAACGTGATCGACGGCATGCCCCCGCTGGTCCCGCCGCAGCTCGACGACCCGAATCTGCTGACCGTCATGGACTGGGCCGATGCGGCACGGCGCCTGCGCGTGCGGACCAACGCCGACACGCCCCACGACGCGCAGCAGGCGCGCGACTTCGGGGCCGAGGGGATCGGCCTGTGCCGCACCGAGCACATGTTCTTCGGCGAGGACCGCATCATCAAGATGCGGCGCATGATCCTGGCCGAGGACGAAGCCACGCGGCGGCAAGCGCTCGAGCAGGTCCTGCCCCTGCAGCAGGAGGATTTCGCGGGCATCTTCCGGGCCATGGAGGGTCTGCCGGTGACGGTACGGCTGCTCGATCCGCCGCTGCACGAGTTCGTGCCGCAGGAGGAGAAGGAGCAGAAGGCGCTGGCCGAACTGATGGACCTGTCGCTGGAAGACCTGCGGCGCAAGGTGGATCAGCTCCACGAGATGAACCCCATGCTCGGCCACCGCGGTTGCCGCCTCGGACTCACCTACCCCGAGATCTACGAGGTGCAGGTGGAAGCGATCATGCGCGCTGCCGTGGAGGTGCAGCGCGAGGGCATGCGGGTGCTCCCGGAGATCATGATTCCGCTCACCGGCACCGTCCGGGAGATGGCGGACATGCGCGAGCTGTGCGTGAGGATCGCCGACCGGGTGCTCGAGGAGACGGGCGAGACGGTGGCCTACCTGGTGGGCACCATGATCGAGATCCCGCGGGCGGCGCTCATCGCCGACCAGATCGCGCAGCACGCCGACTTCTTCAGCTTCGGCACCAACGACCTGACGCAGATGACCTTCGGCTACAGCCGCGACGACGCCGGCGTGTTCCTGCCCACCTACGTGGCCCGGGGCATCCTGCCGTCCGATCCCTTCCAGCAGCTTGATCAGACGGGCGTGGGTCAGCTGGTGGAGATGGCCGTGCGCAAGGGGCGCGAGGCCAGCAGCCACCTGCACCTGGGCATCTGCGGCGAGCACGGCGGCGATCCCAGCTCGATCGCGTTCTTCCACCACGTGGGTCTCGACTACGTGTCCTGCTCGCCCTTCCGCGTCCCGATCGCCCGCCTCGCGGCTGCGCAGGTGGCGGTCCGCGAGCGCCGGGCCGGGGCGAGCAAGGGAGGGAGTGCCTAGCCCGTGCTCCGCATCGACTGGGCATGGCCGGACTGGGCATGGCCGCTCCTGCTGCTCGCGGCGGGGGCGGCCGTGCTGTTCGCCGTCCGTGTCTATCGACTCACGGTTCCGGCGCCGGCGCCGGGGCTGCGTCGGTTCCTGACCGCACTGCGCGGCGCGGCTCTGGTGTTGCTCCTGGTGGCGGTGGCGCGCCCGGTGCTTTCGCGGCTGGGCAGCGAGTTCGTCCCGCCCGAGGTGGCGGTGATCGTCGACGACTCCGCGAGCATGCAGATCGCCGACGCCGTCGACGCGGCGACCGACCGGGACGGGCCGCGGGCGTCGCGCTGGGATGCCGCCGGGGCGGTGGCGGGCAGGGTAGCCGCGGTTCTCGCCGCTCGCGACGATCCGGTGCGGGTGGAGGTGCTGCGGGGCAACGGTATCGATGCGCTGCGACCCCTGCCCGCGGATGGGGGTGAGCCGGTGGCCGTGGGGACCGACCTCACCCGCCTTCTCTTCCAAGCGGCGCAGCGGTTCGCCGGGAGGCCGCTGGGGGCCGTGCTGCTGCTGAGCGACGGGCACGAGACCGTCAGCGACGCTGCCGTGTCGGCTGCCGCCCCGGCGGGTGCGGAGCTTCACCTGGTGGGTCTGGGTGATCCGGTCGGGCCTCCGGATCGGGTCCTGCGGGACCTGCGCTATCCCGACGTCGCCTTCGAGGGTGACGAGGTCGTGATCGAACTGGCGGTGGGCCAGCGCTTCGCCGCCGGCGCGGACAGCCTGCCGCTGACCGTGCAACTGCTGGAGGACGGGGAGCCGGTAACGGAGACCAGCCGGGCGACCGCGGGCGAGGTGACGCGCCTGGAACTCGCCTTCCGTCCCCGGGAAGCCGGCCTGCACGTCTATCGTCTGGTGGTCTCGCCGATCGACAACGAGCGTTACCTTGCCAACAACGAGGCGACCATCGCGGTGAACGTCCGGAAGGAGCGGGCGCAGTTGCTGCTGCTGGCCGACCGGCCCGGATGGGACGCTCGTTTCCTCGCGCAGGCGGCCGCCCGCGAGCGCCGGCTCGAACTGGACGTCGTGTATCCGGGACCCGCTGGCCCGCTCCTTGCCGACAGCCTCACCGTCTGGACGCCGCCAGCGGATGCCGACGGATGGCACCGGTGGGAGGGTGTGATCCTTCTCGGCTGGGAGGGGCGCACCGGACCGATCGACTGGCCGGTGCTCGCCGAGGCCGTGCGTGAGGGGCTGGGCCTCTGGGTCCTGCCGCCGGCGTTCGACCTCTCCCGCGCGCCGGCACCGGCACGTCTGCCGGCCGCGCTGGCGGAACTGCTCCCCGTCGCCGGCCGCGACCTGCCGGCTCGGCCGGGCGAGTGGCTGGTCCGCGTGCCGGGGGACGCCCCCGGGCACCCGGTGCTCGCGGGCGTGACGGACGATGGCGGAGCCGGGGGGCCGGGAGCCCGTCCGGCCGGACTCACGGGCCTGCCGCCGCTGGAGGTCCTGCTGCCTGCCGCGCCGGGCGCGGACGACCGGGTGCTGCTGGTCGCGCGACAGCGAGATGCCGGCGACCTGGAGCTGCCCCTGCTGATCGTCGGCACGCGGGGCGAAGGGCGCGTGATCTGGTTCGGCGGACGGCGTCTCTGGGAACTGGCGTTCTGGGAGCGTCCGGGGGAGGCCGGCCCGGCCGGCGAGCAGCCCATGCGGCGACTGCTCCGCAACCTCCTGGTCTGGACGGCATCGGGACGCGAGGAGGGTGGACTCGCCCTGGTGGGACGACGGCATGTCTTCCAGGAGGGGGAGCGGATCCGGATCGAGGCCCAGTGGCGAGACATCCGGGGCGAGCCGGTGCTCGGACGCCCGGTCGCCGTCGAGGTGCGAGAACACGACGAGAGCGCGACAGGGGATCCGGCGGAGGCGCCGCCGCGCCGGTACTCGCTGGCGCCGGTTCCCGGTCTGGCCGGCATCAGCGCGGCGCTGCTGCCCCCGTTGCCGCCGGGTCGGTATGACGTACGCCCGGTGGCCGTGGGCGGCGACGAGACCGCGGACTGGCAGCCGCTCGTCGTGACCGGGAGTTCCGTGGAACGCGCGCAGGTGCGACAGGACCGCCGACGCCTGCGTCAACTCGCGGCCGCCGCGGGCGGCCGCTATCACGACACCTCGACCGCCGGCGCCGTCGCCGACCTTCTGGACGCGGTCGCCGCGCTGGAACTCGAGAGCGAGGAACGCCGGCTGCGCCGGCGATGGGACCTCTGGGCCGGCTGGCCGCTGCTCGTGGCCGCCGCCGTGCTGCTGGCCACCGAGTGGATCCTGCGGCGACGGTACGGACTGCTCTGATGGTCGCCGACTGATCGGGGCCTGATCATCGCCGTCGCCGACCTCCCCTGACCTCGACGTTCGACCTCCTCCCGGGAAGGAACGGCGCGCGTGGCGCCTGTTCGTCAGCGGAGGCGTCCGACCGTGGCGGTGCTCGCCGCGGCCGTCACGCACGGTGCCGCTCTCGTGACCTGTGCCCTCGGCCAGCCGGCAGCCGTCGAGCCGGTGCTCAACGAGATCCTCTACGATCCGATCGGGCCTGACGCCGGCGCCGAGTTCGTCGAACTGTACAACCCGGGCGCCGAGCCGGTCTCGCTGGACGGCGTCCGCCTCGAGTTCGCGAACGGAGCGGATGACGAGCCGGACTGGCGTCTGCAGTGGGCAGGAGGTCCGGGCGACGCGCTGCCCCCCGGAGGGTTCTTCCTGGTGGCGGACGTGGGCTGGACCGGCGTCACGCCGGACGCTGTGACCAACCTGTCGCTGCAGAACGGCCCGGACGCCCTGCGCGTCGTCCGCGGCGGCGCCGTCCTGGACCTGGTCGGCTACGGACCGCTCGCGAATCCGTCCTTCTACGAGGGCCGACCCGCCGTCGGGGCGGCTTCCGGCCTCGCGCTGGCGCGGCGTCCGGACGGTCGCGACACCGGCGACAACGCCGCCGACCTGGTGGCGGCCGCGCCCACGCCGGGTGAGCGGAACTTTCCCCGGCACGCTCTCGCTCTGGTGAGCTGGGATTGCGAGCCGCCCTCGCTGGCGCATCCCGGCCGGCCGGTGGCGATGACGGCCGAGGTCGTCAACACCGGGCTGGAGACCCTGCCGGCCGCATCCGGCCGTCTGCTCTGGGGCGAGGCGATGTTCCCGGCGGTGCTGCCGGCGGCGGCGCCAGGGGAGACGGTCACGGTCGTCGCGACCGTCGCTCCCGACGCCGGGCGCTGCTCGGTAGGGCTGGAATGGCCCGCCCCCGAAGCGGCGGCGGGAGCAGTGATCCTGCCGCTGGGCCACTTCCTGGCCGGCGCGCCGGCGGTCAGGATCGAGGAGGTCATGGCCGCTCCCCGCTCGGGCGGGGAGTGGGTGGAACTGCTGTGCCAGGCGGAGACCCGCGTCGACGCTGCGCGGCTGTCGGTGCGCGACGACGACGGCGCGTGGCTCGGGCTACCGGGAGCCCCGCACCTGGACGAGGGTGGGCGGCTGTTGCTGGCCGAGGATCCGGCGGCCATGACCGCGTACTGGTGGAGCCTTCCCGTGGACGCCGGCGCCGGCTGCGACGGCGGCGATCGCACGCCCGTCGTGCGGCCGACCGGCTGGCCCGCCCTCAACAACACCGCTCCTGCCCATCGCGCCAGAGCCGACCGCTTCCTGCTGGCGGACAGCCTCGGCGTGATCGACCACGTCACGATCGGTCCCGGCGCGGAACCCGGACGCGGAGCGGCGCCGGCGGGCCGCAGCCTGGAGCGCCGGTATGCTCCCCCGGGCGCTCCGGAGACGGCGGCCTGGGCGCCCTGCACCGCGCCCGCGGGAGGCACGCCGGGATGCCCGGGCAGCGTCGCGCCGCCAGAGGACGATCCGGGCGGCAGCCTCACCGCAGCCCCGAATCCGCTGCTGCGCACGTCCGGCGAAGGCGGCGTGCTGCACCTTCGCTTCGTCCTCGCGCCGGCGGAGAGCGCCTTCGACCTGCGGGTGTTCGATCTCTGGGGCGGTTGCGTGAGGGATCTCGGCGGCGATCTGCTGGGCTCGGGGCCGCGACACGTCATCTGGGACGGCCGCGACGACGGCGGCCGGGTCCTGCCGCCGGGCGGCTACGTGGTGCTCCTGCGTCGGCGAGACGCCGCCGGGCAGGTGTCGGGCGCCGAGAAGGTGCTCGTGGCCCTGGCCGGAGGTACGGACCGGTGACGGCACGCGTCGCACGGGTGCTGCTCGCGATCTGCGCCGGTCTCGCCGGAGCCTCCGGGCCTGCGGCTGCCACGGCCGCCGGACTGCGCGATGCGACCGACGGCTGGCTGATGCCCGCGTCGGACCTGCATCGATTGCTGGGAGGGAGGGACCGGCCCGGACCCTGGTGCGAACTCGCCCACGGGCGGCTGCACGGACTCGCCGAGTTGCCGCTGACGAGCGCAGCGGCGGGCTTCCGGCTCGGCGGCGCGCGGGTGAGGCTGGAGGCCCGGCACTCCGGTGCGACCATCTTGCGCGAGACCGGCTGTGCGGTGACGGTCGCGGGCGGGCCGCCGTGGTCACCACGCCTGCGCCTGGGCCGGGCGGCGTTCGAGGTCGCCGGAGGGTGGTCGGCGAGCCAGCTCGAGGCGGCGGTCGGCTTGACCGTTCCCCTGGCCGGCGCGGTAGCCTGCGACGTCGACGTTCCCCTGCTGCCGGCTCCGGTCTGGTATGGACACGGCGGCCTGCGCCGCCTCCTGCGGCTGCGGGCCGGCTGGCCGCTCGCCGCGGTGGCGGTGGCGGTGGACCGGCGCGGCGATGGCGTACCGCAGGTCCAGCTGGAGGTCGCGCTGGCGCCGGTCGGCGCGGCGACCCTCGGCCTGCGCGCCGAGCCGGCGTCGGGGAGCCTCGGCGTCACCACCGGGTGGCGTGTCGGTCCGCGCCTGATGCTGCGCACCAGTCACGTGCTGCACCCCGCACTGGGAGTCACCCATCGTTGGGGCCTGGTGGCGGGAGTGCCGGAGCTGCCCTCGTGAGGGGCCGTCTGCGTCGACGGGAGCCGGCCGGAACATGGCCGGCGGTCGTCGCACCGTCCGCCGTTGCGCTGGCCGTCGTCGCGCCGGCCATCATCACGCTGGCGCTTGCGGCCGGCGCTCTGCCGGCGGCCGCCGGGACCGAACTCGCCGGCGACTGGGTGGACCCCGTGGCGGCGGCGGATCTGCTGGAACAGCTCGAGGCGGCGGGCGCGGACATCTCTCCCGAGGACTACCGGCGCCTGGGCTTGCTGGAATCGGGCGACGACCTCGAAGACGACGCGTCCACGAGCCGAGGGATCCCGCTGCGAGGGCGTGCGGGCTGGCTGGCGGAGAGCCGGCCCGACCGATCGCTGCTCTCGCAGGCGGTCATGCGCGCCGAATCAGGTTCCTGGCGCGGTGCGCTGCGCGGCGGCGGCCGCCGGGTGGACCGGACCTGGACGGGGTACATGACCGTGACCGGCGGCAGCGGTGCCGACCCGCGCCCGGGCAGCCGCGTTCTGGTCGGCGGTCTGGGGCTGTCCCACGGCCTCGGACTCGTGGCGGCGGGCCCCTCCGATCGCGCAGTGCTGTCCGCCGGAGCCGATCTGGTCGGCGCCCCCCGTGGTCTGCGGCCGAGCCTGGCGCGGGGGACCGGCGCCGTGAGACTGGGAGCCGGGCTGGCGACAGCGCGTGGCGGCCTGGGACTGGAATTGCTGGCGGGGACCACCGCGCCGGCGGCATCCGCACCGGTGCGCCGGGCATACTGGGCGAGACTCGTCGCCGCCACGCGGCCGGGTCGCGCGCCGACGCGGACCCCGCCCGACTCCGTACGGTCGCCCGAGATCGGCCGGCGGGTGGAGATCCTGTTCGGCTCCGAGGACGGGCGGCCCGCGATGTCGGCGGCAGGCAGGGTCGGGAGTGCCGGGGCCGCGCTGGCGGGGGAACTGGGCCTCTGGCGAACCGGGGCGAGCGCAGCCTGGCAGAGCGCCGCGGCCGTGTCCGGAACGCTGACTCGCGGCGCCTGGCGCGCGCAGGCCCAGACGGCGGCCGCGCGTGCCGCGGAGGCGCCGCCGCTCGGCCGTCGCCCGGCGAGTCTGCCGGGATGGGACGGGCACGGGTGGGCCGGCTCGTTGCAGTGGCGCCCCGCGCCGACGGCCGGGCTGGCATTGCTCGGCGCGGCCGGCGCCGCCCGCGAGGACCGCCGGGCCGGGGCGGTGGTACGCGTGCAGCGAACGACCACGCTGGCGGCGTGGTGCTGTGCGACCTGGAGGATCCCCAGTCGCCAAGGTCGGTGTGGATGGGACACGCGCCCAAAGCCAACGTCGACGCGATGGTCTTCGCACCGGACGGCACGCGGCTGCT